>NZ_JAPZSK010000006.1 GCF_027531815.1 Gemmatimonas sp. | reverse complement strand
CTGCAAGCAGGCCACGATGCCGACGGCGAGATCGCGCTCGCCGGTCCGCGTCCGAATGGCGACCGTGACGGTGCGGGCGGCGACCCGGGCGATCTCGCCGAGCAGGCGGCGGCGGTAGAGACAGTAGGCGCGCAGCCGCTTGGGGATGGTCAGCACCACCTGCCGGTGCGGCACGGGCGCGAGCAGCGTGCTGTCCAGCCACTGCGTCCAGATCGCCAACCGCTTGGCGTGACAGCTGGGGCAGAAATAGCGGCCCTTGCACGAGAACGCGAGCAGGTACTCGTGCGCACAGTCGTCGCAGCGGATGCGGGCGAAGCCGTGCTCGAGTATCCCACACGCGAGGAACTTGTCCGCGACCTGCGTGACGACGGGCCGCCAGGGGCCGTACTCGCGGGCGAAGCGGTCATCGTAGACCGTCTGCAGGCGGTGCAGATGATCCGCCACCAACCGAAAGAGCGGCGACGCCTGGGGGCGCCGGGGCTTGTAGACGCCACCTGTCGCCGGCGCCGCGTCGGGCATGCGCGCTCCGGGACCGGGGAGCGCCGAGCATACGTCCGACTCGGGTGCGGACCGTCACCGTTCTGTTGCACGGCGGGCTGTTTCGACGCAACGTCTGCGTGGCGCGGGCCTAACGGTGCTTGCTGTTGCCGAGCGGACCGACCATCCGCGCCACGCGACCGATTGCGCGGTCCGCTCGCAACAGACGCCCACGTTAGAGCTCATCACCGCCATCTCAATCATTCACGATCGTGGCTGAAGATTGGTCTCCGGAGGAAGTTGCAGCCACCGTCGCGGACTATTTCGCGATGCTGGACCACGAGCTTCGGGGCGAGCCATACAACAAGAAGGATCACAACCGACGCCTTCAGCAGGTCCTCCGCGGGAGGTCATCGGGCGCGATCGAGTTCAAGCACGCCAACATCAGTGCGGTGCTCATTGAGCTTGGCTTTCCATACATCGACGGGTACAAACCGCGAGGCAACTACCAAGAACTGCTAAAGGACGAGGTGTCTGCTCGGCTGGATGGCGACCTACGCCTGGCCCGCGCAGCAGAGGCAATCGTACAGGCTGCCGCTGGAGTTGCGCCCGCCGTTCAGTCACTAGCGGATACGATCGTACCGGCCCCAATTAGGGAGCGTGATCGAAGCCGAACCTATGAGCGCCTGCGGAAAGATCCACTGCCGCGCCGAGGGATCAACTACCTCGAGCGAGAGGCCAATAATGCTTCCCTTGGCGCCGCCGGTGAGGTGTTCGCGCTCGACGTTGAGCATCGACGCCTGTGGGAGGCTGGGGAGCGTCGTCTGGCCGAACGTATCGAGCATGTGTCCAGGACTCGCGGAGATGGTCTTGGGTACGACATCCACTCCTTCGACCTTGATGGCCGAGACCGACTCATTGAAGTCAAGACCACCAGCTTTGGTGCGATGACTCCGTTTTTCGCGAGCAACCGAGAAGTCGCTGTCTCAGAAGAGCGAGCGGCGAATTTCAAACTTTATCGAGTATTCAAGTTTCGCGAAGCGCCGAAGGTGTTTGTGCTTTCAGGTGCGCTTCGGGAGTCTTGCGTCCTCGACGCGGTTCAGTTCAGGGTATCTCTAGCATGAGCTCCAACAAACGATTGCAGGGGACAGCGCAGCCATTGTCTGCTCGCTTCGCTCGCGCCATTTCATGCCGCTGCAGCTGAACCGTCGCGTCAGGAGAATGAACATGGCGAGACTCATGGCTCCCCGATGGCAGGTCTCGGTCGTCGCACTCGGTCTTCTCGCCGGCTGCGTATCGGTGCAGAGCGTGCCGCCCGCCGCGCGGTCTGATCTGACTGCCACCGGGAAGCTGCGTGTCGGCCTCATCCTCTCCAACCCGGTCTTGGTCACGAAGGACCCTCAGACTGGCGAGCTGCGCGGCGTCACCATAGCCCTCGGCAAGGCCCTCGCGAAGCGCCTTGGGGTTCCCTTTGAGCCCGTGGGATATCCCAATCCGGCCGCCTTGGTACAAAGCGTCGGCCGCAACGAATGGGATATTGCGTTCCTGGCATTCGACCCGGCCCGCGCCAGGGATGTTGAATTCTCGCCGCCGTACATGGTGGTTGATAACACCTATCTTGTGTTGTCGGGCTCGAAGGTGGAAAGCGTCGAAGCCGCCGACCAGCGCGGCGTCAGGATCGCGGTCCCGGAGCGTAGCGCACCAGACCTCTTCTTCTCGCGAAGCCTGAAGGCCGCAGAGATCGTTCGCGTGCCCGGAGGAGCCGACCCGGCCATCGAAGTCCTCCGTTCCGGGCGCGCCGATGCCTACGCGGAGAACGCTCACATGCTCAGCCTGTATTCCGGCAGGCTTCCTGGGTCGCGGGTACTTCCGGGACGGTATACGGTGGTGCAACACGCCGTTGCGACTCCCAAAGGCCGGCCTGCAGCAGCGGAGTTTGTGAAGCAATTCGTCGAACAATCCAAACGCGACGGAACGGTTCGAGATGCTATGGCGAAGGCTGGCCTGCGGCGGACGGATGTGGCACCTTCCGCACTCGTCAAGTGACCTCCTCACTTCAGGGTCGACCCGACGGGCGAAGCGCCCGCAGGTCAGCCTGAGCGTTAGCCAACACACGAACAAGCACCGAGGTCCTCGTGAACACAGCTGAAGACACCGTTCTCGAGTTCTGGCGCCTCATGGCGACCAACGACTTCGCCTCAGTCAAGCAGGTACTCGCCGACGGTTTCGTTGTCGAGTGGCCCCAATCCAACGAACTCATACGCGGTCCCGAGAACTTCGTCCGCATGAACTCGGAGTACCCTGCGCACGGCGAGTGGAGGTTCACCATCAAGCGGTTGGTCGCTTCATCCGCCGATGTCGTCACGCATGTCGTCGTCACAGACGGAACACAAGCCGCAGAAGCGATCTCATTCTTCCAGGTCGCCGGCGGCAGGGTCACCCGGCTTGTCGAGTACTGGCCTGAAAGCTACGCTCCACCGCCCAACCGGGCTCACCTGACCGAACCACTCCACACAGCCGCCGCGAGTGCTGCCTGACCCCTCGCTCAAGCTGACCCACTACGGCAAGCGCTGTAAGCCTGGGTTGAACTTCACCTGCTTCAGGAGAGCCAGTGGGGTGAGGGTTTCAAGCGGCGATGGATTGTACGGCGTGTGACCGCTCGAAGGCGAGCGGGGACTGCTGCCCCAGGGCGGAGTGCCGGCGATGCGGGTTGTACCAGCGTTCGATGTAGCGGAAGACGGTCAGGCGCGCTTCGGTGTGCGTCGCAACGCGGTGTTGTGCGAGGCCCTCGACTTCGAGCGTCGCGAAGCAGCGTTTGGAGAGCGCATGGCTTCCCGACCGGGCAATGCCTGCATCCATCCTGCGGGTCGCCCCATACACACCTCGTGGTTGAAGGTGTTGCGACGACCGATTGAATCGCGCCTTGCGAGCCTTGATCCGAGTGATGGACCACGTCGGTGGCACGGCGCTGCGTCGCGGCCCCGTACGATCCGTTCGAGTGCTCGTGCGCGGCACGAATGGCGATGACCAGCACCACATCGCGCTGCGCCCGCGCCGCCGGCCCACGCTTCCGTCACGCATAGTACCCGCTCTCCGACACCCCGAACACGAGACACATCGTCGCGACTGGAGCGATGGCCTGATTCGCGCTCACGAACACGAAGACTCGGGTGGGATTGTCCCTGACTCCCGCGCGAACCAGGCCGCCCGCTCGTCCGTAGTCAACGCCTCGGGGCGCTCGCCACGATCCGCCCGGTCCGGCAACCCGCAGTTGCGAAGGGTCTGCTCAGACGGCACGAACTCGTTCGCCGGTGCTTACGGACTGCGTCCAGCCCGAACGAGGGCGATGATCTGCTCACCATCAGCCGCCGGACAGGCAGCAGAACGACGAGGCCTCAGGGACTCCTCCTCTCACACAGAGATGGAGGCTCCACCGAAACGGGGCAAGTTCAAGTTCACGGCGCGACTGAACGTTAGACTGCAATATCTGCAGCCCAATTCGGAACACGTCGCGCGCTTCGGGTGCCGGTAACTCCCGAATGGGCGTGTACTTGCGATGCTCGTACGCACTTTGCGCGCGCCGGATTGGACTGCAGAAATGCGCAGTCTAATCCGTGCTCTGCAGTGATCGCCTGCAGTTCAATTCGCGTTATGCCGGCCAGTGCGACGGATTGCAGTGTACATATCTCCTATGTACATTGGCATGTGGATGAGCTACGCTTCGAGTGGAATCCGGCCAAGGCCAGACTGAATCAGCGGAAGCATGGCGTTGCCTTTGAGGAGGCACAGACCGTGTTCGCCGATGAGGATGCCCTCTTGCTGGCGGATCCCGCGCACTCGGCGGTGGAGGACCGGTTCTACTTGCTCGGTCTCAGCGCCAGGTTGCGCGTGCTGGTGGTCATTCACTGCTATCGTTCCGAGGATGGGGTCGTGCGCCTCATTTCGGCCCGCAAAGCCACGCCTTCTGAGCGCGCCCAGTATGACGCGCGGTGGACCCGATGAAGCGTTCGTTGGATTTTTCGAAAGGACAGCGCAACCCGTATGCCGCGCGTCTCAAGCGCCCTGTGACCATTCGTCTCGACGAGTTCACCGTCGACTACTTCAAGGCGATGGCCGCCGAGACGGAGATTCCCTATCAGACGCTGATCAACCTCTACCTGCGCGAGTGTGCGGGCACCGGGCGCCGCCTCGCCATGCAGTGGCGCAATGCGAAGCGGGGCGCGGCATAACGATGCTTGCTGCAGTCGGGCGCGTGTTCGGTAGCGCGCTGCGCGCGCATTTCATGTGAGCGCCCGCTGCAGAAGCCCGCGTTGAAGTTGTAGGAAAAGGCGTTTTCGAACGTTCGAGTGCGTTTCAACGCGAGAGATTAGCAGCGCGGGGCGGTAGGTAGCGGATTTCTTGCCAGATTCGCGTTTCCGGGTCGCCCAGGGCGCAGCAAATCCGTGCGGTGCGCCTCGTCAGGCGGCGTATCCGTTGTTCGCGAGCTTCTCAATGTTGTGCACGAGACAATACAGCTTCCACTGCGTGTCGATCCTCACGCGACCGCGCAGTGTGAAGCGATCAAGGCGCTTGTTCGCGCGCAGATTCGCGAAGACGGGCTCCACTGTGGCAAAGCGCCGCGCGTACTGCGCACGACCTGCCGGTGCATCGATGCGGTCGCGCATGAGCGCGGAGTAGTTCACGTCGCGGCCGACACGATCGCGGAAGAAGGCCACGTTCCGCACGGGCGTGGTGCCCGGCGTGCGCAAGCATTGGGCGCGCAGTGGACACGGACCACAATCCCGCGGCGCCCCTTGAAAGTGCTCTCCGACATGGCCGCTGGTCACGTTTGCCGCGCCTCGGCGATTCAGCGACTTGCCCGCGGGGCAGATACAGGTGCGCGCGACCGGATCGTAGCGGAAGTCCTCGGGGCCAAATACCACCACCGTCCTCTTCATCGGTCGCGACTTGTCGTGCAGCGGATTCGGGAGCGTCGTGTAGCGCTCCTGCGTCGCGAATCGCGTATCGCGCTTTCGCATAGTCCCGTCGGCAATCAGCGCGGGAACCTGTGCGTCCGCGAGCGCGCGCAGATTTGCTCCGCGCCCACCCCATGCGCCTGGGCATCGATAATGATTTGGTGGGCCGCGTCGACGGTCGCCACGCCGGTGTAGCCCTGAATGACGCCCTTGCTGGTCGCCATTTTCGCACTTTCATCATCCGTGCGATTACTCTTGCGGACGGCGCCTCTTGCGCCACGCCGATCGTCGGGATGTCGCGTGAGCCACGTCCGTAGTTCAGCCGCGTCTTGCACGAGTCGCCCGCGACGGGCCGCGTCCTTGGCGACGAGTGTTGGTTCTACCCCCTGCGCATCTTCGGCGCGATGCCGCGCGAGCATTGCCTCGGCCGCGCGCTCCATCTTCGTGGCGTGCCGCTCGAAGTCGGCACGCGTACCACTCCGATGCTTCGACGCATGGCTCGGCAGTTTCACGCCGTCAATGGCGAACATCTCGCGCCCGATCAACCCCTGCCGATCACAGGCCGCGAGCACGGCCGCAGAGATCGGCGCGATCTGGTCCCCGAGCGTGCTGACGAATTGCGCAATGGTGGTGAAGTGTGGGCGCGAGTCGCCGCTCAGGGCAATGAACGTCACCTGCTCCTCGCACGCGCGGGCGATCGCCCGACTGCTGATAATGCCGCGGGAGTAGGCGAACAGCACGACCCGCAACAGCATCGAGGGCGCGTAGGCCGGCGCCCCGTTATGTCGTTTCGATACCGGGCGTCGAACGGCGTCAGATCGATGGCCTGCTCGCGCAAGTGGTGCAGGGCATGCTCGAAGGTGCCCGGGAGCAGCTGGGCGGCGAGGTCGATCGCGACGAACCTGGGTTGCGTGTCGACCGCCTTGTAGCGGGCCATGACAGATCTCGACGAGGGACGAATGAGACCGCAGATTTCTCAAGAGGCCAACGGCTCGGTGCCCGGAGAGTTCCGTTTCCACACTCGGTCGCGCGGGACTTTTCCTGCAGCCTCGTTAGCGCTCATGCGACGCCCTCATCTCCGATTGCGCATCCTTGCCGTGGCTCTGCTGACGGCCACAGTGATGCTGGTGCCGACACGCACACAGGCACAGACGCTCACCGGCATAGTGACTGACTCCGCCGGAAGGCCACTTCGCGAGGCCGAGTTGCTGGTGGGCCAGGGACCTTCCCGCACCCGCGCGGATTCGATGGGGCGGTACTCGCTTCGACTGCCACACGGAGGCCGCGTCCAAGTGATGGTCCGCCTCGTGGGCTATCGGCTGTGTCTCGACACGGTGCGGGTACCAAGCTTCACGGCGGTGCGGCAGGGTGTGGAATGATCGAGCGTCAGACGCGATGTCGCGTGGCACTTGACGAGCCACGGTCGGCTCGGGTATCTGCCGACCGGTTCGCGTCGTCTCCCGCGCCCCGGTCGCCGTCCCGGCCCCAGGTCGACCGCCCCCGATGGAAACTCCGATCCCGCAGCACGGAATGGACGCCGCGCACACGGTGACGTGGGGTTCGCCTGACGGAGAACACACGTGCCGGACGTACGGGAGCCGGGCGTCCGGGACCGTCTGCATCGACCTCGGAAGCCTGCGAACGGGTGCGCCGAGCCGGCACGCGCCGCGCTTACCGTCCACCGATGTTCCCAGCGCCGGATGAACGGCGCGCCTTCTCCCGCGCAGCGAGGCGCGTGAAACACCGCTTCTGGCCCGATCGTAAGTCTCTTCCCCGTCCTGCGAGGCACGATGGTCACGTCTCTCCTCAAGCCAGCGCCCCTGACGCTGGTGCTCTTCCTGTCGCTGGCCGTCCCGGCGGCCCTGCTCGACCAGCCCGGCAACCGGCTGGCCGAGGTGCTCGGGGTCCTCGCCATGTTGCTGCCGGGCGTGCTCGTGGTGCTCGGCGTGCACGAACTCGGCCACGTGGTCGGCGGCCTCCTGAGCGGGCACCGGTTCATCGCGCTCGTGGTCGGTCCGTTCGCGGTGTCGCGCCTGGGGGTGCGGCTCAAGGTGGAGTGGAACCGGGTGTGGTTGTTCTACGGTGGGCTCGCGATGCTGGCGCCGCGTGGCGGGCAGCTCCCGCCCATCCGCGCGTCGGTGGCGGTCTACGCCGGCGGGCCGCTGGCGAGCCTCCTCCTCGGCGGGCTCTTCATGGCGCTCCACGTGGGTTTCGGCCTGGACGACGTGACGCGCCGCACGATCGCGGCGGGGACGCACACGACCGGCGACCTGCTGCTCGGTGCCTTCACCTTTACGATGGGGTGCACCTCACTGCTCATCGCGCTCGTCACGATGATCCCCAACGCCGTCGCCGGCTTCACCAGCGACGGCGCGGCCATCCGCATCCTCCTCAAGGGCGGGCCGGAGGCCGAGCGGCTGCAGGCGATACACGCGGTGATGGGCCAGCTCAGCGAGGGCGCCCGTCCCCGAGACTGGTCGCCCGAGTTCATCCGGCGCGCAGCCGGCGTCCAGGACGGCTCCGCCATGGAGAGCGGGGCGGCGAACTACGGGCTGATGCACGCGCTCGACCGTGGCGATCTCGCCGCCGCCAGGGCGCACCTGCAGCGCCTGCAGGTGGCGAGCGCGAAGGCGCCCGCCGTGGGAAAGGGGGACCTGCGGCTGGCCGAGGCGTGGCTGGCGGTGGCCGACGGGCGCACGTCGGAGGCCCGGACGGCGTTCGCGCAGACGGAGGGGACGCTGGTGGAGGCGTTCAGCCGTCGCCGCGTGCTGGCGGCCATCCTCGTGGCCGAGGGGAAGGCCGACGAGGGGATGGCGGCGGCGCGGGACGGGCTCGCGCTGTTCATGCAGGAGGCGGATCACCCCTTCCCCGGGGCGGCGGCGATGGAACGGGAGTGGCTTTTGGAACTCGCCGAGGGGAAGCTGCCGGTGGTGCTCACCCGGACGGGCGCACCGGAATGACGGGGCACGCGGAGGTGATCAAGTTACCCGGCCGGAACGGAGACGGCCGACCCGCGCGCGCGTCTGGCCCAAGGGCTGGTGAACCCTCCTGACCAGGGCGCGTCACCCCCTTGTAGAAGAACACCCAACTTCTCGCAGGCCTGAACAGGCAACGTCCCGCAGCGGCCATTGACGAAGATAGCGCGTCGCAACCATCTCGAGCCGATCGTCGCCTGAGGCGATCGCCCCCTCGAGCAGCGCACGCACCTCGGCGCTGAACGCCGGATCGCCCCAGCGCAGCCCGGTGGCCTTCTCGGCGTCGTCAATCTCCGAGACGCGCGCCGCTTCCAAGAGCAGCGGCCCGGCGGCCATCCGAAAGCCTGCGTCACCGGCCGGCGGGAGCTCGTAGCGGCCAGTCCGACGCGGCGGCTCGTGATCTTCCTTAACGAAAGCGCGGGACATAGGCGCATGATATCACGGCGGAACACCGGTGTTCCGGAACTGGTTGCGTTGCTGTCCATGCTGCGGCTCCTTCGTTCTCGCCCGCTCGCGCTGGTCGCCGGCCTGTGGTTCCTGGCCGCCGGCGGCGAACCGCCGTTCCCGCATCCGTAAGAGATGGGCGGCATGGGTGCGGTCGCGGCGGCGAGCAGTGCGAGCGCCCCGGCCGACGCGCGCAGCACCGAGGCGTCGCGGCGCCTGCTGCCCTTTGCGAATGGACCGCCCGCACTGAGCTGACCTCAGTGCCCTCTCCCAGAGCAGCGATGTGGCTGGCTGTTCTCTGGAACGCCTATTCAGCAATTGAAGCCTACTGGTACGAGCGGTCCTAGTGTGAGCGGCGCCCACAATCGTGGCAGAACGGGTCGCTGCTGCCGACAGGGCTGATCGAGGAGCGCGGCTGGCTCACTGCGTTCGCCTGCCGTATTGTTGTCAGGTCCCGGGGCAGAGCTTGGCGTTGAAGCTGTAGGATAAGGCAATTCCGACGGTCCGCGCGCGCTTCAACGCGAGCGATCACGTGTGCGTCGCAACGTTGAGCGAATAGATCGTGTTGTTTGCGTACACGGGGCGCTGTGGACGCATCAGCACCGCACAACGCTCCGTTTCAGGCCGCGTAGCCGTTCTTCGCGAGCTTCTCGATGTTGTGCACGAGACGTAGACTCCCCCTCAAGCGGGACAGTTGAAAGTTAGACGTCGGTGGCCCTCAGCGGAGCAGCTGATGCGCAAGTCAAAGTTCACCGAGGCCCAAATTGTCGGGATCCTGCGCGAGGCCGAGGCCGGCGCTGCCGTGGCCGACCTGCTGCGGAAGCACAAGATCAGCCAGCCGACGTTCTACTTGTGGAAGAAGAAGTACGGCGGCGTGGGCGTCGCGGAGCTGCAGCGACTGAAGGAACTCGAGCGGGAGAACGCCCGCTTGAAGCGCATGTACGCGGACCAGGCCTTGGAGCTCACCACCATCAGGGATGTGCTCACCCGAAAACTGTAACGCGGTCTGCGAGGCGAGCCGTTGTGACGATCTTGACGGAGGACCACGGGCTGCCGGTGCAGCGCGCCTGTCCGATCGCCCGATGCTCGCGGACCGCGTTCTATCGTGCCCGGCGAAGCGACGCCGAGGCTTCCCCAGCCGACGCGGACGCACCCGTGATCACGGCCCTGGAGGCGGTGCTGGAGCGGCATGGCCGCTGGGGCTTCTGGAAGTGTTTCGAGCGCCTCCGCGCGTTGGGGTATACGTGGAATCACCAGCGCGTCTACCGCGTCTGTTGTGCGCTGGGCTTGAACCAGGTACGTCGAACGAAGAAGCGCGTGCCGACGCGCGAGGTGGTACCGTTGCACGCGCCGCCGCAGCTCAACAAGACGTGGGCGATGGGACTTCATGGGCGACTCGCTCCACAGCGGGCGATCCTATCGTTTGCGCAATGTGCTCGACGAAGGCAATCGCGAAACACTCGCCAGTGAAGTCGACTTCTCCTTGCCACGCACGCACGTGGTCGCCGTGCTTGATGATCTCCTCGCGCAACATGGGGCGCCGCCACAACGGCGCTGTGACCACGGCCCCGAGTTCATCGCCGACGCCCTGCGTACGTGGTGCGACGCCCTCGGAATTACCCTCGCCTACATCGAACCCGGCAAACCCAATCAGAACGCTTACATCGAGCGCTTCCACCGCAGCTTCCGCGAGGAAGTCCTCGACGCGTGGGTCTTCACCACGCTGGCCGAGGTCCGCGTCGTCAGCGAGGAATGGCGACACGGCTACCACACAGAACGGTCGCACGAGAGCCTCGGGAACGTGCCACCGCTGACCTTTCTCCCGAGACCCACCAACGCCCCCTCGTCTAACTGCAAACTGTGCGCTTGACTGGGAGTCCACGCACTGCCGCTACTCCATAGCAGACTTGACCACACCGTGACGCTTCGACTAGGTCGACGCAGGAGCGGGCCGTCGACCATTCTCGCCCGATGAAGTACATGCAAGAAGCGTTTGATTCGTTCCCTTGGAGGACTCCGTGCTTCTCACCCTCGAAGTCGATCGTGAAACAGATGGCCGATTTTTCGCTGAGGTACCTGATCTGCCAGGCGTTCTCGCCTACGGCGTGACGGAACAAGGAGCGCGCTGCTGATGAGTGAATGGCCGTCGGCGAACGCTCGGCGCGTAATGGCTGCGCTGTTGCGCATCGGTCGGACCGTGAAGCGAACAGCGAGTTCCCACAAGAGTCTTGACCCGGGACGGTTGGCCAGATACGGTGTTTGCCCTTCATGATGGGGACGAAGTGGGCCCACGGATACTCGCCCGCTTGGCGAAGCGAACGGGATTGCGGCCTGACGACCTGTAAAACGGTCGATGTGCCGAGGCATAACGATGCTTGCTGCAGTCGGGCGCCTTGGCGGAAGCGCGCTCCGCGCGCATGTCGTTGAATCGCCCGCTGCAGAAGCCCGCGCTCGGCCCCAGCACGAGCATCTGATCCTTGCGAGCTTGGTCGCTCGCGACAATCGCCCTCGGGATCGCGGTGGGCTGCCGCCGTCCCTCGCGTTCCGGCGACAGGGCGTGGCCTCCGTGATCCCGTGCGGGCGAATCACGGGCCGCGCGCGTGGGGCCTGCGCTGCCGCCTGCGGGACCGGGACGACCTGTGCTGGCGTGGGGCACTCGCGCTGCATCGAGGCCTCCTCCGGCGCTCGCCGGGGCAATGCCCCCACCTACCACCTGACCCCGCCGTCGGGCCGCTGGTCACGTCTCACCCCACTCGGTACCGCGCTGGCATGGCACGTTCACTCGATGGGGGTGGGCTCGTCCTGCTCGTGGCCGATCAGGGGCAACAGTGCGGCATCCACCGATCCATCCTCGCCCACCATCGCGATCGCGCCGCTCCCGGTGTCGATGAAGGGGCTCCCTTGCTCGAACTCCAGACCGCGACGACGAAGCTCGTCCGTGACCTGCTTCGACACCGATGGATCGAGCCACATCCTCCCGCGGCCAGCGCCCAGGTCGTCGTCGGCAAAGGCATAGGTCCCGAAGCGTGGTGCCGACGCCGCGCGCTTCGCGCTGAAGGCAAAGTCGATCGCATTCACCACGAGCTGGAATCCCGCCTCGACCAGCGACGCGTTGAATGTCCCGGAGACGACCCGCACGCGTCCGTTCCGGAACACCAGATGCGACGACATCGGCGAGAGTCGGCGCTCCCCCGGACGCGTCGCATTGCCGGCATGCGACAGCGCCGTCGTCAGCGGAATGCCATCGACGAAGATCCCATCGCCCCACGGCAGCGCATTGATGGTGTTGGTCCCGGTGATCGCGTTGCCGTCCTGATCGACGACCACCACGTGATAGCTGTGGGTGCCTCGGCGCCGGGTCGGCAGGGCGGGTAGCTCCTGTCGCACCCGTTCCCACACCTGCGTGCCGTAGGCGGCGGTCAGGAACCGGGCGACCTTCTCGTCACTGTCGAGGTTCTCCGTCTCAAAGAGCCACGATTCGGCCCAGAGATGCTGCGCGATGCGAACCATGACCTCAAGTCGCTCGGCGGACTCCGAGACGTGGGGGCTGCCGCTCATGTCGAACCGCTCAAGCGTCTTGAGCGCCAGAAGCGACCACGCCCCCCCGTAGGATCGACCCGACGAGCCGTAGACCTCATGATCGCGGTAGGTGATGCGTCGAGGCGCTCGCCACCGCGATCGGTAGTCGCGCAGATCCGCGTCGCGCATCAACCCACCTCGCTGTCGCACGGCTACCACGCAACGCTGCCCCCAGTCCCCACGATACATGGCCGCTGATCCGTCGTCGGCAACCTGCCCGAGGAACTGCGCCAATTCCGGCTGCGTCAGTCGCGCACCCGCTTGGAGGGGGTTTCCTTGCCGAAAGAAGGTCCTCGCGCCATAGGGGGTAGCGCTCAAGACGCCTGCCCGCGCGGCGATCGTCCCGGCATAGCTCTCGTCGATCGGGAAGCCGTGCGCCGCCAGTGCGATCGCGGGCTGCACAAGCTGCGACCACCGAAGGCTTCCGAACCGTTGATGGATCGCCTCCAGGCCATGCAGGGCGCCGGGAACCATGACCCCTTTCCCATCGGGCTCCCCCTCGGCCCACATGCCATCGGGATCAGCCACGTGATCCAGCTCGGCATCAAGAAAGACCCGTTCGCCGCTTCCCCCGTGATGGACGAGCGCAGTCAGCGGGCCAGCCAAGCTGGTCACGCCGGGCGCGACGACGTACTCGACGAACGTTGCAGCCACGAACGCATCGAAGGCATTGCCCCCTGCTGCCAGGACCTGGGCCCCGGCGCTTCGTGCCTCAGCATTGTAGGACGCGACGACTGCTCGGGGCATGTGGTCCAGGGATGATGGCGCGACGGCATGTGCCCATGCGGGCATCGCATTCGCAGTATGCGGTTCGCCCGGGAGGGGAATGTACGGCGACCAGTAGGACCGTTGAGGCCCCCCTGCGTCGCCGGCTCACACGGAGCGTGTGGTATGTATCGATGAGACGACAGGTGTGGCGTTGGGGCACCACCTTGGCAATCCGCGCGCCCCCGGGGTATGCACCGAGAACGGACTGTTGGACGAGTGGCCGGCCCCGAGGGGAGTGGCGGGCTGTCCCCACGGCACAGTTCTTGATGGAAAAATTGGAGGCAATCAATTTCGTCTGCCTCCGGTGCGCCCCGGCGCCGGAGTGCCGCAAGCACACATGTTCTCCGGAGTGCCCATGAAGCGGGTCCTGGCCGTCTTGGCATCCACCCTGCTGCTCGCCGTCACCACGGCACCCACCGCTGGCGCCCAGAGCTGGAACCTGGCGAACGATTTTTCGCTCACCACCAACGGCGGAACCAACCCGTGGACCTACGGGCGTTACACGGTGACCACCGGACTGGATCCGGCGACCTTTTCGGCCTTCACCACGTACGGGCTCCGCGACGGTAGCGTCCTGGCGACCTGGTGGGACAACCCGACGCCCCCCACCGTCGACCCAAACATCCAGAAGAACATCACCGGTACCACCTACAATCAGTCCGGTACCGGGATCGCCTTCGCGCCCGGTGAGGTCACCTTCGGCCCCTTCCTCGGGCCTTCCGTGGCCCGCTGGACTGCGCCGTTCGCCGGCGTCTTCAGCGTGAGTGCGGTGTTCAAGACCGTCCAGAACGGGAACACGAACCCGAACGCCTACGTGTTCCTGGGCACGAACACGTCCCCGCTATACAACCAGACCGTGAACGCTACCGGCGTGAGCTACGCCAGCACCCTCACGTTCACCGCCGGCCAGACCATGGACTTCGTGGTCTGGGGCAACAACCAGAACAACAAGACCACCCAGGTCCAGGCCACGATCACCACCGTGCCCGAGCCGGGCTCGGTCGCGCTCGTCGCCACCGGCCTTCTCGGACTCGGCGTCGCGGCCCGCCGTCGCCGGCGCGCCTGACACCGGGCGCCAGCGGTTGCCCGCGCCCGCGCCCGATGCCATTGTCGCTTCATGCGCGGGCTCTTTTCGTTCCTCGGGTCGGTGATCGTCGGCTACGCCGGCTGAGCCCTCGGTGACCCGTTCGGCCTCTTGACCGCGTTCCTGCTGAGCATGGTGGGCACCGGCGTCGGCATCTACGTGGGGCGCCGCATCGGCACCCACCATGAAGGCGGGTGAGCGATGCACCTCGAGCAGATCCCGTGCACCGTCACCGACAGATCCCGTTCCCCGTCACCGACTGCGGGATAGGCAATTCAATCGCGGCGGGCTGAGGACCATCCCCAGTCCCCTGCCTCACAAGCACCGGTGCGCGGGTGACAGCCCGTCCGTCACGGTGCCGGTGTCCCTCGCGGGCCCTTCGGCCCAGGGTCCGGTCGATGACTCGGGGCTGGCAGGGCGCTCGGTGACGCCGCGGTGGGACGATCGCGCACGCCGAACGCCCCGCGTGATCGCCGGGCTTGAGGGGGGCCGGACTGACGGGGGCATTGGGGAGTCGGCGGGCGCCGCTTGACGTCGCATGCCCCGCGGACGGTTGGCGTACCAGCCGTAGTCCCGTGTCGGGGAGATGGACCAACGCCTGCGCCAGAAACTCCAGCGGGTCGGCGGTCGCCGAACCTGCCGTCGGGCCGTCCGACTTGCTGAAGACCCGACGCTAGAGCTGGACGCGTTGCAAGGGTCGAGGCCCCGGCGCCCGCATCGCTCTACACGGCCTCCGCCATGCCGCACCGCCTCGGGTCCGCGCAGGCGGCGGCCACGCCGGTGGCGGGATCGAGGTGAATCCCCTCGTACGTGCCGTTCATGAAGTGCCACGGCGTGGTCACGTGCCAGCGGGCGCCCAGCCGCTCGGCGGCGGCGCGCACCTTCGCGGGGAGGTCCACCTCGATGAAGTTGGTCCCCGGCCCGGCGGGGTTGGGCCCACCGAAGCGCGGCCGCAGCACGGACTCCTCGATGGGTATCCCGAAGTCGAGGATGTTCACGGTGTTCTGCACGATGTTCTGCAGGAGCCCCACGCTGGGGCTCCCTGCGGCGAGCACCGGCCGGCCGTTGCGCGCGATGATGGTGGGCGCGACGTACAGCGTGGCGCGCCCGCCCGGGCTGGGCATGACGCGGAAGAAGTGCGCCCCCGACGCGGCAATGCTGGCCCCCATGGCGAAGAGGCCGTTGGACCACGGGAGCGACATCACGGAGTGCAGGATGGTGGCCACGTTCCCCCGGCCGTCGACGACGGTGACGTGGTTGGACCCGGGCGGCGGGGCGGGGGCCACCGGCCTGGGTGTCGTCATGCGCATGAGGCGCAGGCGGCCGGCCGCGTACTCCTTGGAGGTGATGTAATCGACGGGGACCTCGTGGGTCGCGGGATCGGTGTGCCGGGCCCCGTCGGTAAACGCCTCGTTCACGATGCGGTTCATCCAGTACAGCGTCTCCCCCGACTCGATGGGCGGGCCCATCCTGGCGAGGTCGAGCAGCTCCAGCATGTTGAGCGACTCGATGATGTGCGTTCCCCCATTGTCCGGCGGGGGCGAGCCGATGACATCGTAGCCGCGATAGGTGCCGCGCGCCGGCTCCATCCAGCGCACCTCGAAGCGCGCGAAGTCCTCCGGGGTCATGACGCCCCCGGCGTCCCGCACCACCTCGCAGTACGCGCGCGCGAACTCCCCCTGGTAGAAGAACGCGCTCCCCTCCTGCTGCAGGCGCTCGAGGGTGTCGGCCAGCTCCCGCTGCCGGAGGATGGCCCCCGGGGGGAGGAGGGCGCCCTGCGGCATATAGATGCGCTGCCCGGCCTCCGTGCGCCCGATGGTGTCGTACTGGGCGAACATCTCGGCGTAGAGGAACGGATAGATCGGGAACCCCTCGCGCGCGTACCGGATCGCCGGGCGCATCAACTCGGCCACCGGCCGCGTCCCGTGCCGCGCGCACGATGCCTCGAACGCGGCCCAGAACGACGGGACACCCACGCCGCGGCCCCCCTGCAGGTCGCTCGGGTTGAAGCCGGGGAGCGGGGCCAGCGGCGCGTTCACCCCGCCGTTGCAGTAGCTGTAGCGCCCGGTGGCCGCGTCGTAGTACAGCATGCTCAGCATGCCGGTGATCGTCGTCATGTGCGGCTCGATCACGCACTGCGTGATGGACGCGCACAGCGCCGCGTCGCAGGCGTTGCCGCCGGCCCGCAGGAGCTCGACGGCGGCGCGCGTGGCGTGCGGACTGGAGGTCACGACCACGCCGTTCCGCCCACGCGCCAGCGGCTTCCGGCCGAAGTACGGGGTCACGATCCCGTCGGAGGCGGCTCCCGCCGGGTCGGGGGGGGCAGCCATCGCGGAGGCGCCACGGGGGACGGTCACGGCGGCGGCTGCCGCGGCCGCCTGCCTGAGGAAGTCGCGACGATCAGGGGCCATGGCCGCTCCGGGTCTTGGGTCGAGGCACGCGCCAGCCACACGCGGGGTCGGCGGGGAATCTATCGGCCGCGCTGGCGGGCGCGAGTCTGCTCGGTGCTCCCCGGTCCCGGAGCGCGCACGCCCCACGCGGCGCCGGCGGTGGGCGCATCAAGTGAGCGTCTCCGCTGCCGCAATGAGCTCCGCTGGCGTCCGTGCCTGATGGAGCCGTGTGATAGCGTCCCCGACGGGCATCTTCAGGAAATCGGTGATGGCGCCATCTCCCTGCAGGATCGAGAGGAGCCTCTCACGCACATCGGCGAGCGACAGGTCGGGGCCCAGCCGTAGCACGAGGCGAACCAGAGTGCGGGCGGCGACGCGGGCGATCTCGCCGAGCAGGCGGCGGCGGTACAGACCGTAAGCGCGGAGCCGCTTGGGGATGGTGAGCACCACCTGGCGGTGCGGCACGGGCGCGAAGAGCGTGGTCTCCAGCCACTGCGTCCAGATCGCCAACCGCTTGGCGTGACAGCTCGGACAGCAGTAGCGGCATCTACACGAGAACGCGAGCAGATACTCGTGCGTGCACGCGTCGCAGCGGATGCGCGCGAACCCGTGCTCGAGCACCCCGCATTCGAGGAACGTGTCCGCGACCTGCGCGACCACGGGCCGCCACGGGCATGCGCGCTCCGGGACCGGGGAGCGCCGAGCATACGTTCGATTGGGGTGCGGACCATCACCGTGGTGTTGCGCGACGGGCCGTTTCGACGCACCATCCGCGTGGCTGAGCAGCCGGGGACATGATTGACACTTTAGTCCGGCAACATCATTTGCACGGGAATCAACTCTGGATGATGTAGTCGCGTTCGTCGAAGGTCGCCAGTAAGACGCGGTGGAAGTGCACAGACCAGCATCCATCATCTGTTTCTTCCAGTCCAATCCGTTGGTTCGTCAACGCGTTCGCGATGTATACGAGGCGCTTGCCGAAAGGAAAGGTGCCGGCGGTCGTGACCGTTTTGACGAGGTAGTGTCCGGGGGCCTCTGGAACCGGCAGGCGCGACGGGTACGGGCGCGGCGACACGGCGTAGTGCGAGCTGGGGGGGCGTCTGCCCCAAGGCTTCATGCGGTCGCTCGTCGTTGTACTCGTGGCGGAAGGCGGCGAAACTTGGGCTCACGATGCCGGTGATGGTTGATGAGATGAGGCGATGAATTCTGAGGTCCTGAGTTTTCCTGCAATGCACGTGAGGGCTCTCATGCGGATCCTGAGCACCGCGTTGCTTTTGTTGCCAAGTGTGGCGGCACTTCCCGCACAAGTGGCGCCCAGACGTCCGGTCGTAGAGCGCGGCCCGCTGGTCATCACCGCGCAGATACACGGGCGACCCGTACCGGCAAATGCCTATCGGGTGTGTGTTGGCACTCCGCGTGACCTGCAAGCCTATGGCATCGCCGCCACTGATCCCTCAGGATCCGCACAGTTTCCCGATGCGCCGGAGCTTGGGGATCTGCTGATCTCCATCGAGGCAGTTTTATCTTCGAATGTCATGTACGGCGCATCGGTCACGCACGCCGCAGTGCCGACGCGACGCCAGATCACGGTCGACCTCGCGCCCAATTGGATGGTCCGTTGCCCAGGAGCCACCCGTCGCACGGTACCCGGGCTCCTCGACTCCTCAGGCATCGATGGGACGCTGCAACACACTGGTACTCCGGTCGCAGTGAGCCGCAATCTCACGTTCTTCACCACCACCACCAGCGGCGTGCGTACGCTCGGTGTTACCGGACTGGCAAGGGAGTTCCGCACCAGACAAGACGATCTCCCATTCGGTGAGTGGCGACGCGCTACGGTCACCCAGGGAAATCAACTTGCTGGTGTTGTGCACCCCATCACCGGGCCAAACGGACGGAAAACCGTTACTCTGCAGCTCCGGAATGGTCGGTTTGGCGTTTCGCCCATGTATACCGTCAATGTTGATTTCGTCGAAATCTACTTCTGTAACGTCCGCTACCAGCGGGCCGATCACGCCCTGGCTCCCTTCGGCGTCCCCGAGGGTTCACTTGGCGCTGAAGATCTGCGCCTGACCCTCGGAGAGAGGAAGACCTTTGACACGGCGTGGCCGTCGCCCAATGAAAAACGTCGTGGGTACGGTATGCATTTGCGGACCGCACTGAACACCGGCGAGCATGCGATTGAACTGACCGTTCGTCGCGTTGGAACTACCGAAGCCGTCACCATTGCGCCGGGCGTGAGACAATCGTTTCAGGCCGATTTGGTGTCGGCACGCTGCCCGTAGACAGGCTGGTAACTCCAGGTCCTTGGATGCCGGTTGCGTCGAAAGGGTTTCTCTCGCGCGCCGTGGGCCAACGCGTCGGACATTGACACACCCCGCACCCGATCGCCTGCTCCGTGCTACGGGTCGTGTCCGAAGACGAGCTTCACGCGCGGATAGGCGCGAGCGAACGCCGCGATCCGCTCGAGTGACGCGCGCGAGGCGGCGGCATCGGTGACCTTGCCCGGCGCGACGCCGTGCTCGAAGCCCCAGCGCGTGTGGCTCGCATCGCCGATGAGCAGTACGGGGCCCGACGTGGCGTTCACGAGGTACGACACGTGGCCGCGCGAATGCCCCGGCGTATGGATGGCCCAGAGCGAGCCGTCGCCCAGGAGATCCACGGCTTTGCCAAGCGGCGCGAGTTCGCGCGCGGCGCTGAAGTCGATCTCCTCGAGCTGCGACACGCCGCGCAGGTGATCGATGTGCGCCATCATGCCGCTCTCGTAGGCGTCGTCGAGCGACCCCCTCCCTGCCACGTACGGCACGTCGTGCGGCAGCCCCGGCACGCCGGCCGTGTGGTCCAGGTGCAGGTGGGTGAAGAAGACGCCGCGCAACACGTCATGCGCGGCACGCAGCCGCGACGCCGGATCGGCGCCGACCTCCTGGCGTGCGATCGTCATGAAGGGGGCCGCCAGCACCGCGAGCCCGCCGATGTTGCCGCGCCCGCGCTGCGCGAAGGTGGAGTCGAGGCCCGTGTCCACGAGGTAGACGCCGCGCGTCGCGTGCACGATGCGGTGGGCCAGCACCGGCACCCAGACCTTGTCGTCGGGGGTCGTCGCGGCGGCGGGCTGCGAGCGGTCGAGGAGCAGGCTGCGGTCGACCTTCACCTCGCCGGTCACCCAGGTGGTGACGGTGATCGGCTGCGGGTGGGCCAGGATCGAGTCCCACGAGTCGGCCGGCACCGAGGCGGGAGCGCGAAACGGCGTGACGGGCGGCCGGTAGGTGGAGCAGGCTGCGAGGGCGGTGGTGGCGAGGAGGAGGCTGCGGATGCGAGGGGTCGGGATGGACATGGGGGGCTCCGTGAGCTATCCTGGTTAGCGCAATAACTAAGACTATTAGTGTTGGAGCACAAGCCCATGGCCCGATCCGGCCTGTCCCCCGCCCGCGTCATCGAGGCGGCGGCCGTCCTCGCCGACCACGATGGCTACGCCACGCTGACCCTCGCCAGCGTGGCCGCCGAGCTCGGGGTGCGGCTGCCGTCGCTCTACAATCACGTCGACGGCCTGGATGCCCTGCGACGCGCGCTCAGCGTGCGCGCCTGCGCGGAGCTGCACGACACGCTGGCCGAGGCCATCGGTGGTCGCTCCGGGGACGACGCCCTACGCGCAGCGGCGCGGGCATACCGCGCGTGGGGCCGCGCCCATCCGGGCCTGTACGCGGCGTCGCAGGTCGCGCCGCGGCCCGACGACGCCGAGCACGTGGCTGCCGCGACCCGCGTCGTGGACACGCTGGTGGCCGCCCTTCGCGAGCATGCCCTGGGACGCGACCGCGCGATCCACGCCATTCGCGTCATCCGCGCCTCGCTGCACGGCTTCGTTCAGCTCGAACTCAGCGGCGGCTTCGGCCTGCCGCTCAAGGTCGACGAGAGCTACGATCACCTCATGGACGTCCTGCTCGCCGGCCTCGCCGCCACCGCCGCGGATCGCGCGCACGCACGATCGCGCAAGGCGTGAGCAAGCTCTTCGGCTTCATCGGCGCCTTCGTCGGCAGCACGATCGGCTGGTATATCGGCGACCAGGTGGGGCTCATGACGGCCGTGATCCTGAGCGGCGTCGGTACCGGCGTGGGCCTCTGGTACGGACGCAAGAAGGCGCGCGACTACGGGTAGTCGCGCGCCGCGTCGAATCACCATGCTCGGGGCGCGCTCCTCGCGCGGCCCATCGTCATTCAGACGCTGGCGCTTCACCGCGTCCACCCACGCCTTTAACGTCGCCCCGGCGGCACCCGTCGTACGGGCATGCATCCCATGTCCCGTCTCCTGCCCCTTGTGGCCCTGCTGGCCGCCTGCGCCGACGGCGCCTCGACCGCACCGCCAGCGACCTCCGCCCCGACGCCACCGCCCCCGACGGCCGACCCGTGGGCTGCCGTACGCGCCCGCGTGAGCAGCGTCCCGGTCGCCAACCTGGTCGTCATCGTCGGCGATCGCAGCGGCCGGCTGCTGACGATCGAGCGCGGCACGCTCTCCACGCAGTCGCCGCTCCGGATCGCCTCGGTCAGCAAGTGGCTGAGTGGATACGGCATCTACGCGTTGACGGAGCAGGGGCGGATGTCGCTGGCGGATCGGCCGCAGCGGTACCTCCCCTTCTGGACGCAGGACGCGAGCGACCTGCGCGCCCGCGTCACGCTCGAGTCGCTGCTCGCCTTCACGTCGGGGTTCAACTACCCGCCAGACGATGCGGGCTGCCTGCAGGACCCGATGACCACCGTCCAGCAGTGCGCACAGTCTTTCTACCAGCGTGGCGCCAGCACCGAGCCGGGCAGCGCCTACTTCTACGGTGATGCCCACCTGCAGATCGCCGGCGCGATGGTCGAGCGGGCGACGGGCCAGGACTGGCGCACCTTCTTCGCCACCGAGGTCGCCCCACGCATCGGGCTGACCACCACACAGTTCTCACTGCCCAGCCAACGGAACCCGCGCGTCGCCGCGGGGGCGGTCTCGACGGTGAACGACATGGAGACCTTCCTGCGGCGCCTGCTGCGCGGCGAACTGGTGCGGGATCTCGAGGCGTATCGTCGGGAGCGCACGGCGGCGGCCACGTTCCTGTCGACCGTCACCCCGCTCCAGGTCCTGCGACTCGACTGGCGGTACGGCCTCGGCTTCTGGCGGGAGTGCGACGACGCCACATGGAGCTCGCGCTGCGCCTCCAGCATGGTGCTGAGTAGCCCGGGCGGCTTCGGCTCCACGCCGTGGATCAGCTTTGACGAAGGGTACTACGCGATGATCGCCATGGACGAGCAGATCGTGGCCGGGGAGCCGGCGTCGGTTGCCAGCGTGCGGCTCGAGCAGGCGCTGCAGCCGCTCATCTCAGCGGCCCTGGCGACGTTGCGGCGCTAGCGGTCGATCAGTCCGGCCCGCATCGCAGCGAGGCGGGTCTCGATGGTCGGTCGGCGGAGCCGCGCATCGGTGATCTCGGCCTCCTCGTGCGCCCGGGGCCCGGCCGCCTCCAGCGTCGAGAGCTCGCCGGCGAGCAGGGCGCGTTCGCGCGACTCGTGCACGCTGATCTCGAGCGTCAGTCGCACATCGCGCGGCAGGAAGCGCAACTCGCCGCTGTCCCCCTGCACCTGGCGCGAGGTAAAGCGGTTGTCGTGAAATGCCCCTGGTCCGGAAGGTGCACGAGCACCCGGGCCAGGAACTCGAGCGGGTCGGCGGTCTCGGTCCCCGCCGTTGGCCCCACCGACGTGTCGGAGCGATACGTCACCGCCTTCACGGTCCGGCCATACGTCTGCTGCTCCAGCGCGACGGGATTCGCCACGTGACCTTCTGCGTGCGCGTGAACTCCGAATCGGGGACATGCCACGACCGGAGCGTGCGGTTGATGTCGTCATCGAGCGCAAGTTCGCCGTCCCGCACCAGTCGCATCACCGCAAGTGCCGTCACCGGCGTGCTGATCGAGGCCGCCTGAAAGCGCGTGCGCGCATCCACTCGGCGGCCCGTGGCGGCATCGGCCACGCCGTGCCCACGGGACCAGTGCGCTGCGAAGTTGTGGATGACCGCCGCGCTGATACCGGGCGTGTTGGCACGCGCGAGCAGATCGTCGAGCGTGAGCCCGGCGGCACCGGGAACGCCAACGATGCGCGGCGATTCGATGCGCGCGCGGAGTGAGTTGGCAGATTGAGCCGATACCAGGGGCGCGCCAGCAACGGCGAGTAGGACGAACAGGAGGGCAAGTGGGCGATTGCGCATGTCCGGAATGTGGGTCCGGATGCACTTGGGTGCCATGGCGCACTGGTCCTCAGGATTGTGACCGCACGCGTTCCCTGTAATGTTTTCAGGCAAGACACGTACGACACAGCGGTAATCAATGAGAGACTTCCGGCGAGAACCACAATGAGCGAATTCAGCGAAAGTCTGCACTTCCGCCGCACTCCATGGCTTCCAGACGACGCGCTCCACGACGCCTTGCGCGCCAGCACGCTCACCGGCGCGTTACTGCCGCTCTCGGACAGCTGGCATGCCTTCGTCCCCTTCGAGACGTACGCGCCGGAGAACAACCCGGATGGCGATATCGGCGCTCGGCTCTCGCTCATGGTGGGCGCGCCGGTGCTGGAGTATCACTTCGCCGAGGATGTGTACTGGGCGGTGCTGATCTGGAGCGAGGGCGAACTGGTCTCGGTGTACACCTGCCGGTTCCTGAGCCGCTCGCTGCGCATTGACGACAGCGAGCACGACCCACAATGGCTCGAAGCGCTCCTGCCGGAAGGCACGTCGGCCGATGCGCTCGCCCCTGCGCTCTATCCGGCCAAGCGGAAGGGGGACGCTGGTCGTGCGGCGGGGAAGCGTTTCGCCGAGGTGATGCAGCTGGGGAATGTTGAGTGGCTTGGACCCACCACGATTGCCGATCGACTGGACGACATGGCGGACAGCACGGGCGTGCTCGTGCTCGGCAGTCCGCCACCAGCGGAGCCGGTGGTGCGCACGCCCAAACCGGTCAGATCACGCGCAACGGTGGAGCTCCCCGGTAAGGCGCTGACCGCCCGGGACGCCTTCGCCGTACTGGAACCGACAGTACGCGCGTGGGCATCAGACGCAAAGATGATCGTCCTCACGGGCGGCGTGCTCGACTTCGCACTCGACGAACGGCCGACGCAAGGGCCATGGATTGGTGCGGACGGGAGAAGCACGCTCAATGGCGGGTGGTGGTTTCTGTTCCGTTCAGCATCGCGTGAGCAACGCCTCGACATTTCACTCCATGTCGAGTCGGCGCAGCTGATTCGCGTTGATGACGCGTACAATTCTCCGAGCGCGGTTGACGCGATTACCGAACACTGGATGGACAGCGACGCCGTGGCTCGCATTACCGAGCCGATGTACGTGGCATGGCGTACGACCGACACGCCGCCGCTGCGGGATTTCGTCATGAAGCTCATCCAGAGGGAGCGGACTCCCCTCTGGCAGGTCAATTACTTGTGCGTCCAACCTTGGATGATGCGGCGGGAACTACAGGTCACCATGCACGCCACCACCGGTGAGGTGATCGGTGTTGTCTCCACTAACTGAGCGCCACCGCACCTCAGCCGATCACGTTCCGAAATCTTTCACGGTCCATCTGATGAATCCAATGCACATGCGCACACCACCAACGATCCGAAGTTATCGTGCGGCACTCGTGGTACTGCTCGCGCTCACCGCAGGGTGCGGTTCGGACGACCTCACCTGTCCCCTGGCAGGCGACCTCACCGGGCTCACCGTCGAACTCTCGGCGGTACCCGTCGGTCCGTTCACGGTTGAGATCGGAGTGCCGGTGTTCTCGCCGTCGCCGCCCGTGTCGTACACCTATCGCGGCGATGGTGGGCCACCGTGCCGTACGAGGACCATACGGTTCCCCGGACTGATCGCCACCAACTTCACCGTTCGTGGCACGACAGAGCGCGGCGAGCGCAACGCGACACCGCCGCAGCTGGTGAAATACATCGACACGTATCCCAACGGCAGGGCATGCGAACCGCGCTCGAAGGCGGCCACGGTGCAAGCGGCAATCGGGATAGGAGATTCTATCGCAGTGGGCTGAGCATCGGCCCCAGCCCCTGCCTCGCCAGCCCGACCGCGCACGCCAACCGTCCCCCGCGTTGGTGGCGGGGCGTCGGGCGGGCCAGACGCACGGGGGCATCGGGGCGTCGGGCTCGGTGCCCGCCGTCGGGCCCTCGGACTAGTCGGACCGGTACGTCACCGCCTTCGCGCTGCGGTCGTACGTCAGCCGTTCCAGCGCGACGGGATTCCGCGCGCAGTACCGGGCGAGCGAAGAGGCGACGCGACGGTCGCCCGACCAATCTCCGACGCGGTCAGCGCGGGCGGCGGCGGCGCGCCACGACGCCGAGGCCCAGCAGGCCGGCGCCGAAGAGGGCGAAGGCGGAGGGCTCGGGGACCACCGACACGCTCACGTTGTCAACGAACGGCCCCCAGTAGCCCGTGCTGTTCGTTGGCGCCCGGAAGGCCAGCGTGGTGCTGGCCGCGGTCGCCGTGAAGTCGTACTGCTTGAACTCCCACTTCACGCCGTTTCTGTCCGAGGCCGGTGTGGAGAAGGGTACCCACAGCCCACCGGTTACATCGACCTCCACCACGCGCGGATCCGGCGTGAAGCCGCCCGGGCCGGCGAGCCAGAAGCCAAGCCGGTACATCTGGCCCGGGGTCGTCGCGAAACTCTGGGAAATGCCCCCGAACGGCCGCGAGTAGCTCACGTTGTTCACGAAGTCGATCATGTACCGGCCGTCCTGGGCGGGATTCACGTTGAACGACTCCGACCGATGCCAGTTGACCGTGCCGAAATCGATCGTCCAGTCGGACAGCTTCGTGTCCCCAGGGTTGAGATCGACAAAGTGATCGGCGATGACGGGACCGAAGGTGCCGAGTTCGAACGACCCGTTCCTGATGAGATTCTGCCCCTGCGCGACCTGGCTTACGAGAAGCAGGGCGGCGCCAACGGCGGCGGCGATACGGTTCATGGTGAACTCCGGAGGAGGGGTGTTCAGTGATCGGCGGCTGGCCTTGCAACCAGCAGCGCACTACGAGCAAGCATCGTGCCTGTCACCGACTGGAAAATCTTGCCGAGTTTTCTGCGCATGGCGGCATACCGCCGGACCCCGCTTCTTCGACAGAACGCCGCTGTCGCCTCGATGAAACACCACCTGCCGCAGCGAGGACACAGGCGGCGGGCCATCCGATGTCGGCAACCGGCGCCGTCAGTCTGCTCGTCGTCGCATGACTCAGGTCGCCCCCGCCTCGCCCTCTCCAGCCGTACGTCGCCCCGCCGAACGGCGCCACCAGAAGCTCGGCGAGGAGGGTGCGGTAGGGGGACCCCCTGTCCTCCTGCCCGGCCCCCCCCGATGCGACGCCCGAAGGCCGGCCTGTAGAATGGCGGGGTGCCGCAGCGCCCCACCCCAATCCGCCGCCCAGGAGCCGTCCTGATGCTCATGCTCGCCATCGGCTGCCCGCCGCTCACCACGCTGTTCTTCGACGCGAGCGACGACCTCGTCGACTTCGCCAACAACGACCGCCATTCGCTGCCGGACGACGGCGAGCGCTGGACCACGCCGCTCTGCGCCCACCGCGACCTGGACGGCCTCCGCCTGCCCGCCGAGGGCGACGCGATCTGGCGCTACGCCGACACGCCGTCGTGGCGCCACGGGCGCTTCGCCATCCTGCGCCTGCAGTACACCGTGCCGCCCGCCGAGCTGCCGCGGGCCGCGGCGATCGGTGCGCTGGAGCCGGCGCAGTGACGGGCGCGATGGACCGTCGCGCCGCGATCGGCCGCTTTGGGGCGCTCGCGCTCGTCACGGGCGCGGCCGCCGCCTGTGGCGGCGTCCGCCGCGACGACCTGCCGGGGCTCCTGGTGGCGACCGCTGGCGAACCGGCTGCGGCCGACGACCCGGTCGTCCGCGTGCTCGGCTACGCCGCCCTCGCGTCGAGCGCACACAACAGCCAGCCGTGGCGCGTGCGGCGCGAGGGCGCCGACCGGCTCGTGCTGCTGGGCGACCCGGCGCGCCGGCTGCCGGCGGTCGATCCCACCGACCGCGAGTTCACGCTGTCGCTCGGGGCGTTCCTCGAGAACCTCGCGCAGGCAGGCGAGGCGCTCGGCTTCGATGCGGCGGTGACACCGATCGCCGCGGGCGACGCGGTGGCCACCGTGCAGTTGACGCCACGTGCGCCGCGCGCGGACGCGCCGGCGGTGCTCGAGGCGATCCATCGCCGTCGCACGGTCCGCTCCGGCCACGCCGAGACGCCGCTCTCCGCGACCGATGCCCGCACCCTGGTGGCGACGGGGGGACGCGCCGAGTGGTTCGGGCGCGGCACCGCGGCCGCCACGCGCCTGCGCGACGGGACAATCGAGGCGAACCGCCTGCAGGCCGCGCGCGACGACGCGCAACGCGAGCTCGCCGAGTGGATCCGCTTCAAGGACGCCGACGCGCGCGCGAAGCGCGACGGCCTGACGCCTGCCAGCATGGAGATCAACGGCGTGGCAGGGTGGTGGGTACGGTCGCGCTACACGGCCGCGACCGTGATGACGCCCGGCTTCCGCCAGCGGGGCGTGGAGATGGCGACCACGCAGGCGGGCGCCGGCGGCGGCTGGCTGGTGCTCACGAGCGCCGACGGCTCGCGCGAGGCGCTGCTCGACGCGGGCCGCCGCTACCAGCGGCTGCTGCTCAGGCTGCGCGCCCTCGGTATCGCCGCGCACCCCATGACGCAGATGCTCGAGGAGCCCGAGACCCGCGCCGGCCTCGAGGGGGTGCTCGGCGTGGACGGCACGCTGCAGTTCCTGCTGCGCGTCGGGTACGTCAACCGCTATCCGGAACCGGTGAGCCTGCGCCGCCCGGTAGAGTGGTTCTTGGCGTGAACCGGGCCGGGGGCGTGTTCGCTCGCTCAGGACCGCTCGAACGCCCGCCGGTCGTCCGCGAACGCCTTGGCGCGGCGCCAGGGTTTCGCACGCCGCCTCGAACTCGCGCCGGCGCAAGTCCAGCAGCAGGTCACGCGAGACCGGACGCTTGATGCCATGCCGGTACACCAGGAGCGCGAGCTTGCGTCGCCGGCGGCGTAACTCGTGAACCTCGGCATTCCAACGCGCGTGCGTGGCGTCACCCTCGGTGGCCGCGTCGGACTCCTGCCCCAGTGGCGTTATCTGCAAACCGCCGAAGACGGTCAGCAAGAGGCCCGGCGCCTGACCGGTCTGTTCGCGCCCTTGGGGGGCGCTCTCCGAGGGTGACCCGCCGTTCATCCTTGAGAGGTGAACGGCGGACGTGGCAATGGGGAGCGGGGGGAGGTGTCCCGCCGGGAGAACTTACCCCCGCCGGGACCGGCGCCGGGCCGCCATCAGCCGACCGCCCAGCTCCGCGGCGAGGAGGGCGAGACTGTCCGGTTCGGGCACCGCGGTGGCCGGCGGATTGGGGTCAGTCGGCGGCGTGCCCGTGTCGCCATCGTCATCGCCGGAGTCGTCGTCCCCGCTGTACGGCGGCAGCGGGTCCCCCAGACTCGCGAAGCGGAGGATGCTGGTGATGTCCTGATCGTTGGCGTCGAACGCCTCAATGCCCCCGCGTCGCTGAATTGCGCCAGCAGCAGATCGCGCGTACCCGGTGCGGCGAGGCTCGTGGCGCCCACGGTCAGCGAGCCCGCACGCGAGCCGGCCACGTAGATGCGACGGCTGCCGTCGACTGCGATCTCCGCGCCCTCGCCGTTCCCGCTGCCGTCCAGCGGACGAACTCAGAGGGGCACCCCCGCTCCGGAGAGCCGCGCGACGAAGAGATCCTGACCGGCGCTCGCGCCTGTGGCCGCAAGCCTACCCCACTCCTGGCCGCCACCAAGCCTCCGGCGCCGCCCGCCGCGGATCAGGGCTCGCAGCGAGCATCGCAAGAGGAAGCACATGCCACATGTGACGGCCGCGTGCGAAGATATCAACACGGGAACGTGGCCGGGCGGGGCGCCTGACGCTGCGAGACATCACGTTGCAGCGGACTCTCCCGACCGCCCGTGTGCGGACGGTTCTTCCGGCTGGTGCTGCTGTCCGAGGAGACGGATGGAATGCGAGCGTCCGCGAGGGCACACGCGCGCTCGCGCGTGCGCTCCTCATGATGACGCCGGCCGACCATGATGCCGCGTTCAAGGGCTCGGCGATCAAGCGCGCGAAGCGGTGGATGCTGCAGCGCAATGCGTGCATGGTGCTGGGCAACATCGGCGCCGAGGACGATGTTGCGGTGCTCGCGGCCATGAGCGAGCGCGCACACGAGGTGGTACGGGAGCATGCGGCGCGGGCACTCGCCCGCCGGCGAACGTCCACGCCGCGGGACCGGTGAGCGACGGGGCCGAACGCCCGGCGCCGCCCCCGCCCCCGCGCGCCGTCAGCGCCGCTTCTCCACCACGTACGGCATGACCGCCTCGCCAAGGACCAGCCCGCCGGTGGCCGCCGTGCCGTCGTGCACCGCCACGATGCTCGCGCGGAAGGACAGGGTCCCCGCGTCCGGGTCCACGGTGCGAAAGTACAGGAACCCCGACACCTGTCCGTCGGGTTCGATGACCCCCTCGGGCAGGGCCAGCGCCAACACCTCGACCGACGGACGCACGGCGCGCGCGAAGTCGGCATACCAGAACGCATAGTAGCCCGGGTCGTACAACACGTAGGAGCGCGTGTACACCGGGACGCCGGGATAGAGGCGCGCGAAGTACGGCGCCACGTAGAAGCGCCGGTAGCTGAAACCCGGCGTGGCAAAGGGTGACAGGCCCATCGAGAGCGTCGGCGACAGCAGCTCGCCCTCCACGCGGAACGGCGGGAGCGCGGGGTACCGTCGGCCCTTGGCGGTGACGAGGGCAAAGTCGCCGTACCGCACTCGCACCGTGGAGCGACTGTGGTTGTCGATGGTGACGCGCATGGGCTGGACCTGCCCGAGCACCGAGCGCGAGCCCTGCCAGGCATCGGCCTGCACCGTCACGCGCACACCGGCGACCTCGTCCACGAGGGTATTCGTGGCGCCGGGGACGGTCCGTGCCGCCGGCGCGGGAAGAAGCGCGGCCGACGCACAGCCGCCCAGCGGAACGACTGTCAGCAAGACCAGACGGCGGAAGATGTTCCTGGGCATGAGCGCCTCCGGAAGGTGGTCATTCACTCCAACAGCGTTCGGGGAGAAGGCGTCCGTTCACGCGATGCCATTCGTGAATGCAGCGGGAACATCGCCCGCACCTTCGCCGCGCAGTATCGGACTTCGCCCGACGCGTTGTCGGGAATTGCCGGGGCGCCCGGTGGACGCGCGATGGGCAGTGTGCAGGAACCAATCGCCCGCACAGGAGTCACCCATGAAATGTCCGGCCTTCCACGACCGCCATGATGCCGGCAGGCAGTTGGCGGTGAAGGTGGCAGCGCTCGCCGATGCGTGGCAGCCACCGCATTCGCTGCTGGTCCTCGGTCTGCCCCGTGGCGGGGTCCCCGTGGCCTACGAGGTGGCCAGGCTACTCGGCGCGCCACTCGATGTGCTCCCGGTGCGCAAGCTGGGGTTGCCCGGCGCCGAGGAGTATGCCGTCGGCGCGATCGCGTCGCTCAATGGCGACGTCGTGCAGGTCCTCGACGAGGCGGCCCTGCGAGGACGTCCCGATGTGTACGGCGTGCTCGACCGCGTCGTGCGCACGCAGCGAGCCGAACTGGTGCGCCGCCGGCAGGTCTATCGCGGCACCCGGCCGCCACTGCAGCTGCACGGACGCGATGTGGTGCTGGTGGACGACGGCCTCGCCACGGGTGCGACCATGCGCGCCGCCGTGGGGGTCGCGCGGCAAGGGCACGCCCGGCGCATTCTCGTGGCGGTACCGGTCGCCGACGCCGACGCCCTGACCAGGCTGTGCATCGAGGCCAATGCGTGCGTCTCCGTGGCGGAGGTGCCGAACCTGCAGGCCGTGGGCATGTGGTACGACGACTTCTCTCCCACATCGGATGCCGAGGTGATCGCCCTGCTGGCGGAGGCCGAGCGGCGTCAGGCGCATCTGCTCGCACCGGGGTGATGGCCATGCATGGCGCGCGTGATCACGATCTCGTGCAGGCGTTGCGACGCACGGTGCACCCGCTGCACGGGGCCGAGGACGACTTCGCCGTGGTACTGGCCCGCGCGCTCCGTGCGGACCTCGTGCTGCTGGGCGAAGCATCGCACGGGACGCACGAGTACTATCGCATTCGGGCCGAGCTCACCAAGCGGCTCATCCGCGAGGGACACGTGACGGCCATTCTCATCGAAGCCGACTGGCCCGACGCGTGGCGGGTGCATCGCTACGTGACCGCACGACCGGATGCCGACGCGCTGGCCACCGATGCGCTGGCCGGCTTCACCCGGTTTCCGCAGTGGATGTGGCGCAACGCCGACATGCTCGACTTCGTGGGGTGGCTGCGCACCCACAACGAGCAACTGCCACCGCCGGAACGCGTGGGCATCTTCGGACTCGACCTGTACAGCCTGCACGCATCGATCGCGGCACTCGTGGACTACCTCGACACCATCGATCCCGATGCCGCCGATCGCGCCAGGGAACGCTATCGGTGTCTCGATGCCGGCGGTGCCGACCCGCAGCGCTATGGCCGGCTGGTCACGCTGGGGCTGAGGGAGGACTGCGAACAGCAGGTCGTCGCGCAACTGGTCGAAATGCAGCGGCACGCGGATGCCTTCCTCCGGCGTGACGGGCTGATCGCCGCCGAGGATCGATTCTTCGCCGAGCAGAACGCCCGCCTCATCCGCAACGCAGAACACTACCATCGCGCGCTGTTCGGTCATCCGGCGCTGTCCTGGAATGTACGGGACCGCCACATGATGGAGACCGTGCAGTCGCTGCGCGCCTTTCTGCAGGCCGAGCAGCGACATGGGGCACTCGTGCTGTGGGCGCACAACTCGCACCTTGGCGATACCCGCGCCACCGAGATGCACGAACTCGGCGAGGTGAACGTCGGGCAACTCGTTCGGCAGGCCTTCGGCCGGGCCGCATGTCTCGTGGGCTTCACCGGCTACGTCGGCTCGGTCACCGCATCCGACACGTGGGGGGGGACGGCACGGTGCATGCGGGTCAGCCCGGCACACCCCGGCAGCTACGAGGCGCTGTTTCACGAGGTCGCGAGCGGTGGCCCTGCCCCCAACTTCACGGTGGACCTCACCCGCAGCGACGCCACCACCGCACTCCTCAACGTGCCGCGCCTGGAACGGGCAATCGGCGTGCTCTACCGACCGGCGACCGAGCGGCAAAGCCATTACTTCCACGCGCGGCTCCCCGAGCAGTTCGACTTCGTCCTGCACTACGACCGGACACGGGCGGTCGAACCGCTCGAGCACGCCGGAACGTGGTCGCCGTCGGCACTCCCCGAGACCTATCCGACGGCGCTGTAAGGCCAACGGCGCGGGGACCGTCGGCCTTCAGCGTGGCTCCCCATCAGCCGTTGGCCTGCACCTCCAACCCTGCGGTGGTGCTCGGCACGAGGACCGGAAAGCGCAGCCGGGCGGCGATACCTCCGCCCACCGAATCGAGACGTTCACCAGCGGCGCCTGTGAGGTAGCGCAGCTGCGCCCTGGTATCGAGCGCGAGTTCCAGCGCCGACTCCACTTCCTTGGGCCAGCGATCCAGGAAGTGCTCCGAGATCAGCAGCCGATCAACGGCCCCGTCCCGCAACGCGGCGAAGACCGGGGTGAGGCCGAAGGCTGCGAGGCCTCCGGGGTACCCTTGTTCCGCGAGCGCGGTCAGGTCGGCGAGGTCGAGCTCCTGCGCCCATTCGCCCACCGCCACCGCCGTGCGCGCCGCCACACCCGCCGCGGAGTCGTTCACATCGAGCCCCGCCAGTACCCGCGCCTGCCCGCGCCGTTCGCTCACCACGTGCGAGACCATCATCTGGGCGACGGTGGGAATCCCACCCACCAGAACGCGACCGTCGGCAGCGGCGAGCGTCATCAGCCGATCGCCCACCGCGTGCACATGCTTCGTGAGTCGCGTGCGCTGCTCCTGCTCGGCGACATCGGCACCACTCGTACCGCGGGTGCCCGTATGAAAGCCGGGGCGCGGCGGGGCCCCCATGTGGTCCATGGAGCCAAGGGTGAGGTCCGTGGTGACCGTCTCCTGCTCGGCGAGCACGCCGTGCTTCCACAGAAAAAGTCGGGCCGACGCGGAATCCATCACGGCCACGGCCGTCGGGCGCGGCAGGCCGAACGCACGCAGATACGGTGCCAGCCGAGGGCCGTTGCTCCACGAAACCCGGGTGGGCATGGCGACCGGGACCATTTCCGCGTACATGACCGCTTCGGCCGTCACGAACGCCACCCATCCGGAGAAGCGGGTGCTGAACGGGATCTCGCCGAGACGCTCCTGCGCGTGGGAAACCGCCTGCTCACACGCCACGCGCTCCGCGTGGGATGCGCCCCGCAGGTCGTCCTGCAGATGATCGAGCAGATGGGCGAGTGTCCGCCGCCCCATGGTGCGGCCAGCCGGGTCCTCGGCGCTCTCGCCGAGAAAGATGCTGAGGGTGCGGGTCGATCCCAGTCGATCCCGTAAATCCCTGAGTGCTGCTGTGGTCAACATGGCAACGCCTCTCCAGAGCGGCAGGTTCGGGTACCAGCGGCTCGATGGCCGGATACTCCGAACATGCCGCCGCCGTTCGCCGCTGTCTGTAGGTGTTGCCCCGGCACGATTGTCTGGGACGCCGTGCTTGCCCTCCTCGGCGCTGGTCGGCATCTCATCATGTCGAGCCGATTTCGCCGTCCAGTTCTGCAGGCGGTTTCCGTCGGTCATCACATGGATGATCGGGCCGGGACGCCCATTCCGCCGTCCAGGGGGACGACCATGAGCACCTTGAGGCGGGTCACGATCGCTTCCCCCGATCTCGTCGCGGCGGCGGGGGCGTGCTGGAGGTGGCTGCGTTGCGGAGCTGCGCGCCGACTTCAACGACCGTGTGAAGCGAGGGCAGCTCATCGCGCGCATCGATCCGATCCTGCAGAGCCAGGCCTTCCAAAACGCCGAGGCCGGGCTGGCCCGCGCCGAGGCGCAGCTGGCGCAAGCCAAGGAGGAGTTCGAGCGCACCTCGTCGCTCCACGACGAGAAGATCGTGACGGAAACGGAGTTCAACAGCGCACGCACCAACCACGCCCTGGCGCGCAGCAACCTCGCGACGGCGCGCATCGCCCTCGAGCGGGCCAAGCAGAACCTTGCCTACACCAGCATCTACGCCCCCATCAATGGCGTGGTGATCGAGCGCCCGTTCGATGTGGGCCAGACGGTCGCGGCCAGCCTCTCGGCGCCGAAGCTGTTCGTGCTTGCGAACGATCTCCGGGTGGTGAGTTGCACGGTGGTTGTCATAGTGGACAACCCCGACGGTAGCCCTGCTGCCGGGGATGACCGCCACGGTGCAGTTCCTCACTGGCGAAGCGACGCACGTACTCACGGTGCCCAACATGGCGCTGCGCTTCCGGCCGCCGTCCGCGGCCGGGGACTCCGCCGCCAGTACGCATGCGCCGAGCGCCATATCGAGCATCGCTTGGGGCGTGGAGTGCGCCGGTACCTCTACGGTGGGGCGGAACTCGATCTCCGTCGCATCATGCCGCTGTGGTGCCCATCGACGGCAGTCGTGATCTCACGGAGCAAGGCCAGCACGGAGGAAGGGGCCTTCCGACAGGACGGCCCGCAAGGATGTCGTCGAGCGAGCCTTCCTTGCGCTTGGTCTCCCCGTCGTAGAGGCCGTGCACTTCGGAGAAGATCACGGTGAGGTCGGCGTCGACCGCATTGACCACCAGCGCGGCAAGCAAGGCGTTGTCACGAAAGCGGATTTCGTTTACCGAGACCGTATCGTGCTTGTTGATGACGGGGAGCGCACCGGCCTCCTGCAGTGCCTGGGGGCGCGTCGCAGGTTGAGATAGCGCCGACGATTCTGGAAGTTGCCGTGCGTGAGCTACACCTGCGCAGCGTGCATTCCATGCGGCTGCAGCAGGTCGATGTGCTGCTGCATGCAGTGACTCTGCACCACCGCGGCCGCGGCCTGGAGCTGCGGGATGGTGGAGGGCGTCGGGATAGCCCAGTCGTGGCCAGCCGATCCCGATGGCGCCGGCGGACACGAGCCGTACCGAGCATCCCGCAGCGCGGGCGCGCAGCAGTGCCTCGACCCGGCGCCCGAGGCGCTCCCGGTCGATTTCAAGGGCGTTGGCGAGCAGCGCGCGGGCGCCCAGCTTGACGAGAATGCGCCCGCTGGTGGCGAGGGCGGCGCGGCCTGACCTATGGTGGCGGTGTGAAGCGGGCAAACGGAAACCGCTGAATTGATGCGCAACGATGGCCGGAAGGACAACGTGTGCCGAGCGTGGAACCCGCCCGCGTGAGCGCCGGTATGCCCTATGGTACTGGCTGGCGCGCCGCGGCCATGCTCAACGTGTACGCCATCGCGCGCACCCTTGACCTCGCCGTCGTTCTCCCCTTTTGCTCCTCACCCTTCCCATGCTCGACGCCAACAAGCTGCTTGCACAATTTCTGGGCACCAACACCTCCGGCTCGCTCCGTCAGGCGGGTGGCGCGGCCAAACAGCAGCTCGACTCCGTGGGGTTGGGCGGGTTTGGCGGCGGGGCCGCCGTGGGAGGGCTGTTGGGCCTCATGCTTGGCGGCAAGAAACTCAAGAAGATGGGCACGGGGGCGTTGGGCTATGGCGGCGCGGCGATTGCCGGCGCGCTGGCCTACAGGGCCTATCAGAGCTGGCAGCAAGGGAAGGCGGCCGCCACGGCGCCGGTCGCCACGGCGGCCGATACGGGGCAGGTGGCGCGGGAGTTCGTGGTGGACGCTTATCCTGCCGCTGACGGGCGGCCGTTTCAGCTGGCGCTCATTCAGGCGATGATCGCGGCCGCCAACGCCGACGGGCATATCGATGCCACCGAACAGCGGGCGCTCTTCGAGCAGGTCGAAAAGCTAGGGCTCGACGCGGAGAGCAAGGCCTTCGTGTTCGACGCTCTGGCGCGTCCGGCCGACCCGGCGGCCATTGCGGCGTCGGCGCGCGGAATCGAACAGGCGAGTGAACTGTATCTGGTATCGCGGCTGGCCATCGATGTGGATCACCCCGCCGAGCGTGCCTATCTGGCGGCACTGAGTCACAAGCTGCAGCTGCCGGCAGAGTTGGTCGCACATCTGGACCGTCAGGCCGAGGGCGAGCCCTGACGGCATCTTGCCACCCGTCGCCCCGTGACGCAGGCTGATGGCATGTTGCCCAATCATGCTTCCGCGTCGTCCGCACAGGCAGTCACATACGCGTTGCGTGATGCGCACCACGATGACCTCGGGTGGATCGTGCGCACGCACGGGAGTCTGTACGCCCGCGAGTACGGTTGGGACGCACGCTTCGAGGCGTTGGTCGCGGCGGTGACCAACGGCTTTGCGGCGCAGCATGATCCGCAGCGCGAACGCTGCTGGATTGCCGAGTTCCAGGGGGCACGCGTGGGGTCGGTGATGATCGTGCAGCACCCGGAGCGGGTCCACGTGGCCAAACTGCGGCTGCTGCTCGTGCTCCCCGAGGCGCGCGGGCTGGGTATCGGGAAGCGGCTGGTGCGACTGTGCACCGACTTCTGCACGCAGGCGGGATACACCACCATTTCACTCTGGACGAACAGCGTGCTGCACACGGCGCGGGCCCTGTACGAGGCCGAGGGATATCGGCTGGTGCACCGTGAACCACACCAGTTGTTCGGCGAGGGGCTGCTGGGGGAGACGTGGGAGCGCGCGCTGTGACGGCGTCACCCCGTAGTGCCATCGTGCTTGGTGCCTCCGGGTCGGTGGGAGGGGTGCTGGTAAGGGCGCTGCTGCGCAGTGGTGCGTTCCGCACGGTGGTCACCGTGGGGCGCACGTCACTCCCTGCACAGCTGGCAGAGGCGAAGAGCGCGCGGGTGCCGCTGCGCGAGGTGCTGGTGCCGGACATGACGCCGGGGCACCTGCAGCAGGCGACCAGCGACGCGGTTGATGCACTCGAGGGCGAGGTGGTGGGGCTGAGTGTGCTGGGCATTGGCGCGGGCACGGCGAAACTCACCATTGCGCAGCATCGCGATGTCGATGTGGCTCTCAACGCCGCCTTTGCGCGCGGATTGGCTGCCACAGGGAAGGTGCGGCACCTCGCGCTCATGTCGGCCGTAGGCGCCAATGCTGCCGCTTCCGCGCATGGGTCGGGTGCGGCGGGGACGTCGCGCTACAATCGCGTGAAGGGAGAAGCCGAAGCGGCGGTGCTGGCGAGCGGCCTTGCCGTGGTGAGCGTGTTTCGCCCGGCCATGATCATCGGGTCACGGCATACGCCACGCTTGTTGGAGACGCTGCTACCGCTGTTCTCCTGGGTGACACCCGTGAAGTACCGCTCCATTCGCGTGGAGCAGATTTCCGCAGCCATGGTGGCGGCCGCACGCCACACGCCACCCACCTCGGCTGTGTACCACCACGGCGAAATGCTGGCGATGGGGTAACGCCGCAAGTGCAATCCGCGCGCGATCAGCCGCGTACGGTCACCCGCGTACGGTCACTTGCATACGGTCACCCGCGCGCGGAGAACATGTACTCGTTCAGGAACCGGATGGTGCTCTCCTGCTCGGCAGTGCGGTGCGCGAGCACATCGCGGATGCTGATGATGCCGTGCAGCCCCTGGCTGTCGGCTACCAGCAGGTGGCGGATTTCCCGCGACGTCATGATGGCGCCGCATTCGTCGAGGGTCGTGGCGGGGAGACACGTCACCACCGCCGCGGTCATGACGGTGGACACCGGGGTCACCGCGGGGTCAACGCCTTGGGCAACGACGCGCCGCATGACATCGCGCTCCGTGAAGATGCCCAGCACGTCCGCGCCGCTCGTCACGAGCACGGCCCCCAGTCCGTTGTCCGCCATGAGCCGTACGGCGTCGAGCACCGACGCTTGCGCGCCAACGGAAACAATCGAGTGTCCCTTGACGTCCAGCAGCGCGGCAACGGTGGTCATGGCGTTCTCCTCGGAGGGCGGGGCGTGGGGCGGCAAGCGGCAGCTGCGGAGTGGCGCCTGCCCGGTCGGTTGATGCTACGCTCCGAGGGGCAATAGTCCAGTCACCGCACTGCCACCTGGCCGCCAGAGGGCTCTTCCTGTCCGCCTTGCCCCCCGCTTAGGCCAGGCGGCTCACCGGGGCGCGAGGCCGTTCCCGTTGGCCTCCAGGAGCTCGCGGTCGCTGGCGAACAGCGCCGTGACCCACGCCGGCGGGGGCATGGGTTCGGTGGCGCCCAACGATTGCAGCAGCTGGGGGAGGGCCGCGGGCACGTCGCGCCTCCAGATGAGCGCGCGCGTGATGCCCAGTGCCCGCAGCTCACCCCCCTGCTCGAAGCGGTGAATGTGGTAAATCCACTTGTCGTCGTGGCCGGCCAGTTCGAGCTCCACATCGAAACGCGTCCACACTTTGAGCGGCTTGCGATAGATGAGCTTCTGTGAGCCCAGGGTGGGCGCGAGTCCGCGACGCAGAATGGCGTCGAAGAGTGCGGAGCGCGCGATCATCTCCCAACGGATGAAGTCCATGTACATGGGGTACTTCGCCGCCGTCATCACCCGAAACCCGTCACAGTCGAAGAGTCGCACGCGAAAGGTGCGCCGAATGGTGGCGTCGAAGCGAACGCGAGGCCGAGTGAAACGCGAGGCGAGCATACGCCCGATGGTGAACCAGTAGTGCAGCACGTGTGTCCCTTGGGTATAGTCGACGGTCTATCGGCGTAAGGTACCGCGCGCGGCGCGTCGGGGAGGATGCGCCACACGCGATCCGCTGCCACCTTTGACGCTGGCAATGGCGCAGCGTCCGTCTCTCACTCATGTTCTCTCTCATGCCCAGTATCCTGCTCGTGACCGCGCTCCTGCAGGCCGTGGTGCCGCAGCCGCCGGTGGCCATCCCGGCGGACAGCATCGCTCCCGCCCTGCAGCGACTCGCCGACAGCATCGTCGCGGCGCGCCCGCGCATGCCTGGCCTCATCATTGCCGTGGAGTCGCGTGCCAACGGTCGGCGTTGGAGCGTAGCCGCCGGGATGTCGGATACGGCGCGTCGTGTGCCACTGCGCCCCGAGCAGCCGGTGCGCATTGCGAGCAACACCAAGACGTATGTGGCGGCGGCGGTGTTGCGACTGGTCGAGCAGGGGAAGCTGTCGCTGGCGGATCCGCTGGCGACTCACCTGCCTCCTGCACTGGACGCGCTGCTGCGAGGCGATGGTTACCGGACCGACGTGATCACGATCGAACAGGTCCTCAGTCATCGCGCGGGATTTCACGAGCATCCGGCGGTGCCGAGCTATGTGGCCAGACTGCGCACGGCCCCGCAGTATCGCTGGACGCGCGAGGAACAGCTGCAGTGGCTCGTGGACAGCCTGGCGCCGGTGGGGGCGCCTGGTGCGCAGTTCCGGTACTCCGATTCGGGGTACACCCTGCTGGGCGCCATCGTGGAGCGGCTCACCGGGATGCCGTTGGGCCCGGCGGTGCGTCGCCTCGTGGGCTTCGAGTCCCTTGGCCTTCGCCACACCTGGTGGGAGACACTCGAACCCGCACCGTCCGGTATCGCCGACCGTGCTCACCAGTATCTTGGCGGGTTCGACGCGTACGACATTGACCCCAGCTTCGATCTGTACGGCGGTGGCGGGATCGCCGCACCCATGAGCGACGTGGCGCACTTTCTCACGGCGTTGCTGGACGGCCGGGTGCTCGCACAGCGACGCACGCTGGACACCATGCTGGCGCCGCGCAGCACGGAGATGGCGGGCTACGGCCTGGGCATCTTTGGCACCGTTGTACGCGGCGTGCGCGGCTACGGACACAGTGGGTTCTGGGGCACCAGCGCCATGGTGTTTCCTGACGCTGGCGTCACGGTGGCCGTCGCCATCACCGATCAGGCGGAATCCCGCCAGATCACGCCTGTCATGAGTGCGGTGTTGCGGCTCTTCGGCGCGGGAAACTAGAACGCTTCGCCGGCCGTGATGTAGATGCCGCGGCTCCCTGTGCCGAAGCCGCGGTCGATGCGCAGATTCAGGCGATCGCCGTTGAGGGCAAAGCGTACCCCCACCCCCCAGGCACTGCGTACGTCGTCGCGCGACAGCGCATTGGGGGTGGGGCCTACGGCACCTGCGCCGGCAAACGCCACCGCACCGAGTCGGCGCCACGTCGGCGTGCGGAGTTCCACCTGTGTGGCGAGCGCCGTGCGGTCGCGAAAGCGCCCGGCGAAGTAGCCGCGCAGGAGGCTCGCCCCGCCCAGTGCGGGCAGGTTGTCCACGGGGACACGTCCCTCGGTGAACACGCCGAATCCCTGCACGGCGAGTACGAGTCCGCGGCCGAGTGGCTGGTAACGTCGCGCGTCGAGGGAGATGCGCGTGAACTGGTGTGTGGCCCCCGGCACGCCCAGCGCTCGGCCGATGTTGAGCCACACCGCGGACCCACGCGTGGGGAAGAAGAACACATCCCGCGTATCCCAGCTGGCAATGAGCGTGGCGCTGGCGGTGCGCCACCGCTCGCCGCCGGCAAAGGCGGGCGTGGTGAGCAGCGTGGCCAGCGTTCCGCCGTCGGCAATGGCGGTGAGGGCGGCGTCTTCGAGCGCCACACGCCCGCCCAGGTACAATCCCGGTCGGGCACGGTGCACATAGCTGCCCACGAGCGACGCGGTACGCGGCGTGTATTGCTCGGCGCTGTCGGCAAGGGCCGCACGCACGCCGTAGAACGAATTGGGGAAGCGGGAGAAGGCCGCATCGAACTCGATTCGCCCCGCATTGTCGGCGCTCCACCGGTCGAGGGAGAACGACGCTTGTACCTGGTGGCGCTGCGAATAGAGCCCGCGCACGGCGTAGGTGTTGGGGCGCTGGCCAGGGGACGCCGCGCTCTTGGTGACCTTGAACCCGCCAATCGCGGCCGCCCACCGTGTTTCGGGGGCGAAGGTGATGCCCGGGAGGATGATCGGCCAGCGGCCGCTACCGGGCGCAGCGCTCGCCTGTGCTGAATCGCGGCGTACCGCGGGTACGCTGTCGCGCCCGACCTCCTGCGCGCTCAGAGTGGCCGAAGCGACACACAGGGCACTGGCGGTCCATGCAATGGCACAGCAACGGCTCAACCGGCACATGGGAGAAGCAGGGAGTCGGGAAACGGGGACCGGGACATGCCCGGTCGGCGTACCTCCGTGCCAACGCGCCGGGATGGGGGGTGGTGCCCATGAGGGGCAACGGACGGAGTGGGTGGGTTAGCTTTCGAGGCTGGTCCCTCACCCGAAGCCTCCTGTCCGCGTGACTCTCCTCTCCTGTTCCAACATCGGCATTTCGTTCGGCGCCACCGAACTGCTCAAGAACGTCACCTTCACCGTGGGGGAAGGGGAGCGTTGGGGCATCATCGGGCGCAACGGCGCCGGCAAGTCGTCGATTTTCAGCGTGGTGACCGGTGACCGGCCGCCCAACGTGGGAGCCGTGGCGCGCAAGCCGGGGATGCGTCACGCGCTGCTCGACCAGCACCGCGCCTTTGAGGGGGCCGCCACCGTGTGGCAGGCCGGCGCCGCGGCGTGGCGTGAGGTCATCGCGCTGGAGCAGAGCATTGCCGATCAGGCCATGCAGTTGGGCGAGCTGGGGGACAAGGTCAGCGACGAGATGCTCGAACGATTCGGGCGCGACCAGGAGCGGTTCGGTGACATGGGCGGGTACGAGTACCACGCCCGCGTCGATGCCGTACTGCAGGGGCTGGGTTTCGACGCCGAGGAATCGAAGACGCGCTTGGTGAGTACACTGTCTGGCGGTGAACGCGGCCGTGTGGGGCTGGCGGCGCAGCTGATTGCGCCCGCCGACCTGCTCATGCTGGACGAACCCACGAACCACCTCGATCTCGACACCATTCACTGGTTGCAGGAGTGGCTCAAGGAGGCGGGCGAAACCGTCCTGGTGGTATCGCACGATCGTGCGTTCCTCGATGCCATCAGCACGCACATCCTGCACATCGAGGCCAAGTCGAGCGAGTGGTACCGTGGCAACTACAGCCAGTTCGTGCCGCAGCGCGCCGAACGGCGATTGACGCGCGAGCGTGAACTGGAGAAGCAGCGCGCGTACGTGAAGAAGGAGGAGGAGTACATCCGCCGGAATATTGCCGGGGTGAACTCCTTCCAGGCCAAGGGCAAGCGCAAGCGACTGGAGCGGTTGCCGCGGCTCGCGCCGCCGCCCGGTGATCCCGCTGCCATGTCGCTCGAATTCAAGGTGGCCGAGCGCGGAGGAGATCAGGTCGTCGACATCAAGGCGCTGCGCGTGGAGGTACCGGGGCGCGTGCTCGTGGAGGACTTCACGGCCGTGTTGCGCCGCAACGATTTCGTGGCGCTGGTGGGGCCGAATGGGGCTGGCAAGTCCTCGTTCATTTCCACCATCATGGGGGATCGTGCTCCGGCCAGCGGGGAGGCCCGCGTTGGCAGCTCTATCACGCCCGCGTACTTCAAGCAGGATCTGGGCGATTTGCCGCTCGACCTGAGCATGTACGACGCCATTCAGGCGCAGCGTCCGCTGTGGAGCCGTGGTGCGGTGCAGAACCATCTGGGCGCATTCGGCTTCACGCAGGAGGAGGTGTTCCGCGAGATCCGTTCACTCAGTGGCGGCGAGCGGGCGCGCATGGCGCTGGCCATTATGACCCTGTCCGGGGCCAACCTGCTCGTGCTGGATGAACCCACCAATCACCTCGACGTGGAGAACATCGAGGTGCTGGAAGATGCGCTGGGCGAGTACGAGGGGACGGTGCTCATTGTCAGCCACGACCGCGCGTTCCTGCGCGAGGTAGCCACGCGCGTGTGGTGGTTCGAGGGCGCCACGCTGCACGACTTCGACGGATCGTTCGTGGAGTGGGAGGAGGATCAGGCGCGTCGGCGCTGAGGCGCCGTTACGGCGCCCGGTTACGGCGCCCCGTTACGGCGCCGCGTTACGGCGCCCGGTCATGGGAGCGCAGCATGGTTGCCGCGGCGTAGATCACCACCGCAATCACCAGCCACCGCAGCAGGTCGAGGGGTAGTGACGTCACCAGCAGCGCCGCCACGAGCACTCCGGGGATTCCCCCCATGGCGAGGCCGATGGCCGGCTGGTTGACCTGGTTGCGCCGCTTCACGAACTCGAGGCAGCCGAGCAGCGCGGCAAAGGCGCCGCTCCCCATCATGATGGGAAATGCGGCGCGCGGGTCCATGCCGAGCGCGCTGAGCAGTACGAAGGTGGGGCCGTAGTTGCCGATGCCCAGCATGATGAGGGCGCCGAGCACGAAATTGATGCCCAGCGCCAGCCAGAGCGACGGCCCGTGCAGAGTGAGGGCCGAACCGCCCACGGGCATGCGGTTGAGCTGTGCGATGGTCATGAACAGCGCCGCGGAGAGCAGCGCCACCCCCATGCCCACTTGAATGGGGCGACGCGGCAGCCGCGACACCACACCGGCTCCCAGCCACCCGCCCACGAGCGCGGTCGCGATCATGAGGAGCAGGAAGGTGGGGTCGATCTCGATCTTCGAGATGAAGATGAGCGCCTGGGTGACCACCGACAGGGTGAGCCCCACGATCATGGTACCGGGCAACCGTTCGTCGGGCACCATGCGCAACGCCTTGAAGGCGGCGGTGGTGGTGGCGAGCGATCCGATGCCGAGGGTGTCGAAGAAGTTCACCACGAACCCGATGCCCAGCTGGATCGGCGTGGGCACGAGGCGCTCGCCGCTGCCACGATCAATGGAGCGCCACCAGCGCCAGATGAAGAGCGCGGCGAGCGCCACGATGGCCGCCAGCAGCAGGGTGCGGATCTCGGATGTGGCGGTGAGCGACATGCCTCCAAGCTAGTGCCGGCGTTTCGACTACGTCGACCGGGAGCGGTCCTGCCGGTCCTGGGGTCCGGGTCCTGGGGTCGGAGCTGGGGTCAGAGCTGGGGAACTGTGCGGGAGCTGGTCGGGGTCAGAGCTGGGGTCAGAGCTGGGGTCGGAGCTGGGGTCGGAGCTGGGGTTGGGACATGTACCGGCGCTTCGCTTTCTTGGTAGAACGCACATAGAAATGATGACGGGGGAAACCGCGCCGACCGATAGTGTTGAACGCCAGTCTTCTGTCTCACGCCCAGCCCATACGCACGTGGCTCGTGTACTACGTAACGTTATCCCCGGCGTTCCAGTGCATCACATCCAGCGCGGCAACAATCGCCAGGCCATCTTCCTAGATGACCTTGACCGGCGAGTCTACCGCGAGCTGCTCGTGGATGGCACGCAGCAATTCGGATGTGCCGTGCACGCGTGGGTGTTCATGACCAACCATGTTCACCTACTCATTACACCGCCTCGGTCTGACAGCCTTGGTCGGCTTACTCAATGGATGGGTGCCAGATACGTCCGGTGGTTCAACCAGCGGCATGGCCGGACGGGAACGCTTTGGGAGGGTCGCTTTCGATCGAGCGTGATCACCTCTCCGCGCTACTTCCTCACCTGTAGCCGCTACATCGATCAGAATCCTGTACGAGCTGGCCTGTGCAGTTCGCCTGGTCAATTCCCCTGGTCGAGCTACGCTTGTCTGGCGCTCGGTCATCCAGACACCCTCGTCACAGAACACGCCGAGTACTGCTCGCTGGGAGCGACCGCGTCATTGCGTCAGGTCGCGTATCGTAGCTTGTGTGAGCCTCAGGTGGACGACGCCACACTCGCTTACGTGCGGCAGGTGTTCCGCCGAGGTGAGCGGCTCTGACCCCAGCTCTGACCCCAGCTCCGACCCCAGCTCCTCCAGCTCCGACACCAGCTCCTCACAGACCAGCCTAACGGAATGAGGTCGAGCCGGCGTGCCACCTGCGCCCGGCGGAGGCTGGCAGATGGGTGCACGCCCGACCCCATGGCCCGAAGCATCCGCACCCGCGCCCCTGCGCGGTCCGCGGCGGCGGTAACGAATCACGCAGCTGCCGCGTATGGGCGGGTATCATCCATTGGCCCCAGCCCACCGCGTCGTGTCCCTGCTGCCCCTGTTGGTTGTGCCCCTGCTGCTGACCTCGGTCGGCACTCCGCCCGCGGCGATTCGGCGCGTGGAGCCGGGCCCGGTCTACGATGGTCGCAGCGGCAAGACGAAGGTGTCCGTGCCACGCGCCGAGCGGGTCCCGGTGATCGATGGCCTTCTCGACGAGCCGGAATGGGGCACTGCCTCCGTCCTCACCGGCTTCTCCCAGTTCTTTCCGAACGACGGGATCGCGGCACAGGACAGCACGGAGGTCCTGGTTTGGTACAGCGGTACAGCGCTGCACGTGGGCGTGCGCGCCCACGCGGCGCCGGGGAGCGTGCGCGCCACGCTCGCCGACCGTGATCGCATCACGCAGGACGACAACATCCAGCTCTTTCTTGGCACGTACAACGACAGCCGGCAGGCGCTGGTGTTTGCCGTCAATCCGTTCGGTATCCAGAGTGACGGCGTGCTTACCGAAACGGGCGCCGCAACCGGGGGGGGCGGCTTCGCGAGCACCACCACGCGGGCTCGGGAGGCCACCGACCTGGCGCCGGACTACGTGTGGCGCTCCAAGGGGCGCGTCACCGATCGCGGCTATGAGGTGGAGATCGCGATTCCCTTCAAGAGCCTCCGCTACCGCAACGTGGACGTGCACACCTGGCAGTTGAATGTCGTGCGCACCGTCCAGTCCACCGGGCATGAACAGACGTGGACCACCACCAAGCGGGCCAGTGCCAGCTTCCTCGCGCAGTCGGGCACGCTCGACGGGTTGCGGGACCTGCAGCGCGGGGTCACGGTGGATCTCATCCCCACGGTGACGTCGAGTGCCTTCGGTGGCCAGGGTGCCACGCCGGGCTCGTGGCGATACGATACGCAGCGCCCCGACATCGGCGGCAGTGCGCGGTGGGGGATCACCAGCAATCTGACGCTCTCGGGAACGGCCAATCCTGACTTCTCGCAGGTGGAAGCTGACGCCACGCAGTTTTCCGCCGATCCGCGCATCGCGGTGTTCTTCGCCGAACGGCGCCCCTTCTTCCTCGAGAGTCAGGAGCAGTTCAGCACACCCAATCGCCTCATCTACACGCGCCGCATTTCGCAGCCGGTCTTTGCCACGAAGCTCACCGGCAAGCAGCGCGGCTTCGACATCGGCGTGCTGTCGGCGGTGGACAGCCGCGAGGCCTCGGCCACGGGGCGCGAGTCTCCCCTATTCAACATCGTGCGCCTGCAGCGGGATCTGGGAAAGCAGAGTCGGCTGGGGTTCGTGTACACCGATCGTACCGAGGGGCGCAACTGGAATCGGGTGGTGGGGGTGGACGGCCGACTCGTGCGCGGCGTCTACAGCGTGCAGGCACAGGCGGTACGCAGCTTCACGCGCGCCGGTGACGTTTCGGGGGCCGCGCCGCTGTGGGATCTCTCCGCCGTGCGCAATGGACGGGCGTTCTACGCCCGCTATGTGCTCAATGGCATCTCGCGCGATTTCGATGCGCAGAGCGGGTTCATTGCGCGTCCCGGGATCGCGAATGTGAGCGCCACGCACCGGCTCAATCTGTTCGGTAAACCCGGTGCCCTGGTGGAGGTGTTCAGCCCCGAGGTGTACCTGCTGGGACGCTACCAGTACGCGGATTTCGTGAACCGACGACCGGCGCAGGATGCGCAGCTGCATCTGCGCACCAACACCCGCCTGCGCGGCGGCTGGCAGGTGGGGGCGCAATGGCTGCGTGAGGAGTTCGGGTACGATCGTGACCTCTACACCAACTACGTGCTGCTGCGCCCTGCGGTGGGCGGACGCGTGGATACCCTTGGCTACACCGGCACCCGGCGACTGCCCAACTTCGATTGGGTCACCTCGGTGAGCACGCCGGAGTTCAAGCGATTCAGTGCCACGACGGTCGCGGTCTGGGGGCAGGATGAGAACTTCCCCGAATGGAGTTCCGCCGACATCCTCATCTTCAATCAGTCGCTCAATCTGCGTCCCACCGAGCAGCTGCGCCTGTCGGCGACGTGGGCGTACGAGACCTTCCGTCGCAAGACGGATGGTTCGCTCGTGCTCTCCCGCAACACCCCTCGCGTACGTGCGGAATATCAGATCACGCGGCAGGTCTTCGTACGGGTCATCGGTGAACACTCGGTGGTGCAGCAGGATTCGCTGCGTGACGACTCGCGCACCGAGCTTCCGGTATACCTGCGCCAGCGTGACGGGACGCTACGGCGCGCGGCCGCCTTCGAGCGGACCCGCGCCCGACTCGACGTGCTCTTCTCGTACCTGCCGTCCCCGGGGACGGTGGTGTACTTCGGCTACGGCGACCAGCTGCGCGCCGACGAGCCCGATGGTTCCCGCACCCTGCGTCGCTCGGCGGATGTGTTCTTCGCCAAGGTGAGCTACCTGTTCCGGATGCAGTAGCGCCGCGCCTACGTGGCGTCGGGGCGGAGCAGCTCGCGCGCGGCCTTGCGGAGTCTGGCAATCGGCCACGCCTCGCGCGTGGCCAGCTGCCGGTCCCAGATGGGACGCAGCTCCGGGGTCCGGGCCGCGAGGCCCTCGAAGTAGTCGCGTGCGGGGCGGTCGATGTCGTACCACACCGCCGTGAGGTCCACGGACAGCGCCTGATCAAGCGCGGCGTGAAACTCCTGGTCGAGGTTGGGGAACCGGTCGCCGAATTGTGCCTTCCACTCCCGACAGGCGCGCAGCCGGTGCTCCCACGCCTTCTCGAACATACTGACCGACGCGCGGCTGGTCTGTCCCGCATGTAGCCGATAGCGGCACGTCACGGCGTCGAGCAGCGCGAAGCTGCCTTGGGTGGCCAGGCGCAGCCAGAGCTGATAGTCCTCGGCGTGTCGCTCCCCGTCCTGGTAGCCCCCCACTCGCTGCAGAGGATCACGGTGCACCACGCAGGTGGTCTGCGCCACCGGATTGGGACCGAGCATGTGTGCCAGCAGGGCGCGTTCGGCGAAATGCTGATGGCCGCGCGTGTCGGCGATGGACGGAAACTCCTCGCCCGTGGTGGTTCGGCTGCTGCACAGGATGGCCCCCGATTCGTCGAGCGCGCGGAGCGACAGCTCGAGATGCATGGGGTGCCACTGGTCGTCGGCATCGAGGAAGGCCACAATGCTCCCGCACGCACGCGCTATCCCGATGTTGCGCGCGCGCGCCGATCCACCATTGGTCGCACTTTCCACCAGCGTTACATCGAGCGTGCGCGCCACCGCCACCGTGTCATCGGGTGAACAGTCATCGACCACGATGACCTCCCCAGGCTGGACCGTTTGCGCGCGAACGGACGCGATGGCGTCGCCAAGGAACGCCGCCGCCCGATACGCTGGAATGACCACGGACACCGAGGAACCATTGGTCCGCATGGAGTTACCCATCACCCGGTCCTAATTGAGAGACATCGAATGTTAATCCCATGGTCGGATGAGGGTATGTCCAATCTGTCCGGATGAACATGCAATGACACCGAATCCGGCCGCGAGTTCCGTGCCATACGACCCTAGGGGCGTGCCGCGCCTCTGTCCGTGAGGCGATAGAGACGCCAGGACGATTCACGCAGCGCGTCGGCGGCGACGGCGGTGCGTACGTAGCGACGGTCGAGGCTCTCTTCCATGTAGTGCCAGGGGTCCTGGAAATCGGCCTCGAACTGCACGAGCCACGCGGCGGGCGCGGCGTGCGCGTCGATCCACGCGTCGGTGCTGTCGCGTGTGACCGGTACGGTCGCCCATCCCTTGAAGGGCTGGCTGGTCCACCACGCATCGACGTTCACGGGGAACCCCTGAACCGCAGCGGTACTGTCCCGGCGCAGATGGTAGCGCAGGGGTACGGCCGCATAGTTCGAGATGATGTGAACGGGGAGGCGGCTCGTATCGGCGCGGATGACCGCCGCGATGCGGGCCAGCGGCTGCGCCTCCGGTGTCATGGTCATGCGCAGGCACCCTGCCAGTGACAGGAGCGCGGCGACCGGTCCGGCGACGGTCAGCGCTGGCCGCAGTCGATGCAGTGCCTCGAGCCCGCGCCAGAGCAGCAGGAAGAGCGCGGGGGCCGCCACGAGCAGGTACCGGCGGGAGATGGGCACGATGAGCGTCCCCGCGGCCGTGACAGCGAAGATGAGGACAAAGGTGAACGCCAGCTCATCGCGCGCCCGCACGGCCAGGAGTACACCCACCGCGAGCACCAGAAAGGGGAGGGCGAGCAGTCCCATCACCAGGACGCCGGTCGCGGGGAACACTCCCATGATGCTGGCCGTGCTCATCGCGAGACTTTTCGCCCACGCGACCATTCCCTGCGGTGCCAAGGCCGTTCCCGCGGGTGCGGCGGCCGTCGTGGCTGCTTGCCTCTGGCCGTCCGTTATGGCCGTGGGGCTCGTCGCTGCCACGGCGGCCACATGCTGGCGGTCGATGGCCAGCTTGCGGGCGCGCTGCTCGAGGAGTGTGGGAAGCCAGAGTCCCGTACCCACGCCAGCGATCACGACAAAGCGCACGAACGGACGCCAGCCGGCGCGGCGCCGAAGGCAGCGCAGCAGCCAGGCCAGCCCGAGTCCGCTCAGGAAGAAGAGACCCGTGTAGTGCGTGTACACCAACAGCGTTGCCGCGACGGCAAGGATGGCTGCGGTGCCCTCGTGCTGGTGGGCGGAGCGGCTCTCGTCGTGCAGACGCACGACGCACGCGAGCACCGCGGTGGCCAGCAGCACCGTGAGCGCATACATGCGCGCCTCGCTGCCGTAGTAGACGAGGGCGGGCGACAGCGCAAACAAGGCGACGGCGGCGCTCCGCACAGTCACGCTGCCACCTGCCGGTCGCAGGGCCGCAGCGAACACGAACACGCTCGCCGCGTACGCGAGGAGGGACGGGAGGCGCAAGGCGAGCGGGCCGTCGCCGGCCAGCCGGTACCAGCCGTTCATGAGGGCGAAATAGAGCGGCGGATGCACATCACCGGTCACGAACGTCCACAGCGATGACAGCGGCATGGTGGCGAGCAGCCACGTGTGATACTCGTCGAGCCACAGTTCGCGCCGCCCGACCAGGATCGCGGCCAGGACGAGGCCCGTGAGCGCCACCGTCACCACGAGCGCGAGGTGTGCCCCGTCCCCCCAGCTCCTGCGCACTCCGGCTCGCCGTGGTTCGCCGGCGTCACTCATCGCACGCTCTGCCGGATGCGCAGCAAGTCGAAAAACGCGCGGAAGAAATCGCGCGGCCGCACCTTGGACCCGTCCACATCCACCCACTGCTGCAGCGGCAGTTCGAAGATGCCGCGACTCGGGTCGGCGGCGCGCACGCGCTCCGGGAGCGCCAGCAGTCGCGCAATCATCTCCACATCGAAGATCCAGCGGGACACGAACGGTCGCTGCAGCACGTCGCGCAGACTCTTCGACACACGGAACATCTTGGCGCCGCACTGCGTGTCATACACGGGCAGGGTCAGGGTCACCGACACCGCCGTGGCGAATACCCGACCGAGGTAATGGCGAATGGCCCGTCGCCGGATGTTGCGGCCCAACAGCTGCACCCGAGCCCCGAAGATCCAGTCGGCGTCGGGATTGCGGCGGAAGGTCCCCAGAAAGTTGGGAATCTCATCGAGTGGCGTGGCGAGATCGGCGTCCCAGAAGCCCACGAACTCCAGCCCCGGGCGATCGAGCAGCGCAAGCAGCCCCTGACGCACCGCCTCCGCCTTGCCGCCGTTGGCGGGGAGGCGGAGCACCTCGGCGCGGCCACTTGCCGTGCCCCGGACCATGTCGCCGAGCACCGCCGCGGTGTCATCGGTGCTGCCGTCATCCACGAAGAGCAGCAGCGGTCCCGACGGATCGGACAGGAACGCCTGAAAGGTGGCCCGGTCGAGTCGCCGGGCCTCGTTGTAACAGGGGACAACGAGACCCAGCACCGACGCCTGCAATGTCGAATCGTTCAATCGTGTCTGGTGCACGCAGTATCGTTCGGGAGCGGCGCGCCTACTTCCGAATGCTGTCCTTGCGCGCCTTGGGGAACTTGTCGGTGAGCAGATCGGCGTACTGCCGCTCGCCTTCGCCGATGTAGATCTGCCGGGGGCGGGCGATCTTCTGCTCCTTGTCGAGGATCATCTCTTCCCACTGCGCCATCCAGCCGGCGACACGGGCCACCGCGAAGAGCACCGTAAAGAAGTCGGTGGGGAAGGCCATGCTGCGATAGATGAGGCCCGTGTAGAAGTCGACGTTGGGATACAGCTTGCGGGCGATGAAGTAGTCATCGCTGAGCGCAATGCGCTCGAGCTCCAGCGCGATTTCGAGGTCCTTGTCCATGCCGACCTGGGCGAACACCTCGTCGGCAAGCTGCTTCACGATGCGCGCGCGCGGGTCGTAGCTCTTGTAGACGCGGTGCCCGAAGCCCATGAGCCGCTGCTCGCCCTTGCCGCTCTTCACGGCCTCGATGAAGGCGGGGATGTTCTTCTTGTCGCCGATCTCGCTGATCATGCGCAGCACCGCTTCGTTCGCGCCACCGTGCAACGGACCGAAAAGCGCGGCGATGCCGCCCGCCACCGCCGAGAAGGGGTCCACCCCCGACGAGCCGATCGCGCGCACCGCGCTCGTGCTGCAGTTCTGCTCGTGATCGGCGTGCAGGATGAAGAGCACCTCGAGCGCCTTCACGAACACCGGGTTCGCTTCGTACTTGGGCTCCGACATGCGCGCCACCATGGAGAGGAAGTTCTCCGTGTAGCTGAGATCGTTGTCGGGGTAGATGAACGGCAGCCCCTTCACGTGGCGATACGCGAATGCCGCGATGGTCGGCAGCTTCGCCATGAGGCGAATCATGCTGATGTAGCGCTGTTGCGGGTCGTGAATGTCCCGCGCCTGCGGATAGAAGCTGGAGAGCGCGGCGGTGGCGCTGCACAGCATGTTCATCGGGTGCGCGTCGTACCGGAACCCTTCGAGGAACTTGCGGATGTTCTCGTGGACATACGTGTGGAACGTGATGTCGTGCACCCATGTGTCGTACTGCTTCTGGTCGGGCAGGTTGCCGTGGCGCAGCAGGTACGCCACTTCGAGGAAGGTGGCGTTCTCCGCCAGCTGCTCGATGGGGTAGCCGCGATAGCGCAGGATGCCCTTGTCGCCGTCGATGAAGGTGATGGCGCTGCGGCAGGAGGCAGTGTTCATGAACGCCGGGTCGTAGCTGAGCGTCCCGAAATCACCAGCTTCCCGCTTCACCTGCTTGAGATCGGCGGCGCGGATGTACGTGTCCCCTTCGGGCCCCTCGGTGCGGATGGGGGCCGTGTAGGTGGATCCGGTGCGGCTGTCGCGGATCTCGAGGGCGTCGGGCGTGGTCGTCGTGGGCTGGCTCATCGCGGTCGTTGTACGGCGGAGGTCACGGGACTGGGGAGCATGGCGGGTAAGCTAATGGCCGTACCGCCACGGGGAGGGGGGCACTCGCTTCCCGGAAGCCCGGGCCCTCGTTGTGCCCAAGACCGGCGGCGGGCCGGTTTCGTCACAGCGACCTGTCACCGGGCCCGGCCCCGCCGCCATGCCCTGGAGCTGACCCGTCGCGCACGGCGTTGGCCATGGTCTCGGCCGGGCAAGCCACCATCTCGTCTCGCGGCGGCACGCGGCACGTCAACCCGACGGTCGACTCACGCGGCTCCAGCCCGGTGCAGCCCGTACCGGGGTGCGACGCTCTTCGTGTCCTACGGCACCCGCACCGTGAGCACCCGGCGCCCGTTCACCGCCACGTTGCGCACGCGAGTGACCCGGCGGGTGCCGTTGGCCGGCCAGGTGACCTCCACGTCCACGCGGCCGCGGCGGGCAAGCCCGATGTGTACCGGCGTGTCGCTCTGGGCATCGTAGCCAGAGCCGGCATCCACGAGCGCGGTGGCCAGCAGCCGCGACCCGCCGGCGGCAAACACCCGCACTTCGGCCCCCGCCCGTGTGGCGCGGCCGCGTCCGTCCACCACCCGCACGCGCAGCGACCGCGAGGCCACGCTGTCGGGGAGCCGATTGGCAAAGACGGCGTGCGGCCCTTGCCCGGTGAGTGCCAGGTCGGCGGTGCCGTCGCCGTCGAGATCCAGCCATTGCACCCCATGGTCGGCAGCCACGGCCGCGACGCCGGCCGGCGTGATGTTGGCAAATCGCCCACCCGCCTGTCGGTACAGATAGTCGGGCCAGTTGCGCCCCTGGGTCACGGTACCGTTCAAATAGAGGTCGAGCGCGCCGTCGTGATCGAGATCGGCCAGGGCGCAGCTGTCGTAGCGGCCATCCACCGCCACTCCCCATTCGGCAGCAACGTTGCGCCACCCGTTGCCGTCGGCGAGAAAGAGACCCGGGGTGCCGTAGTTGGCGGTCACCACATCCAGACGGCCGTCGCCGTTCACATCGGCCACGCAGGGGCGCACCGTGCCGTTGGCCGGATCGCGCGGCGCGCGCCCTCCCCAGGCCAGCCCCCACGCTTCCGCGACATCAGTGAAGCGTCCTTCATCATTGCGAAACACCGCATTCGCGTCACCGTCCATGTTGCCGACGATCACGTCCAGGTCACCGTCGGCATCGAGATCGGCCCACACGGCGCCCACGCTGCGGCGCGTATCGGCCAACCCCACCTCTGCCGCCACGTCGCGCAGGCGTCCGCCGTCATTGCGGAACAGCGCGTTGGCGCGGTCACGAAAGGCGACGAACAGGTCGAGGTCACCGTCGCTGTCCATGTCCACCCACACCGGCTGCCGCACCGCGCCGCTGTCCACCGCCAGGCCGGCCAGGGCGTTGACATCGGTAAAGCGCCAACCGTCGTTTCTATACAGCTGCAGCACCGGTCCGCCCCCCGGCGCGAACCCCACAAGCAGGTCGGCATCGCCATCAGCGTCCCAGTCACCAAAGGCCGCCGCTCGGGTGGGGCGCGCCTGTGCCACACCACTGGTGACGGCCATGTCCACAAACGTGCCCCCGTCGTTCCGATAGAGACGGTTGGGCGCACCGTTGAATCCCACAAACAGCTCCGCGTCGCCGTCACCGTCCACATCGGCCAGCGCGTTCACGAACGAGTTGGGCGCGGCGAATGTCTGGGGCTGGATCGCTTCCAGATGGACCGCCGGTTGACTCGACCCAACCAAGCCGAGCACGACGAGGCTGCCAATGAGCTGGCGAAAGGTGACCACCGGCATGGCGTGTTTATCGGTGAAGACTGACGCGCACCATGGCTCCAGTGCCGCGCCCGAAGCCGGTGCTCACCCTGATGGGCATGGTATCCCAGTGCTCGACACCGATCGCCACGCCGATCACGGAACCCAGGGCGGCCCCGCCGAACGCGGTCAACGCCACCGATTCCGCTACGGAGCCACAGCCCGGCACCGCCGGGTCCAACTCGCATTCGGTTTCGTCGGCGGGGATCAGCCCCAGCAGCGCGCCAACGCCGGCACCCCACAGCGCTCCGCGCAACGCACCGCGTCCGCGACTCTTCCCGCGAAAGATGTCGACCGCGTTCAGCAATGGGATCGCCACCGTCACGGGACTCGCATTCGCCCGAGCCACCGTGAGCGAATCACCGCTGCGGGCAATGATGATGCCGCGCACGGAACCCGCCAGCTGCGGCCCGCGCATGCGAATGGTTGTGCCCGTCTGCAACTCGGGATACTGCGCCTCGGCTCGCGTGCCAGGCGTGGAAAGGGCGAGCAACAGCGAGAGCAGCGGCAAAAGGACCCGACGAGGGGTGAGCATGGCCGTCTCCAGCGAGAGGATGACGCACAGCGTGGCCGCGTGCAGATGACACATCGACCGCGTCTCTCGAAGCTTACGCGCAGCCAATCCAAATGGCGAGTTGCCGCGCCTGGTGATTACCCGGTGAGTTGCCGCAGCAGCTGAGTCCCCGAGCGGCTGGCCACGATCTTGGCCCCGTCACGCAGCTCCACCAGATAGCGTCCGGCATCGTGCGGTCGAATGGCGCTCATGAAGTCGAGATTGACCACGTGCGACCGATGAATACGCACGAACCGCGCGGCATCGAGCCGCGGCAGCAGGGCGCTGAGCGTCATACCAAGGAGATGGCGACGCCCCTCTGCGACGAGCGCCACATAATCGCCATCGGCATCGAGTCGGCTCACCTCGGCGAGGCGAATCGGTACCAGCCGCTGTCCGAGGCGCACGAACACCCGCTCCAGCGGTCGCGCGGTGCCGTCCTGCACCTCACGCAGCCGTTCCAGTGGCTCGATGTCGGCGCGCAGCCCCACCCGCTCCTGCAGGCGAGTGACCGCCGTGTCGAATCGCAGCGCCCCGAAAGGTTTGAGCAGGTAGTCCACTGCTCCCAACTCGAACGCCTGCACCGCATGTGAATCATGCGCCGTGGTGAACACCACATGCGGCCGATGCGTGAGCGCGGCGAGCACCGCGAACCCGTCGTGTCCCGGCATGCGCACATCGAGGAAGAGCACATCGGGGCGCAGCGCCTCCACCAGGGCAACTGCCCCAGTTCCATCAGCCACCTCGCCCACGAGCGCGAGGGCCGGACATCCCTGAATGAGCGTGCGGAGATGATCCCGCGCCAACGGTTCATCTTCGGCGATGACGGTGCGCAACGGAGCACGCGGTGCGGCGCTGGAACTGTCGAGCGTCACCGGGCTCCCCCGCCACATGCGGACCAGGTCATGCGGGCAGTTCCACGGTGACGGTGAAGCCGCGGCCGGGCGCCGTCGTCACCTGCAGGGTGCCGTGAGCCCCATAGCGCGCCGTGAGCCGCTTGCGGAGCGCATCGAGACCAATGCCGGAGCCACGCGTAGGATGCTCATTGCCCTGTGGAGGTGCTCCCGCGCCGTCGTCGGACACGGTCACCACCAGCTGTTCACCGCGCACCGCAGCGCGGAGCTCCACGGTGCCGCCGTGTACCTGCGGGGCAAGGCCGTGGCGAATGGCGTTCTCCACGAGTGGCTGCAGGGAAAGGCTGGGGACATGCACATCGCGGGCGTCGTCGTCGATCTCCATGACGACGCGCAGGCGCTCCCCCAGCCGGGCGTGTTCGATGGCCAGATACAGCTCCACGAATTGCAGTTCCTCGTCGAGCGGCACCGTCTCCCGTGCCCCGCGCGCAGGGTCCAGCACATAGCGCAGCAGCGAAGCCAGCTGTTCCAGTGCCCGTTCCGCCGCCGAAGGGTCCCGGCGCACGAGCGCCGTGGCCGTATGCAGCGCATTGTACAGAAAGTGCGGATCAACCTGTGCGCGCAGCACCGCCAACTCGGCGCGCGCCCGCTCGGCCTCGGCGATGCGGAGCCGCGCCTCGCGCTGCCGCCCGCGCGCGCTCACCATGCGCCCCCAGGTAAGACCGGCAATGACCGCGTACACCACCAGACCGAAGAACAGCTGCCACGCGATCCACGGGCGCACTTGCGTGATGGTGGCGTCCCAGCTGCCCAGCGCCTCACGGATGCCGTACACGATGTACGCACTCCACGCGACGGCGTAGAGCGTGGCCGCGACCGAATGCGCCACGAGTGGCTGCCGCCCGGCGCCCTCAGGGTTGGCGTCGAGCTGCCCTTGGCCGAGTCGGTGTGCCCACCAGAGGGCCGGCACACCGAGCAGCGCGGCCACGCCCACGGCGAAGGCGGCGCTGTGCACCGCATCGCCAATGGACATGTTGTTCGGCCCGCCAATGAGCAGCGCGTACAGCAGTACCAGCGGCGTCCAGCAGGCCGCGTACAGCAGAGCGCCACGCAATGTCATCGGGTGCGCTCCAACTGCGGCTTGAGTACGTATTGCACCCAGGCGAAGGCAGGTGCGAGCGCCAGCGCCTGGTCGTACGCCGCGCGCGCCGCTTCGCGGTTGCCCGCCTTGGCCTCCATCTGACCCAGCCAGGCATAGGCCTCGGCACGCCCCCACGCCGGCAACGGGCGCGCCGGTGCATCGGCGCTGAAGGCTTGCAGGGCCTGCTGCAGCAGGGTGCGCGCCTTCTCCTCGCCCCCACCGAAAGCGGCGGGCTTGTACCAGGCCGAAACGGCCCGCAGCATCAGCACCCGCGGGTTTCGCGGTGCCAACGCTACCGCCTTGTCCTCGGCATCACTGGCCTTCATGCCGAACCGAATGCCGCGCAGCATGCTGTCACCGATCATGGAACCGAAAGCCGAAGCGAGCAGGGCGTGTGTCTCCGGAAGCGGGCGGGTGGCCACCGAGCGCTCGAGCAGCGCCACGGATTCCTCAAAGAGTGGCAGCGCCGTATCGAAGTCGCGCTGCTGCTGCGCCTGACGATAGCGAATGTACCCCCGATAGTGCAGCAGGAGCGGATCGTCGGGGAAGGCGGTAAGGGAGCGTTGGGCGAGCCGGTAGCCCGCCACAAGTAACGTGGTGTCTCCGGAGAGGTAGCCGCGCTCGGCGAGCAGTCGGACGCTGTCCGCCCACCGTGCGGCACCACCGAGCGCCGGTGACGCCGGCGGTGCCGCAGACGGGGCGGCTGTGGCCGGAGGGGTGGCGGCACCACGCGACTGCGCATGGGCCACTGTGGGCTGCGAGAGCAGCGCCACGAGTGCCACTGCACCAACAGTGAGACGATCAGGGAAGCAGCAGGGTCGCGCCGGCATAGATACTCCGATTGAAGGGTGAGCGTACCGGCGTGCGCGCGGTGAAATCGCGGTTCCACGTGTAGCGCATGATGTTGCGCCGGTCGAAAACATTGGAGATGGAGGCCCAGAACACCGCGGTGGGGCCACGCTGGCGCGCATGCAGCCAGCTGATGCTCACATCGCTGCGCAGGTATCCGGGGAGCCGCAGCGCATTGGGCGCACCGAACACCGGCTGCGGCGCATCGACGCTGGGTACGCTGCCGATGATATCGGTGAAGGGGCGCCCGGTGGCGTAGCGGAAGGCGCTGTTGAGCGACAGGCGACCGATCTCACGTTCGGTGAGCCAGACAATGGAGTGCGTCACGCTGGCCGGAGCCGGTGCGAGCTCACCGCTCTGCGGATCCGTGCGGCGGGCATCGAGGACACTCCACACCAGCCGCGTGCGCGACTTCTCGGTCCACTGCCACCGGAATTCGCTGTCCACGCCGAGGGCGTCGCCCACGCCGCCGGTGGCCACACCAAAGTCGGAGGTGAACTGCGAGAGTGCGTTCCAGCGCCGCGCATACGCTTCGATGCGGGCGCGGGCGCCTACCGTGCCGCCGCGTTCCACCGCCAGAGAGGCCTGCGAAACGCGCATGGGGGCCGCGGTCTGCCCGCGCACGAGAATGGGCTCGGGCACCTGGTGGTACACGCCACCGGCGGCGACCAGTCCCCACGCACCGCGCTGCACGGCGAGCGCCACGCGCGGGTCCAGCGTCGTACGTCGCGTGAAGTCGCTGCGATCGGCGCGTGCCCCGACGGTGAGCTGCGCCAGGGGGTGCAGGCGCCACCCGATCTCCGCGTGTGCGCCGGTGCGCACCGTGGGAGCGTTGACCCGAAAGAGCGTGGTCTCGTCGGTCGTGCCCGTATAGCGTGCCGTGAATCGTTCCTGCTCCACGCCGATGTGCACATCGAGGCGCGTGCCCGGCGCGCGCTGCACCGCCATCACGACATGCTCGCTCGTGAGGCGTGTGCCAAGCGCGAAGGCGGTCAGTGACTCATCACGCGTATGGCTGCTGCGTCCCGCGGCGAACGACGGGCGCCACCGGTGCGTGGTGTCGCGCCAGGAGAGCACGGTCAACCCTTCAGTGGTGGCGGCGGCGTACCGCGCCTGGTCCGAGACGTCGGCGGCCCCCACACCGAAGCGCTGCTGCTGCCGCACGGTAAACAGGCGGAGACGGCTGTGGCGCGTTGTGGCGAACTCCACGGTGAGCGCCGCGTCCCCACCGCGCGGCGGCGGGTCGTAGGGCTGCGCTTCCCCGAAGGCGGCCACGAGCGGACCGAGGTTGCTGATGTTGGCCAGGGCGCGCACACCGAAGCGAGGCGTGATGGCCAGCGCGGCATCGGCCGACGCGCCGCCTATGCTCGCGGTGAGGGAGCCGCTATTGCGTGTCGGGCGCCCGGCGGTCTCCATGCGCACCACGCCACTCAACGCGTTGCCGTAGGCGGCACCGAAGGCGCCGGCCGCGAGGGTGGCGTTCGACAGCAGGAACGGGTTCAGCGATGCCCCCACGTGTCCCGTCGGGTTGTTGAACCGTGCCGGCGAGAGCATGACGACATCATCCACGAGGACGCGCGTTTCCGTCACGTCACCCCCCCGTACGAACAGTCCGGTGCCTTCGTCGACCGCATTCACGCCGGGGGCGAGTTGCAGCGCGCGCGACACGTTGGCCGCGGCACCGGCCGTCTGCACCACGTCGAGCGGTGTGAGGGCCTCCTGGCGTGTGGTATTCGTGAGGCGGAATTCCCCCGCCGGCCGCACCGTCATGGCGGTCAATCGCGGGACGCCACGGGGGAGCACGAACACGAACCCGCTGTCCGATGGCAGCTGCACGTCCAGTGACACCGGCGGGTCGCCCAGGGCGCGTACCACCAGCAGGGCGGGGCCGGTCCACGTGGTCCGCAGCACAAACCGCCCGGTGCTGTCGGTGACGGCGCGTTCCTCGGTCTCGAACAGTTCGACGCGCGCGCCCACGACCGGAAGCCCCGAGGGGCGCACCACGGTGCCCCGGACGACCGATCGCGTCTCCGCCGCCTCCTGGGCGCGAACGAACGAGGGCGTGGTTGCTGCCGTGAGCAGCAGAAAGAGGATGGCAGTGTATCGCATGCCGCAGCCTACGCCACAGCGCGCCCCGTGATTCGGTCAAGTCGGTGAATCGACAGCACGGGTCGGTGAATGGCGCCGGCAGCCATTTCCGGGGCCGGCGCTCCGTACGAACAGCACGCCCCCAGCTGCCGGGGCAACTGGGGGGTGGAGCCGGCGACACGCGTTCGGTGGCGCGCGGCGCCAGCAGCCTAGCCTGGGGGGAAGTTCGGATTGCTGCGCGTTTCGGCCACCGGTGCGGCATCTCCGCTCAGTTCGGCGCCCGTGTCCCCGCGCCGCTGTACACCCGGTTCCCACCGATCACCGGCCCGTTCACGCCCACGCCGTAGTTGTTGTCGATCGCGGCGATGAACTGCTTGATGCTGCCGGGAAACGGAGTGGGGCGGCCGTTGCGGCCGAAGGGGTCGGTGTACCACTCCGTGGCCCCGCCGCCGTTGCTGATCACGTTGTCGTTGATGTCCACCTGGCGGCGGGCACCGTTGAACGCCGACCGGCTGTCGTCGAAGTCCACGCTGAGCAGGGTGCCGTTGGCGGTGCTCGTAAGCCCATCGCACTCGCGACTGCGCGCCCGGCGATCGCCCATGACGGTCGCGCATAGGGCGACCGGACGTCCCACCACGGTGGGATTGAGGGGATCGAAGAAACGACTCGGCCGGAACACCTGAAAGTACGGATTGAAGAACGCCAGCCGTTTGCCGTTGGCCGACTTGATCTCGTTGGACGTCTCCCAGCTCTCGTGCAGGCTGCCGAAGTCGGAGCTGCGCGTCGGATCGACGAGGATGCGATTCAGGATGCACGCGGCGTCCGGAATGCGGCGGTGTCCGCCCCCCGCCGGCGCGTTGGCCGGACTGCCGACGCCGGCGGCGATGGTGCCGCCGCAGGTGCTCTGGAACTCCCCGGCGCGCCCGATGGCGCTGAGCATGGTGATGTGCATCTCGGTGCGATCGTTGCACCGGATGTGATAGTTGAGTTCGTGCAGGTTGTTGGTGAACGCGTCACGCGAGTGCGTGCCCTGGTGCAGCTTCGCCATCACGTCACAGGTCACCTCCAGCACGCCGCCGCTGCCGCCGGGGCGGATGCGCAGATCGTTCTCCCATTCGATCTTGTGCCCCACATGATCCTCGTGCCGCTGCATCCCGAGACCGGCGAGGTCGAGCTGCTCGTTGGCATAGCCGAAGGGGAGATCGCCCACCTCCCGATACAGGGCGGAGCCGCGGGGATCTCGGCCGTGCTCATGACCGAAGGAACAACCGGTGACGGGATCCGTTGGTGGATGCCACGTGGGGTACTTCTTGCCGTCGGGTCCCAGCGTCGCGTAGCGATTATGCACGTCGGCGGAACAGGTATCGCCGCGCCCCGGTGTCCAAATGCCGAAGGCCCGGCTCGGGGCAGCCGCGGCAATCGCGTCGGCTGACGGTTGCGTGGGGGCGTCGGCGGCGCCGCTGCACGCCGCCAAGGTGGCCACGATCAGCAGCCCCGCAAGCGCGGGGCGATAAACAAAGGCTGTGCGCATACGATGTTCTCCGGAAGTGATCAGCGAAACCACGATAGCGCGAACCCCGTGCGAATGAGCGCCAGGCGCGCGTTGGGGTCGATGGCATTGTCGGTGCGTGCGCTCTGCAACTCGCCGCCCACCGACACGATCGCGTCGAGATGGGGCGTGACCGTTGCCGAGCCGATGCGCCAATCGTGACCAATGCCAACCGTGAGTGCCGGCGACTGGGTGCGGAACCCCGCGTTGCCGTCGCTCACGCGATAGCGCGCCACGCCGGCGCCGCCCTGGAGAAACGGACGCGTGCGGCCGAACGCATAGCTGCGCAGCAGCACGGTGGTGCTGCGCACGGTGCGATCCGCCTCGCCGAACACGTCGAACCATCCGACGGTTTCGACCCCCAGCAGCAAGGATGGCGCGAGCCGGAGTCCGGCACTTGCGTGCAGCCCCCATCCATACGTGGGATCCTGCGTGCACACGTCGCAAAAGAGGTCGGCGCCACCGCGACTGCCTCCGATCGACATCCACGCTCCGTGCTTGGTGGCGAGGTGCGCGATCGCGCCGCGCACTGTGGGCTCGGTGGGCGCCGATACGGGTGCCGAGGTGGGAGAGGACGGAGCGACCGCTGGCGCTGCGGCAGGTGCTTTCGCAGGAGCGCTCGTCGCAGTGTTCGCGGGGGCCTTCGCAGGAGATGCCGCCGGGACGACTGCAGGGCGGGGCGATGACTGCGACGGAAGCGCAGACGCCGCCACACTGATGAGCAGCAGCCACCGGCTCGTTCGCCACGCAGCGCGCAAGGGTGAGGACATGGGAATTGTGAAGGAAGCAGACACGGGCATACCACTCGCGTCATGCTCACGATTCCGTGCACCGCCCGCAACGTCGCACTGTGCGACAGGTCACACAGCGTGTCGTGCTGCGCCGACGTCGTGACGGTTGGTGCGCGCGGCGTCACGCCAGCGCACGCGCGCAACGTCTCTCCGTTCGCTCAGCCCGACGTGACGCGCAGCACTTCCTCGAGCGAGGTGACGCCGGCACGCACGAGGCGTATGCCATCGTCGCGCAGCGTGTGCATGCCTTCCTGCAGCGCCACCGCGCGCACCTGCTCACCACTCGCAGGCACCTGCGTGAGTTCCCGCAGCGGCTCGCTCATTACCAGCAGCTCGAAGACGCCCTGACGGCCGCGATAGCCGGTATCACGGCACTGGGGGCACCCGACCGCACGCCAGACCCGCGTGAGCGGCAACGCGAGTGGCCCCAGCCGCTGCACCTGGGCCGGCTCGGGGTCGGCCTCGCGACGACAGTGAGGACAGAGTACCCGCACCAATCGCTGTGCGAGCACGGCCTCCACGGTGCTGGCCACCAGATAAGGCGCCACGCCCAGGTCGAGCAGGCGCGTAATGGCACTGGGCGCGTCGTTGGTGTGCAGCGTGCTGAGCACGAGGTGGCCGGTGAGGGCCGCCTGCGTGGCCACCTGCGCCGTCTCCGCGTCCCGGATTTCTCCCACGAGCAAGATGTCCGGATCCTGCCGCAGCAGCGCGCGCAACGTGGACGCAAAGGTCACCCCCACCTTGTCGTTCACCGGCACCTGCGGCACACCGGGCAACTCGTACTCGATGGGATCTTCCACCGTGACGATCTTCTCGCGGCCCGTGCGCAACACATCGATGGCGCCGTACAGCGTCGTGGTCTTGCCCGAGCCGGTGGGGCCGGTGACGAGCACGATGCCGTGGGTGCGCCCAATGATGCTGGAGAAACGGGCCAGCGTGTCACCGCCCATACCCATGTCGGCGAGCGAACGCCGGCCGCGCTCGCGATCGAGCAGGCGCAGCACGACACTCTCCCCGTGCAATGTGGGGGCCGTGGCCACGCGCACATCGACCGTGCGATCCTGCAACCGCAGCCGGATGCGCCCGTCCTGCGGCAGCCGACGCTCGGCGATGTCCAGCTCCGCCATGATCTTGAGACGGCTGATCACGGCGGCTGTGAGCTGGGCCGGCGGCGACGGCGCGGGCTGCAGCACGCCGTCCACGCGATAGCGCACGCGCAGCCCGTCGGCGAACGCCTCCAGGTGCACGTCGGAGGCGCGCGCGTCGAGCGCCTCCAGAATGAGCAGGTTCACCAGGCGCACCACCGGAGCTTCGTTGGCCAGGTGCACGAGATCGTCGAGGGCCAGTTCCGCACCACGGCCGTTGGCCGCCGGACCGCCGAGCCCCGCAATGACCCCCTCCGCGGTGCTCGATTCCTGCGCGTACACCCGGCGGATGGCGCTGCGCAGCGGTGCCTCCTCGTAGCGGAGCAGGGTGATCGACGCACCAAAGCGCAGGCGCAGCTCGTCGAGCACCAGGGGGGCGGGCGTCTCGAGCCACGTCCCCACCTGCAGCGCCTCATCGTCGAGGCGCAGCGGGAGCACGCCGTGCTGCTCCAGCCACTCGGCGGGCAACGGCGCCCCCACGCGACGCACGGCATCGAGTTCCGCTGCCGGCCGCAGCTCGCGTGCGGCCACCACGGGTCCGGCGCCCGGCAACGTCACCGCGGCGACTCCGGCATTCCAGGGGGGCGCACGGCCGAGGAATCGGGACGCGGCTTGAGGCGTCCCTCCACGGGCACATCCTTGAGCAGCGGCGTCCCGTTGCGCACCTGCTCGCGCAACCGGTCCACGTCCTCGTCGCTCGACACGATGTGCGGCGTGAGGAAGAGGAACAGCTCGGTGGTGCGGGTGCTGCGCTTGGTGTTGCCGAAGAGCGACCCCAGGAAGGGGATGCGACTCAGGAACGGAATGCCCGAGCTGGACACGTCCTCCGTATTGTCGGAGAGTCCGCCAATGACGGTCGTCTGACCGCTGCGCACGAACACGGCCGTCTGCGCCTGGCGTTGATTGATGATGGGGGCGTTGAAGAGCAGGTTGCTGGAGACGTCGTCATTGGTCTGCACCACCTCCATGTTCACGTACCCATCGGCGTTGATGGTGGGGGTGATGGTGAGCTGCTTGCCCACCGGCAGGTACTGCACCGTCTGGACGAGTGCGCGCGGATCGAAGCCTCCCTGCTGGGAGACCTGCACGAAGGGCACGCTCGAGCCCACGTTGAGCACCGCCTCGCGATTGTTCTGCGCAATGAGCACCGGCAGCGCGAGCAGGCGGACGTTGCCGCGCGTCTGCAGCGCATTGATCGCGAGATCGAAGTTTACCGTGCCACGCCCACCGGTGATCATCGCCACGAAGTCGCGCGGCGTGCCCGCGAGGGGGAGGCGTCCCAGCGTGTCGCCGGCGGCGCGCCCGCGGGTATTCGAAGCCACACCGGAGACGCCCAGCGACAGGTCACCGCTGCGCTCGACCTGCGCGATGGTGACCTCGATGAGTACCTGCAACGGCCGCAGGTCCAGCGTCTGCACGAGCTGCTGCACCGCCTGGAAATCCTCGGGGGTGGCGCGCACCACCAGCGAGTTGGTGGCATCATCGGCGACAATGCGGATATCGGAGAAGGACGCGCTTCCAGAGCCGACGGCGACCTGCTGACCGAACACCGCCCCGCTGGCATCGCGCAGCGCCACGGGTACGCCCGTGTCGACGCCTCCCGTTCGGCCCATGCTGCCGGTGTTGTCGGCCGGGGCCGCGGGGGGCACGCCGCCGGCGCCACGCTGTACCCCTTGAATGCGCCCGATGGCCGACGAGGCGTTGCGACCGCCCCCGCCGGTGCTGCCGCTGCCGGTCAGCACGTTCATGAGCAGCGGAGCAATGGCGGCCGCCGTGGTGTGGCGCAACCGCAGTGTATACAGGTTGAGGGTGCGCTCGGCAGCGCGTGCACCGGGGATCACCCGCGGCGCCCCAACGAAACGCACGACCGCGCTGCCCTCCTGCATGGTGATGTCGTGGCCGGCCGCCACTGCACGCATGGCGTCGAGGGCGGCTTCGCGCGTGAGCGGTGTCTGCAGGCGGAGGGTGACGCGCTCGTCGGGCATGTTGCTGAGCGTCACGCTCAGCCCGGCCGCTTCGGCAATGGCGCGCAGCACCACCGACACCTCCTGCTCCACGAAGTCGAGCACCACGCCGTCCGGCGCCTTGCGCACGATGGCGGTGTCGCGCCCGCTGCCGCGCTGTGCCTGCCCCACCCCGGGCAGGGCGAGACTCCACGCAACGGCACACGCCGCCACGCCCATGCGCGCACGGGTCGCGGCTCCACGCCGTCGGAGAGGGTGAACGAGTGGCGCAGCAGTCATCGTACGGTTCCCTCAGGGGAGGCTATGGCCTCGATCAAGTGTCGTCGTCCTGACGCATCACGAAACTGCACGCGCGCCCGTTCGATGGAGAGCACCGTGAACGGACCCAGGCTATCACCAGCGCGCAGCACCACGACCGGTCCGTCACCGAGTGCACACATGGCGAACGCCGCGCCACTGGCATCAGCGGCGGTGCCGTGCACCACCGGCATCGTCATCGACACGGGCTCGTCGATCGGCAAGGCGGCGTCGGCGCCCCGCTCGACGTATTCGGCATCGGCGCGTGGGGGCTGATAGCGGACATCCGGGGCGCGGCGTTCGGGGGAGAACGGGTCGCGCGCGAGCACCGCCAGGGCATCCACGACCGGCGTACGGAACGGCGCCGCGGACGTCGCGTCCAGCGAGGTGGCCGATGGTACCGCCGACGTTACCGCGAATGCCGTGAGTGTCGCCGTGAGGAGCAGCGGGGCCGTGCCGTCGTCGTCGGCGCCGCTGCCGGGCGCGAGTTCCAACTGCTCCACGCGCACCAGGCGCGGCCCGTGCTCGAGCGCCTCGAGAAACCCAAGCACGCCGGCCACGTCGCTCTCCGCGCGAATGTCGACTCGCAGCGTGCGCAACTGCGCCTCGGCCGGCGCCGCCGCGCGATTGGAAACGAGTTGCAGCCACACATCGTGCGTGGTGGCCAGCGCCTCCACATGCTCAGCAAAGGCCGCCGACGCGGCAATGTCGTCGCTGCCCACGAAGAGGCGCGACATGGGGTCGTCCGCGGCCGCGGCCGCGGCGCCGCCGACACGCATCGTACCGCTATCGTTAGCTGTTGCCAGGGCGGCCCGTTCACGCGTCAGCAGCGACTGCTCGGCGTCCCTCTGGTCGGCCAGCAGCGCACGCCGCCCGAGCGATGGCCGCACGATGAGTGAGAGGACCACCGCCACAAGCGCCACGGCGCCACCCAGCAGCAGCGCACGCCGATCACGGGGCGCGAGGGCGAGCCACCGGCTCATGGCTTCCCCGCGCCGGAGAGGGTGAAGGCAAAGCGGTCGAGTGGCACCCCATCCACCGCGGTTTCGCGACGCACCGGCGATGTGGCGGTGAGTGTGCCGACGGCTGACGCGCCGGAGAGCGCTGCCCACACGGCACCGGCGCGTACCGCCCGTCCTTCGAGTGTCATGCTGTCGCCGCGCACGCGAACGCGTGTGAGGTACGCGGCATCCGGAAGCGCCGTGCTCACCGCCGCGAGCCGACTGGACACGGTCTGCGACGTGGTGGCATCGACCGCGCGCAGCACGCGTACGCGGTCCCGATGCAGTCGCTGCGGCGCCGTGCGCGCCAACTGCGGCTCCAGTGCCGCACGCTCGGCGCGGAGCTGGTCGAGCGTTCCCCGCGCACGCCACTCGAGGCCGAGTGCGGCCACGGCGGCGAGCGCCGCCATGATGACGACCGGCGCCACCCACCGTGGCGTATCCGGCGTGGCAGCGTTGGCGGCGCGATCCGCCAGGTCGAAGCTCAGGGGCCACGGGCCGCGTGTGGTCGCCGCCGCCATCGCCTTCGCTGCGGTCAACAGCGGATCACTCACCGTTGCCACCGGACCCACGGCGCGCACGGCCTCCGCGCGTGCCGGCTCGTCGCCCGCCTCGCGAAAGCGGCGCAGTGCACATGGCGCACCGGCGTGCACTTCGATGAGTTCCTGCTGTCCGGCGTACGACACCAACAGTCCACGCTGCGTCGGTGACACGCCGCGGCTCCACGCGGTGACGGCGGGCACGACCACCTCGAGCGCGCAGCCGGCGGCAAGTGCGGCCTGTCGTACCCGAGCAAGCACGGGGGTGGCGACGGCGGCGGCCAGTCGATCGACCAGCGTGCCCGGCTGCGCGGCTGCCCCGCCGCTGCGTGCCGGCGCCACGCCAATCACCGGCGCCTCGCGTGCCTCCAGAAAGTGCCTGCCCGCGGCGCGCCCGAGCAATCGCCGCGCGTCCGCTTCATCGAGCGGAGGCAAGGGGACCATGCGCACCTCGGCGAGCGGCGGCAGCAGCGCCACGCGCAGCAGGAGTGACGCGCCGCCGTGACGCGCGCGGAACTGCTGCAGCGCCTCCTGCAGCGCCCCCTGCAGCGCCGGCCAGCGATCGCCCACCGGGGCCTCCAGTGAAGCGCGGAGAACCTCGGTGCCTCGCGCGTCGGCGATCACGATGTCGGTGGCGGACAGCGCCACGCCAAGCGTCGCTTGCGTGCCCGGGCGCATCATCGCCTCCACCGCACGTCGGTCGTGCCGTCATCGAAGCGGCGCAGCACCACCACCATGCCGGGTGTCGGCGGTCCGGGTTCTCCCACGACTGCGAATTCGAGCGCGACCTCGCGGGTGTCGAGCAGCGAGCGCTCGGTGAGATCACGTACCAGTGCCTGATACGCCCCCGCCGCCGCGTCGTTGCCAGGTTGCGGCCCGCGCGTCCCGCCGGCCAGCGCGGGAATGGATTCCACCCGGCGTCCGGCGCTGCGGAGCGCGAGTATGGTGGCGAGGACCGGCGGTGACATACCGGGCAATGTACGCAGGATCGGCTCCGGTGCAGCGTTCAGGTTGACGCGCACGTTGGCCCCGTCCACGGTCAGGAACGGACGGATGGTGGCGAGAATCTCCGGCGTCATGCCAAGGACGTCGCGAAGGTCGTCGAGGGCACGGAACGGACCATTCGTGGGCACGACACTGCGCTGGGCCCGGCGATACTCGGCGGCTTCGGCCCCGTTGGCCCGCGACAGCGTGTCGGCGTCGCGCCAGTCGGCGATGCGTCGGGCGAGACGGTCGGCGAGCAGATCGTCGCGCAGCAGCGTACCGAACAGCACCCCCAGCTCACGCTCGCCGGCGAGATTCACGTTCAGGACAGTTCCCAGATCGGTACTGCGCACGGCCACGAGGACGTCGCCCACGCGTACGCCGTCGCCGAGCTGCGCGTCGAGCGCGCGCCACGGGTCGACGCGTGAGGGGCCGGCGGTGATTCGCCGCCCGGCGCTGCGTCTGCTGGCCGGCCCGGTCGGCGTTCGCAGGGCGCTCTCGAGACGCGCCTGCACGGTGGCCAGCGCGCCCTCCAGCGCGGCCTGATCCCGTCCGCGATCCACCGCCGACAGCGCCAGGTGGCGCCGCTCGCGCGAGATGGCCGCGAACTGCAACCCGGCGGTGGTGATCATGACCACCAGCCAGAGCGCCGCCAGCAGCGCGAGGCCACGCCGCGGGCGACGCGAGTGCCGGCCCATCGGGCCCGCCGGGCGGCACGCGGGTTGGGAGCGGGTCACGACGCCCCCCACGACAGCGGCAGTGAGTCCACCACCAGGGTGAGCGGCAGCTGCCAGAGCGGTGCCTGCGCCTCGTCGCCCGGCACGGTGAGGCGCACGGCCCGCGGCCGGCCGGCGAGCAGCGCCGGTTCGCGCATCCATTGTCCGGTGGCGCGATCGAGATACTCGACCAGCAGCGCGGTGATCGTGCCGTCGAGTTCCTGCGTGATCGGCGAATCGCTCGCGGGCGAGCGGATCGCGGCGCACAGTCCGCGCGCGGGCGTCTCCGGATCCTGGTCGATGTACAGCCGCACCCGCGCGCCGGGGGTACCGGCAGGCGTGCGCGCGTTGGTGACGACGTGCAACTCGCCCGCTGGCGCAAGCAGGGTGTCGAGCGACGCCGTACCGATCCACTCGCGCAACGTGGCCCGAAGAGCCGCCGCGCGCTCTGTGCTGCGCGTGGCCGCCACGACGGTCACTCGGCGATCAACGACCTGTCGAAACGCCGACGCGCCTGCGGCGGCTACGGCGGCGGTGATGACCAGTGCCACCACCAGCTCGAGGACGGTCGTCCCGCGTCGACCGGTCACGATCCTTCCTCCGCCGGAGCTGGAGCCGGCGCACGGCGATACAGCGCACTGGATAGGCGATGGGCGCCGTCGCGCCATTGCACCTCGATGTCCACCGTCATGAGGCCGGCCCATTCCCCGTGCGGACGCACCGTGGCGCGCCACGCATAGTCGGTGAAGGGCGCGGGAAACTGTCCGCCGGCCAGTGAGTCCGGAAGAGCACGCAGTGCCGCGTCGCTGGCGAGCGACAGTCTGGCGTAGACCTCGGTCGCCAGCGCGTCGGCTTCGACGACGTGGCGCGCGCGCGTGGCGGTACGAAGCCCCGCCCCCGTTGCGGCCAGCACCCCAGCACTGGTCGCGCCAACAATGGCCAAGGCGGCCACCGCTTCCAGCAGCGACAGACCGCGCCGCAGGCGGGTCAGCCGGCGTGTCGCAGCTGGCACGGGGCGCTGCTGGTCAGCGCGCACGGCGCGACACGTCGCCGCTGAGGGCATCGAGGTCCACGGCTACCCACCCTTCTCCATGCCGAACGCGCAGCGACGGACCGAACGCCGCGCCGGAGGGATCAAAGGTGACGCTCGTGAGCAGATCCCCCGGTTCGAGCGATTCCCCGGCGGCCAGCGGCAGCGGTACTTCATACCACACGCCACTGCCGGCCGCGCCGCTGGTGTCGGCCCGCATGGTGCGATTGGGCACATCAAGCCGCACCGTCACCACCTGTCGCCAGGCGATGGCGTGCCCGCGCGCGGTCACAAGGGCGCGCGCGAGGAGCGTCCCCGGCGTGTCGTCATCGAGCAGGGCGTCGGCGCCCGCGACATCCACCGCCACGGGACGGTTCCATCGTGGCAGTACGAGGAGGCTACCGATGACCGTGATGGCGAGCACCACGGCCACCTCGAGCAACGTGAACCCGCGGCGGGCGCGCCTCTCCATCATCGCGCAAAGGTCCCGGCGTTGATGCTGTAGATGGCTTGCAGCAGCGAGAAGGCGATCAGCGCCACCAGCCCGCCGAAGAGCACGATCATCGCGGGTTCGATGAGTGCGGCCGTGCGCTGCGCCGCCCGTTCGGCCCGTTCGTCGAGCAGGTCGGCGGCCTTGAGGAGAAACTCCCGCAGGCGGGAGGATTCCTCGCCCACGCCGACGAGTTGCGACAGCACCGGTGGGAAGAGCGGGCTGGCCTCGATGGCCGCGCGCAGCGTGAGCCCTTCGCGGACTCGCGCGCGAATGGCCGTGGCCTCCTCGCGCGCTACGGGATCGTCGAGCGAGTCGATGACGTCGCCCATTGCCGAATAGAGCGGCGCCCCGCCACCAAGCAGGCCACTCAGCAGTCTGGCAAATCGCGCGGCCAGCACCTGACGCCGCAACGTGCCCACGGCGGGAAGGCGCAGCAGCAGTCGGGCCAGCGTGCCCCGCCCCGCCTCGCTGCGCTGCAGCCAGAGCAGCGTCACGATTCCCCCCACGCCGAGTGTCAACAGCACGGGCCAGCCGCGCACGGCCAGCGCCGAAACCGCCACCAGCAGCTGCGTGCTGCGCGGCAGGGCCGCGCCGGCATCGGCCAGCAGCGTGGTGAACTGCGGGAGCACCACCACGAGCAGCACCCCAATCGCGAAGGCGCCCGCCACGGCGAGCAGGGCTGGATAGAGCAGGGCAGACACGAGCCGCCCGCGCAGCTGTTCGCGGCGTTCCAATTGGGCGGCCAGTTGCGCGAACGCCTCGGCCACTTCCCCGCGTCGCTCGCCGGCGCGAACAACGCCGACATAGAGGGGAGAGAAGAGCGACGGAAAGGCGGCGAGCGCCTCGGCGAGTGATTCCCCGCGGATGACGGTGGCGCGACATTCGGACAATGCGCGGCGGGTGTGCCCGCCGGTGAGGTCCGTCGCACTTTCGAGCGCACGCGCCAAAGGCAAGCCGGCCGGCAGGAGCGCGGCCATGGCCCGCGTGAACTCCAGCACGTCGCGTCGTTGCCGCGTGGCGAGCAGTGCGGGGCGCGCGGCGGCGTCCTCGGTGATGTCGAGCAGGTAGAGCCCGCGACCTTCGAGTGCCCGGGCGAGCGCGTCGGCATCGACGGCGCTTTCGGTCCCGCGGGTGCGGGTCCCGCGCGCATCGACCGCTTCGAAGGAGAACTCGGGCATGCGCGGGAGCCCGACTACTGCCAGCCGAGGATGTCGGCGTTCTCACCGTCGCCACCCGGGCGGCGGTCGGCGCCGTACGACTGCAGATCGAAGCCGTCGGGGTTGCTGGTTCCCGGCGCGAGATACACGTACGGCGCGCCCCACGGGTCCACAGGCACGGCGCGGCGCAGATACGGCCCGCGCCACGTTGCCGCCACGTCGCCGGCGGGCGCGGTCACGAGCGCCGCGAGCCCCTGCTCGGTGGACGGGTACCGACCCATGTCGAGGCGATAAGCATCGAGCGCGGTGGCGAGCATCTCGAGTTGTGAACGGGCCGTCGTGGTGCGGGCCGTTCCCACATGCTGGAAGACATTCGGTGCCACCAGCGACGCCAGAATGGCGATCACGGCGATCACGACAAGGATCTCGATGAGCGTGAACGCCGTCCGGCCAGCGGCGCCAGGACGGGGGCGGGGATGGGTCAGGAAAGTCGGCCTCATGCGGAAAGTCTATCTCCCGGGCAAAGCGCCCACTACCAGTGGTCTACAGTTGCGCGCCGTGGGGCGCCGTTGCGCGATCCTGCGGTGACGCGTCCCCTCCGCGCGGGTGGCGGACCCGGCCCTCCGGGCAAAGGACACTCGGCGCGATGTACCATTCCACTTCACGTGACGTGGAAACCAAGGCATATGTAACGGCGCGGTCCGCCGCGGTGATACCAATCACGTGACTCCCGGCTGATCTGGCGTTAACGTTTTGCCAGGAGCGACGTCGACAGCGGGACACGGTTCACGGAGGCGACATGCAGCAAGTCGGACCACAGGAGCTGGCCAAGCCGGAGTCGCGACGCGACTTCCTGCGCATGATGAAGCGTCGTCCGGCTGAGCAGCCACCGGCCGCGCCCGTCTCGTCGTCGGCGTCATCGCCTGCGTCATCGCCATCGTCGTCGGCAAGCGCACATTGGGACCCCGCCATGGCGCGCGTAGCCCCGCCGTCGCCCTGGGCCGACGCGCGTGTGCGGCTCGTGCGGCGTGCCACGTACGGACCGCGCGCCGCAGACATTGCCGATGTGCGCGCCGTGGGCTATCAGCGGTGGCTCAACGACCAGGTCACGATGCGCATCGACGACTCCACCGTCGACGCCGAGGTGGCGGCGCGCTGGCCCAACCTGTCGCGAAACGGCATCGACCTGGTGAACGTGAACGCCGGTACCCTGCGCGCCGAGCTGCAGGCGGCCACGCTGCACCGAGCCACCTTCTCGCGCCGGCAGCTGTACGAGCGCATGGTGGAGTTCTGGACCGACCACTTCAGCATCGATATCGAGAAGGTCGGCTACCTCAAGGTGCTCGATGACCGTGAGGTCATCCGCAAGCACGCGCTTGGCAAGTTCAGCGACCTGCTCAAGGCGAGTGCGAAGAGCCCGGCCATGCTGGCCTACCTCGACCAGAATCTCAGTCGCGCCGGGGCACCCAACCAGAACTACGTGCGTGAGCTCATGGAGCTGCACACACTGGGCGTTGATGGTGGCTATACCCAGCAGGATGTGGACGAGTTGGCACGCGTTTTCACGGGGTGGACCATTGCCGGCGCCGGGGATTTCGCCTTCAACGCTTCACGGCATGATTTTGGCGCGAAGACGGTGCTGGGCACGACCATTCCCGCCACGTCGCCGAGTATCGGCGCGGAGGGCGTGAAGGAGGGCGAGCTGATGCTCGATGTGCTGCTCAAGCACCCCAGCACCGGTCGCTTCCTCGCCACGAAGCTGCTCAAGTGGTTCGTCACGCCGGAGCCGACCACGGAGCAGATCGACGCTGTGGCCGGCGCGTACCGGGCAACCGGCGGCGACATCAAGCGCATGGTGCGCGCGACGCTCAACGAAGGGTGGCTTGCGCAGGCGCCGCTCAAGCTCAAGCGCCCGTTTCACCTGGTCGCGTCGGCGCTGCGTGGCACGTCGGCCGTGGTGGCGAACATTTCGGGATCGGTGAACAGCGTCACGGCACTCGGCCAGCCGCTGTTCCTGTGGGACACGCCCGATGGCTTCCCCGATCTCATGGAATACTGGGTGGGCAACATCACCCCGCGCTGGTCCTACGCCACCTCGCTCGCCAGCAGCAATTCCGCGACGACGGTGCGCGTGAACGTGGCTCCGTATCTCACCGGCACGCCCGACGCGGCACTCGATCGTCTGAACGCCGAGATGTTCGGTGGCGAGATGGCACCGGCCACCCGCGATCAGCTTCGTGCGTACCTCACCGGCGGCACTTTCAACGAGACGCGCATGCGCGAAGCGCTGTCGCTCGCGATGTGCGGTCACGACTTCCAGTGGTTTTGAACCCCGGAGCCTCCCGATGAGCGACCACGATCATTCGCACCACACCGGCTGCTCCGAGTATCGCGACCTCTCGCGCCGCCAGTTCCTCGCCAGTTCCACGGCCCTCTCTGCCGCCGCCGTGGTGTTCCCCGAGTGGCTGCCGCGCGTCACGTTGTCGAATCACTTCTCGTCGACGCGCGACATCATGGTGTCGGTGTTCATGCGCGGGGCGACGGATGGTCTCGCCATGGTGATTCCGCACACCGAGGCGCGGTACTACGCCATTCGCCCCACCATTCGCACGCCAGCGCCCGATTCCATGGCGGCCAACCGCGCCATCGCGCTGGACAACCGCTTCGCCTTCCCGCCGGCCATGCGCGCCATGCTCGCGCCGTACCAGGCGGGCGATCTGCTCATCACGCACGCGACCGGGCACATCAACAACAACAACCGCTCGCACTTCGACGCGCAGCGGTTCATGGAAGTGGGCAAGCCCGTCGACCCCGATCTCACGACCGGGTGGCTGGGACGCCACCTCGCCTCGGTTCCGCCCATGCACCCCTCGCCGGTGCTGCGTGGTATCGGTATTTCATCGGGCTTGGCCAAGTCGCTGGTGGGCGCCCCGCAGACGCTGCCCATTGCCGACCCGGCGAACTACGGCATTGGCGGTTCGGCCACCACGCGCACGGCGCGCATGGCCATGCTGCGTTCGAACTACGAGGGAAGTGCGAATCCCCTGCGCGCCGCGGCGCTCGACGCCGTGGGGACCATCGACCTGCTCTCGCGCCTCAATATCAACGCGTATGCACCGGCCGGTGGCGCCGTATACCCCAACACGTCGTTCGGCCGTGGGTTGCGCTCGGTGGCGGCGCTCATCAAGGCCGACATTGGTATCGAAGCGGCGTCGGTGGACATTGGTGGCTGGGACACACATGCCGCGCAGGATCCCAACGCGGGGCAGATGGCCACGCTCATGACCGGCTTCGCGCAGGCCATGACGGCCTTCTGGACCGACGTCATGAACACCGGGCAGCGGGTCACCCTGGTCGCGGTGTCCGAGTTCGGGCGCAACGCCATTGAGAACGGCAGCCAGGGTACCGACCACGGCCGTGGCACCGTGATGTTCGCCATGGGCAAGGGCATCGCCGGTGGCCGCGTGCTCACCAACGGCTGGCCGGGGCTCGAGGCCGCGCAGCTCGAGGATCGGCGCGACCTCCGGGTGACGCTCGACTACCGCGATGTACTCGCGGAAATCGTGCAGCGTCGGCTCGAGAACAACAACCTCGGCTACATCTTCCCCGGGTGGCGGCCAACGTTCCGCGGCGTCACCCGGTAACTCTCGGGATCAGCGCACGACCACGTCACCATCCATGCCGGGGTGGATGGTGCAGGTGTAGGGGAAGGTCCCGGTGCGCGTGAAGGTGCGCGGAACGACCACGCCCTTCACGATGGGGATATCCGCCGGCTTCCCCGCGGCGTTCCCCGAGAAGATCACGTTGTGCCCGCGGCCATCGGGTGATTCGGAGATGCGCCAGCGGATGGTTCCCCCCACGCGTATCTCTGCACTGGTGGGCGAGAAGATGTTGCCGGGCGTGAACACGTCGAGCGTGTCGGGGCGCGTGGGGGCGGGGTTGGTGACGACGTTGTCCGATGTACCGCTATCGCCGGACGCGCACGCCGCCAACACCAGGACCGGCACTACGGATCGCAGAATCGGATTTGCTGAACGAGGACGCATCATGATCGGATTGGGCGTGGAAGACACTCGTTGGACGCGCGGCACTCGTCAGACGTTACGGCAGGGTGCCACCCGATGGTCGGCGCTGGCGGCCTTGGTGACGCTTGTGGCGTGCGGCGACAGCGCCACCGGTCCCAAGCCGCCCAGCGCCAATGATCCGGCTGCCGGTACATTTGCGCTCACCACGGTGAATGCGCAACCGTTGCCGTTCACCCTCTTCAACGAAGCGGGTTTCCGTCTCGTGTTCGCGGGGAGTACGCTGGCACTGCAGGCCGACGGCCAGTTCGTGCTGGCCGAATCCACCGTGGAAACGGTGGCCGGCTTTGCGTCCACCTACGCCGACACCGTGCGGGGCACGTGGACGCAGAACGTGGGCACCATCGCCATGCGGGCGACCGACGGCGCCACGACCAACGCCACGTGGGATGGTCGGCAGATTGCGCTCGATCTGGTGAGCGAGGGGCAGCAGCTGCGCACCATCTATCGCAAGAACCCCTAACGGCGCCCCACTGGCCCGTACCCTAGCCGAGTCGCTGCCCCGCATTCGTCGTGACTGCCGCCGAACGCCGCGCCCTGCTGCAATTGCTCGAGGCCCGTTTCACCGCCCACGCCGCGCGACATGCCAGTGTGGCGTGGACGGCGGTGGAGGCGCTGCTGATGAAGAAACCGACGCTGCTCGACACGGTGCAGCGCATGGAGGCGTCGGGCGGGGAGCCCGATGTCGTGGTGTTGCCGGACGGTGCGCTCGCGTACTGCGATTGCGCGGCGGAGAGCCCGATCGGGCGCCGCAGTCTCTGTTACGATGGGCCGGCCCGCACGACACGCAAGGAGGCGGCACCCGCTTCGAGCGCGATGGAGATGGCGGCCGACATGGGCGTCGCGCTCATGACGGAAGACGAGTATCGCGCACTGCAGCAGGTCGGGGCCTTCGACCGCAAGACCTCCAGCTGGCTGGCCACGCCCGCCCCCATCCGTGCCTTGGGTGGTGCCCTCTTCGGCGACCGGCGCTACGAACGCGTGTTTATCTATCACAACGGCGCGCAGTCGTACTACGCCGTACGCGGCTTTCGCGGCGTGCTGCGGCTCTGAGGTACGCCATCGCCCAGCAGCGGGGCACACCGTTGTGGCGAACGCGACCACGATTCCTCCGCGCCAACGGTCCTGACTAGCTTGCAGTAGCGGTGGACGGCCACGGCTACCACAGGAGAGTCGGCGTGAAAATCGGTCTGCCGCGGGAAACCGCCACGCTGCTTGCGGCGCAGACGCTCGCCGGCGCCTCGCGCATGGTGCTGGAACGTGGCGTGCACCCCGCCGCGCTCAAGGATGAGGTCACCACCCCAGCGGGATGCACGATCGACGGGCTGATGGCGCTCGAGGACGGCAAGCTGCGCGTGACGCTGATCAAGGGCGTGCTGGCCGCCACCGAGCGCAGCCGGAGCCTGCGGGGCGCGTGAAGTCGCGGCGGGCGTGCTCCCGCCCCTCGTGTGCCCCCGTTCAGCCGTCGACCAGCTCCTCCGGCATCGTCCACGAGAGCGTCCAGAGCGGCATCATTACGGCCGCCACATAGGCGGACAGAAAGATGGTGAGGGACGGCACCACGCCTGGTCGCAGCACCACCACCGCGAGCGTGGCCAGGCTGAGTACTCCCAACATGGGCCAGTAGCAGCGCCGATACGTGTCTGCGTGCAGCAGCCGCTGGCGCTCATCGTGGCCCCCATGCAGCCGTGCCACGTAGGGGTCGGCAGTGCCACGCACGGAGGCGTTGAGGCACCCGATGAGCAAGATCCACCCCAGCAGCAACACGCCCGTGGCAACGAGTGCGGCCAGCGCTGCGCCGCGCCTATTCGCCTGATCCAGCAGGCCGGCTGTGGCGAGCGTACCCACGGTGATCACGCTCAGCATCACACTGCCACTCACCAGCTTCCGGCGGGTGGCGCGGTTGCGGGTCCACTCGAGCTGGGGCGCGTTCATGGCGCCAACAACGGCTGACGGCGTGCTGGCGGATGTGGTGGGCTGCGTGGACACGGGCATCTCCTGCGGTGGAGGGGAAAGGGGCAACCGCCGGCGCGTCAGCGCGCGGCCTCGCCAGCGCGGCGCAGGGCCACGCCGAGCGGCTCGAACGGGGTGAGCGAGAAGACCAGCTCCACCGGCACATCGAAGTAGGCGGCGATGCGCAGCCCCAACTCCAGCGACGGGGCGTAGTCCCCGCGTTCGATGAAGCCGATGGTTTGGGGATTCACCCCAACGAACTCGGCGAGATCACGTCGGCTGGCGCCGCGGGCGGTCCGGAGCAGCGCGACCCGGTTGTGCAGGGTGATGGTCATAAAGTGGTTCGTATATGCACCATAAGGTTATGTATACGCAACAAATGGTTGCTTTCAAGTCCATTATCTCTGAGCTGCCGAACCGCGCGTCCCACCCGCATATTCGTCACCGGTTGGTCTCCCCCTTCTCCGGAGTTGCCGGTGCGCCACCTCGTTGCTTTGGTCGCTGCTGCGTCATGGACCGTCTCCGGCGTTGCCCAGGCGCAGCGCCCCACCACGCTGGCTGGTCGCTCCGCGGTATACGCCCCGCGCGGCATGGTGGCCACCAGTCAGCCGCTCGCGTCGGCGGCCGGCCTCGAGGTGCTGCGCACCGGAGGCAACGCGGTCGATGCCGCGGTGGCTGCGGCGGCCGTGCTAGGGGTCACCGAACCGCACATGACGGGAATCGGCGGCGACATGTTCGCCATCGTGTGGCTGGCGAAGCAGCAGAAGCTGGTTGCCATCAACGCCAGTGGGCGCGCCGGGAGCCGCATGCTGCGCGACACCCTCGCGGCGCGCGGTTTTCGCAGCGGGTCGCAGCAGGGGGCCATGTCGGTCACGGTGCCAGGCGCGCTGGCCGGTTGGGACCTGCTGTTGCGTACGCACGGCCGCCGCACGCTCAAGCAGGTGCTGCAGCCCGCCATCGCGTATGCGCGCAACGGTTTTCCCGTGTCGCCCATCATTGCCGCCCAGTGGGCCAACGAAACCGACTTCCTCACGCGCGACAGTGCGGCCGCGGCCACCTATCTCCCCGGCGGACGCGCGCCGAAGGCGGGCGAGTGGTTCACCAATCGTGACCTCGCGCGCACGATGCAGACCATCGCCGACAGCGGCATCGGGGTGTTCTACGGCGGGTCGCTGGGACGTCGGCTCGTGCAGCATCTGCAGGCGCGCGGTGGTTTCCTGACCCTCGACGATCTGCGGCGCAACGCCCCCACGTGGGTGACGCCCATGTCGGTGCCCTTCCGCGGCTACCGCGTGTGGGAGCTGCCCCCCAGCAACCAGGGCATCGCGGCGCTGGAGATGCTGCGCATTCTCGAGCCCTACGATCTCGCGGCCATGGGGCACAACTCGCCGGCTTACCTGCACCATCTCATCGAAGCGAAGAAGCTGGCGTACGCCGATCTCGATCGCTTCGTCGGTGATGCGGATCATCTCGACATGCCGGCCGAGCAGATGTTGACTGATGAATTCATCACGGCGCGGCGGGCGTTGCTGGATCCGGCGCGTGCGAAGGAGCGGGTGGATCCGGGGCCGCTGCGCACGAAGAGTGAAACGGTGTACCTGTCGGTGGCCGACGCCGACGGCAACTTGGTGAGCTTCATCAACTCGGTGTACGACTACTTCGGCTCGGGGCTGGTGGTGCCGGGCACCGGCTTCGCGCTGCACAATCGCGGCGCCGGCTTCACCCTCACGCCGGGGCGCCCCAACACCGTGGCGCCCGGCAAGCGTCCGTTTCACACGCTCATTCCGGGCTTCGTGACGCGCACGGTGAACGGGCGCGACGAGGCGTACATGAGCTTCGGCCTCATGGGCGGCGGTGTGCAGGCGCAGGGGCACGTGCAGTTCCTGCTCAACCACTTCGTGTTCGGCATGGATCTGCAGGCGGCCATCGATGCGCCGCGTTTCCGCCACTACGACGGGTACCGCGTGGCACTCGAAGCGCCCATCACGGATGGCGTGCGCACGGCGCTGCAGGCCATGGGGCACGTGCTGTTCGAGCAGCCCCCCATCGCGTTCGGCGGCGCGCAGGCGATTGTCCGGCTCCCCAAGGGGTGGGGCGCGGGAAGTGATCCGCGCAAGGACGGGATGGCGGTGGGGTACTGACTGCCCCAGCGGTCCCTACGCCTTCACTTCACACGCCTCCAGCGTGTTGCCGTCGAGATCGGTGAAGCGGAAGAACCACACGCCGGGCGTTTCCACGAGCGCGTCCACCGCCACGCCCTGCGCGGCGAGCGCTGCGTGCGCCGCCTTCGCGTCCGGCGTGGAGAGAATGGGATAGGTGCTCGACGGTGCCCATGCCACGCCGTCGTCGAGCTGCCACAGCGTGAGCGTGCTGCCCGCCATCTCGCCATCGGGACTTCCCCCCACCTCGATCACGGCGAGTCGCTGTTCCTCGTCTTCGTACAGCGCCTCGGCGCCAAGCTGCTGCACATACCACGAGGTCGCCGCGCTGATGTCGCGCACGCGAATGATGACGGTGTCGAGGCCGGAGAAGTGGCGAGGCACAGGCAAGGTCCCGAAAAGGAAGTCACGGGGCCGCGGTGACACGGCCCGGTCATGCACGCGGTTACGGAAGGGAAGGGGAGAGGCAATCAGGAAGCCGGGGCCTTCGTTCTCCCCCCTGCTCGCCTTCCCCTGCTTCCTGCGTGTCAACCTAAGGACGCGCCGCGAGCCGCGCTCGCAGCACTCACAGCCGGTACGCCATCCCCATCTGCACCAGGCGCGGTAATCCGGGAAGCAACCCGCGCGTGCGATCCACCACCACGGTGCGATCGGTGAGGTTCTTCACCGCCACCCACGCCGACAGCGACGTGCCGGGGACCGGGAGGTTGGCGGTGACGTTCCAGAGCACGTTGCCTGCGAGCGGCCCCTGCTGCCCGTCGGCTACCAGCACGCGGGTGTTGGCGGCATCGCCGAACTGCTCGCTGATCGCCACCGCCTCCACCCGCAGCTCACTCCCCGAACGATGGCGCGCGCCAATCGTAGTGGTGAGCGTGTACTCGGGGGCGTAGGGAAGGCGGTTGCCCGTGACCGACACACGTGTGCGCGAGCCGCCGGCGTTCTGTTCCGCATACACCTTGCCCGCCACATCACTGCCGCCCACGCCGATGTAGGCGAAGCGGCTACCTTCGAAACGGGCCACCGGGGTCCACGCCGCGGCCAGTTCCGTGAAGAGCCCCATGCCGGCCACGGTACGTGCCGGCTCGGCGCGCAGCGACAGCTCGGCGCCGCGATGCAGCGTGCGGCCGGCGCTGGTGAGCGTGGCGCCCGTGCCACCGGCCACGCTTGCCGGCACGATCTGGTTACTGAAGTCGAGATTGAACACCGTGGCTTCCACGCGGAGCGGACGTGCCGGCAGCCAGCGCACCCCCACTTCGCTGTTCCAGCTGAGCTCCGCGTCGAGCTCCACCACGCCACCGGTGCTGTTGCTGATGATGTCCTCGGGACGCGGCGGGGCGAAGCCGCGATGAATACCCGCAAAGGCGGTGAGCCCCTCGCGCAACTGCACCGTGGCCCCGGCGCCCGGAATGAGCGTCTGCATGGTGGTCGCGCCCTGCACGCCATTGGGAGTGGCGGCCGTGGGGCGTCGGTTGAGGCGCATCAGGCGCAGCGCTTCGCTGCGCACCCCACCGCTCAGAGTGAAGCGGGCGGTGGCCACACGAGCCTGCACGTAGGAGGCGAAGGCGTCGGTGGTGCGCCGGTTGTCTTCCACGAGACCGGCATTCACGTTGCCGCTGAGTCCCACCGTGCGCCCGCGCGGCGTGGAGGCGTTCACCTGCAGCCGTTCCTGCGACTCATGATGCGCCCGCGCCCCAGCGTCGAGCTCGATGATCGACGCCGATCGCACCCACTGCCAGGTGGCGCGGGGTTCGAGCCCCACCACCACGTACTCGCGCAAACGCCCCTCGTTGCCGCAGGTGGTGGCGAGGTTCATCATGCCGGCGCAAGTGGGATCGTTGCGATCGTTGGGACGCTGCGCGGAGTTGGAGCTCTGCCGCCACCAGTCGCGGTTGATGCGATAGCCATACACTGTCGTGGTGAGGTTGCGCCGCTCCGAGCGCCCCACGCGGTGCGAGATGGCGCCACCCACCCGCGCGATGTCGAACCCGTCGTTCACGAACGGGTTCTGGCGCGCATCCTCGGCGTACTCGGCCTCGGTGAGACCCGAGTAGGTGACCGTCGACTGTTCGCGATAGGCATTGCCGCGCACGGTGAGCTGCTGCGTCGCGCTGAGGGGCACGAGCAGCTTGAACGACGCGTCGTCCACTGCGGACGACGTGTTCTCACGTGCTCCGTCGCCGCTGCGGCGAATGTAGTCGGCAAACACCCCCGTGCCGCCGGCCGCACCGAACGTGCCCCCCGCCTTCGCGTGAACGTTCGTGAAGGCGCGCGAGCCACCGGCAATGGAAAGGCCGGCGCCCGGGGCCCGCGGAATGGCAGGGGTGAGATAGTTGATCACCCCACCCACGGTCTGCGGGCCGTACAGGATCTGCCCCGCTCCCTTCAACACCTCGATCGACTCCATGCGCTCGATCGGCGGGTGGTAGTACGCCGCATTGTCGCCGTAAGGAGCGACCGTGAAGGGAATGCCGTCTTCGAGGAGCAGGACCTTGGTGGAACGGGTGGGGTTGAGGCCGCGCACGCCGATGTTGGGGCGCAGGCCGAACCCCTCCTCGTCGCGCACCACCAGGCCGGCAATCTTGCGCAGCGCCTCGTTGGTGGTGAATACGCGGCTCGCCTTGAGCTGCCGCGCGTCCACCTGGTCTACCGAACCGGGGATGCGGGAGAGGCGGTCGGGCGCACCCACCACCGAGACCCCCGGGAGCTGGACCGTGTCGCGGCCGGTACGGGGCGGGGCGCCTTGCACCTGGGCCTGCGACGCCTGCGGTGGCAGCAGCAGCAAACCGGTCACCGCGATGGCGGTGCCGACACGAAACGTGAAGTGACGAGCGAGGTCCATCTTAAATGAGAATGAGTTTCAACAAGAGTCATTGCAACTAAAACAATCGGGATTGCGGCGTCAAGGCTGGTGCGCCGGGCGCCGCGCGTGCGCCTACGGCTCGTGGCTGACGATCACCTCGAGGAAGTAATCGCCGTAGCGCTCGAGCTTCGCCTGGCCAACCCCGGGGACCTGCAGCAGGGCCGCGTGCGTAAGCGGTCGCCGCGCCACCATCTCCAGCAGCACCCGGTCGCCAAACACGATGTAGGGCGGCACACGCGCCTCCTCGGCCAACTCGCGTCGCAGGGTGCGCAGCGCATCGAAGAGCGCGCGATCGTCGCCATCCAGTTCGTCGGCGCCGAGTGTCGCGCGACGCACGCCGCGCGCGAGCGACGACGGACCGCTGCGCCACCCGGCCCGCGCAACACGCTCCAGCTCGAGCGCCTCGGTCAGGCGTGCTTCGACCGTTTGTCCGGTGCACGCGTCGCAGGACTCGCCGCACGGGTCGATCTGCTCGTCGAAGTGCCGCACGAGCGCCTGATGCCGACAACCGGGCCGCTCGATGAGGTTGAAGAGCGCCTTCGTGGCGGCCCGGGTGCGCTCGCGCAGCTGTTCATCCTCCAGCCGATCGGTGAAGCGCTCATGCGCCATGACATCGGCCCACGAATAGAACATCACGCAGTCACTCGGCAGGCCATCGCGCCCGGCGCGGCCAATCTCCTGGTACCACGACTCGATGTCCTTGGGCATATCGCGATGGATCACGAAGCGCACGTTGGACTTGTCGATCCCCATGCCGAACGCCACGGTCGCCACCATCACATCCACGTCGTCGCGCTGAAAGGCGTCCTGATTGCGCGCGCGCTCGTCGGGGGCGAGTCCCGCGTGATACGGCAGCGCCTTCACGCCCTCGGACACGAGATACTCGCACGTCTGCTCGACGCTCTTGCGGCTCTGGCAATACACAATGCCGCTCTCCCCACGATGCTCGCCAACGAGCGTGAGGATTTCGCGTCGGGTGTTGCCGCCCTGGCCCTTCTTGCGCAGGCCAATCCGCAGATTGGGGCGGAAGAACGACCCCTTGAAGCCGGCGGGCTTCTTCATCCCCAGCTGCCGCAGGATGTCGCGCGCCACGTCGCGGGTGGCGGTGGCCGTGAGCGCCAGCACGGGCACGTCGAGCTGCTGCTTGAGTCCCTGCAGGCGCCGATAGCTGGGACGGAAGTCGTGCCCCCACTGGCTGATGCAATGCGCCTCGTCCACCACGAGCAGCGATACGGGGCACCCCTGCACGAAGTCGCCGAGGTAGCCATCGAGCGCTTCCGGCGCGAGGTACACCAGCTCGTAGCGGCCGGCGCGGAATCCCTCCAGGCGCGCCCGACGCTCGTCGGGGTCGAGCGTGGAGTTGATGGCGGTAACGGCGTAGCCGAGCCCGGCCACGGCGTCCACCTGGTCCTTCATGAGCGAGATGAGCGGCGAGATCACCAATACCGTGCCGCCCAGCAGGCGCGCCGGGATCTGGTACGTGAGCGACTTGCCGGCCCCGGTGGGCATGAGGGCGATGCAGTCGCGCCGCGCGAGCACCGCGTCGATCACTTCCCGCTGGCCCGGCCGGAAATCGGTGTAGCCGAACACCTCGCGGAGGATGTCGTCTGGCGTGCGGGTGGCGGGCGGTATGGCGGTCACTGGCAGAAGGCGAAGCGAAGAGCGGGCCGGGCGTTCTGCAGGTTAAGGGACCGCGGCGACAAAATCACCTGCCGCGGCCCTCGGCCTCGCGCGCCATCAGCGCGCCATCAGCGTGGCGACGTGTTCACCCGCGCGCCGCCAATCCACACCGAATGCTGGCGCCGGATGTTGCGCATATCCTCGAGGGGCGAGGCGTGCAGCACCACGAAGTCGGCCTGCTTGCCCGCCTCGAGGGTGCCCACCTCCTGGTCAATGCGCAGGCAGCGCGCCGCATCGCGTGTGGCGCTCGTCAGCACGGCGGCGGGGGAGAGTCCAGCGTCCACCATCATCTCCATCTCCATCAACTCGAAGTACCCCTGAAAGCGTCCGACCGGCCCCGTGTCGGTGCCCATGGCAATCGGCACACCGGCGGCGGCCAGTGTGGCCAGGTTCTGTATGGCCACCGGCAACTGTGCCTTGTAGCGTTGCGCGCTCGCGCTGCGCCGTGTCGCGGCCATGCGGGCGGGGTCGGTGACGGTCGCCATCCAGGCGCGATCGGCGTGCGCCCGGAACTGCGAGTCGGCGAAGAAGGCCGGTACGGTGTCGTACACGAACGTGGAGACTTCGCGCATGAGCGTGGGGGAGTAGCACACTCCGCTGCGCTTGAGCGCATTCACGAAGCCCGCATCCACGAGGTGATCCCGCACGCTGTGCGCGATGTAGTCGGCACCCGCGGCCAGCAGGGCGCGCGCATCCTCGAGATAGTACACGTGTACCGCCACCCGCTGCCCACGCGCATGCGCTTCCGTGATCACCGCGCGATACACCTCGGGGGTCATCTTCGTCGCGGTGCCCAGATTGTCATCCACGCGAATCTTGATGATGTCCACGCCGCGGGCTACCGCCGCACTCACCTGCGCGCGCGCCTCATCGGGGGTCGCGGGAGCAAGCACCGGGCCCGCCAGATACACCCGGGCGTGCGCCGGAGACGCCCGCCGCTGCGCTTCGCGCGCCGCAAACACCTCGGGGCCTTCGTCGCCCAGGGAGTACACCGTGGTCACCCCGTACGCGGCGTACGTGGCCAGATTCGCCGCCGTGGACGCATGGCCATGAGCGTTGATGAGCCCCGGAATGATGACCTTGCCGTTGAGCGGGACCCGGCTGGCTCCGGCGGGCACGGCGATGCGTTCACCGGCACCGGCGGCCACCACCTTCCCCTCGCGCACGACCAGTGTGGCGTTGCGCACCGGAGCGCGGCCGGTGCCGTCGATGAGCGTGGCGCCGGTGAACGCCGTGACCGTGGCGGCTGGCTGCGCGGACAGCCCACGCGCGAGCGCCACTCCAGCGACGGCGATGCCCCGCACGAGGAGCCGGTGGCCGGAGCGGCGGGGCGCGGATGATCGGAGCAGTCGTGTCATGGGGAGAACATGCCGCGCCGGCGGGACGTGCGATAGCGAGCAGCGCCGCCGCGCGTCAGGGGGCGGGCGGCATGGCCCACTGCCACCATCCGCCCGGTCTCGGCAATATGTAGCCATGCCGCCACTCTCCGTGCTCACCGATCTGACCCTCGTGCTGGGGCCGCCGCTGCACGACGGCACGAGTTTCCTCGATTTTCAGGTGGCCGCGCGGACAGGGAGCGCGGCGTCGGCGCTGGCTGATCACCAATGGGTGCGGCACGAGCACGCCGCCGTGGAAGCGCTCACCGCGCGCGAGGGTCCGCTGACCGCCCGGACACTGCTCGAGACCATGATCGGCGGCGTCCTGCACGTGGACGTGACCATCGCCGATGCCGATCGCTGCTGGGTGCGGCATGCCGATGACCAACTTTATGCCGCCGTGCGGATCAACACCGCCGACGTGCGCCCACGCGCGGCTGCCCTGGCATTGCAACAGGTGGAAGCCGTCGAAGCACTCAATGCCGTCGCCACCTCCCTGGCCACGCTCGATGGACGGCACTGGTTGGCGTGGAGCAGCCACAGCGAAGCCGACGACGGCGGCGACGAGCAGACGCAACGGGTCATGAAAATCGTGGCCGACGTGGCCACGGCCGTGCTGGGAGAGGCGACCTCGCCACCACCGCACCCCGTGCGCGGTGACGAGCCCCCGCTCGACCTGCTCGGTGAACTGTTGCGCGCGATCGGCGCCGGGGCGCAGCACGCACAGCAGCCGCAGCTGCCGCTGTCAGCCGAGCTGCGGGCGCTCCGCCATCGCGATCCGCTCTGTCACGAGTGGCAGCGTGTGGCCATGGACGCCTTCTTCCTCGCAGCGCAGTCCCCCGAGCGGGTACGGGCGCAGGTGGCCGAGGCCGACGCCGCGGCGCTGGCGTACCTCTTCGTGGGCAAGGAGCGCACCGATCGGCTCAAGGCTGATCCGTTCGTGTCACCGCGCTTTCGCCGTGAACTTGCTGCCCGCGCCTTCATGACGGCGTACGCCCTGCAGCGCCTCGCGCCCACGGTGTTCACCGCCCTGCGCACGCACATGATGGCAGTACGCGGTTGACTCGGCGCTGACGTGCCGGCGGTGCGAAGACGAGGCATCGTCGCTCGCGCGGAGCATCGGCACGCTACCAGCGCAATTCCGGCCCACTACCAGCCCACTACCAACGCACACGCGTGACGGTGCCGGCGCGCGCTGCCGACCAGCGGTGGCCAATGAACGGCGTGATGCGCCGCACGAGTGCCTCGGCATTGGTGCCGCGGACCACGCGTTCCGCCTTGTCGGAGGAGCGGAAGAAATCGTCCCAGTGCCCCAGCAAGACGTGCTGTGGCTCGAGGTGCGCCAGCAGCACGTCGGGATAGGCGTTGGCCTGATCGAAATTGGCCGCGGTGATGATCACCACCGTCGCGTGCGCTGCCGGCAAGGTGGCGATCACCTCGGCGGCCCGTCGCTGCACATCGGCATCGGCGGCCGCGTCGTGATAGACCAGACGCACGGCCACGGCCGATGCCGGATCGGGGGTTCGCCGTACGTCCACGACCCACGCATAGGGGGTGCCCATCTGCCACCCGTGCACGGTGCGCGGCAGCGTGCGCCGCGGCGTGCGTTGGTGGCCGGGGGCAATGGTGATTGACCCGATGTTGGGCGCGTGGGCCCACGTAATGGCCCGTAGTGCAAGGAGCGGACTCACGACAATCGACTGCCCGGTGCGTGCCCCGTTCAAGGCAGCCAATGTGTCCACCGCCACACGCATCGAGTCGGCAAGTGTGCCAACGGGTGCCAGCAGGTTCCGCACGGTCTCGCTGCCGTACACGCGCGCCCGCGGCATGCGTGGCACCAGCGGCGGCAGGTCGATCAGATGATCGTAATGCCCATGGCCCACCAGCACGGCCTGCACGCGGCCGAGACGCTCGGCGTTGGCCGCCGGCATGGCGGCGAGGCGCTTCGAGATCTGCGCCGTATCGGGGCGCGTGCCGAACAGCAGGTCACCGAACACGAGCCACGGCACGGTGGGGTTGGTGAACATCGGCGGGGCGAGCACGAGTCGCGTGGTATCCTGCCACGGCACGACCAGAAACCCGGCCACCCCCATGGCCACGATATCGAGCGAATCGGTGCACGCCGGCGCGCAGGCATCCACGTACTGCACCGCGTTGGATGGCGCCGGATGCAGCGGGGTGGGCGAGCCGGTGGCGATCCAGCGGCAGGCGGAGAGCGACAGCAACGCCAGGAGCGCGACCGACGCGCGCGAGGGTCGGATTCGGGTTGCCCACGGTTTCGCCATGGTGCAACGCTGAACCCGACCCTCGTTTCGCACAAGCGGAATCACCGCGCCACCGAGTGTATCGCTCGTGTGTTTCTACGCATGCGGCACGGGGCACCTCTGGGCGGCGCCCCGTGCCGAACGGACTACATCACGATGACCGCCACGTGGTCCCCTTCGCCGAGCTTGAGCGCCTGCGTGCTGCGCTCCGCCGCGCCGGCCGGGCGAGCGAAGATGCGTACGCTGCCGGTGCCGGAGAACATGGCCTTGGGGAGCGTCAGCGTACCCCGCTGGTTGGCCGCCACGTCACCGAGCTTCACGAAGCGCAGCCCCTGTTCGGCGAACACCGTGACCGGTTCGCGACGCGCGTTGTCGATGGTCACGGTCGCCGCGCGTCCGGTACCGGCCGGCAGGCTGATCATGAGGCTGTCACCAGCCGGCAACCCTTCCGCCGGCGGTACCAGCAGCCCCAGCATTTGCCCTGCGATCACCGGGACCTCGTAGCGCGCGATCACCTGCCGGGACGCCTCGCTCATGGCGAGCACAGCAATGGAGCGCTTGCCCTCGATGGCCCAAGTCGGCAACTGCAACTTCTCCGTGCTGTTCGGGCCCACCGAGCCGAGGCTGCGCTCGGAACGCCCCGTTTCCACGACAAACCGCACCACCTCGCGGCGATCGTTCTGGACGGTGACCGCCTTGCCTTCATCGGCGGTGACCTTGGCCGCTGGGAGTCGCGTGGGTGGCTGCGTGGTTTCCTGCGCGCCGGCGACCGTGCCGAAGCCGACCAGCGCCACAACGAACATCGTACTGTATCTCATGGGAATAACCTCTGGATGAGCGATCAGGCAGCAGCGCGAGCATCGTCGCGGCTTGCTGCAGTGTGGGAGCAAACCAAAGCCGCCGCAGTCGGGCAAACCCGGTGAAGGCCTGCACCTTTCCCTGCGTCCCTGTCGGTGCTCCGCCTGTCTATGCCCGCAACGCTCCGGAAAGGTCCCATCCCCGTCCGACCGGCACCCGGCAGGGCCAGCCGGCGCCAGCGAGGGACGGGACCAGGGCGGCGTCTGGCGCGGCGCCATGAAACGCCGAATCGCCCCCCGACGTACGTTGAGTATTCGTGCGCATTCCACCCATTTTGAACGCCATGACCCTCTCCCTGACGCTCCTGTCTCGTGGCCGTGCCGGTATGGCGCTGGCCGCGCTGGCACTCGCCGCCTGCGGCCGTGCCCCCAAGCCCAGTACGGCTCCCTCGCCGGCCACCGATCCGCGCAACACGCTCAAGGCCGGCCTCTTCGACGCCGGTGAACTCGCTTCCAACATGCGTGTGCTTGCCAAGGTCCCGAGCCCCAAGGGATTCCTGGGTGAGACCAATTCGGATCTGGCGTTCACGGGCAACTACGTCATCCAGGGCAATTACAACGGCCCCGTGGTGTGGGACATCAGCAATCCTGCCCAGCCGAAACTCGTCGTGGCCTACGAGTGCCCGGCGTCGCAGAACGACGTCTCGGTGTACAAGAACCTCATGTTCATGTCCGCCGAAGCGATGAACGGCCGCGTGGACTGCAAGCCGGGTGGCGTGCGCGAAGCGGTGAGCAAGGATCGCGTGCGCGGCGTGCGCATCTTCGACATCAGCAACATCCGTGAACCCAAGCTCGTCGCCAACGTGCAGACGTGCCGTGGGTCGCACACCCACACGGTGCTCGAGGACCCGAAGGACAAGGAGAACATCTACATCTACGTGTCGGGCTCCTCGGCGATCCGCCCCAAGGGTGAGCTCGAGGCGTGCAGCAACATCGCGGCCGACAATCCCAACTCCTCGCGCCTGCGCATCGAAATCATCAAGGTGCCGCTGGCCGATCCCGCCAAGGCGGCCGTCGTGAATCGGGCGAACATCTTCTCGGGGCTCACGGCGCCCAAGAACCACGGGCCGTCGGACGCCGATCGTGAGGCCATGGAAGCGGCGAAGCGTCGCGGTGCCTTCGTGGCGTTCATCCCGAGCATCGGTGTGGAGTTCGAACTGCCGCCGCAGATGGTGAAGCCGGTCATCGACAGCGTCATGAAGGCGCGTGGTGCCACGACGGCCTCGGCCGCTGACACGGCCGCTGCCCGTCCGGTGGTGGACGGTATGGTGAAGCGCATGCTCGCGATGCAGGGCATGGGCGAGAACACGACCGGCAAGGTCAGCGAGACGTCGCAGTGTCACGACATCACCGTCTACCCGTCGCTCGGCCTCGCCGGCGGCGCGTGCGAAGGTCATGGCCTGCTGCTCGACATCAGCAACCCGGTGAACCCGGTGCGTCTCGATGCCGTGGCCGACTCGAACTTCGCCTACTGGCACTCGGCCACGTTCAACAACGATGGCACCGCGATGCTCTTCAGCGACGAGTGGGGTGGCGGTGGCGGCCCGAAGTGCCGCCCGGGTGACAAGCCGGAGTGGGGCGCCAACGCGATCTTCGACATCGTCACCGATCCCGCCAGCGGCCGCAAGTCGCTCAAGTTCCGCAGCTACTACAAGATTCCCACGTACCAGACGTCGAACGAAAACTGCGTGGCGCACAATGGGTCGCTCATCCCGGTGCCGGGGCGCGACATCATGGTGCAGAGCTGGTATCAGGGCGGCATCTCGGTGTTCGACTGGAGCGATCCGGCGAAGCCGTTCGAGATTGCCAGCTTCGACCGCGGCCCTGTCGACGGCACGCGCATGGAGATGGGCGGCTCGTGGTCGGTGTACTGGTACAACGGCCACATCGTGAGCTCGGAGATTGCGCGCGGTCTCGATGTTGCCGAGCTGGTGCCCAGCCGGTTCCTCACTCAGAACGAGATCGACGCGGCCAACACGGTGAAGTGGAACGAGCTCAACGCGCAGGGGCAGCCGAAGATTTCGTGGCCGCCCAGCTTCCCGCTTGCCAAGGCGTTCACCGACCAGTTGGAGCGGAAGGGGTGTGCGGCGCCGGCGGTGAGTGCGCTGCGTTCGCAGATCGCGGCGGCCGAGAAGGCGAGCGGGGCGGCGCGCAACAGTGCGCTCGACGCGGCGGTGACGGCGGCCGAAGGGGCGCGTGGTTGCGACGGCAAGAAGACGGACCTGCTCAAGAAGGCGCTGCAGGATCTCCGCTCGCCGGCCATGTGATGTACAGGACGAGGGCGGCCCGATGAATGACATGCCGGACGGGCCGCGCCTCGTCACGCGTCGTACCCAACGTACGGCCCGCTACGCCGTGCTCGGCGTTCCCGTCGAGTCGGCGCAGTGTATCTGGTTCGTGTTGCACGGGTATGGCCAACTGGCCACCCGATTCATCCGCAAGTTCGCCGGGGCTATCCCGGCGAACACGTGCGTGGTGGCGCCCGAGGCACTATCGCGGTTCTACGCCGAAATGCCACGCGTGGACGGGGGGCATCTGCAACGAGTGGGTGCCACCTGGATGACCCGGGAAGCGCGCGAGGACGACATTGCGGACACCCTCTCGTGGCTCGACCTGGTGTACCGCGACGTTACGTCGCAGGCGTCGCCGGCGGTTCGCGTGGGGGTGCTGGGCTTCTCGCAGGGGGTGGCCACCGCGACCCGCTGGATTGCCAGCGGCGCGGTGCGCCCCACGGCCTTCGTGGCGTGGGCCGGCCGCCCGGCGCACGATGTGCCCGATGCGCTTCTCGCGGCGGCGCTGGCGAACGCCGTGGTCACGTTTGCCTGTGGTGACGCCGACGAGTTCCTGAACGCCCAACAGCAACGGGACGTCGTCGACATGCTGCAGCGGGTGCAGCCGCACGCGACGATGGCGTCGTTCTCCGGTGGCCATCAGCTCGATGGCCCGCTGCTGTCGAGCTTGCTGACGCTGCCTTAGCGCGAGGTGCCGGGGGACTCGCCGGAAGGGTAGCCCGCAGGATAGCTTCGCGGCATGTCGCTCTCCACGCTCCCGCCTGCGCGCACCACGTCCGGACGACTGCGCGCCTTGCTGCTCCCTGCCGCAGCCGCTGCCAGTGTCGTCTTCCAGGCCTGTGCCACCGGACGCGAGCAACTCGCCGACAGCACCGCCTCCGCCGCGCTGACAGATACGCTCCCCTGGTCGGAGGGAATGATCGATGTCCCGGGTGGCCGCGTGTGGTACCGGCGCATCGGCAGTGGTCCTGGGACGCCGCTGCTCGCCCTGCATGGGGGGCCAGGTGGGACCTCCTGCCGCTTCGAAACGCTCGCCCCGCTGGCTCGCCAGCGTCCGGTGATCTTCTACGACCAGCTTGGCTCCGGCCGCTCCGATCACCCCAGCGACACCTCCCTCTGGCATATGGCGCGCTTCGTGGCGGAGTTGGACGCCGTGCGGCGGGCGCTGGGTCTCGAGCAGGTGCACCTGTTGGGGCATTCGTGGGGCGGAGCCCTCGCGGCCGAGTACATGGCGGCCGCCAAGCCGACCGGTGTGGTGAGCGTGATCTTCAGCAGTCCGCTCATCGACACGCCGCGGTGGATTGCCGACGCCGATTCCCTGCGGGCCCAGCTGCCGACGGCAATTCGCACCGTACTCGACGAGGAGGAGCGCAAGGGCACGCTCGACTCGCCGGCGTATCGGGCGGCCACCGATTCGTTCTATGCCCGCCATGTGCGTCGCCTGCCGGTGGCAGACGAGCCGCGGTGCGCCGGCGTGGCGAGCAACGACACCATCTATCGTCAGATGTGGGGGCCTACCGAATTCCTGAGCACGGGGAGTCTGCGGCAGTGGAGCCGCGCCGCCGATCTCGCCGACATCACCCAGCCCACGCTGTTCGTGGCGGGAGAATTCGACGAAGCGCGCCCCTCCACGTTGGAGGAGTTCCGACGCACGATGCGTGATGCGCAGCTGGTGGTGATTCCCGGGGCCGCGCACGCGGCCATGCGCGAACGCCCGGCGGAGTATGTGGCGGCGCTCGACGCGTTCCTCGCGCGGGTGGAGCGGCGGCCGGCCCCGTGACGGATACGGTGCCGACGAATCTGACGCGGCTCACCTTGCCCGCCCTGGTGGCGCAGTGGGCGCGCATTGTGGACTATGTGGCGCGCCATGATGTGGCGACGCACGATCTCGCGGCCGACCTGCAGGTGCGACACGAGATCGCGCAGCGGCTGCGGGCGAAGCCCACGACGCTGGAAACGCGCGAGCTGCTGGCCGAGCTGGACGAGCACTTTCGCGCGGCCACGACGGAGTCCGCCGACTGCGTGCTGGGGGCGGACCATGCTGCGGCGTCGGGGTGGAGCGCGGGGCGGGAGTGGTATATGTGGCGGCGTGTGGCGGGGCGGGGGGATCACAAAGCTGCTCTCGGCGGATGACCTTGTGAAACTTTTCACAAATGGCGAGCGTACGGATACCGTACCCATCCCGGAGCCGTCATGCCGCACCGCACCACCAATCGCCCTGCTGATACCATCGCCGTGGACGGCGGAAGCGCGACGCGTGGCATTCACCATTCGCTGACCGCCACCGGTACGCATCGCACCGACCCGCGGCCGCACGTGGTCATCATTGGCGGGGGATTCGCTGGCCTGTCGGCGGCGCGCGCGCTCGCCAATGCACCGGTGCGCATCACGCTGCTCGACCGCACCAACCACCACCTCTTTCAGCCGCTGCTGTACCAGGTGGCCACGGCGGTGCTCAATCCGGCCGACATCAGCGTGCCCATTCGCTGGCTGTTGCGCAACCAGCAGAACGCCACGGTGGTCATGGCGGAGGTCGATCGGATCGATCCGCAGGCCCGGACGGTGTCACTCGACAGCGACACCGTGCGGCTGTCCTTCGACTACCTCGTGGTGGCTGCCGGCGCCCGTCACGCCTACTTCGGGCACCCCGACTGGGAGGCGCATGCGCCGGGGCTCAAGAGCGTCGAGGACGCCCTCGAAATGCGGCGGCGCTTCCTGCTGTCGTTCGAGGCCGCCGAGCGGGCGAGCGCGGCCGGGGAGCGCGACGCGCTGCTTACCTTCGTCATCGTGGGGGGCGGGCCCACCGGCGTGGAGCTGGCCGGGATGATTCCCGAAGTCACGCATCATGCCCTCACCGGCGAATTCCGGCGTATCGACCCGCGGCAGGCACGGGTGCTGCTGCTGGAGGGGGGGCCGCGCATTCTGCCGGCCTTCCCCGAGGAACTCTCCGCGCAGGCGCAGCGTGATCTCGAGTCGCTGGGGGTCGAAGTGCGCACCCGCTGCGTGGTCACGCAGGTGGACAGTGACGGCGTAGTGGCCGGCGGTGAGCGCATCGACGCGCACACGGTGTTCTGGGGAGCCGGAAACCAGGCGTCACCACTGGCGCGTCAGCTGGGCGTGGCGCTCGACCGTGCGGGCCGGGTGGTAGTCAATCCCGACCTCAGCGTGCCGGGACGTCCGGAAATCTTCTGCGTCGGAGACATGGCGGCGACCACCACCGCTGACGGCGCGCCGGTGCCGGCCGTCGCGCCCGCCGCGAATCAGATGGGTGAGCTGGCCGGGCGCAACATTGCGCGTCACGTCGCCGGCAGCGCCACGTCGCCGTTCCGCTACGTCAACAAGGGAGACCTCGCCACCATCGGCCGGCACAAGGCGGTTGCCGTGATCGGAGGTGTCCGCTTGCGCGGGACGTTCGCGTGGCTCACCTGGCTATTCGTGCACGTGTTGTATCTGGTGGGCGTGCGCAACCGCGTCAGCGTGGTCGTGCAGTGGGCGTATCAGTACTTCACGTTCCAGCGCGGCGTGCGCCTCATCACCGGCACCACCGTGCATCGCCTGCTGAAGGCCAGCCGCGCCGCGCACGAGAAACGCCGGGTGGCCTGAGGCATCGCGCCCGCACGGACGAAACTGTCGCGTCTGCGGTCGCGTACGGACAACATGATCTTCCTCGTCAACCTGCTCTGGTTCGTTTGCGGTGGCTTTCTCGCGTGGCTGGGATGGATGCTCGCGGGGGCGGCGCTGGCCATCACGGTGGTCGGGCTGCCGTGGGCGTTCGCGGCGTTCCGCATCGCGCCGTTTGCCGCCTGGCCGTTCGGCCGTACGCTCGTGGATGCCCGCGAGGTGGGCGAGGGGCGCATCGTGGGCACGGGCATCGCCAACGTGCTCTGGATCATCTTCGCCGGCTTCTGGCTCACGCTCGCGCACATCGTGGCCGGCATCTCCCTCTGCCTCACCATCATCGGCATTCCCTTCGGCCTCGCGCACTTCAAGCTTGCCGAGGTGAGTTGGGCGCCGCTGGGCAAGCGCATCGTCGACCGCTGAACCGCGCCGGGGACCGCTCACTGTCGAGCGATCCCCGGCTGCTGGTGACGCGATGCCGCTTACGCGATGCCGCTTACGGGATGATCGTCCGTGCGGGGAGCGCAATGGCGCCCAGCTTCAGCTGACTCGCGGCGGCGTTGAGTGCCGGAATGTCCTTGTTGAGGATCTCGGTCCACTGCGCGCGCAGCACCGCCCAGCGGGCGTTGAGCTCCTGCAGCCGTTCCCCGGCGCCACGTGTGGGCTTCCCGTCCACGCCGCCATTGATGTAGCCGTTGGTGCCGGTGAGGTTGCCGTACAGCTCCGCCCACTGGTTGTCCAGCATGCCGGCAAAGCGAATCGGATCCTGGCCGCTCTTGCTCCGGACCTGCGTGAGCTGCACTTCGAGCTGCGTCAGCTTGCGCGCGAGTGAGTCGGCGAGGGCCGCGAGCGCCGCCTCGCTCCCCGCGCGCGTGGCGGCGGCCATGAGCGCCTCCCGCTGCCGCTGCACGTCGCGCAGGTCGCCAAGCGTGGTGTTGAGCGTGTTCATGGAATCGCGCACCTGGCTGGCGAGCCGATACTGCTCGGCATAGTCGGCCGCCGTGATATGCGGCAGCCGCGGGTCGGGGAGCACCTGAAAGGCCTTGCGCATCGTCACGCCGTTGGCGGTGAGCACGGCCTCGTAGCGTCCCGGTGGCGCCTTGACGCCGCCCAGATACCCCCAGGTGACCACCCCTTCCACGCGCTGCGGGCCGGGGTAGGTGATGTCCCACACCACGCGGTGCAGCCCGCGGCGAACGGGGAGCCGTGCCGTCTGGGCCGCACGGGCGGCCGCCGAATCCGACGAAAAGCGCTGCACGATGCGCTGTGCCGCGTCGACGATGTCGAGCGTGACCGGCGCCGTGGCCTCGCGTCCCAACCAGAGGTGAATGGCGGCCCCGCGATCGGCGGCATCAGGCACCTCCGGCACCGGATCGAAACTGTCGCCACCGCGCTGGGCGCGCACGAAATCGCTGGGCGTGAACAGGTGGGCTGCCGACGCCACGATGGAGGCCGAGAGTTCACGCAGCGGGGCCAGGTCGTCGATGATCCACAGCGCGCGTCCCTGCGTGGAGATCACGAGATCGTCGTGCCGTGCCTCGAGATCGGCGATGGGAGTGATGGGCAAACGCCCCGGCATGGGCTGCCATGCCCCGCCGCCATCGAACGACACGAACAGGCCGTACTCCGTGCCGGCATAGAGCAGCGAGGCCACCTTCGGGTCTTCCGCCACCGAGCGCAGCGGGTAGTCCGCCGGGATGCCGTTCGTACCCGTCGTGAGGCGGGTCCAGCTCTTCCCGTAGTCGTCCGTGCGCCACAGATACGGCCGGAAGTCGTCGAGGCGATAGGCCTGCACGGCCACGTACGCGCGCCCCGGTCGGTGCGCAGACAGGGCGATCTCCTCCACCGTCCCGTACTGCGGCATGCCGGGCGGCGTGATGTCGTTCCACGACGAGCCGCCGTCGCGCGTGATGTGCACGCGGCCGTCGTCGGTACCGGCCCACAGCGTGCGCGCATCTGCCCGGTCCTCGGCCAGCGCAAACACGGTGTTGAAGATCTCCACGCCGGTCACGTCGTTGTTGATCGGCCCGCCGGCGGCCTGCTGATGCTGCGGCGTGTTGGTGGTGAGATCGGGGGAGATCCGGTCCCACGTCAGGCCCGCGTCCCGCGTGCGCAACACGTACTGCGCGCCGTGGTACACCACCTGCGCGTCGTGACGTGACACGAGAATGGGCGCCACCCACTGGAAGCGATACGTGAGATCCTTGGCCGCCTGACCGAGCTGCAGCTGCGGGTACACGATGACGTTGCGGCGCTCGTCGGTGCGCGTGTCCCAGCGGTTGATGGCGCCACCGTAGCAGCCACCCCAGATCACGTCGGGGGCATCGGGGTGCAGCGCCACGGGGCCGGTTTCACATCCGGCGGCGTACCGGTAGTCGGCAAACGGATGCACCGAGTTCGACGACGACCAGCTGGGCACGCTGATCGCATTGTTGTCCTGCTGCGCCGTGTACACCCGATAGGGGAAGCGATTGTCGGTGATGACGTCGTAGAACTCGGCCGTAGGCTGATTCCAGTAACTGCTCCAGGTGCGGCCACGGTTGAGCGAGACCTGCGCGCCGCCGTCGTCGGCGACGATCATGATGCGCTTGTCGCCCGGATTGATCCACAGGTCGTGCACGTCGCCGTGCGGCACATCGATGGGGGTGAAGGTCACGCCGGCATCGATGCTGCGATAGAGTGACGTGTTGAGCGCGTACACGACGTTCTCCTCCATCGGGTCCGCGCGCACGTGCGTGTAGTACCAGGCGCGCTGACGCAGCTTGTTCTCGCTGTTCGTACGCGTCCAGCTGTCGCCGCCGTCATCGCTGCGATACACGCCGCCCTGCGGTTCGGCCTCGATGATGGCCCACAGCCGTTGCGGGTTTGCCGGCGACACCGTGAGACCGATCTTGCCGGTGAGTCCCGTGGGGAGTCCCCCGCTGAGCTTCTTCCAGCTGTCGCCACCATCCGTGGAACGCCAGATCCCTCCCTCGCTCGAGCCGGAAATCATCGTCCACGGCTTGCGCTCGGCGCGCCACATGGCCGCATAGAGAATGCGGGGGTTGCGCGGGTTCATCGCGAGGTCGACGGCCCCGGTGGAGTCGTTGAGGTACAGCACCTTCTCCCACGAGCGGCCGCCATCCTTCGTGCGGAAGATCCCGCGCTCGGCATTGCGACCGAACGGTCGACCGAGGACGGCGGCATACGCCACATCGGCATTCTGCGGGTGCACCTGGAGGCGGCCGATCTGGCCGGCGTTCCGCAGACCGATGGCCTGCCAGCTGCGCCCGCCGTCGGTGGAGCGCCATGCACCGCGGCCCATGGAGGTGTTGCCGCGTACGTCCACCGACCCCTCGCCCACGTACACCACATTCGGATCACCCGGCGCGACCGCCACGCTGCCAATGGCGCCGCCGAAGAATCCGTCGGAGACGTTGCGCCAGGTGGCCCCCGCGTCGTCGGTGTGCCAGAGGCCACCGCCCGTGCTGCCCATGAAGAAGGCATGCGGCTGGCCGGGTACACCCGACACGGCGGTCGAACGGCCACCGCGGAACGGCCCGAGCAAGCGCACCTTGAGCCCCTTGAGGGCGGTGGTGTCGAGGGCGGCGGAGACGGCGGCGGACGCTGTCGTGGCGGGTGTCGTACGCGCAGTGCGCTGCGCGTGTGCGGCGTGCGGCCACGACACCAGCGTGGCGACCAACAGGAAGCGCGACAGGGAGCGGGGCATGAGGGCGAACGGAGACGGGGAAAAGGGAGCGATGGCCAGCGCCACCGCGCAGGTCAGAGCTGTCCCAGCCAGGACAGCTTCACGATGAGGGAGCGCGCCAAGGGGGTATTGCCACCCTGCACGGCCTGCCGGTCGTTGTAGACCACGTACAGGAACGAGAGCGGGAGAAACTCCCAGCTGAAGCGGGCGTTGAGCGACGCGCGTTCGGCCGCCGTGTTGTACTGGTAGAACGCACTCCACTGCACGCGCGGATTGAGGAACACGCGCAGCTCCGGCCCTGCGAGGTGCGTGGTGAACGCGGAGTCGCGGGTGCCCAGGCTGCGCAGCCGGTTCACCTCATAGCTCGCCCGCAGCGAGACGTAGGGATTGGGTGACCAGCGCCCCGCCACCTCGACGCGGTTGAGCGCCCCGTCGAAGAAGGCGCCCGTGGAGGCCGTGAGCGTGGCCGCCAGCGGGGCGCTCTGGTCGCTGCGCGCGCTGAGCCCCGCCCGGACGTAGTCGTACGATCCGGGGGCGATGCGCACGTTGGGGAAGAGCGGCACCGCGACCGTGGGGCGCTGCACGTTGTGCTCGATGGACGGGGTGATCGTGGCGCCGTTGCGAAAGAGCACCTCGCCCGAGTAGGTGAGGTTGGATTCCTGCAGCGCGCCCGACTGCGGGTCGTTGAAGGCGATGCCGTTGGGGCCATGCCGCAGCCACACCACCGCCGGTGGCAGCCACGTCGGCTGCATCGTCCACGTGGCGAAGGGATTGGTCATGAGCACGTCGGGGCGCGAGACGAAGCCCATTTGCGGGTTGTAGTCGCGGGTGACCACGGCACCAAGGATGCCGGCCAGACTGGTATTGGTGTTGCGGGTGATGCCGTACGTGCCCGCAAAGCCAGTGCGCCCGTTTTCGTTCGACGCCGACACCATGCCGGTGAACTGCACGAGCTCCCCGATGCGCGTAAGCGCATCCATGGCCACGACCACGTTGCGTCGCGACACCACGTCGAGATCCGCATCGAGGGCATCACCATCGCGCAGCGCCGCCGTGGCACCGATGCGGGTGGCGCGGCCGAAGAAGCGGCTGCCACGCATCACCCCGAAGGTGGTGGCTCCCTGTGCGCCCAGCGCCGACTGTCGCATGGCCAGGGCGCCCGCGGTGGTCTTGCCGGTGCGATAGGCGTAGCGCACACCGGCATCGATGGGCTGCGGGGTGCCGTCCTCCCCCAGCCCGATGCGTCGCGTGAAGAAGGGTTGCACGAAGTAGCGGCCCGAGACGCCACCGATGCCACCGATGGTGCCGGCGCCCAGGCCACCCGCGTTCAGCAGGTCGGCGTTCTCGAGGAAGAACTGCCGGCGCTCAGGGAGAAAGACGTTGAAACGGGTGAGATTGACCACCTGGCGGTCCACATCGGCCTGCGCGAAATCCGTGTTCACCGTGGCCTCCAGCAGGCTGTTGGCCGTGGGTGCCCAGATGATCTCGCCACCCACATCGCCGGTCTGGCCATTGAAGGCCCGCGCCGTGCGATCGGTCACGCTCGTGCCGAGCACATACGGCCGCACGCGCACGTTGGTGCGCGGCGGCGGAGGCTGAATGGAGTCGAGCGCGCCGCCGTACGTGATGCGCCACGACGACAGTTGCCGCGGGTACGGCATCCAGGCGCTCCACTGCGCCACCCGACGCGTATTGCGTACGAAGTTGATGTCCCAGGTCGTGAGGCCGGGGGCATATCGCAGCGAGCGCCACGGAATGGAGAACTCGGCCACCCACCCGCTGTCGCTGCGTGTGGTGCGCACGCGCCAGAGTGCGTCCCAGTTGAAGTTGAACGCGTCTCCGCCGTCGAAGGCCTGCACATCGGCCTGCGAGCCGAGTGGCGTGGTGGAGAACTGCAGCACGGTGCGGCGATCGCCCAGCGGGCCGATGGTAATGCCGAAGACGTCGTTCTCGGGCGGCTCGAAATCACGACGGAGATCGGGCATGCGCAGTGACGAGAGTCCGGCGCTGTCGCGGTTGAACGCGCCTACGTAGAGGTTCTCGTCGTCGTAGAGCACCCGCACTTCGCTGGGATAGCGCGTGGTGGGGAGGAAGTCCGGGCGGGCCTGCGCGAAGTCGCCCCCCACCGGGGCGCGCCGCCAGTCTGCCTCGTCGAGACGCCCGTCGATGTTGAGCCTCCCCGTGGTGCGCCGCGCCACGAGTCGTTTGCGCGTGGCTTCGGTAGGTTCGGGGACGATGGACGTTTGCGCGCGCGCCGCCTGTGTCAGGGAGAGACTGCTCACGACGACGGCGAACACCAATGACCGGGTAGTGCGGGGGACGCGATGCATCTGCGCAAGCTACGGCCACCGGTGGCATTCGTCACGCGGGTGTTCAAGGTGCGGCCGGTGCGCTAGCCTTGTGCCATGTCCAAAAGGAACCTGCTTGCCGTAGCGCTGTCGCTGCTGTCGCTGGCCCTGCTGTGGCCCGGACTGGTGGAGCCGGTGCTCACGATTCGCGCCACCATCGAGCTGTTTGGCACGGAGCGGGAGCTCACCAACGAAACGCGCAGCGTGCTGGGCGCCATTCGCAGCCTGCACGAGTCGGGCAACGACTTCGTGGCGGGGCTCATTCTGCTCTTCAGTGTGCTCGTCCCGCTCACGAAGGCTGCCCTGCTGGTGCCCATCTTCGTGTGGCGGTCCACCCCGGTGGCGTACCGCCTCGCCCGCGTGGTGCAGGCAATCAGCAAGTGGTCCATGGCCGACGTTTTTGCCGTGGGCATGCTCATCGCCCTGCTGGTCGCCAAGGGGACCGCCAATCTGTCGGCAGTCGCGGGGCCGGGGTTCTACTTCTTCACGGCGTACTGCCTGGTCTCCAACGCGGCCTTTCAGGCGCTCAAGATCGACGAGCCGGTCACCGCGCGTTAGCGAGCGCCCCCGGGGACGGTGGCCTGTGTACCCTGTGGGCTACGGCGTGACGCGCCCCTTGGACTTTCCGGAGGCCGGCGGGGCGACGGCGGGTTTGCCCGGGAGCGCGCCCGGCGCGATGCGGAACTTGGCCACCGGCTGGCCGTCGAGGTTGACGAACCCCTCGATGGCACCGTTGGCGGCAATGGTGCCGCTGTGTTCCAGCAGCTTCCCCTCACCCGCTGTGACGCGGAAGCGCAGCGTGGTACCCTGGCGCACCACGTGGCTGATGGCGCCGGTGCCCTGACCCGGTACCATGGCGGTGCCGGTAATGGCGGGGGCGGTGCCGGTGAACTGGTAGCTCACGGGAACGACGATGGTACTGTCGCCAAGTTGGACCGTGGCCGTCCCCGCATAGCTGCCGGTTATGGCCTCGGCCGGCTCGCTGGCCGAGCCCTTCGAGCCGCCGCTGCCAGTGCCCGTTCGCGCACCGGCAGGTGCCGATGCCCGCGCCCCTTGCGCCTGCAGCTGGACCAGCGTCAGGGGGGTGCCTGGAGCGGTCGCGAGCAGGGCGGCGGCAGCAAGGAGGGGAAGCGTGTGGCGCATGCGCGGGGCGGGTGCGAGGCAACGGCGTTGAGACTGGCGCGATAAACTACACCACTCATGGCTGAACCGTTCAAGACCTTCATTAATGCGGATGTCGTGACCCGTGCCGCCGGTCACCTGGCCCGGCATGACCCCGGCTTCGACAGCCACGCGTTCTGCGCGGCTGTGGTGCCGCAATTGGCGGCGCTCGAACTCAAGGCGCGCGCCATGTGCATCGCGGATGCACTCGAACAGTATCTCGCCGCCGACTTCCATGACGCGGCCGCCCATCTTGAACGGGCGTTGCGGCCGCTCGAGGCGCCTCCCGGGACCGGGGGGCTGGATGGATGGTTCCTGTGGGGCGCCGGTGAGTTCGTGGCCCGGCGGGGCATGGCCCAGCCGGTGCGGGCGCTTTCCTGCCTGCGGGAGATCACCCAACGGTTCACGGCCGAATTCGCCATTCGCCCCCTGATCGCACAGCACCCCGCCCTCGTCTTCGACACCCTGCGACAGTGGGTGCACGACGACAGTGAGCACGTGCGCCGGCTGGTCAGCGAAGGGACGCGCCCGCGGCTGCCGTGGGGGCTGCAACTGCGCGACCTCATCGCCGACCCGTCTCCCTCGTTGCCGCTGCTCGCCGCGCTGCAGGACGATGCCAGCGAGTACGTGCGCCGCAGCATCGCGAATCATCTCAATGACATCGCGAAGGATCATCCGTTGGTGGTGGCCGCCTGGCTCGAACGACATCTGCCCGACGCCACCCCCCACCGGCGAGCCCTGCTGCGCCACGCGAGTCGGACGCTGGTGAAGCAAGGGTATCCGCCGGTTCTCGCCGTGTGGGGGCGAGCCGAACCGTTGCACGGAACCGCCACGCTCGAGCTTGCGCCTGCACACATCACGCTCGGCGACAATGTGGGGCTCACGATCACGCTCCGGTCGCAGGGCGGGGGACCGCAGGCGCTGACCGTGGACTATGTCGTGCACCACGTCAAGGCCAACGGACAGACGTCGGCCAAGGTATTCAAGGGATGGGAGACCCGACTGGAAGCGGGGCAGTTGCTCACCCTGCGCAAGCGCCACGCGGTACGGCCGATCACCACGCGTCGGTACTATGCGGGGGCGCATCGCGTGGTGGTGCAGGTCAATGGCCAGCCCGTTGCCGAGGGGGTGTTTCACCTCGCGATCGGGCCATCCGCCACGCCACAGTGAGCGTCAGGGCAGTGCCGCCACACGGCGGTGGTCGCCAGATTCCCGCTTGTCGCGCGTTCGTTTCCTGATCCGTCTGCCCGTTCCGGTTCGCCATGCCCCAGCTCTCCGATTTCTCGCTCGTGTCGCTCGACGGCGCCCCACTGCCCCTCAGCGCCTACAAGGATCGCGTGGTGCTGATGGTGAACGTGGCCAGCATGTGTGGCTTCACGCCGCAGTACGCGGGACTCGAGCAGCTCTGGCGCAACTACAAGGCGCGCGGCCTCACCGTCATCGGGTGCCCGTGCGACCAGTTCGGGCATCAGGAGCCGGGCAGCGAGGCGGAGATCGGGGCTTTCTGCAGCAGCCGTTACGACGTGACGTTCCCCATGTCGGCCAAGCTCGAGGTGAACGGCGACGGGGCCGACCCCCTCTGGCGCTGGATGCGCGAAGCGGAGCCTGGTGTGCTTGGGACCACCGCGGTGAAGTGGAACTTCACCAAGTTCCTGATCGGTCGCGACGGGCAGGTGATTGCCCGGTATGCGCCTACGGCCACACCGGAGTCGATCGCCAAGGACATCGAGACCGCGCTGGGCAGTCGCTGACGCGGTCGCCGGGTCGTCCGTAGGAAGACCGAAAGGGGGAACCACCCCGGTTGCATGGTCATTCAACCGATGTCGCGGGTTTCCTCTTCGTCCATGTCTTCTTCTCCCTCAGACGTACCGCCCGCTCAGGCCGCCGCCATTCGCGCCGGTGATGAGGACGCGTTCCGCCAGCTCTTCGATGCGCTGCACGGGCCGCTCCTTGGCTTCGCGTCGTCGTTCCTCAAAGATGACGCGGTCGCGCAGGATGTGGTTCAGGAGGCGTTCGTTCGCCTCTGGGATCGCCGGCAGCGTCTCGACGAGGAGATCCCCCTTCGGGCCTGGCTCTTCCGTACCGTGCGAAATCTCGCGCTCAACATTCGCCGCGACGACACCACCCGTGCGCGGTTGCTCGACGACCCCGCAGCGGTTGACAGTGCCGCCGCCCCCCGCGCCGCGGCGCTCCCCGATGTCGCCACCGAGGGAGCGGAGTTGCAGGACCGCGTCGCCGTGCTGGTGACTGAACTCCCCAACCGCCAGCGTGAAGCGCTGCTGCTCTCGCGCGTGGAAGGGCTGTCGCATGCCGAGGTGGCGGCGGCGATGGGGTGTGCCCCGCGCACGGTGAACAACCACCTGGTGGCTGCGCTCTCCACGCTGCGGCGGCGTCTCGCCGAGGTGGGCACGCTGGTGGCCTCGCTCTCGGTGTGGCTGCCATGAACCGGCCCAACGATGCCGACGCGGAAGCGTCCATGAACCCCGAGCTGTCGAGCATGCTGGAGGCGCGGCCCGATGCGCGGGAGTTGCACGCCGTGTACCGTGCCGTGCCTGCCACGCGGGCCCCGCTGTCGGTGGCCCAGCACGAGGCGGCATGGCAGCGCCTGCGGACTCGCCTGCATGACCCGGCACGGGCGCCGTACGTCGACGACGTGCGCGCACCGCTCGAATTGGTGCGCGACGAGGGGTCTGTTGGTCGCGTACCGGAGGCGCAGCGTACGGAGGTCATGCCGGCGGCACCGAGCGGTGTACGCGCACCGGCCTCGTCTCGAGGCCGGTGGGGGCGCTGGGCCGCCGCGGCGGCTTTCGCGGGAATGCTGGTTGGGGGTGGCAGCTGGGCTACCGGCAGCGTGACCCATGTGGTGCCCGCCGGCGGTGCGCCGCGCGCCGTGACGCTGGCGGAGGGGAGTACGGTATGGATGGCCGCGGGGAGTGAACTCTCCGTTCCCCGTCGCCTGGGATGGCCCGCTGCGCTGGCCTCCTCGACGCGTGAGGTGCGGCTGACCGGCGAGGCATTCTTTGTCGTGCAACGTGACGGACGCCCCTTCACCGTGCACACGGCCGACGCGCAGGTGCAGGTGCTGGGGACGCAGTTCGCCGTGCGCCGTGAGGCTGCCGGTGGCGTCACGCGAGTCGATGTGAGCGAGGGGCGGGTGGCGGTTGTCGCTGGCGCACAGCGAGTGGAACTCGGGGCCGGGGACGGCGTCACCGTGGGCGCGCGCACGTGGCTGCGCCGCAGTGTGACCCCCACGCGCGTGGCCACCTGGCGGACCGGCGGGCTGGCCGCGTTCGACGAGCCGCTCGGCGACGTGCTGGTCGAGCTGGGCCGCCGCTATGGCGTGCGCATCGAGCATGACGCCAACGTCGACGTGGCGGCAACGGTCTCGCTGGTGTACGCGAGCGCGCCGTCGGTGGATGTCGTGCTCGGTGACCTGTGCACCGCGGAGGGACTCGTGTTCGAGCGCACGAGTCGCGGGTATCGCATTACGCGCCCGTGAACGGGACGCGGTCGGCGGTGGTGATCACAGGACGTGTGCGGACGCGCCGAGGCGCGTCGGCATGTGCCGTGGCGGCCATGGCCGGTGCCCTTGTGTGGGCCGGGCGAGCGCCGACACTGCACGCACAGGACACGCGCCCCGGCGCCTCCGCCACACGCGCCCCGTCCCGCCTCTCCCTGGCGCTCATCAACGTCCCGCTCGTCGAGGCGCTGGAAACGCTGTCACGCCAGGCGCAGCTCAATCTCGTGTGGCAGGCGGTCACGCTGGGGCCGCGGGCCACCATGCGCATTTCCTGTCGGTTGGAAGACGTGCTCCCCGAAGAGGCCCTTGTCTGCGTGACGAGAGCCGCCGGTCTCGATTTCGTACGGCTGTCGTCGGGCACGTACGTGGTGATCGCCGGCGCCGAGCAACCGGCGGCGTGGGGCGCCTTTGCCGGTCGCGTATTGGATGCCGCGTCGGGTGAACCACTCCCGCAGGCGCGCGTGCAGCTGGCCGAGGTGCCTGCTGCCGTGCTGTCAGCCGACGACGGTGGTTTTGCATTTGCGCGGCTGCGCCCTGGCACGTACGAACTGCAGGTTCGCGCCGTGGGCTATCGCCCGTATCGTGCGACATTCGAGCTGCCGCCCAACGGGTCGCGACTTGTGCGGTTGCCGCTCGTGCGCAGCGAGGCCGTCGCGCGTCCCATCATCGTGAACGGGCTGCGCGCCGGCGCGTTCAGCGCCACGCTTGGATCGACGCTGGTGGCGGACAGTGTAGCGCGGCGGACGCTCATGGGGCCGTCGTTGTTCCTGCCCGGCGCGCCGGTCCCCCTGGGGCTTTCGCGGCGCGATGGAACGGCGGATCTGCACCTGCAGGGGGGGGATATCGGCGAGCATCCATGGCGTCTCGACGGCATCCCGCTCTACGATCTCACGGCGCTCTCGGGGCTGCTTGGTCTCGTTACGCCCGTCGCTATCGACGAACTCGCCGTTCGGCGCAGCGGATATCGCGCCACCGAGGGAAGCTTCGCCACCGGGGTCATCGACCTCAAGCACGCCGTGGGCGGCGAGTCGGCGGGCGGTGCGGAAGTGCACGTGGACCCCATTGCTGCATCGGGTCGCTGGTCGCTGCCGGTGACCGTGGGGCGCGCGCGTGGCACGGTGATGGTGGCGGGGCGCACGGGACTCTGGCAGTGGACCGCTCCCCCGGCCCTGACGCGCGCGCTGCGCCATTGGAGCGTGCCCGATCCCGTGCTGCTTTCGCGCTTCAGCGACTTCGGGGCGCAACCCGGCATGGCGGGGCTCGACGGGGCCGCGTTCAGCAGCAGTGTGGGTGACGAACGCGTCCGGCTGCACGATGTGCACACCGCCGGGCGTCTGCAGTTCGGCGTGGCGCACACGCTCTCGGCCTCGGCCTTCCTCAATGAGCATGGCGTCTCGTATGCAGGAGCGGCCGACGATGGGGCGGGGCGCATGCTGCGCACCGCCGATCGCTACGACAAGCGTACCGTGGGGGGGCAGCTGTCGCATGAGTGGCTGCTCGGTACACGGGTACGGCAGTCGGTGCAGTTGCGGGCGTCGCAGTACGATCTTGGCCACGGTGGCAGCATGGCCATGAATGCCGCACCACTGGCGGGGACCACGGCCTCCGAGAGCAATGCGCTCACCGAACTGGCGGCCTCGGGCGAGTGGCGCGTGCGCGGCGGGGCCCGTACCGACCTCACCTTCGGGGCGGAGGTCGTGCACAATCGCGCGCATCTCGACCTGTCCAATCGCGTGCTGCGGCCGCTCGCGTACAAGACGGTGGTCACTCGTGGCACCCTGGTGGCCGATGTGACTCGTCAGCTCTCCGCCACGCACTTCCTGGACGTGGGGATGCGCGTGACGCAGCTGCAGACGGGGCGGACGTACGCGGAACCGCGACTGGCGGTGCGCGGTGAACAGCGATGGGACGCGCGCACCTTCACCTGGCGCGTTGCGGGCGGCGGCTATCATCAGTTCGTCAATCAGTTCGATGTGGCGAGCACCATGCCGGTGGCCTTCGTGCCGAGTGTGCGCTTCTGGCTGCCCAGCGATGGCAACGCCCCCGTGGCGCAGGCGTGGCATCTGGCCGGCGAAGGCGCCTACGCACCGGCACCTGGCTGGGAGCTGCGCGGGGAACTCTATGCCCGGTGGCATCCCACACTCCCCATGTTCGACTACGGGGTGATGTACGGACCCGGCCTCACGCCCAACGTGCTGACCGACGCCGCGCAGTTCATCCGCCCCATGAGTGGGACGGCGTTCGGCGGCGGGGTGCGTCTGCTGCGTGAGGCCTCATGGCGCGGTAAGGCCATGCGCACCGAACTGGCATACGACGGGGGCTCGAGCGTCAGGCGTTATCCGTCGCGCTTCGACGATCGCCTGCAGCCCACCCCGTGGCTGGAGCCGCACCGTGTGCTGCTGGCCAGTGAAGTGAGCCCCGCGCGCGGGCTCGTCATGGCGGTCCGTACGCGCGGCGTGTGGGGACGGCCATGGGCATTGCGTCAGGTGTACTACGACCTGTTCGGCGCGGCACCCATGACGTCGCAACTGCCCGTGTCCATGCCGGGTGTCATGCGGCGCCCCGCGCTCATCGACGTCGACCTGGGGCTCACCTGGCAGCGCGAGGTGGGCACCACGCGCGTGGAGCTCGGCGCCAGCGTGCTGAACGTGATCGGCCGCAGCAACGTGCTCGACTACGGACTGCGGCGCGGTGCCGACGGCACGTACGCCATGGTGCCCCGCTTCCTCCCCATGCGCCAGCCGGCGCTGACGGTGCGGCTGCTGTATTGACCTGTTGGTGGAAACGATGCCGGGGTGCGGCGGGTTGGTCCGGTGCCGCTGGTCCTGTCTTCGATTCCATCCCGCTCCAAATGAAGCTTGCGTTGCTGCTCTGTCTGCTCCTGAGTCCGGCCCTGCTGTCGGCGCAGGTTGCCCCTACCTCCGCCGGTCCAACCGGCGTCGTCACCGGGCGCATCGTGACCGCCACGACTGAGGCGCCCATCGCCGGGGCCACCATCCGTGTGGTGGGGCAGGAGGCAGGCGCGCAGAGTGAGGCCGATGGACGGTTCACCGTGCGCGGCGTGCGCGTGGGGATCGTCACGCTCGAGGTGCGGCGTCTCGGTTTCGCGCCGGTGCAGCGCGGCGACATCGCGGTCTCTCCCGCCAAGCCGGCCGAGGTGACGATTGCCTTGCGGCCGGTGGACGTCCAGCTCGATGTCGTCACCGTGCGCCCCGAGGCCTTTCCGGCGCGCATGCCCGCAACCACACCGGTCTCCACACAGCGTTATGACGCGGAGGAGGTCCGGCGGCAGCCCGGTGCCCAGGAAGATGTGCTGCGCGCCATTTCCATCGCGCCCGGTGTCGGGGTCACGAGCGCTGCCCGCAACGACATCGTCGTGCGCGGTGGCGCGCCGTTCGAGAACCTGTTCGTGGTGGACAACATCGAAGTGCCCAACATCAATCACTTCGGTTCGCAGGGATCCACCGGCGGTCCCATTTCGCTCATCAACATCCGGTTTGTGGAGAGTGCTTCGCTCTCGGCTGGCGGTTTCGGGGCCCGCCTGGGCGATCGCACGTCGTCGGCAACCACGCTGACGTTACGGGAGGGCAATCGCGAGCGCGTGGCCGGTGAAGTGAACGTGGCGGCCACGCAGGTGGGCGCCGTGCTCGAGGGACCGCTCGGTCGCAACGGGTCGTTCCTGGCCAACGTCCGCCAGAGCTATCTCGACCTGCTCTTCAAGGCGATTGGCCTCAGCTTCATTCCCAGCTACACCGACGCCACCATGAAGGCCACGTGGCGCCCCAATCGACGCGATGCCTTCAGTATCCTGGCCATCGGCGCGCGCGGAACGATTGCTTTCGACAACAGCACCGACTCGGCGCGCGTGAACAACGCGCAGGTGCTCGCGCCCACGCAGGATCAGTATTTCAGCGGCCTCACGTGGAAGCGGTTGCTCGGCCGCGGGGTGGCCACCACGACGCTCGGCCGCACGTGGACGCGCTACGTCACGGCCCAGCGCGACAGTCTGCTCGCGCCCATCTTCGAGAGTCGCTCCACCGAAGGGGAGAATTCGCTGCGCACCGACGTGACGCTGGTGGTCGGGCGCGGCGTGGAGATCGAGACGGGCACGATCTTCAAGTACGCCAGCACCCTGCGCTACGACGCCACGCTCGCCGGGTTCACGCGTCGCGACCAGACAGGGACACCGCAGCCGCTGTCGGTCGACACGTCGTTCACCGCGTGGCGCAACGGGAGCTACCTGCAGGCCACGTGGCAGAGTACACCCACGTTGCGCCTGTCTGGAGGCGTGCGAGGCGACTGGTATGGATTCCTCGACAACGCCGTGCGCCTCGCACCGAGACTGAGCCTCAGCTATCAGGCCAATGCGGTAACCACGCTGTCGCTCTCCGGAGGACGCTACTGGCAGGCGCCCAGCTACATCTGGCTCGTGGGGGATCCCGGGAACGCCTCGCGCCTGCGTCCGTTTCGCGCCGACCAGCTCATTGCGGGCATCACACGACTGGTAGGCAGCGATCTCAAGGTGCAATTCGAGGTATACGGCAAGCGGTACGGCGACTATCCGGTGCGACGATTCCGACCGCAGGCGGTGTTGAGTCCCAGCGGCTTCGACGATGCCACCACGGACATCCCCTTCGGTCTCGAGCCGCTGGCCAGCAGCGGTACCGGTACGGCGTACGGCGCGGAGCTGTTCGTGCAGAAGAAGCTGGGCGCGTCGCCGTTCTACGGGCAGCTGAGTGCGAGCCTCAACCGCACGCGCTTCACCGGCCTCGATGGTACGACCACGCGTGGGGCCTTCGACACGCCGGTGCTTGCCAACGGGGTGCTGGGCTGGCGCCCCAACGCCAAGTGGGAAGTGGCCACGCGTCTGCGTGGGTCGAGCGGGTTGCCGTTCACGCCCTTCGTGGGGCAGGGCAGTCTTGCCGGCACGCTCGATTTCGCACAGTACAACGCGTTGCGTGTCCCCTTCTTCTTTGCCGCCGATCTGCGCGTCGATCGGCGTTTCCTCGTGGGCAACCGTCAATTCATCGCCTTTCTCGACCTGCAGAACGTGACCAATCGGGTCAACACCACGGCCCCGCAGTGGAACCCCCGTCTGCGTCGCGCCGAGCCCAACGAAAGCATCGGGTTGCTCCCATCCATTGGCCTGAACTTCGAGTTCTGAGCGCGCCACGATGCAAGAACGGCCGCCGGCAGGTACGTGCCGGCGGCCGTCTCGTTTCCTGAAGTTCAGGGTTACCGCAGGTTGGGATTGGTCTCGAGTTCGGAGAGCGGGATGGGGAAGCAGAGGTTGCGTCCCGTCATATTCTCCTGGTCGCCCGGCCGGTTGAGTGCCGCCCAGCGCCGGAAGTCGCCAAGGCGACGCCCTTCGAGCCAGAGTTCGATGCCACGCTCGCGCTTGAGCGCCGTCCACGCCTCGGTGGCGTTCGTGGCGGTCCACGGCGCGAGGTTGAGCGCCGTACGACGCAGGTTGAGCCGGGCCATGGCGCCCGGGATGTCGTTGGCCACCAGCAGCGCCTCGGCCTCGATGAGGCGCATTTCCCAGCCGCTCGACAGGTTCATGGGCGAGTCGCGCACCGGGTACTTGGTCTGGAAGAACCAGCGTACCTGTCCGCCCAGGCTGGTGACGGCCGCGTCTCCGAAGCGGATGGTGAGGCTCGAGTCGAAGGGAACGCGCGGGTCCCGCGTGGTGCGACGGTAGTTGTCGTAGAACGTGCCCCACACCGTGTGGGCGCGGTACGGCTGGTTAGCCGATGCCCAGTTGATGCGATTGTACTGGTCCACGGTGTTCACGAAGTACGGCATGCGGTACACGAACGCGTTGTTCGTGATGAGGCCTGCGTCGGCCGAGGCGCCGGTGAGGTTGCCACGTAGCAGGCGCACCGACGCACGACCGGCCGTGGCCACGTCGCGCAGGGTGGCATTATTGGCAGCCGTGGCCACCGCAATCGCCTCGGTGAAGGCGGCTTCGGCGCGCTCGAGATACACCGTGTAGCTCTGGCGTGGCCCACCATCGATGACGCAGTCGCAGAAGTTCTCGCCGAGGTGGCGGTTGGAGTAGCCAGCCCAGATCAGCGCCTGAGCCAACGTGGCATTGTTGTTCGCCGCGGCACCGAGCACCTCCTTGATGCGCCGCACCCCCGACTCTGCCGTCCAGCGGGCGCGCTGTGCCTGATTCCACCAGTCGCCGCCGTCATCCGGCGAGAGTACGCCGAGCTGCTGTCGCACGGTAATGCCGAAGGCGCCGGTGGATCCGGCGGGGAGGACTTCCCGCGTCACGGCGGCCCCCGTGTACGACGTCCAGTTGAGCCCTTCGCCCAGGTCGCGTCCGGCGCCGTTCACGATGGCCGTGAGGGCGGCCGGGTCGTTGAGGAAGGCGGCCTGGACGGGCCCGGGATTGGTGACCTGCAAGTCGCATCCGGCAGCAAGCGCCAGCGCCGCGACGGGAGCCATGCGCACGAAGGCGCGAAGTGTCATCGTCATGGTCAAGGGCCTCAGAACGAGATGCGCAGGGAGGTCAGGAACAGCGCGGGCGCCGGAATGTGCTCGGAGATGTAGCGCACGCCCACGTTGAATCCGTCGTTGCCCGACATTTCGGGGTCGAACAGCGGCATGCCGAAATTGGTGCGGAAGACGTTCTGCGCGGAGAACACGAACGAGCTGCTGGCCGTGTGCGGAATCAGCTTGCCCAGCGGCACCGTGACGGTGATGTCGCGAATCTTGAAGAAGTCCGCGGGAAAGATGAACATGTCCTGGCGCGCATTGCGCGGGATGCACGTGAGCGTCTCGCGCGGCGTGAGCGGCTGACTCGCCGCGATGGCCGCGTAGGCCCGCGTGCACGTCGGCCACAGCACCGACCGCGACAGCGCCTGGAACGACGCATCTTCGTTGATGAAGGCGCCGCCCTGATACTCGCCACGGGTCGAGATGTTGATCCCCTTCCAGGTGGTGATGTTGAGCGACGGTGAGAGAATGAGCGTGGGCTGCGCCGGACCGAAGGTGTGGTTGAACACCGTATCGATGGGGGCGCCGATCACGTCCTCATTCTTGATGAGCCGGCCACGCAGCACCGGCGCCGGCTGTCCTTCAATGACCCACCCGAAGTTGCCCACGCTGAAAGACGGCGCGCCTCCGAGGCTCAGCACCTTGCTCTGATTGGTGCTGACGTTGAGGCCGGCCTTGATGTCGAGGTTGGTCTTCTCGAGAAGCGTGGCGTTGATCGCCGCTTCGATGCCGCTCTTCTCGATCTTGCCGGCGTTGCCGAGCGAACTGGCCAGGAAGCCGTTGGAGGGCACGTTGCGCACGAAGAAGAGCGCATCGTCGGTCACGGCGCGGAACCAGGTGAAGTCCACGCTGAGGCGGCCGCCGAAGATCTGGTTGTCGAACCCGATCTCCGTTTCCGTGGTACGCTCGGGGCCGAGGTTGGGGTCACCAAGGTTGAGCGGCCGCACGGCGGGCGCGGTGCCCCAGCCCACCGGGTTCCACGTTTGCACGGCGGCGAAGGCGGTGGGAGCACGGCCGGCCTGGCCATACGCCGCGCGCAACTTGAGGGTGCCGAACTTGTCCGACCAGAAGCCCTCGTCCGAGACGACCCACGAGGCACTGGCCTTGGGGTACGTCTGGAAGCCGAAGTCTTCACCGAAGGCGCTATTGCCGTCCACGCGCGCGCCCACGGTCACGAAGTACTTGTCCTTGATGCCGAAGAGCGCCTGCGTGAACGCGCCGCCGGTGATGTTCTTGAGGCGATTCTCGTCGGCGTTGCGCAGCGACCCCGAGGCCACCGTGGGGTTGGTGGGAGCCGGGTAGTTCTCCGAATACGCCACCACGTCGCTTACGAGCGAGTTGATGTACTGGGTACCGGCAGAGAACGTGGCCTTCATGCCGTCGCCGAACTGCATCTCGTAGTTGTTGGCCCAGTCGAGGCTGATGATCTTGTTCTGCCACACCTGGTTCTGGATGATGCCGAGCGCCGCGCCGGGGAAGCCGTACGGGCGCACGTTGCGGTTCTCGAGCGCGGAGCGGTCGAAGCCCACCACGAGGCGGCTCGAGAAGCGCTCGATGGGTGTCCAGGTGGCCGTGGTGCCCAACAGCAGGCGATCGATGTTGCTGTTCAGCTGCTGCCCGTACACGAGCTTGATCGTGTCGGGATTGGCGTTGCCGAAGTAGTTGCGCTCCTGCCGGAAGGCATTGAGCGTGATGCCCTGCGCGTTGTTGCCGGCCGGCGTCTGCGTGATGAGCGAGTTGTTGTACGCCGTATTCCAGCTGAACTGCATGTTCTTGAACGGGCTGAAGTCGACGTTGGCGCGCACCTGATACTTGCGCTCGTTGTCGAGCTGCAGCACGCCGTCGCTGTTGTCGGCGCCGAAGGAGAACAGGTACTTCACGTTGTTCTGGGTGCCGCCGGCCACCTGGGCCTGCATCCCCAACCGGCCGCCGTCGCGCACGAAGGCGTCCATGTTGAGCAGCGGCACCGAGTCGGTGCCGAACTGCTGCAGCCGCTGGAAGCCCGAGTTGATCTGGGCATTCCACTTGGGCGCGCCCTGCGAACCGCGCTTGGTGAAGATCTGGATCACGCCGGCCGCGGCGTCAGTGCCGAAGAGCGTCGTGGCTGCCGCCCCCTTCACGACTTCGATGCGCTCGATGTCGTCGGGGTTGATGTCGTTGAGCGGGCTGCCGTAGGCGTTCGCGCCGCGCTGCGTGGCGCCCTGGAAAATGCCGTTGCGCGGATATTCGTCGGAGCGGGTGCGCACGCCGTCCACATAGATGAGCGGCTGGTTGCTGAGCGCCAGCGATGTGGCGCCACGCAGACGGATGGCACTGCCACTGCCCGCGTTGCCCGTGCCGCCGGAGATCTGCACACCGGCCACACGACCGGCGAGCAGGTTGGACACGTTGGTGGGGACTTCGGGGAGATCCTTGGTGGACACCTGGCCAATGGAGTTGCCCACCTCACGCTTGCGTGCCGAGCCGGCGGTGCCGGTCACGACAACCTGATCGAGCGAGACCGGCGACGTTTTGAGCACGAAATCGGCGGTGGCCGTCTGCCCCGCGGCCACGGCAACGGCCTTTTCCGTCGGCTCGTAACCAATCATGCGTACACGCACCGTCACCGTACCTGAGGTGACGCGCGTGATGGTGTAGCCGCCGTCGGCGCCGGTCTGTCCGCCGTTTTGTGTGCCGGCGATGAACACCTGCGCGTTCGGGACCGCGTTGCCCGCGGCGTTGGTGACCCGGCCGCGAACGGTGCCGGTGGCCCCCTGAGCCTCTACGACCGCCCCGGTACCCCAGGGGGTACCGAGCAGGCCGGCAACGACAGCGCATGTCGTCAGGGCCCGACTCCACACACGTGAACAGAGCATCCGCACCTCTCCTGAAGTCTTCGTACTGCTGCACGAACCCGCCCGGACCGGGCGGGGAGGGAACTCGGGGGTGACCGGGTCGCGGCCAACAGGCCGTGGTCGATCGGGGACAGCGTTTCGTCCTTTCGTGAAGGCGCCCACACGCCTGTTGGTGGGACGGGGCGAACAGATGAGGGACGACAATCCCGATAGTGCACCCGAAAGGAGCAAATGGGCAAGCGAATGTACGCCGCGCCGCACCGTGGCTTGCCGCGCCCGGCACCGGGGGACAGAATCTCCGCCAGTCGGCTCACCCCCGACCGACCCTCCTTCGACCCCGGAGTTTTCGTGCGCCTGCGCCCCCTCTCGCTGTGCGTCGCCCTGCTGACGGCGCTGCCCCTTGGCGCCCAGGCGCCCGCTGCCCCGCCTCGTGGCGCCGCGGCCCGTCCCCTGCCGCTGGAGGCCACGCGACGCTTCCCGCTGGATACGCGCGACGGCACCTGGCTGTCGATCGACGTGAGCCCCGACGGGCAATCGCTCGTCTTCGACATGCTGGGCGACCTGTACCTGCTGCCCATGGCCGGTGGCGATGCCGTGCGCCTCACCAGCGGGCTCGCCTTCGACGCGCAGCCGCGGTTCAGCCCCGACGGCAAGACGGTCGTGTTCATCTCCGACCGGCAGGGCGCGGACAACGTGCACACGCTCGACCTGTCCACGCGCGAGGTGAAGGAGGTCACGCGCGGGCGAAGCAATGTGTACCTCTCGCCGGAGTACTCCCCCGACGGCAAGTACATCGTGGCCAGCAAGGGCGGATTCCGAGGCGGCCTCCCCACCCTGTGGATGTACCATGTGCAGGGGGGCAACGGCGTGGCCCTCTACACGCCACCGGCCAATGCGGCGCCCGGCTCGGCGGTGCAGCAGGCAGGGGCGGCCTTCTCCGCCGACGGGCGTTTCGTGTACTACACACAGCGCACCGGCGCGTGGAACTACAACGCGCAGTTCCCGCAGTATCAGGTCTGGTCGTACGACCGTGAAAGCGGCGAGCGCGAGCCGCTGTCGTCGCGCTACGGGTCGGCGGTGCGCCCCACACTGAGCCCCGATGGCAAATGGCTCGTGTACGGCTCGCGCTACGAGAACAAGACCGGGCTGCGCCTCCGCGACCTGGCCACCGGTGATGAACGCTGGCTGGCGTATCCCACGCAGCGCGACGAGATGGAATCACGGGCACCCATGGACGCGCTCCCCGGCATGAGCTTCACGCCGGACTCCAAGGAACTGGTGGCCAGCTACGGCAATCGTCTCTGGCGGGTGGCGGTGGACGGCAGTGGGCAGCGCGAGATTCCCTTCCGCGTACAGGCGCAGGTCGAGGTGGGTCCCGAACTGGCGTTCACGTATCCCATCGCCGACAGTGCCACCTTTACGGCGCGGCAGATTCGCGACGGGGTGCCAAGCCCCGATGGGACGCAGCTCGCCTTCGTGGCAATGGATCGCCTGTACGTCATGGATTGGCCCGCGGGCACGCCACGCCGCGTGAGCACGCTCGACGTGATCGAGGCCGAACCGGCCTGGTCTCCCGATGGGAAGTCGCTGGCCTTCGTGACCTGGACGGAGCAGGGGGGACGTCTCTACAAGGCCACGCTCGCGCCCGGCCGCACCACCCGGCTCGTGCCGTTGAGTGCCGGCCTGGCCACGCTGCGCCAGCCGGTGTTCTCTCCCAGTGGGACGCGCGTCGTGGCACTGCGCACCCCTGCGCAGGGGCGCCGCGACCAGACGGGGGTAACCGGTACCTCGGAGCTCGTATGGTATGCCGCGTCCCCCGCGGCCACCGATGGCGCGCTCGCCACGGTCATCGCCCGCGCCGCCGGTCGCAGCAAGCCGCACTTCACCGCCGACAGCACCCGCATCTATCTCTCATCGAACAACGGCCTGGTGTCGCTCCGCTGGGACGGCACCGACGAGCAGCGCCACCTGCGCGTGGTGGGGGCTGGCGGCGCCGGTGCGGCCGATGACGACCACGGCCACACCGAGCTCACGCTGTCGGAGTTGGAATTGCTGCGCGGCGAGGAGCCGGGGCTGCAGGGGCCGCCGGCGCAGCTCGTGCTTGCGGCGCCATCGGGGGATCTCGCGCTCGCGCAAATCGGTGGTGACTTCTACACGGTGGTCGTACCGCCGCGCGGCACTCAGGCCACGGTGAATGTGGCGGAACCGGCGAGCGCCACCTTCCCGGTACGAAAGCTCACCGACATCGGCGGCCAGTTTCCCGCCTGGTCGGCCGACGGCAAGCGCGTGCACTGGTCCATTGGCAATGCGCACGTGGTGTACGATCTCGACGCGGCCGTGGCGCGCGACGCCGCGATCGCCGCCGCCCGCCGCGACAGCACGATTGCCGAAAGCGCGCGTCCAACGGCCTACACGCCCACGGAAACGCGAGTGCGCGTGGCCGCCACGCGCGACCTGCCGGGGGGCACGGTGGTGCTGCGCAACGCGAAGATCGTCACGATGCGCGGCGACGAGGTGATCGCCCGCGGTGACCTGGTGGTGCGCAACAACCGCATCGCCGCCGTGGGCGCGTCGGGCACCGTCACCGCGCCCGCCGGCGCGACGGAGATGGACCTGGGCGGGGCTACGGTCATCCCGGGCTTCGTGGATACGCACGCGCACCTGCGCGCCGAGCGTGGCACGATTCACGAAACGCAGCCGTGGGCGTACCTCGCCAACCTCGCGTATGGGGTGACCACCACGCGCGACCCGCAGACGGCCACGACCGATGTGCTCACCTATCAGGACATGGTCGACGCCGGCCGCATCATTGGCCCGCGCATCTACAGTACGGGCCCCGGCGTGTTCAGCACGGACAACATCCGTGACCAGGAGCACGCGCGCAGCATGATGAAGCGCTACAGCCAGTATTACGACACGAAGACCATCAAGATGTACGTGGCGGGGGTGCGGCAGGTGCGGCAGTGGATCATCACCGCCGCGCGCGAGCAGCAGCTCATGCCCACGACCGAGGGCTCGCTCGACGTGAAGCTCAACCTCAGCGAAACGCTGGACGGGTATCCGGGTCTCGAGCACTCCATGGGGATCACGCCGTTGGGCGGTGATGTGACGAGCTTCATGGCCTGGGCGAAGCGCGCCTATACCCCCACCCTGCTGGTGAACTACGGCGGGCCGTGGGCGGAGAACTGGTTCTACACCAAGGAGAACCCGTGGGCCGATTCCAAGCTGCAGCGGTTCACCGCCTATGAGGAGCTGGCGCTGAAAACGCGGCGGCGCATGGCGAGCATGCCCAACGGCGGCACCGCGGGCGGCTGGTTTCGCGACGAGGAGTATGTCTTTCCCGAGCTTGCCACCGACGCCACGAAGATTCTGCGCGCCGGCGGACGTCTGGGCATTGGCAGTCATGGCCAGCTGCAGGGCCTCGGCTACCATTGGGAGCTGTGGGCCATGGCCAGCGGTGGCATGACCAATCTCGAGGCGCTGCGTGTGGCCACCATCGTGGGCGCCACCGCGATCGGCCTGCAGAACGACCTCGGCTCCATCGAAACGGGGAAGCTTGCCGACCTGATCGTGCTCGACCGCGACCCGCTCGCCGACCTGCGCAATACCAACAGCATCCGCTACGTGGTGAAGAACGGCCGGGTCTACGACGGCAATACCCTCGCCGAGCTGCACCCGACCAAGCGCAACGGGCCGGAGGTGCCGAACCGGCCGATCGCGCCGAGCACCAAGGCCGGTACGGGCAAGTAACCGCGGGGAGCGGTGGGGGCGGGGGGAAGGGGCTCGGTGCCCCATCCCCGCCTCCCCGCCAGCCCGGTAGATTGCCCGCATGCCTGTCCCCCCCACGCCCGATTCTTCCGCGAGCCACGCCACCAGCGCCCCGGCGACCACCACGTCGCATCTGGGTGCCCTGGCCGTGTGCCTTGCCGCCGCGCTGCTGCTGCTGTGGCCCTTGCTGACCGGCCAGATCATGTTCGGCGGCGGCCGCTCCGACATGTTCATCGCCGGCTACTCGTTCCGCCTCTTTGGCGCCGAGTGGTTCAAGGAGACGGGCAGCATTCCCCAGTGGAATCCGTACCTGTTCGGCGGCCTGCCGTACATCGGCGCCATGCACGGCGACATCTTCTATCCGTCGGCGTGGCTGCGCTGGATCATGCCGGTGGATCTGGCGATCACCTACGCCATGGCACTGCACTTCGTGCTGGCGGGGTGGTTCATGTATCGGCTGGGGCGCTCGCTCGGCCTTGGCTGGGGCGCCGCCGTCGTCGCCGGTGTGGCGTACGAACTGACGGGCATCGTGGCGTCGCAGATGAGCCCCGGACACGACGGCAAGCTGTTCGTGTCGGCGCTCACGCCACTCAGCTTCTGGGTGCTGCTGGCGGCCATTCGCCACCAGAAGCGCTGGGCATTCGGTGTCTTCGCGATCACCGTCGCGCTCATCATTCTCGGCCATTATCACATGGCCTATTTCCTGTTGCTCGCGCTGGGATTGTGGGCACTGTATCTGGTCTTCTGGGATCCGCAGCGACCCACCGATGTGAAGCCGGTGCCCACGCTCGCGCTGGCTGCCGGTGCCGTCGCCATTGGGCTCGGCATCACCGCGCTGCAAGTCATGCCCTTCTTTGCCTACATCCCCTTCTCGCCGCGTGCCGATGGCGCGAGCGACATGGGCTGGGAGTTCGCCACCAGCTACGCACTGCCGCCCAGCGAAGTTTTCACGCTGCTGCTGCCGCAGTTCAACGGCGTGCTCGATCACTACTGGGGCACCAATCCGATCAAGTTCCACACCGAGTACATGGGCGCGCTGCCGCTGGTGCTGGCGGCCTTCGCCTTTGGCGACAAGCAGCGCCGCGTGATGGCGTTCACGCTCGCCGGCTTTGCGCTCTTCTTCCTGCTGCTGTCGTTCGCCGGGCACACGCCGTTCTATCGCCCGTTCTACGAGTTCATGCCGCTGCTCAAGAAGATTCGCGCCATGGGCATGGTGTTCTACCTGCCCGCGTTCTTCCTCTGTGTGCTGGCGGGCATCGGGGCCGAGCGCGTGTTTGCGCGCGCGGTACCCATGAAGACGGTACTGGCGGTGGGGGGCGCGGTCGTGCTCTTCGCGCTGCTGGGCGCGGTGGGGGCGCTGCAGGGGCTCGCCGAGTCCATGGCCATCAACGAGCGCTATGAGGCGGTCGTGGGCAATGCGCCGTATCTGCAGAGCGGTGCCGTGCGGCTGCTGCTCTTTGCCGCGGCCGGCCTTGCGGTGCTGGTGCTGACGGTCAGCGGCAAGCTGGCGCGCCCCGTGGCTACCGGGCTGCTGGCGGCCGTCGTGGCCTTCGACTTGTGGAGCGTGAACCGCGAGTTTTACACCTTCTCGCCGCGCGCCACCGAGCTGTTTGCCGATGACGCCATCACGACGCGGTTGAAGGAGGTCAAGCCGCCGTACCGCGTGCTCGACGCGGCGAATGCCTACGGATGGTCGTTGCTCATGGCGTACAAGGTGCCCACGGCGCTCGGCTATCACGGCTTCGAGCTTCAGCGCTATCGCGAGCTCGGTGGCAAGGACAGCGGGTGGCAGAATCTCTTCTCGCCCAACCTGCTCGACCTGCTGGCCATTCGCTATCTCATTCTGCCCGACAGCCAGCCCGTGCCCGGCTTCCGGCAGGTCGTGCCGAAAATGACCACGACCTTTGGCACGCCGGCCGTGCTGTACGAGCGCGAGACGCTGCCGACATACGCGCGCGTCATCCCCGCATCGGCCAAGCTCGCGAAGGATCAGGCCGCGGCCACGATCGTGGATGAGCGGTTCCCGGTGAACCGCGTGGCCATCTTCGACGACAGCGCCACCGTGCTGTCGCCGGCGGCGGCGCAGCCGTTTGCTGAACCCACGGCGACGGCCACCGTGACGAGCTGGCAGCCTGGTGCCATGGAGATCCAGGTGACTGGCGCGGAAGCCGCACCATCGCATCTCGTGGTGAGCGAGAACTGGTACAAGGACTGGACGGCGGAGGTGGATGGCAAGCCAGGTGTGGTACGTCGTGCCGACCTGTCGTTGCTGTCGGTTGATCTGCCCCCCGGTGCGAAGTCGGTTCGTCTCACCTTTGCCTCGCCGGAGTATGCCACCGGCAAGCTGGTGAGCCTGGTGTCGCTAGCGCTCGCGTTGGCGTTGTCGCTGGTCCCGATGGCGATAGGGCGCCGTCGTGCGGTTTCCGGTGGCGCCGCGTAATGCGTTTCGCGTGACCACGTGCGCGTGAGTGGCGTTGCGTGAGTAGCTCACACCCGCGCCACTTCGGCTTCGCCGGTGCCACCTCGGTGCTGGTGGCGAACATGGTCGGCACCGGCGTCTTCACCTCGCTCGGATTTCAGGCGCTCGACCTGCATACCGGCGGGGCGCTGCTCAGTCTGTGGATCGTGGGCGGCGTGGTGGCGCTGTGCGGCGCCATCGCCTACGCGGAGCTGGGGGCGCTGCTTCCCCGCTCGGGGGGCGAGTACGTGTATCTCGGCCAGGCGTGGCATCCGCTGGCGGGATTCCTGGGCGGCTGGGTCAGCATGACCGTGGGGTTTGCCGCGCCCATCGCGCTCTCGAGCATGGCTTTTGGTCGTTATCTGTCGGCCATCGTGCCGGTCGACCCGCGCCTGGCGTCGCTGGGGATGCTGGCGTTCGTGGTGGCGGTGCATCTGGCAGGGCTGCACGCGGCCAAGCGCTTTCAGATCGCCATTACCGCCACGCAGCTGTGCCTGGTGGCGGCGTTCGTGGTGGCAGGGCTCACCTTCGCCCGTCCGGTGCCGCTCGACATGGGGCTGACGGGGGGCGTCGCCCTGCGTGAGGTGCTCTCGGCACCGTATGCGGTGAGCCTCGTGTACGTGTCGTTTGCCTTCACCGGCTGGAACGCGGCCGGGTACATTGCCGGCGAAATCGTGGACCCGGAGCGCACGATCCCGCGCGCGGTGGTGGCGAGCACGCTGCTGGTCACGGTGCTGTACCTGCTGCTCAACTTCGCTTTTCTGCGCACGGTGCCGCTGGCGGAGGTGGCAGGCAAGGTGGAAGTGGGGGCGCTGTCGGCGCGGGCCATGTTCGGCGCACGGGGCGGTCAGGCGATGAGCGGGATCATTGCGGCGGTGCTGCTGGCATCGATCAGCTCGATGGTCATTGGCAGTTCGCGCGTCACGCAGGCGGTGGCGGAATCACTGCCGCAGTGGCGGGTGCTGGGGGCGCGCGGTGCCGACGGTGTGCCGCGCAACGCGATTCTGGCGCAGGGAGGGCTCATTCTCGTGCTGCTGCTGACCAACTCGTTCGAGGCGGTCATGCTGTACGCCGGCTTCACCCTCAACCTCATGTCGCTGCTCACCGTGCTGGGGATGATGCGGCTGCGGCGCACGGCGGCGCACCAGGTGCGCCCCTATCACGCCTGGGGGTACCCGCTCACACCGTTGGTGTACGTGGCGCTGAGCCTGTGGACCTTGGGCACGCTGCTCGTGCAGCGACCGGGGGCGTCGCTGGCCGGGCTGGGGACGGTCGTGGTCGGGGTGGGGATATGGATGGCGGGGAGCCGACGGACGGGATGAGGGACGGCGTCATGGGAGACGGCGTCATGGGAGACGGCGTCATGGGAGACGGCGTCATGGGAGACGGCGTCATGGGGAAAAGCGCTATGCTTGAACGGGTTATGGGGTAGAGCGTGGTGGGGGGCGTCGTGGTTAGGCAACATCACGGTTACGAGGCTGCAACGTGGGCGTAGTGTGCAAACGCGCGGCATTGCCTATTTTGCAGATACGTACCGGCGACCACCGTCAGCGCGGCTATGAAGCCCCTGGCGGCGGGACGCGAACCGGGCCTGTCACCGGTCCGATTGTTGGGATTGAATGTGTGCGTTCGTATTGCGTGGTCGCGAGAGGCTACGGCAGGTCGTGCGCGCCGTGGAGCAGGCGCGCGCACATGAGTAACGCCTCGTCCTTCCCGGGCGCCGCCAACAGCGACAACCCCACCGGCAATCCGTCTACCGACGCGAGGGGAAGCGAGAGCTGCGGCAGCCCACCGAGCCCAGCCGGGCAGAGCAGGGCCAGCATGCGTTCGCGCACCGCCACCGTTTCCTTGGGGGGCAGTCCACGCATGGGCGCGACGTCGGGTGCGGTGGGCATGAGGAGCACGGTGTCGCCGGCGAGCAGCGATGCGAGATGCTCGCGAATGACGAGGCGCTTCGCCGTCATCGCCGCTACTTCGCGCATGTCGACGTGCGATACCGCCTCGAAGCGCGCGGCGACCTGCGCGCCGAAGGCCGGGCGTGTCGCCTGCACCCAGGCGGCATGCGTCTGCCAGATGTCGGCGTACTGCAGCACGCGAAACACCTCGAACCATGCCGCCAACCCTTCCGGTGCCAGCACCACCGGCTCGGCGGTGCCAAACAGCGCTTCTGCCGCCGCCACGGCGGGCGCCAGCGCCGCGGCAGCCGCGGGGGTGGCCTGCGCAAAGGCGTCGGTGGCCACAAGCAAACGGACACGAGGGAACGGCGCGGGGATCGATGTGCCCAGCAGGACATGCCCCACGCGCGCCAGCACCTCGGTATCGCGCGCAAACCAACCGCACGTGTCGAAGATGGGGGCCAGTGGACAGGCGCCCTGCAACGAGATGCGGCCATGTGTTGGCCGTATGCCGTAAATGCCGCAGAAGCTCGCCGGCGCGCGCACCGACCCGCCGGTATCACTGCCAATGGCGAAGTCCACCAGGCCGCCCGCCACGGCCGACGCGGAGCCGCTCGACGATCCCCCCGGTACCCGATCGGGGGCTGCGGGATTGACCGGCGTACCGTAGTGGGCATTCTCACCCGTGAGGCTGAAGGCCATCTCCTCGGTGTGTGTCTTGCCAACCAGGCGCGCGCCGGCGGCAAGCAGCGCCGACAGCACCGGCGCATGCGCGTCAGCCGCCGGGTGCGTGCGCAGCCAGTCCGGGCTGCCGAAGCCAGTGCGATGACCGGCAACGTCGAAGAGGTCCTTCAGGCCGAAGGTGAGCCCGTCGAGCGGACCTGACGCCGTGGGAGGCAGTTCGACGTGCGTGTGACGACAGAAGGCGTTGTGCGAGTCGCGGTCGAGGATGGACATGGCGCAAGTATGCGCCGCGGTACTGTTGCCCGGCCAGTCCGTCGCGGTCTCGTGACTATCTTTACTGCATGTCCGAGCACGCCCGCACGCGCACCACCCCCGAGTCGCATCTCATCGAGCGGCAACGTGCCACCGCGCACGCGCGCGCCTGGGCGGGGCAGGTGCGCATTACCAGCGACCACGGTACGGTCACGGTGCCCGGCGTCTGGCATCTCGAACTGCCGCATGAGGTAAGGCCGCTGTGCTACTCACGAAGCGGCGCGCTGACGTTGCCGCCAGCGGCGGATATGCCGGCGTGGCGTGAGCATCTCCTGCAGCTGGTCACGCTCGGTGTCCCCGGCATGCAGTTGCGTGTGCACGCTGGATCCGCAGCCGGGTGGCACTCCCTCGAGCTCGCCGCGCCAACCGCGCCACTCTCGGTCGTGCATATCGACCGCGACGGACTCCGCTCGCTGCTTGGGCCCATGGCGCAACTCGAGATGTCCGTCAGCCTCACCTCCGCGGACTGAAGCGGTCGGGGTCGATGTCGGAGTCGGGGTCGGCAACGCGCCCGCTCCGAGCGCACCGAGGCGGTCGAGGGCACAGAGGTCTGCCGCGCACCGGACACGCAAAGCATGTGCTGTTCTCCGTGCCCTCACTCCCCTCCGTGAGCTCGGTGTGCACGCTGTTCGCGACCCGAACCTCGACCGCGCCCAAGACCCCGACGCAGACCCCTACGCCACCCCCACCCGCTTCCCCGCCCGCGCCGCCACCAGGTAGAACAGCGATGCGGCACCGATGGTCAGCAGCAGCACGGTCCACTCGGCCTGCGTAATGCTCGTGAGCAACCAGGCAATGAGCGCGATCGTGATGAAGGGCACCAGCGGCCCGCCCGGTACCGAGAAGGGGACAGCGCCCTCCTGCCGGATGCCACGCTTGCGCAGCATGAACGTGGCCGCGGCACACCCGGCATACAGCAGCAGCGCGGCGAGATTGGAGATCACCGCCAGCTGTTCGAACGAGTTGAACACGGCGAGGGCGCCCACCAGCGTGGTCTGGATGACAATGGCCACGTGCGGGGTGCGGTAGCTCGGATGCACGGCGCCCACCACCTTGGGCAGCAGGCCATCCTCGGCGAAACGGAAGAGGGCCCGCGGCACGGCGAGCGTCATGCCGCTCACGTAGCCGAACATCGAAATGGAGGCACCTACGAGCAGCAGCAGGCGCCCCGGGGTGCCGAGGAAGCTCTCTGCCGCAAAGGCCAGCGGCGCCGCCGTGCTCGTGGCGAGCGCGTTACCGAGCAGCCCCGCCGCCACCAGATGCACCGCCAGGTAGAGCAGCGTCACACCAATCATGGCAATGGCGAGTGCGCGCGGCACCGTACGTGCGGGATCGCGAATCTCGCCGCTTGGTACCAGCGCCGTCTCCACACCACTGAACGCGAACACCAGCACGATGGCCGCGCGGGCCAGACTCGACGGCCCGGGCATGTCGCGAATGGCGAGGTTGTCCGGCTGAATGAAGAACACGCCGATGGCGACGAACGCGATGAGCGGCAGCAGCTTGGCCACACTGGCCACGACAATGAGCTTCGTGCCCTGCTCCACGCCGCGGATGTTCACCCACGCAAGCAGCAGGAACATGGCCACGATGACCGGCACACGGATGGACGGCAGGCCGAAGAGCGCCCCCAGCCCCTCGGCAAAGGCCGAGGCCACCCCGGCCACGGCGGTAGTCCCCAGCATCCACAACAGCACGCCGGCGAGAAAGCCCACATAGCGGCCAAAGACCGCTTCCACGTACGCATACGGACCGCCGGTCAGCGTGATGCGGCTGCCCGCTTCCGCGAAGCAGAGCACCACGAAGCCCATCACCGCCGCGCAGATGAGGTACACGAACGGCGCCGCGGCACCAGCCGCCGCGGCGGCACCGGCGGGGAGACGGAAGATGCCGCCACCCACGGTGACGTTGAAGATGCTGGCCGCCAGGGCCCAAACGCCAACCGCGCGGACCAGTTCCGGTCCGCGCGGCGACGCTGCTGAAGATGCTGTCACTAGATCAAGCCTTGGAGAGCAGCGGAATGAGCAGGAGGGCCACGATGTTGATGATCTTGATGAGCGGGTTGATCGCGGGGCCGGCCGTATCCTTGTACGGATCACCCACCGTATCACCCGTGACCGCGGCCTTGTGGGCATCGCTGCCCTTGCCGCCATGATGTCCTTCTTCGATGTACTTCTTCGCGTTGTCCCAGGCACCACCACCGGTGCACATCGAGATGGCCACGAACAGACCGGTCACGATGGTTCCCATGAGCAGGCCGCCGAGCGCGGCGCCGCCAAGCACGAGACCCACGATGGCCGGAATCACGAGTGGCAGCAGCGAGGGAAGAATCATCTCGCGGATGGCCGCCTTGGTGAGCAGGTCCACCGCGCGATCGTACTGCGGCTTCTGCGTGCCCTTCATGATGCCGGGCAGTTCCTTGAACTGACGACGCACTTCCTGTACGACGGCACCCGCCGCACGACCAACAGCGGTCATGGCCGACGCGCCGAACAGGTACGGAATCATGCCGCCGATAAGCAGACCAATGACGACCTTCGGGTCGTCGATGGAGAAGTTCACCGGCGCGCCGAGGTGCTCACCGAGCTTGCTGCTGTAGTCGGCGAAGAGCACCAGCGCCGCGAGACCGGCCGAGCCGATCGCGTAGCCCTTGGTCACGGCCTTCGTCGTGTTGCCCACGGCGTCGAGCGCGTCGGTGGTCTTGCGGATCTCGGGGCCGAGATGGCTCATCTCGGCGATACCACCGGCGTTGTCCGTGATGGGGCCGTACGCGTCGAGCGCCACGATCATACCGGCCATCGAGAGCATTGAGGTGGCGGCGATGGCCACACCGTAGAGGCCCGCGAACTGGTAGCAGGCGTAGATGGCGCCGGCCACCACCAGCACCGGTGCCGCCGTCGAACGCATGGACACCGCGAGACCGGCGATCACGTTGGTGCCGTGCCCCGTTTCCGACGCCTTCGCAATTTCCCGCACCGGCCCGTACTCCGTGGCCGTGTAGTACTCGGTGATCACCACGAGTGCCGCGGTAAGCACGAGACCGACCATCGCACAGAGGAACAGGTTCGTGCCCTGCTCGCCGGGGAACATGCTCTGCGTCACGAAGAAGAACGCAATCGCCGCCAGCACCCCCGACACGATGAGGCCGCGGTACAGCGCGTTCATGATCTTGCCGCCCGGCTTCACGCTCACGAAGAACGTGCCGATGATCGACGCGGGGATGGACACCGCGCCAAGCACGAGCGGATACAGCACACCCGTGTTGCCGTACGTGGAGTAGCCGAGCCCCGCCACGAGCATCGCGGCGATCACGGTGACCGCATACGTCTCGAACAGGTCGGCCGCCATACCGGCGCAGTCACCGACGTTGTCGCCCACGTTGTCCGCGATTACCGCGGGGTTGCGCGGATCGTCTTCCGGGATCCCCGCTTCGACCTTGCCCACTAGGTCGGCGCCCACGTCGGCGCCCTTCGTGAAGATGCCGCCGCCGAGGCGGGCGAAGATGGAGATGAGCGACGAGCCGAAGGCCAGGCCGACCATGGGCTCCAGCGCGTGCTTCACCGCCTCCTCGCCCGTGGCATCGCCGATGGCCACCATGTAGAAGCCGGCCACGCCCAGCAGACCAAGTCCCACCACCAGCATGCCGGTGATCGCACCGCCCTTGAAGCTGATGTTCAGCGCCGCATTGAGGCCCTTCGTCGCCGCCTGCGCGGTACGCGAATTGGCGCGTACCGACACGAACATGCCGATGAACCCGGCCACGCCCGACAGAATCGCCCCGATGGCGAAGCCGATGGCGGTGAGCCAGCTGCCGAGGCCGAGGCCGACGGCAAGGAAGAGGACCACGCCGACCATGGCGATGGTGGTGTACTGACGCTTCAGGTAGGCATCGGCGCCTTCCCGAATCGCGCCGGCGATCTCTTGCATGCGTTCGTTGCCGGCAGGCTGGGCAACGATCCAGCGCGCCGACACGATGCCGTAAACGATGGCGATGGCCGCGCAGCCGAGCGCGAGGAAAATGGCGTACTGCTCGAGCACGTGTGGGTGGGTGGGAGGAATGGCAGACCGGCCGGAGGGCGGCCGGTTCGGGGGTATCCCGCGGAAAATCACTGGCGGAGCGGGATGTCGCCAGTAGCGGTCCCTTTGGCCCCCCGGCCACCCCGGCCACCCCGGCGACTGCGCCGCGGCGGGCTCGACGGTGGCACCGCCGGGCGTCAGGATGGGCGGATGATAGATTCCGCCACCAGCGCCCGCTGTGCTCGCCGCACTCCTCCCTCCGCACCCTGCCACATGCCTGCCGCGCGTTCCACGTTGCGAGTTCGTCTGGTTGCCCCCCTGCTGCTGGCGGGGATCGTGAGTGCCTGTCGTTCCAGCGGCGGGCCGGCGGGCAGTCTGCCGGCCGGCAGTACGCCGGCCTCCGGCGGGACCGTACCCGCCCCCTACGTCATTACCGACGGGCAGTCCCAGGTGACCCCCGCCTTTGCCGATTCCTCGCAGTGGGTGCGGGAGCGCCTGTGGGTGGAAACGGAGTTCGACTCCGACTATGACGGCCAGAAGGACCGGGTACACGTGGACGTGACCCGGCCGGGCCCTACGGCGAGCGGCCTCAAGGTGCCGGTGGTGTACGAAACCAGCCCCTACTTTGCGGGGACGGACCCCAACGAGGACATCTTCTGGCCCGTGAAGCAGGAGCTGGGGGCGCCGCCGCCGTCGCGGACGCTGGGCAAGGGGGCGCCGTACCGTGGGGATCGCGCCCGCATCTCAAACTCGCAGGTGCGCATCTGGGTGCCGCGCGGCTTCGCGGTGGTGCACTCTGAGTCGCCGGGCACGGGGCTCAGCCAGGGGTGCGTCACCATTGGCGGGATGAATGAATCGCTCGCCCCGAAGGCCGTCATCGACTGGCTCAACGGGCGCGCCAAGGGATACACGACCGCCACCGGCGGTACGGAAGTGACGGCGACCTGGGCGACGGGCAAGGTGGGGATGACCGGCACGTCGTTCAATGGCACGCTGCCGGTGGCGGTGGCCACGACGGGCGTGAAGGGGCTCGAGGCCATCATTCCCGTGTCACCGAACAATTCCTACTACCGCTACTACCGGTCGAACGGGTTGGTGCGCAGCCCCGGCGGCTATCTCGGTGAAGACGTGGACGTGCTGTACGACTTCGTGCAAAGTGGCGACACGGCCCGGCGGGCGCTCTGCCACGCGCGCGTGCGCGACGACATCATGCGCAGCATCGATCGTCGCAGTGGTGACCTGAGCGACTGGTGGGTGAAGCGCGACTACATCGCGCAGGCGAAGGGGATCCGCGCCGCCATGCTCACGGCGCACGGCTTCAACGACTGGAACGTGATGCCGTCGCACACCACGATCATGGCGGAGGCGGTGCGGGCCAACGGCGTGCCGGTGCAGATGTATTTCCATCAGGGTGGACATGGTGGCGAGCCGCCGCTGGCCATGATGAACCGGTGGTTCACGCGCTACCTGCTGGGGGTACAGAACGGGGTGGAGCAGGACCCCCGGTCCTTCGTGGTGCGCGAAGGCGCGTCCCGTCAGAGCCCCACGCCCTATGCGGCGTATCCGCACCCCGAGAGCGCGCCGGTGGAGCTGTACCCCCTGAAGGGCGGCGCCCAGATTGGCGGGCTCGGCTTCGCGCGGCCGGCCGGGCAGGGGAGCGAAACGCTCACCGACGATGTGTCCCAGAGTGGCGCGCAACTCGCCATGGCCGCGTCGTCGCCCCATCGCCTGCTCTACGCATTGCCCACGTTCGCGCAGCCGGTGCACATCAGCGGCACCGCGCGCGTGACGATCCGCGTGTCCTCCACGAAGGCGGCGGCCAACCTGTCGGTGTGGCTCGTGGAACTGCCGTATCCCGCCGGCACCAACGGGGCGATGGATCCGCGCGGTATCGTGACCCGCGGCTGGGCCGATCCGCAAAACACCAAGTCGCTGCGCAGCAGCGCCCCGCTGCGCGCCGACGAGCCGGTGTCGCTCACCTTCGACCTCGAGCCCGACGACCAGATCATTCCCGCGGGCAAGCGCCTGGGCTTCATGATCTTCTCGAGCGACAAGGAGTTCACGCTCTGGCCCAGCGCTGGCACGCAGCTGCGTGTGGATCTCGATGCCACGGCCCTGGTGCTTCCGGTGGTTGGCGGCAAGGCGGCGCTCTCGCGCGCGGTGCCGTAAGACGTGAGTGCTCTCGCTGTGAGCGTTGGCGTTTCCGGGGACCCGGCGTCCGGGGTAGTGTAGATTGTCAACGCACGCCGGAGTCCCTGGGCGCAGCCCCCGACTGCGGCACACATTTCCCTCCGTTTTGTTCACCATGGCGCGTGCCTGGTTTCTGCCCCTGAGCACCGTGCTGGCGGTCGGTTGTGCCGCCGCCGGCTCGCGTAGCTCCACCGTTCCTGCCGCACCGGCCGCCGCTCCCGCGGCCGGGGCGATGGCTGCCGCGCCGGCTGCCGCCGCTCGCGCCACCACGACACGCGCCGAGTGGGTCGATTCGGTGCTCGCCACGCTGAGCGTGCGCCAGAAGGCGGCCCAGATGGTGTGGGTGTGGACGCTGGGCGACTACACGGCGGCCGATGCGCCCGCGTTCGCCGCCATTGCCCGCCAGATCACCGATCTCGAACTCGGCGGCGTCATCGTGTCGGTGGGCGGTCCCATGGACATCGCCACCAAGCTCAACGCGCTCCAGCGCGCTGCCAGGCTGCCGCTGCTCGTGGGCGCCGATCTCGAGACGGGCGCGGCGTTCCGTGCGCGCGGAGGCTGGTTCCTTCCCAACGCCATCGAGCTGGGCGGGGCCACGTCGTTCCCCTATCAAATGGGTATCGGTGCCACGCGTGACCCGAAGCTTGCCTACGAAATGGGACGGGTCACGGCGGTGGAGGGGCGGGCCATGGGCATTCACATGGCGTTCGCCCCCGTGCTCGACGTGAACAACAACCCCAAGAACCCGGTCATCAGCGCCCGCTCGTTTGGTGAGGATCCGGGACTCGTGTCGGAGATGGGCGTGGCCCTGATGCGTGGCATCCAGGAGCACGGCATGCTCGCCACGGGTAAGCACTTTCCGGGGCACGGCGACACGGAGCAGAACTCGCACCTCGAACTGTCACGCGTGAACGTGTCACGCGCGCGCCTCGACAGCGTGGAGCTGCGCCCGTTCCAGGCGGCCATCGACGCCGGGCTGCGCGGCATGATGACCTTTCATGGCGATCTGCCCGCTCTCGACACCACGAAGACGGCCGCCACGCTCAGCCGCCGGGTCATGACCGACCTGCTGAAGAACGAGATGAAGTTCAGCGGATTGCTGGTCACCGATGCGCTGGACATGAACGGCGTGCTGGGCAACATGACCATGGGCGAGGCCACGCTGCGCGCGGTCGAGGCGGGGAACGATGTCCTGCTCATGCCCACCGATGCCAAGGTGAGCATCGACGCCGTGGTCGAGGCGGTGGCCACGGGACGCATCACTGAAGCGCGTCTCGACGAGTCCGTGCGCAAGTTGCTCGCGGCCAAGCACGAGTTCGGCTTGCACCGCAGTCGTCTGGTCGATGTCGAGGCGGTGCGCACGACGGTCGGGTCCACCGCCAACCAGACACCGGCGCGTGACGCCGCCGCCAAGGCCATCACGCTCGTGCGCGATTCGCTCTCGCTGGTGCCGTTCACGCTGGCTCGTACGGCGCGTGTGGTGAGCATCACGGTGTCGTCGCGCGTGGACTTGAGCGCCGGCCGCAGCTTCGACGCGGAGCTGCGCAGTGCGTACCCCAACCTGCTCTCGCTCACGCTCACCCCCGAGGTGGTGGCCGAAGCCACCGCCGGTGCCGCCGCCGGCAATACGGGGGGGTATCGCATTACCCCTGATCCCACCATCCTCCCCGCCTCGGTGGAGAACGCGCTGGCCATTGCGCGAGGGGCCGACCTCGTGCTGGTGTCCAGTTACATCGGTGCGGCGACGAACACGGCGAGCATGGTGCCAACCAAGGGATTGCCGGAGCTGCTGAACGGGCTGCGCGCCGCCAGCACCAAGGTGGTGCTGGTGAGCTTCAACAACCCGTACCTGCAGCTTGGGCTGCCGCTCACCGAGGCGCATCTGCTGGCCTGGAGCCCGTGGACCGCGTCACAACGCGCCGCGGCGCGGGCGCTGCTGGGGCGCGCGCCGATCACCGGCAAGCTGCCCATCACCCTTCCCGGTGTCGCCGCATACGGCGCCGGACTGACCCGCTGACTCTCACGGTCGCCTCACCGGGCGCATTCGCATGATCACCACACATCGTCGTACCCTGGCCGCCCTGGCCCTGTCCGCTGCCTCGTTCGTTGCCGTCGGCACCGCCATGGCGCAGCGTGTCGCCACCGATCTCTCGGGCATCTGGAACTTCAAGGTCGTCACGGAAAACGGGACGGGCACGCCCACCGTCACCATCAAGCAGCAGGGTGATTCTCTCACCGGCACCTACGAGTCGGGGCGCATGGGCACCCTCCCCTTCAAGGGCACCACCAAGGGGAACAGCTTCAGTTTCGCGGTGAGCACCAGCGGCGGCGCCACGCTCACCTTTGCCGGCACTATCGTGGACAACGATACGGTGAAGGGCGATGTGGACTTCGGAGGTCAGGGGGGCGCGACCTTCACGGGCGAACGCCGGAAGTAACGGTACTCTGCGCCGCCGGCACGCCGCAGTCGGGACAGTACGGGAAGAACGCATTCTTGCGTACGCCGCAGGCTCCGCAGCTGTCGAAGAGGCGCAGGCCGCAGTGCACGCAGAAGTTCACGAACCCCTGCGGCCCCTTGTTCACGGCGCGTTCACATCCCGGGCACACGCCGCCATTGATGCGCTTGATGGCGGCTTCGTACGGCATGGCCCGCCGGCGTTCGGCATCGCTCTGCTGCTCCACCTGCTGCCGCCGCGCCACGTAGAGACGCATGGCGCGAATGATCCACACGCCGCAAACGCCCGACGCCACGATCCCCACGCCATAGCGTACGTAGCCGCCATAGCTCGGCAGATACGGCACCAGCTCCACGAAGAAGGCGAACACCGCGAAGAGCACGAAGCCACGCAGCAGCGGCCAGTATTCACTCTGCCGCTTGCGCGCCACGAGCCACCCGGCCACGAGCAGCAGCGGCAGCGTCAGCGCCAGGCGGATGGCGAAGGTGGCCAACTCCTGCCGGAAACGCGCCCGCTCGTAGGGCCCGGTGGCGGCGCGCTCGAGGTCGCCCTCCGCCGTGCGCGTGTTCTCCTGCGCCTGCGCCACCGCCAGCAGCGTCGCATCGTACCCTTCGACACGGCGCTCCGCCTCGCGCTCGATGGTCTTGAGCGAGTCCAGCGTTCGCGTGCGCTGCAGCACCTCCGGATCCTGCTGCGGATCGGTCGTCGCCGTGCGCGTGATGATCCAGGCGTCGAACTGCGCACGCGCCGCGGCGTAACCGTTGCGCGCGACGGCCAGTTCCTGCGTGGCCCGGTCGCGCGCCTCCTGGGTGCGCCGGTTCTCCTCCAGCAACGAGTCACGCCGCGCGCGCAGTGGCGCGAGCTTGCTGGGCTCGATGAAGTCCGTGAGCGACACCGCGCGATCGACACCTGGCAGCTCGCTCACGATCTTGCCGCCCAGGCCGATCAGGAACGAGGCGAACACCAGTGAGACGGCCCACATGGCCATCGCGAACAACCGCTCGGGGACGCGCAGGGCACGGAACATCTCTCAGCCTCCGGTGGACAGTCGCTGTGCGAGGTCACGCACCTCGCGGGCAATGAGCCCCACATCCACCTTCTCGATGGGATGCGGCGTATCGGCGAGCAACGACGCTCTGGCATGCGGCAGTCGCGAGGCGGCATGCGCGGTTTCCTCGAGCGACACGGAGTCGTCGCGGTCACCCACGAGCAGGTGCACCGGGCAGTGGATCAAGGCGAGCGTCTCGTCGGTGAGCACCGGGGCATCCCCCAGTTGGCGCAACAGCCGTGCCGTGTGGGCGAGGACCGTGTCCCAGCCGCCCGCGCCCTGGTGCCGCTCCGCAAGGGTGGCGGCAAAGGCCGGCACTTTCTCGCGAATCAGGTTGGCATCGAGCCGGGCGGCCGCTCGCGCGGCGATGGCCGGCGTCCAGTGCAGCATGGTGCCCAGTGTCACCACGCCGCCAATCGTCCCCGGCGCGCGCAGTTCACGCACCAGCGCGACGTAGCCACCCATGGAATAGCCGAACACCAGCGGACGCGTGATGCCGGCACGCGCGATGGCCTCGCCAAGGGCGTCGGCCAGCACGATCATGTCGAAGGGCTGCCCCGTCGCCAGCGCCGTCTCGCCGTGTCCCGGCAATTCCATGGGCACCACGTCGGCAAACTGGCGAAGCGCGCGCAACGCCTCCACCACCGGCGCCATCTGACGGGCACTGCCCAGCGCGCCGTGGACCACCACCACCGCCGGCACCAGCGGGGTGGCGGCGGTCATTTGCCCTTGAAGCTGCTGATGGCCCGACGGGTGAACTCCGACAGGACGAGGGTGCCGCTCATGCCGGCCCGTTCGGCGAGCAGCGCATCCCAGGATTCGGTGCCCGCCCAGAACACCTGCTTCATCATGGCCATGGCGTCCGGATTCGCGGCCGCCAGCGTGGCAGCCTGGGCGTCCACCGCGCTGTCGAGCGCGGCCACATCGGACACCACCTTGGCGTACAGCCCGCGGCGTTCGCACCACGCGGCGTCGCGCCAATCGGCATCCACCGCCATCTGGCTGAAGCTGGCGAGGCCGATCTTCTTTTCAATGACCGGGCCGACCACGAAGGGGCCGATTCCCACGGCCAGTTCACTGAGCTTGGCCGAGGCCTTCTCCACGGCCACGGCGAAGTCGGAGGCGGCGATGAGCCCCACCGCCCCGCCGGCGGCCTTGCCGTGCACGCGCGCCACGACGAACTGCGGGGCGCGGATCATGGCCAGAATCACCCCTGCGAAGCCGCTGAAGAAGCGCTGCCCCTGCTCGCGGTCTTCGATGGCGGCCAGTTCGTCGAAGGACGCGCCGGCACAGAAGGGGCCGCTGCCGGCGCTCTGCAGGACGATCACCCGCACGTCGGGGGTGCGGCTCACCGCGGTCACCGTGGCCGCCAGTTCCTGTAACACGGCGCTCGGGAGCGAATTGCTCTTCGGGTGGTGGAATTCGATGCGGCCGACGCCAGCACTGACGTGGGTCCGGACGTAGCCATCCGGACCGGATTCGATGGGGGAAAAGGGCGACATGCGGGGAAGATAGCGCCCGGTTCCAATTGTCGAAGCCGGTCGCGCCTTGGTACCTTTCCTCCATGGACCAGACCATGCCCGTCCCCACCGAGGATTCGGCCCTCCTGGCCGCCTTCGAAGCCCGCATCGCCGCTGGCGAGAGTATCGAGCCGAAGGACTGGATGCCGGATCGTTATCGCAAGCAGCTCACCCGGATGATGTCGCAGCATGCGCACTCCGAAGTGGTGGGCATGCTCCCCGAAGGCAACTGGATCACGCGCGCGCCCAGCCTGCGTCGCAAGTTGTCGCTCATCGCCAAGGTGCAGGATGAAGCGGGCCACGGCCTGTACATCTACTGCGGCACCGAGACGCTGGGCGTCGATCGTCACGAACTCGTCGAGCAGCTGCTCGACGGACGGGCGAAGTACTCGAGCATCTTCAACTATCCCACGCTCTCGTGGGCCGACATGGGCGTGATTGGCTGGTTGGTGGATGGCGCGGCGATCGTGAACCAGACGGTGCTCGCCAAGGCCAGCTACGGCCCGTATGCGCGCGCCATGGTGCGCATCTGCAAGGAAGAGAACTTCCACAAGCGCCAGGGCTACGAGATCTGCACGGTGCTCGCCAACGGCACGCCGGCACAGAAGGCGATGCTGCAGGAATCGGTGAACCGCTTCTGGTGGCCGGCGCTCATGATGTTCGGCCCCAGCGACACGAACTCGCCCAACAGCGCCGAGCTGCTCAAGTGGCGCGTGAAGCGCAAGACGAACGACGAGCTGCGTACGCGCTTCGTGAATCTCACGGTCCCGCAGGCCATTGCCCTCGGCATCACGCTCCCCGATCCGGATCTGCGCTTCGACGAGGCGACCGGCAACTGGGCGATCGGCGAGATCGACTGGAGCGAGTTCCACGAGGTGCTCAAGGGCAACGGCCCCTGCAATCACGAGCGCATGGCGGCGCGTCGGAAGGCGCACGACGACGGCGCGTGGGTGCGGGCCGCGGCCACGGCGCACGCGGACAAGCAGCGCGCCCGCAAGGACACGGCGGCGGCATGAGCCTGCCAGACGGTCAGTGGCCACTGTGGGAAGTCTTCACGCAGGGCGCGCGCGGCGAACCGTTCGAACACGCCGGGAGCGTGCATGCGGCCGACGCGGAGCACGCCATGCAGAACGCGCGTGACGTGTATACGCGTCGCGGCGAGGCGGTGAACCTCTGGGTGGTGCCGAGCAACGCGATCGTCGCGTCCGCGCCGAGCGACGCTGGCCCGTTCTTCGATCCGGGCAACGACAAGCCGTACCGTCATCCGCAGTTCTATGTCGCGCCGCGCGGCGTGCGCATTTTCTGAGGCGGGCGTGGCTCACGACGACACCGAATCCACCGGCCCGACACGCGCCGGCGTGATCAACAAGGCGCCCGATTACCCCATCGCGGCGCCGCGGCAATACCCCATCGCCAATCCGCTGGCGGAGTACCTGCTGCGCCTCGGCGACGACCGCCTGGTGCTGGGGCATCGCGTGAGCGAATGGTGCGGACACGGCCCCATCCTCGAAGAGGATATTGCACTCTCCAACATCGCCCTCGACCTCATCGGTCACGCACAGAGCATTCTCGCGCTCGCCGGCGCGGTGGAGGGGCAGGGGCGCGATGAGGATGCGCTGGCGTACTTCCGCGACGGCACGGCGTTTCGCAACGCGCTGCTGGTGGAACAGCCCAACGGGGACTTTGCGGTCACCATGGTGCGTCAGTTCCTGTTCGACGCGTACAGTGTGCTGCTCTGGGATCAGCTGTCGCGGTGCGCGCACGCGCCGCTCGCGGCCATCGCCGCGAAGTCGCTCAAGGAGGATCGCTACCACCTGCGTCACAGCAGCGAATGGGTGGTGCGCCTGGGTGACGGCACCGACGAGAGCCACGCGCGGACGCAGGCGGCGCTCGATGCGCTGTGGCGTTTCACCGGCGAGCTGTTCGATCGCGATGCGGTGGACGACGCCGTGGCGCAGCAGGGCATCGCCGTGGACCATGCGGCCATCCGGGCGCTGTGGGACACGCTGGTGAACGACGTGCTGCAGCGCGCCACGCTCACGCGCCCCGCCGACGGCGGGATGCGCCGCGGCGGTCGTCAGGGGCGCCACGGCGAAGCGCTGGGGCACATGCTCGCCACCATGCAGAGCGTCGCCCGCGCGCATCCCGGCGCCACGTGGTGAGTGTGATGCTCACGCGGGACGAGGTCTTCGCGGTGCTGCAGACGGTGCCGGACCCGGAAGTGCCGGTGATCAGTGTGGTGGAGTTGGGGGTGGTGCGCGACGTCGACATCACTCCCGATGGGGTGACGGTGACGATGACGCCCACGTACTCGGGGTGTCCGGCGATGCGCGAGATGGAAGCCGATGTGAAGGCGGCGCTGCTGGCGCGCGGGGTGCCGAACGTGACGGTGCACATGACGCTGTCGCCGGCATGGACGACGGACTGGATCGGTGAGGAGGCGCGCGAGAAGCTGCGCCGCTACGGCATTGCGCCGCCGGGGCGCGCCGATCAGGGCGGCTTCGTCACGCTCACACGCGCGCGGCCCGCGGTGGCGTGTCCGTTCTGCGGTTCCACCGACACGGTGCTGCAGTCGGAGTTCGGGTCGACGGCGTGCAAGGCCATCCACACATGCCGTTCGTGCGGCTCGCCCTTCGACGAGTTCAAGGCGCTCTAACGGCGCGGGTCGTGGCGCGGGTCGTGGGTGGGTCGGGGTACTGCCACCACGGTCTGGGTACTGCCACCGCGGTCTGGGCACTGCCACCACAGTCGGGGTCTTCCTCCAGTCAGGGTCTGTGTCGGGTCGGGGTCTCCACTGCAGTCGGGGTTGGGGCTCCGGTCGGGCCTTCGCTGCGCTGGGCGTCTGGGGGCGGCAGTCGGGGCCCGGACGGCGAATGTTGTACTCCGCGCTGACGGCAGGACGAGTGTCCGGGTCGCGGTCGGGGGGCGCAACGCTGCGCTGGCGCGTCGGGGTCGAGGGCGGGGCCCAAGCGCCGAGCGCAGCGAAGGCCCGACCGGAGCCCACGCCCCCGACTGCCACCCCCAGACGCCCAGCGCAGCGTCGGCAAGACCGGAGCCCACCCCCCGACTGCCACCCCCAGACGCCCAGCGCAGCGTCGGCAAGACCGGAGCCCACCCCCCGACTGCGGTAAAGACCCCGACCCGACGGAGACCCCGACTGGAGGAAGACCCCGACTGTGGTGGCGGTACCCCGACCGCGGTGGCGGTACCCAGACTGCAGTGGCGGTACCCCGACCCCGACCCAAACAAAAGGCCCCGCGAGACGAACTCGCGGGGCCTTTTGCGCGCGGTAAAGCGATTACTTGAGGTCCTTGAAGCCGAGTCGGCCGTTGCGCTCGTCTGCCGAACGGCAGCCCGTCGGCGCGTTCTTGCCGTCCAGCAGCTGCCAGATCTCGACGCGGCGGTTGTCCGCCTGCGCCGCCCGGTCGCCGCGGGCAATGCGACCCCGGTTCGCCGGCGGCGGCTCGCTCTCGTCGGCTCCCGCCGTCGTCACGAGGCACTGCTCACCGAAGCTCGACCACACGATGCGGTCCTTCAGCATCGCCGCATCCTTGCCGGCGAGACGCAGCAGCTGCTTCATCACCGCCTCGGCGCGCTTCTTCGCCAGCGCACTGTTGTACGCCTCCGAGCCGTAGCGGTCCGTGTGCCCCTCGATCGAGATGCGCAACGACGGCAGGCGCTTCATGGCCTCGATCACGACCCTGAGCGTGTCGTTGCCCGCCTTCAGCACCGTCGCCCGGTCGAAGTCGAACAGCGCCCGGTCGAGCGCCACGCTCACCGCCTTCGGCGCCACGCACTCCACCGACGCCGTCTCGCTCTTCGAACTGCCGTACGCCGACTTCGACGCCGTGATCGTGGTGCTGCCACCGGCGTTGCACGTCACCGTGCCGTTGTTCACCGAGGCGATCGACGCGTTGGCCGAGCTCCAGGTGACCGCGCCGAGGTCCACGTTGTCGGCGTCGACAGCCTTGGCCGTGAAGCCGAGCGTCTTGCTGACATCGGTCGAGCCGCTCTTCGGCGTCAGCGTAAGCGTCCACGCCGGCGGCGGCACCGTGACGGTGGCCGACGCCGTGCGCTGCAGCTTCTTCTGCGTGCCCGTGCAGGTGATGGTGGCCGTGCCGTACTTGACCGCCGTCACCTTGCCCGTGTTGTCCACCGTGGCCACCGAGGCGTCGCTCGACGCGCACGCCAGATCCTTCACGTTGCGCAGCTGAATCATCTTCCCCTTCGCATCCGCCGCGCTCAGCGCGAACTGACGGTCGGCGCCGCGGTTCACCGTGGCGCTGGCCGGGTCGATCTTGAGCGCCCAGTCGAACTTCTCGACGGTCGCGCACCCACCGCGCAGGGCGTAGGTCACGCCGGCGCGGATGCCGAGATTGCGCGACGTCCCCGAAAGATCCTGCTCGTTCGGCGACGGGTTGCGGTCCATGAGACCGTCGATGCGCGCGCCCCACTTGCCGCTCGAGCACAGCTTGAGGCCGGCGAGCGCCGAGAAGCCGTCCTCGAACTCGTTGGCCGTGGAACGGCCGTCGTAGATCGAGTTGACGTAGCCGGCGCCAAGCACCAGCGCCGCCTTCTTGGACGACGTGAGGGGCAGCGTGAACGTGCCGAGAATACGGGCCGGACGATAGGTGATGTCCTCGAACGGCGCGCGCGTGGCCTTGGTGGGCCCCAACTGCACGTCGCCCTGCACACCGAACCACTTGTATACCGACGCGCTGAACATGCCGCCAACGGCCGCGACATTGTCCATCTTGATCTTCTCGTCAAGCCTCGTGAACTGACCGAAGGCACCGATCTCGATCCGCTCACCAAGGCCCTGAGCGTGGGCCGTCGGCACCGCCGCGACCGCCGCGAGCAGCGAAAATCCGACCAGCTTGTTCTTCATGGCGTCCTCTGGGTTAAGCCTGAGTAGCGGGCCGTCGTGGCCCACGCTCGCCCGATGGCCCTTCGCCGTGGGGGGAGCACTGCAATAGTAAGTGATGTCGCACACATGCGATACGTCACGACAGCTTGACGGTCGGACTTATTGACCGTCACAGATCAGCTCGTTTCCGTATTTCGGAAAGGTCCGCGGCGATGACCGCCGGTGCCTCAGATCGCGAGCAGCGCCTCCAGGCGCTCACGAATCCGTGCCGCCGTGGGCACCACCGCGTCGAGCAGGTCGGGATGGTACGGCACGGGAATGTCGCGCGGAGCGAGCCGCTCCACCGGCGCGTCCAGATACCAGAAGGCCTCCTGCGCCAGCGTCCCCGCAATCTCCGCCCCGAACCCGGCCGTGAGGCTGTCCTCGTGCACGATCAGGCAGCGCCCGGTCTTCCGGACGCTCGCCAGCACCGCCTCGCGATCCCAGGGCGAGATGGTGCGCAGATCGAGCAGCTCCACCGCCTCCGCCTGCGCCAGCTGCCCCACGGCGTCCACGCACCGGTGCACCATCGCGCCCCACGTCACCAGCGTGATCCGGTCTCCCGCCTGCACCACACGCGCTCGGCCCAGCGGCAGCACATAGTCGTCACCGGGATACCGCGCGCTGCCGTCGCCCGTCATGAGCAACGATCGGTGCTCGAAGAAGATGCTGGGGTTGGGGCTGCGCATCGCCGCGCGCAGCAGCCCCACGGCGTCGGCCGCGTTGGAGGGCATGATCACCTGCCACCCGTACGCGTGCGCAAAGCGCACTTCGTCGCTCAGCGAATGCCACGGGTCGCCCACGTCCTTGCCGAAGCCACCAGGCATGCGCACCACGATCGGGGCGGCAAATCGATTGGCCGTGCGCCAGCGCATCGTGCCGCAGTTGTTCAGCTGCTCCGCTGCCGGATCGGCGTACTTGCGGAACTGGATCTCCGCGACCGGCACCAGCCCGCCAATGGCCATGGCCACCGCGCGCCCGATGATCCCCTCTTCGCTCAAGCTCGTATCGAAAACGCGGGCTGCGCCGAACTGCTTCTGCAGTCCCTCGGTCACGAGGTGCACGCCACCCTTGCGCCCCACATCCTCGCCGAACACCACCACCTTGGGGTTGGTGGCGAGCTCGTGTCGCAGCGTACGGCGGATGGCTTCCGCGAAACGCAGCAGCTCGCCCCCCTCCTGTGGCACATCCGTGCCGCCCAGCGCGGCACGTTCGGCGCGCGACAGCCCACCCATCGCCTCGTGCGGAGCGTGCTCGTCGGCAAAGACATGCTGCGCCACCGTGCGGGGATCCGGGTTCCCTCGGGCACGTGCCGCCTCAAGCGCCACCTGCACATCACGCGCGACTTCTCCCTCCAGCGCGGCCCACTCACCGGCGCTCATGAATGCCGGCACCAGGTACTCGCGCAGCTTGGGGAGCGGATCGCGCGCCAGATCGGCCGCGATCTCCTCGTCCGTGCGATACCCCTTCTGGTTGTCTGGCCCAGAATGACTCGACAGCCGCGGCACCGTCAGGCGCACCAGCGCGGGGCCACCGCCGCCGCGCACATGGGCCACCGCTTCGGCCAGCTTCGCTGACGCATCGTGCGGGTCGCAGCCATCGCCGTTCAGCACGTACAGGTTGCTGAACGACGCGAGATTGCGCGCAATGTCGCCTCCCGGGGTCTGCATGTCACCGCGCACGCTGATGCCGAGGTCGTTGTCCTCGATGTAGAAGAGCATGGGCAACGACAGCGTCGTGGCCATGGTGAGCGCGGCCCAGAAGCCGTTGGTGGCCACCGATCCGTCGCCGCCCAGCGCCACGCTCAGGCAGTTTGCGTAGCTCGCGTCAGCCAGCGTATCGCGATGGTACACGATGTTCTGCGCCCACCCGGCCGCCGGCGTGTATTGCGACCCCACATCGCCGGCCATGGGAAGGACCGTGCACCCCGTAGGATTGGGCAGGTTGCACACCACGCCAATGTCGCGCCCGTCGCTGAAGCCCCCCGCGCGTCCGAGCGGACTCCCCAGCGCATCCTCGATGCTCAGCCCCAGCGAGAGGAGCAATGGGCGCGACCGGTAGTAGGCGCCCGCGCCATCGTGCGTGCCGGTGAGCAGCGACCCCAGAATGCTCTGCGCCATGTCGTGACCGCGCGCCGAGAACTGATAGAGCACCAGATGCTCGCGCGGGACGGTCGCACGCTGCTTGTTGGTCTGCTCTTCGACATCGTCGAGGGCGCGCGACACCAGCGTGTGGTAGGCAATGCGGCGCCAGTCGAACCCGGCGCGAGGAGTTACGACAGGCGGAGCGCTCACACGGGGCGCCGCTCGCACGGCAGTCTTGGCAGGCATAGACCAGTAATCTGCCAGTGCGCGCCCCCGGATGGGAGTTTACCCGGCGATCGACCCCACATCGGGGACCACCGCGCCGATGCCCATGAGCGTCAGACGGGCCACGGCGGTGATCGCCGGAATCCCCACGCCGATGGCCACAAGCAGCAGGTTGGCGGCCAGCCAGAGCGCCGTGTAGCGCTGCACCAGCTCCCGGTCCCGTCGCGTGAGCAGGACCGTGATCGACGCCACGTTGAGCACCAGCAGGGCGCCCAGCGCCCCGGCGAATGCGGTCCAACCCAGACTGCCCAACCAGTGCGTCAGCGACGTGAGCATGCGCGGTTCTCCAGTGGAGGTGGGACCACCGGCCGATTGTACGGTGTGAACCGCGATTGCGCGAGAGGGGCACCATCGGCGCTACCCGGACCCCCATGCTACTTTTGACACATGACCTCCCCCGCTCCCACGCTCCTCGTTGCCCGGGCGAACGGCGTCCTCACGCTCACGCTCAACCGCCCCGACGTTCTCAACAGCTTCACCCGCACCATGGCGGCTGCCCTGCAGGCGGCGCTCGCCGAGGCCGCCGCCGATGACACGGTACGGGCGGTGGTCATTACCGGTGCGGGGCGCGGCTTCTGTGCCGGCCAGGACCTCGCCGAGGCGCTGCCGCGCGATGGTGGGCCGATCCCGGACATCGGGGAGATCGTCGCGGAGTGTTACAACCCCATCATCCGCGCCATTCGCACGCTGGAGAAGCCGGTGCTGTGCGCGGTCAACGGCATTGCCGCGGGTGCCGGCGCCAACCTCGCCTTCGCCTGCGATCTCACGATTGCCGCCGACAGCGCAAGCTTTGTGGAGAGCTTCGCCAAGCTGGGGCTCATTCCCGACACGAGCGGCACCTTCTTCGTGCCGCGCCTGGTGGGGATGCAGCGCGCCACGGGCATGTTCTTCCTCGCCGAAAAGATGCCGGCGGCGAAGGCGAAGGATTGGGGGCTCATCTGGGATGTGGTCCCGGCGGCCGAGCTCATGGCAACCGTAACGACGCTCGCCGAGCAACTCGCCTCCCAGGCCACGCGCGGCTTCGGTCTGACCAAGCGTGCGCTCAATGCGAGCTTCGCGAATGGTCTGGACGCCCAGCTCGACGTGGAAGCGCAGGCGATGCACGAGGCCGGACGTACCGCCGATTACGCCGAAGGGGTGCGCGCGTTTCTCGAGAAGCGGGCCCCCGTGTATCAGGGGAAGTGATGGCGGCGGCATCGATTGGGGTGGTCGGCGCCGGCGCCATGGGGGCCGGCATCGCACAGGTGGCCGCCGTACACGGGCACCCGGTGCTGCTCGCCGATGCCATGCCGGCGGCAGTTGCCCGCGCCCGCACGGGGCACGACAAGGCCATGGCCCGCGAAGTGGAGAAGGGGCGACTCTCGCGCGAGGCTGCCGACGCTGTTCTTGCGCGCATCACGTACGTGGAGGGCGTCAGCGCCGAGTTGCTGGCCGCGCTCGCGCCGTGCGACCTGGTGATCGAAGCCATCGTCGAGAAGCTGGACGCGAAGCAGGCGCTGCTGCGCACGCTCGAGGGCATCGTGACCCCGTCCGCCATTCTGGCCTCCAACACGTCATCGCTCTCGATCGCCGCGCTCGCCGGCGCGTGTGCGCACAAGACCCGCGTGGTCGGCGTGCACTTTTTCAACCCGGCGCCGGTGATGCCGCTGGTGGAGATCATCCCCGCCATCACCACATCGCCCGACGTGACGGCGCGCGCCACGGCGCACGCCGCCAGCTGGAAGAAGGTCACGGTGCGTGCGTCGGATACGCCGGGCTTCATCGTGAATCGCGTGGCGCGCCCGTTCTACGGCGAATCGCTGCGCCTGCTCGAGGAAGGGGTGGCCGATTGCGCCACCATCGACTGGGCACTGCGCACGGTGGGCGGCTTTCGCATGGGCCCGTTCGAGCTCATGGACTTCATCGGGCACGACGTCAACTTCGCGGTCACGCGCTCGGTGTTCGATGGCATGTTCCACGACCCGCGCTATCGCCCGAGCCTGCGCCAGCAGCGGCTGCTCGAAGCGGGATGGCTGGGGCGCAAGTCGGGGCGCGGCTTCTACGACTATGCCGAAGGCGCCCAAACGCCAGCGCCCGTGGAAGACCCCGTGCTGGCGCAGGGAATCGCCGATCGGGTGCTCGCCATGCTCGTCAACGAAGCCGTGGAGGCGGTGCACCTCGGCATCTGCACGGTGGCCGACGTGGAACTCGCCATGACCACGGGCGTGAACTACCCGCGCGGCCTGCTGGCCTGGGGCGACGAGATCGGGGGCGCCACGGTGCTGGCCCGGTTGCAGGCGCTGCAGTACGAAACGGGTGACGATCGCTATCGCCCCAGCGTACGGCTGCGGCGCGCCGTCCAGGCCGGGGCCTCGCTGCTCGACCCGCGGCGGTACCCGTGACACCGCGTTCGGTTCAACACGCCGCCCGGCCACACGTGCCGGGTGCCCATTTCGGATGATCCCCATGAGCAGTCAGCAGGCCTATCTCATCGACGGCGTGCGCACGCCCATTGGCAACCTCGGCGGCGCCCTGGCCCCGGTGCGCGCCGATGACCTGGCGGCCCACGCCATTGTGGCGCTCATGGCGCGGATCACGGCGCAGAGCCCGTCGTTCGATGCGGCCGCCATCGCCGACGTCATCCTCGGCTGCGCCAATCAGGCGGGCGAGGATAACCGCAACGTGGCACGCATGGCGGCGCTGCTCGCCGGCTTGCCGGTCACGGTGCCCGGCGAGACGGTCAATCGACTCTGCGCCTCTGGGCTGTCGGCGGTGGCGGGCGCGGCGCGCGCCATTCGCGCCGGCGAGGGCGATGTGTACATCGCCGGCGGCGTGGAGAGCATGACCCGCGCGCCGTACGTGATGAGCAAGGGCGCCACGCCGTTCGCGCGCGATGTCCAGCTCTTCGACACCAGCCTCGGATGGCGCTTCGTGAACGCGCGCATGAAGAGCCTGCACGGCACCGACAGCATGGGCGAGACCGCGGAGAACGTGGCCGCCCAGTATGGGGTGAGCCGCGCCGACCAGGATGCATTTGCCGTCCGGTCGCAGCAGAAGGCTGCCGCGGCGCGCACCGCGGGCCGCCTGGCCCTCGAGATTGCGCCGGTGAGCATTCCGCAGAAGAAGGGCGAGGCGCTGCTGGTGGCGCACGACGAGTTCCTGCGCCCCGACACCTCGCTCGAAACGCTCGGCAAGCTCAAGCCGGCGTTCCGGCACGACGGGCAGGGGAGCGTGACCGCCGGCAATGCCAGTGGGCTCAACGACGGAGCGGCGGCGCTGCTGCTGGCCGGCGAGGCTGCACTGTCGCGATTCGGCCTCGTACCCCTCGCGCGCGTAGTGGCGAGCGCCGCGGCCGGCGTGGAGCCGCGCATCATGGGCATGGGGCCCGTACCCGCCACACGCCTCGTGCTCGAGCGCGCCGGGCTCACCCTCGACCAGATGGACGTCATCGAACTCAACGAGGCGTTCGCCGCACAGGGGCTCGCCTGTCTGCGCGAACTTGGTGTCGCCGATGACGATCCCCGCGTGAATCCCAACGGCGGGGCCATTGCGCTCGGGCATCCGCTGGGGATGAGCGGCGCGCGTCTCGCGCTCACGGCGGCGTACCAGTTGCGTGCAACCGGTGGCCGCTATGCCTTGTGCACCATGTGCATCGGGGTGGGGCAGGGGTTCGCCGTCGTGCTCGAGCGCGTTTGAGTCGCCCGGCATGATCTACGCGTTCGAGGACTTCATCCCCGTGGTGCACGAGAGCGCGTTCGTGCACCCGCAGGCCGCCGTCACCGGCAACGTCATCATCGGCCGCAACGTGTACGTGGGCCCCGGGGCCGCCATTCGGGGCGACTGGGGCGGCATCGTCATCGAAGACGGCTGCAACGTCCAGGAGAACTGCACCATTCACATGTTCCCGGGCGTCGTCGTGACGCTCGAAGCCGGTGCGCATATCGGGCACGGCGCCATCGTGCACGGCGCCCGCATCGGGGCGAACAGCCTCATTGGCATGAACGCGGTGATCATGGACAACGCCGTGGTGGGGCAGGGGTGCATCGTGGGCGCCCTCTGCTTCGTGCCCACCGACATGGTGATCCCCGACCGCAAGGTCGCGGTGGGGAACCCGGCGAAGATCGTGAAGGACGTGAGCGACGAGATGCTCGCGTGGAAGAGTGACGGCACCGCGCTGTACCAGCAGTTGCCGAGTGCCATGCGCGCCAGCTGGCGCGCCGTGGATCCGCTGCGCGAGGTACCGGCCGACCGACCGGTGCAATCCGCGATGCTCAGGAACTGGAAGGACACGCAGCGTCAGGCGCCGGCGATGTCCGAGACCACCCGTACGGAGACTCGATGATGTTCATCCTGCAGAACTTTGCGCTCGGCGAGTGGGTGGAGGGTGCCGGCCCCAAGACCGATCTCATGCACGCCGTGACCGGCGAGAAGATCGGTGAGGCGTCGAGCCATGGTCTCGACTTCAAGGCCATGCTGCAGTACGCACGCCGGGTCGGCGGGCCGGCGCTGCGCGCCTACACCTTCCATCAGCGGGCGATGATGCTCAAGCGCATCGCCATTGCGCTCATGGAGCGCAAGGAAGAGTTCTACCCGCTCTCCTCCATGACGGGCGCCACGCGCGCCGATTCGTGGGTGGACATCGAGGGCGGGATCGGCACCTTCTTCGCCTACGCCAGTCGCGGTCGTCGGGAGTTCACCAACGAGCGCTTCCATGTGGAAGGGCCCACGGAACCGCTGTCCAAGCACGGCACGTTCGTGGGGCGCCACATCCTGGTGCCCATGGAAGGGGCGGCGGTACACATCAACGCCTTCAACTTCCCCGTTTGGGGCATGCTGGAGAAGCTGGCCCCGGCGCTGCTGGCCGGGGTGCCCTGTATCGTCAAGCCCAGCACCACCGGCAGTCATCTCACGCACGCGGTGTTCAAGGCCATCCTCGACACCGGCGAGTTGCCCACAGGTGCGCTGCAGCTCATTTGCGGCGAGGCGCGTACGCTGCTCGAGCACGTGGAAGAGCAGGACATCGTGGCCTTCACCGGCTCGGCGGCCACCGGACAGAAGCTCAAGAGCGCGCCCAGCATCCTGCAGCACTCGGTGCGCTTCAACATGGAAGCCGATTCGCTCAACTGCTCCATTCTCGGCCCCGACGCCGTCCCCGGCACCGAGGAGTTCGACCTCTTCATCAAGGAGGTCACGCGCGAGATGACGTCGAAGGCCGGGCAGAAGTGCACCGCCATTCGTCGCACGATCGTACCCGCGGGACTCGAGGACGCGGTCATCGCGGCCCTCGCGAAGCGCCTTGGCAGCACCACCATTGGTGACCCCACGGCGGAGGGCGTTCGCATGGGACCGCTCGCATCCCGAGGGCAGATGAAGAGCGTGGCCTCGAGCGCGGAGGCCATCCGCGCGGCGGCCGAGCGCGTGTATGGCGGCGGCGACTTCGCGGTGGTGGGTGCCGATCGCGACAAGGGCGCGTTCTTCGCGCCGGAGCTGCTCTACTGTGCGGATCCGCTTCATCGTCTCGAGCCGCACGACATCGAAGCCTTCGGCCCTGTGAATACGGTCATGCCGTACCGCGATCTCGGCGAAGCCGTGCAGCTGGCGCGCATGGGACGCGGCTCGCTGGTGGGTTCGCTCATTACGCACGACCCGAAGGTGGCCCAGGAGGTGATCCTCGGTGCTGCCTGCTTCCATGGGCGCATGCTGGTGCTCGATCGCACCAGTGCCAAGGAAAGCACGGGTCACGGGTCGCCACTGCCCAATCTGGTGCATGGTGGTCCTGGCCGTGCCGGTGGTGGCGAGGAGATGGGAGGCGCGCGCGGTGTGACGCACTATCTGCAGCGCGTGGCGCTGCAGGGGAGCCCCAGCATGCTCACCGCCATCACCCGTGAGTGGACCAAGGGCGCCGAAGAGAAGCAGGATGTGGTGCATCCGTTCCGGAAGACGTTCGATCAGCTGGCGGTGGGCGACACCCTCATCACGAAATCGCGCACGATCACGCTCGACGACGTGGAAGCGTTCGCGAAGCTGAGTGGGGATACGTTCTACGCGCACATGAACGACGAGGACGCGCGCAGCAACGGCGTCTTCGAGGGGCGCGTGGCGCACGGGTACTTCGTGGTGTCGGCCGCGGCCGGCCTGTTCGTCGACCCCGATCTGGGCCCCGTGCTCGCCAACTACGGCCTCGAGAAGCTGCGCTTCACCAAGCCCGTGTACCCCGGCGACACCATCCATGTGCGGCTCACGGTGAAGCAGAAGACCGCCAAGGACACGCCGGAGGGCACCATTCCGCAGGGGGTGGTCGAGTGGGACGTGGAGGTCATCAACCAGCACGGCGAGCCGGTGGCGGTCTACTCCATCCTCACGCTGGTGCGGCGCGGGGACGTCGCTCCCGTCGCGACGACACACGCGGCCTGACGGCCCTCCACCCCGGTGACCACGTCGTCTTCGAGTTCCTCCCCGCGCAAGCTCGATCGGTCCATCGTCGAGGGGCCCATTGGTCCGGCGGTGTGGAAGGTGGCGTGGCCCACGGTGCTGCAGAACGTCATCAGTGGCGTGCAGGGGATGATCGACCACGCGCTGGTGGGGCACTTCGTCGGCTTTGCCGGCAACGCCGCCATTGGGGTGGGTTTCCAGATCTTTCTGGTGGTCATGGTGTTCGTGTCGTCGCTGTTCAGCGGCATGGGCGTGCTGGTCGCCCGCTTTGCCGGGGCCGGTGACGAGGCCGGCGTGAACCGGGCAGCGTCGCAGGCGTTTCTGCTGGCGCTCATGCTGTCGCTGGGCGTGCTCGCCCCGCTGGGGTATGTGCTGGCGCCCACGCTGCTCGGACTCGTGAAGGCGACGCCCGATGTGCAGCGCGAAGCGCTGCCGTATCTGCGCATCATGTTCGTGTTCGGCTTCGGCATGATGATGTTCTTCATGCTGGGCGGTGCGCTGCGCAGTGCGGGTGACGCCAAGACGCCACTGCGTCTCGGCGTGGCGCTCACGGTGGGCAACATCGTCTTCAACGTGCTGCTCATTCGCGGCTACGGACCCTTCCCGGAGATGGGCACGGCCGGCGCCGCTGCGGGCATCATGATCTCGAGTGCCCTCGTGGCCGTGTATGCCGTGGTGAAGCTCTTCAGCGGATCGTGGGTGATCGACTTCCGCGGCATGTCGTGGAAACCCGACTGGGAGATCATTCGCGCGCTGTTCCGGTTCGGCCTCCCCACGGGGGTGCAGGGGATCGCCATGAACATCGCCGGGGTCTTGTTGCTGCGCTTCATCGGCAGCACGGCGCAGAGCGCCGAGGCGCAGGCCGCGTACGCGGTGGGGTATACGGAGCTTTTCTCACTGGTCACCTGGACGTCGGTGGGGCTCATGGGCGCGGCCGCCACCGTTGCCGGACAGAACCTTGGCGCCGGGCACCCCGACCGGAGTCGCGCCGCCGTGCGCGTGGCAGCACGCTTCGGCCTGGCGATCGCCATCTTCGTGGGGCTGCTCTTCGTCACCATCCCCGACGCGCTGCTGGGGCTCTTCGGCATGCGGGAGCCCGAGGTGCTGCGCATTGGCCGTGAGCTGCTGCGCTTCCTGAGCATCTCCGGCCTGTTCATCACGGTGGCGCTCACTTTCACGGGCGGGCTGCAGGGCACCGGTGATACGCGCAGCCCGCTGTACATCACGCTCGTCTCGCAGTTCGCGCTGCCCATTGGCATGCTCACCGCGCTCGAGGCCACGCGAACGCTGGAAACCTGGCACATCTGGCTCGCCATCGTGATTGGGCACGCCACCCGATGCCTGCTCAGCGTGTGGCGCTTCGAGCAGGGGAAGTGGCGCGGGATCACGCTTGGCGTGGGTGCCCGCTGACGGCAGTTCCGGCCGGGTTCGTCGCGACGGAGGGGGCGGGGCGCCGGCGGCAGGCCAGCGGTTCTGCAGCGCGCGTTCCTATTTCCGCCGCGGCTCGCGTCCCGCCGTAGTCCAGATCACGATGACGCCGCACCCGGAATTGCGCCCGGCGAATTCCCCCGGCACATCGGCGGCGCCGGTGTAGACCTCGAGGCCCATGATGTCGCGAATCGGGATCACCGGCCCGAACGCATTATCCACGCGCTCGTCCACGATGTATTCCGGCGCGCAGCCCAGGGGCGCGCGCACCATCTGCGCCCGGCACGTCCCGCCGGCGCAGTTGAAGCGGATGCCCCGCATGCTGCGCATGGCGTCCTGCAGCGTGTAGACGTGGGCGGCCTCCAGCTCCTCGCGGGTCCGATACTGCCCTCGGCCCATGACCCGGCGGCGCTCGAAATCGACGAATCGCCGTCCCATTGGTGCCGCGGCCGTCACGCCCACTTCCGGCAGTGTCTGCGCCGAATCGCGACCGCCGCCGGCCAGGGCGCCAGTCACCGCGGGCGTGCCAGCGGATCCGGCGGCCCGTGCGGCGGCGGCCACGGAGTCGGCGAGCGCGCGCGGTTCGAGTTCGAGGTCTCGCTCCATGCGCTCATTGGCCGCGAAGGCCAGGCTCACCGCGCCGCGGGCAAATCCGGGCGCGGATACCAGAAACCGGTGAATGCCCACCGGCAGGCCCGCCACGCGGTACGCGCCGGCTGAATCCGTGCGCACCCCGGTGCCCGTGGTGGTCACGGTGATCGTGGCGCCGGCAATGCCGCGCCCTGTCACGGCGTCGAGCACGCGGCCGCGCAACTCGGCGGTCTGCGCGCCGGCGGGCACCGCCACGCCTAGCGTCAAGACCACGGCCGCCAGCGAGGCCACCCGTGCGTGCCCTGTGCCATGGAAGATTCGACCCCGCAGCATCTCAGATAGCGGAAAAGGAAATGGACAAGGGGACTGGGACCAATGGGCCGTCCCGCAGACGCGACGAGGTGTGAACGTGTTGCAATTTGAAACGACGCGCAGCAGAATGGGACACGTCGACTGGGCGGGTCGTCCAGTGGCAACAGACCGGGACGAACTGTTTGTCCCAAAGCCTCAGGAGCGCGAATGCTTCACCACCTGCGTCGGTTGATCGCCGCCGCTGTTCTCGCCGCCTTACCCGGGTTCGGACTAGCCGCCCAACAGAGTACCACCGTGACCGGCCGGGTCACCTCGGCCGGCGCTCCGCTCGGCGGCGCCCAGGTCGGGATCGTCGAACTGGGCGTCGGCAGTGTGACGGACGCCCAAGGGCGCTTCACCTTCACGGTGGATCCCGCCCGCGCTGGCGGCAAGCAAGTGACCGTCCTCGCGCGCACCATCGGCTACCGGCCGGTGAAGCATCTCGTCACGCTCACGGCGGGACGGCTCGAGCAGAACTTCGACCTCGAAAAAGATGTCCTCAACCTCGAGGCCATCGTTACCACCGGGGTGTCTGACGCCACGTCCCAGAAGAAGACCACCTTTGCGGTGGCCGCGGTGAACAACGCCCAGATCAAGGAAGCGCCGGCATCGTCCCCGCTTGGCGCGCTCAGCGGCCGCGTCGCCGGTGCCAGCGTCACCGCCGTGAACGGTGAGCCGGGGTCGGCGCCGCGTATCCGCCTGCGTGGCCCCACGTCCCTCACCGGCTCGCAGGATCCCCTCATCATTGTCGACGGCACGATTAGCCGCCTCTCCCTCGCCGACATCAACGCGCAGGACATCGAGCGCATCGAGGTCATCAAGGGCGCCGCCGCCAGCTCGCTCTACGGTTCCGATGCCGCCAACGGCGTGGTCCAGATTTTCACCAAGCGCGGGGCCTCGCTGGCCACTGGCCAGACGCAGATCATCGTGCGCAACGAATTCGGCTCGAACGATCTCCGCAAGACGATCCCCAACAACTTCTCGCACCCCTACAAGCTGGACGCGAGCGGCAAGTTCCTGCGCGATGCCAATGGCAACCGCATCCAGGAAGACGACCGCATTTCGGACAACTCGTACCCGGTCGTGTACGACCAGCTCGGAGACGTCTTCCGCTCCGGACAGTTCATGACCAACTACATCTCCATCGGGCAGCGCAACGCCAACTCGAACTTCAACGCCTCGTTCGAGAACGCGAAGGATCAGGGCATCGCGAACCTGCTGAGCGGCTACTCCCGCCAGAACTTCCGCCTCAACCTCGACATGGAGTTGCACCCCAAGCTGGACTTCCAGACGGGCGCGTTCTACGGCCAGTCGCGCGCCGATCAGGCCGATGACAGTTCCGGTGATGCCTTCTTCGGCCTTCGCTTCCTCGAGCCGAACATCAACCTGAACGACAAGAACCCCAACGGGACGCCGTATCTGGCGGCGATCCGGCAATCGCCGGCGTCGGGCAACGTGAGCAACCCGCTCTACAACTGGTCGAACATCCAGAACAGCAACGACCGGGCCCGCTTCACGGGGCTCCTCAAGGTGCGCTATCGCCCCGCGACGTGGCTCACGGCCGAGGCCAACACCAACTTCGACCGCGGCTCGGGCACGTTCCGGTCCCTCGTCCCGCTCGGTTACATCGGCTCCACGGGCACCGTGAGCAAGGGTTCCCTGTCGAACCGGGAGAATGTCACCCGCGCCTACAACCTCGGCACGACCCTGACTGCCGTGAAGAGCACCTCGTGGTTCACCAACACCACCAGGCTGGCGTGGGTGTACGAGGATCAGGAGAACCAGCAGACGACGGTGCGCGCCACGGCGCTCACCGTGCCGCGGGTGACCGAGTTCTCGGCGGCGTCGCGGGATCCCGAGAATCCGGTCATCCCCGGGTCGTTCTCACAGCCCATCCGCAACCAGAACTTCTTCGCCATCACTACCTTCGACATCAAGGACAAGTACATCATCGACGGCCTGATCCGGCAGGACCAGTCGTCGCTGTTCGGTGAGGATCAGCGCTCCAGGCTGTTCAAGCGCCTGTCGGGCGCGTGGCGCGTGTCGGAGGACCTCTCGCTCCCCGGCGTGAACGAGTTCAAGCTGCGCGCGTCCTACGGGGAGGCCGGCCTGCGCCCCGTGTTCGATGCGCAGTACGAGCAGTTCGCGATCGAGGGCGGCAGCCCGGTGAAGATCACGCTTGGCAATCCCAACCTGCGCCCAGCGTTCTCGCGCGAAATCGAAGGCGGCTTCGATCTCACCTTCGCCAAGAACTTTCAGCTCCAGTACAGCTACTCCAGCAAGATCACCGACGACCAGATCCTCAATGTGCCGGTCTCGTCGGCCACTGGCTTCCGCAACCAGTGGCTCAATGCCGGGTCGCTGGAGGGCAAGACCCACGAGGTGCTGCTGAGCGCCGTTATCGCGTCCCGGAAGGACTTCGTCTGGACGGTGAACGTCGCCGGCGACCGCACCCGTCAGACGGTGCGCAGCCTCGCGGTCCCGCCGTTCCTCGTGGGCCCGGTCGCCAACACGACCATCTTCCGGCTGGCCCCGGGGCAGCCGTTCGGCATCGTCTACGGCAGCTCGTGGGTGCAGAGCCAAACCCAGCTCGACGCCATGATTGCGTCGAAGCGGCTCACAGGCACCGCCGCCGACTATGTGCTGAACGAGGAAGGCTACTACGTGGCCAAGAACGCGTGGCGCACCCTCAACGAGCGTCCCATCAAGTTCCTCGACGCTGACGGCAACGCGCTCCGCCAGATCGCCGACGTGAACCCCGACTTCAACCTCAACTTCAACACCCAGCTCAACTGGAAGCAGTTCTCCGTGACGGCGGTGGTGAATTGGGTGCAGGGCGGGCAGATCTACAACTACACCCGTCAGTGGCCATTCTTCGACCAGCGTGATCCGGCGTTCGACCAGCGCGACAAGCCCGAGGCGGAGAAGAAGCCCACCACCTACTATGCCACCTTCTACAACAACTTCGACGCCAATACCTACTTCGTCGAGGATGGCAGCTACGTGCGCCTGCGGGAGCTGGCCGTCAACTACCAGGTGCCCAAGGCCATCACTCGGCGCTTCGGCATGAGCGCCGATCGCTCGGCCCGCTTCGGCATCGTGGGCCGCAACCTGTTCACCAGCACCAAGTACAGCGGGTACGATCCCGACGTGTCGGGTGGCGGAGCGAATCCCTTCGCCTACCGCGTGGACTACTTCACGTACCCCATCTTCAAGACGTTCACGTTCATGCTGGAGCTCGGACTGTGAGCCCCCTCGATCCGAAGTTTGCCTGCTCGATCCGCCACGCCGTTGGCGTGGCGATGGGCGCCGTGCTGCTCACCGCGTGCAATTCTCTCGACGTGGAGAACCCGAACGCCGCCGACGCCAGCCGTGCCCTCAGCGATCCCGCCGCCGTCGAGGCGGTGGCCGGCGGCACGTTGCGTTCCTGGTTCAACACCTGGGACGGTATGGAGGGCGGCGGCCCGCTGGTCACCATGGCGCAGACCTACAGCGCGTCGTGGAACAACTTCAACATGAACTTCTACAGTTCGATCGACGGCGACGGCACTCGCAACTCCCGCGCCTACCAAAACGATCTGGCGTCGGCGGGTCGCACTACCATGATCGGGTACTGGGAGGGCTTCTATTCCACGCTCTCCTCGGCGGTCGATGTGCTCACCGCCGTCCGCAAGAACAACCTCGTCATCAGCAACGCCGCCAACACCAAGCGCGCCGAGACCGTGGCGCAGTTCATGCACGGGGCCGCCCTCATGGGTATCGCGCTCAACTACGACAAGGGCTACGTGATCGACGAAACCACCGATCTCGCCACCCTCGCGTACAAGACGCGCAAGGAGGTGCGTGACGCCGCGGTCGCCTCGCTCGAACGGGCCGCCACCCTCGCGGCGGCCAACACCTTCACCACGCCGTCCGGCTGGACCAACGGCACGTCATACACCAACACGCAGATCGCCCAGATCGCACGGACGATGGCGGCGATGACGCTGGCGTATTACCCGCGGTCCGCGGCCGAGAACGACCAGGTGGACTGGAACAAGGTGCAGCAGCTCGCCTCGCAAGGCATCTCGTCCGGCACGGCCTTCGACTTCAACTTCACCGGCGACGGCTGCAACTCGTGGTGCCACGAGATCCTCTACTGGTTCAATGCGTTCGATGGCGGCCGTGTGAGCACGCGCGTGGGGGCGCTGCTCGATCCGGTGACACAGCGTCATCCGTATCCGAGTGGCGGCAACAGCCAGCCGAACTCGCCGGACCGGCGTCTCGGTGATGGCTCCTTCGGTCCCGACGACGAGGACTTCGCCGGCTACTTCGGCACCAATCCCAAGACCAGCAGGGCCGGGACCGACTTCGTGTATTCGCGCGAGGAGATCTTCCGCCCCGATCGTGGCATGTACCACCAGTCGAACATCGGCCACATTCGCTACGACCGGTCGGGTGAGCAGTCGCCCAATGGGATCTACGGGGGCTTCGGCGTGGCGCCAGTGATGTCGCGGCATCAGAACGATCTGCTGTGGGCGGAGGCCGAGCTCCGCCGGTCGGGCGGCAACCTCGCCAACGCCGCGGCCCTCATCAACAAGACGCGCGTTGATCGTGGTGGCCTCTCCGCCGCGACGGCCGGAGAAGGCGTGGCCTCGCTCGTGGCGAAGCTCGTCTACGAGCAGGAGGTCGAGCTCCTCGGCCTGGGTCCGGTCTCGTACTATCAGCGCCGCCGGGTCCCGAACGGCCTGCTCGCCGGGACGCCGCGCGAGATGCCGGTGCCAGCCAAGGAGCTGGGTGTGAAGGGCGACCCCTTCTACACCTTCGGCGGCACGGGGGCGGCCAACAGCCCCACCCCCCCGTGATCGGGCGCCTCAGGCATTAAGCTCTAGGGCATACCCCGGAGAGGCCTGGCAGCAATGCCGGGCCTCTCTGCCGTTCCCCCCGTTCCATGGTCCGCCATTTATCCGGTCGGTCCAACACCGCCAGGTCCGCCCCGTGCTCCGCTTCCGGCTCCGTCTCAGGATCATGTTCCCTCGGCTGATCGAGCTCCTCGTGGTGCCGTTGCTCGCGTTCGTGGCGGCGTGCGCCGATTCCGACACTCCGACGGCCCGCCCAACATCCGTTACTCGTTTGCACCTGCCGCCCGCGGACTCGCCGTCGCTCACGCTGCGCCACGATGGCGCGGCGCAGGTCGGGGTGACCGTCGACGGCAACCAGGTCCGTCTGCGCACAGCCCTCCGTACCGACGACGAGGCGGAGGCCCGGCTCTGTAGTGTCATCATCGCGCGGAGTCGATCCGTGGAGTCGCTGCCCTTTGCGTGGCCCGTGGATTCCACGGTCCCGCTGCTGGTGCCGCAGCTGGTCCATGGCCCCGACGTGAGTGGGTACCGGGTGGTCGTTCCCGGCGTGAACTCGGAGTACCGCTTCGAGGGATTCACGATCGACGGGTCGACTCGGGTGAGCTTCCGGTGGCCGGTGCGCTCCGGGCGCAGTGTCCCCGGCGATGCCACCGACAGCGAGATCGAGGCCGCGCTCACACCTTCTCCCAAGGCACTCGACACGCTCGTGATGCGGCTGCGCCGCAGCGATACCGCGAGCCGCACCGGGTGGCGCGGCCTTCGCCTGCCGGTGGAGTCGGTCGTGGTCGCGCGCGCCGTGAGACTCGCGCCGCTGGTGCCCCTCTTTCCGGTGGGCTTCACACCGGCGTGCGGCGATGCAACGTTCGCGGTGTCGCTGGCGTCCGCCGTGGACAAGCCAGTTCGCATCCTCGCCGCGAACGGCGAAGAAATCACCGTGCACGTGGTGACCCCCACCGGCGAGGTCAGCATGTACTTTGATGAGCAGGGGCCGGGGCAGGCCGTCGCCGGCAAGGCGGTCACCACGACGGTGGTCGCGCAGCGGACGGGGCACGTGACGCTGCGTCTGCGCTATCGGGCGGCCGTGCGCGTCGAACCAGCACGCCAGAAGGTGATGCTGCGCCTCGTCTCCACGGCGCCGCGCTGACGCGGCGCCGTGATCCCGAATGCGGCGTGGCTTCACTCCCAGCTTCACTCCCAGCTTCACCCTCAGTTTCGAGGTGGTGCGTGATTCAGACAGGGCGGCGTCTTGCGGCCGGTCTTCTCGGGCTCGCCTTCACCAGTGCGGCAGCGACCGCGCAGGTCACCGCGCAGGTCACGGCATCGCCGAGCATCGCGCCGTGGATGTCGCCACCCTCGCCGCTCACTCTCGTGTCGGCGAAGAAGGCCGATCGCCTCGCGTTCATGGTGTACGAGAAGGGGCAGCGCAACGTGTACACGGCGGCGGCCCCTGATTACGCGCCACGGCCGCTCACCCGGTTCCTCGATGATGATGGCATCGATCTCACCGATGTGAAGATCTCCGACGACGGGCGCGTGGTGGTGTTCGTGCGCGGCTCGGCGCCGAATCGCTGGGGGTGGGTGGCGAATCCCAACCACGACCCGGCCGGTGGTGATCGGGCCATCTGGGCCGTGCTGACGGCCGGTGGCCCGGCATGGCGGGTGGCCACGGGCGCGTCGCCCGAGCTGTCACCGGACGGACGTTGGGTGCTGTTCACGCGCGACGGGCAGATCCACCGCGCGCGCGTGTCGCGGGCGCGCCCGCTCGCCGTCTCCGACACCGGCGGCATGCCCCTCATTCGCCTGTGGGGGCGCAATGGTGCGCCGCGCTGGTCGCCCGACGGCAAGCGCATCGCCTTCGTGAGCGAGCGTGAGCACCACAGCTTCGTGACGGTGTACGATGTCGCCTCGCGCACCGTGCAGTATGTGGCCCCCGGCGTCGATTGCGACGGCGCGCCCACCTGGTCACCCGACGGGCGTTACCTCGCCTTTGCCCGCACGCCGGGCACCCCGTTCGGCCTGCAGCGTCGCACCCCACCGGGCAACGCCAATCCCGCCGTGGGATGTGGCACCGGCTTCGGTGCGCCGGCGTCCGTTGCCGTGACCGAGGGGCAGAGCAACCTCGTGCGCGCGCCCGGGTTCTTCACCTCGATGCTGCCGGGCGGCTACCGCCTTGCGCTCATGGTCGCCGACGTGGGCGGGGCGAAAAACATCACGTCGCCGCTCGTAATGGCGCAGATCCCCGCGCGCGAAGTCTGGCACAATGCCGTGGGGGATTCGGTGTTCACGTCGCTGGCCAACATGACCTGGGCGGGCAACTCCATTGCCTTTCCGGTGAACGTGCCGAAAGACGAGTGGGAGCGTTGGTACGCGGTACCCGCCACGGGTGGATCGCCCGTGCGCCTCACCACCACCGATGGGTTGATCGAAGATGCCACCAGCGTGGCGTGGTCGCGCGACGGCGGGCGCACCATGTACTACACCACCAACGCCGGCGACATCGAGCGCCGCCACATCTGGGCCGTTCCCAGCGATGGCGGTTCGCCCCCGGTGCGCATCAGCACCGGCGACGGTGTGGAAACGCACCCGCAGCCGCTCGCGAGCGGCAAGCAGGTGGCGGTGCTGTACTTCGGTGCCCGTACTCCGGCGTCGGTGGCGTTGGTGCCGGCGGGCGGTGGCGCTCCGCGCATCATCTATCCCACGCTGCCGCGCGACTTCCCCACCAGCGCCCACGTAACGCCGGAGATCGTGAAGACGCGCGCCGAGGACGGCCTCGAGATCAGCAACCAGCTGTTCCTGCCGCGCGACCTCAAGCCCGGCGAAAAGCGGCCGGCCATCGTGTTCGTGCACGGCGGTCCGCGCCGGCAGATGCTGCCGGCGTACCACTACATGCAGTTCTATCACTGGTCGTACGCCGCCAACCAGTGGCTCGCCGATCAGGGGTACGTGGTGCTCTCCGTCAACTATCGGCGTGGCGTTGGCTACGGCAAGAGCTTCCGCGATGCGCCCAACGCGCGCGACCGCGGCAACAGCGAGTACCTCGACGTGGTAGCCGGTGCGAAGTACCTCCAGCAGCGCTCCGACGTGGACGCCGCGCGCGTGGGCATCTGGGGGCTGTCGTATGGCGGCCTGCTGGCGGCGCAGGCGCTGGCGCGCAACAGCGACATTTTCGTGGCCGGCGTGGACATGGCGGGTGTGCACCACTACGACTACTCGCTCGACAGCACCAGCTCCGCGTTCCGCTCGGCGGCCATCGGCGCCATCGACCAGTGGAAGAGCCCCGTGCTGCTCGTGCACGGCGATGACGACCGCAACGTGGACTTCGCGCAGACGGTAGGGCTGGTGCAGCTGCTGCGCGCACGCAACGTGTACCACGAGCTCATGGTGGTGCCCGACGACCTGCACGAGAGCATGCTGCACGCCAACTGGATCGACACCTTCGACCGCATGGGCGTGTTCCTCAAGCGATTCGTGTGGAACCGCGAGACGCCGCCGGCGCCGCGTTGAATAGCGCAACCCATTACTCACAACTCGGACTCACGACTCAGAACTGACCAGTGACGGGTCGTGAGTTCGAGTCGTGAGTTGTGAGTCGTGATTCGCGGGCTACTTGACCGCCCCCGCCGCGCCCGCCCGTCGCGGGTCGGCGCCGGCGGTCACGGTGCCGCGCCCCAGGCGAATGGCGGCGCCGTAGCCCTCGCGCAGTTCGCCGCGCGCCGACACGAAGCTGAGATCGTATCCCAGCGCGCGCAGGCGGCTCACGACGTGCGGGGCGAAGCCGTCTTCCAGCTGCAGCGTGAAGGGCGGCGACACGGCCCCCGCCGCGCCGGGGGGCGCAAAGCCGCCGCCGCCGGGCAGAAAGCGCGGCAACTCGAGCGCCGCCTGCGCGCCCAGCCCGAAGTCGAGCGCGCCAATGAGCGACTGGTACACGGCGCTGGTGATCCACGCGTTGCCGGCCGCGCCCACAGCGAACACCGGACGTGACCCCTCGAACGCAATGGTGGGGGCCAGTGTGCTGCCGTGCCGCGCAAAGGGCAGCCGCGACCCGTATTGCGTGGGGTCGGTGCCATAGCTCGTGAGCTTGTCGTTGCTCAGGAAACCGAGCCCCGGCGTCACGTAGAAGTTGCCACCCCAGGTCCCCAGCGTTTGCGTCACCGCCACGGCATTGCCGTCGGCGTCGGCCACCGTGTAGGCGGTGGTGCCCGCGGCATGGCACACCGTCATCTCGTGTGCGTGATCGTCGCCGCACGGGCTGGCGTCACCCACGGCGGCGGTATCGCTGCGCGCCGGCACGGCAGCCGGCGCCGGAGCGGCCGCGCGCTGCTTGAGACACTCCAAGGTGTCGCCACGCACCAGACGCGGCGTGAGCGCCCGTTCGGCGTCGTGGCATTGCCAGCGCACGCGGGCCGTGTCCTTGTCCACGATGCTGGCCACGTCCACCGGCCACATGGCCGGATCGGCAATGCGGGTGCGCGATGAAGGCGTGAGGAACCAGGCGGAGAGCATCGCGTGCAGTGTGGCGGCATTGCTCACGTAGCTGCGCGGCGCGGCGAACTGTTCGAGCAGGTTGAGTCGCGCCACGAGGTCGGCGCCCCCGCTCACCGGCGGCGCCCCCGAGCACAACCGAAAGCGGCGGTAGGTACCGCACACCGGTTCGCGCTCATTGGCGAAGTAGCGCGCGAGGTCGCTCACCTTCATGGCGTTCCCCTTGGCCCGCAGGTCGCCCGCATACTTGCTGGCCACCTCGCCCTTGTAGAAGCCGTCGGCGCCCTTCGCCGCGATCTGCTCGAGCACCCACGCCAGGTCGGGGTTCCGAATGGTGTCGCCGCGCTGCAGCGGCTCTCCATTGCGGAAGAAGAGTGCGCGGCTGCCGTCGTACTTGGCAAAGTGCTCACGCTCCGTGGCCAGCGTGGTGGCCAGTCCATCGCTCACGGCATATCCGTTGCGCGCCGCGCGAATGGCCGGCTCGAGCAGGGCGGCCCACGGGAGCGTGCGGCTGCCGTACCGCTGCCAGGCGAGATGCATCCCCGCCACGGTGCCCGGCACATTCACGAGCACTGGCCCGTCGCTGGGATACCGCCCGTTCACCAGCAACGACGTGTTCGAGAGCCCCCCCTCTTCGGGCACCCGACTCATGAACTCGATGAGCGTGGGCTGCTTGCCCTTGAGCGCAATCACCATCTCGCCGTAGCCGCCAATACCGCTCGCATCGGGCTCCACCACGCCCAGCGCAAAGCTCACGGCCACCGCCGCGTCGATCACGTTGCCGCCGCGCCGGAACATCTCGAGCCCCGCCTCGGTGGCCACCGGGTGCGCACTCGACACCGCGGCCCGGCCGGTGGCATCGGCTCGCAGCGGCGGTCTCGCGGTAAGCAGCGCGTGAATCACGGCGTCGCGCGCACTGTCGGTGGGTGCGGCAATGGCCTGTGCACGGAAACGGCTCCGCGCCTCTTGCCACGCTGCCCGTGACGACGCAGGCGCGTCGTCGCCGAAGTAGAGACGCGCACTGCGCTCCCATACCCGATCGAACGCTGCCGCGTTGGCCGCTGCTCGGTCGGTGGCCACCGGCCCCGCTACGGCAATCTGTCCGACATCCGGCGCCAGCGGCGCCGGCAGGCGGATCATGCGCGCCGGGCCGAGCCCCTGCTGCAGCACGGCGCGCTCGTGCGCGGTACGATCCACGCCGCGGTCGGGGTCGCCATTGTAGCTCACCGCCACGTCGCGGATTTCCGCGATCGTCACCAGCGCGCCATCGGGCGACCAATCGAGCTCCCCGTGACGACGCGACAACAGGTTGGTATAGCTGGTCCCGGTGGCCGGCACGATCACCACGCCCGTGCGCATCGAGACGGCCACACGCGTGCCATCGGGCGAGAGGGCGATGTCCTCGATGCTGGCGTCGCTGTATACCACACGATCGTTCACGACCACGCTGCGGGTGCTCTCGGTGTGAACGATGTACGCCGTGACCGACCCGTCGGCACTGAGACGCGGGCGCTTCTCCGTCTGCTCCCGCTTGCTCAGCCGACGCTCGGTACCGCTACCGGCCTCGATCGTCCAGATGCGCGACTCGTTGCCGAGGCCGCGCTGGAAGAGCATGCGTCCACCAGCCGCAACGGGAAACACGTCGTGCGCCGTGCTGGTGGTGATGCGTCGTGTGGCACCAAGTAACTGCCGCCCATCGGGGCTCACCACGCTGGTCAGGATGTCGTACTGCCCAAGCGAATCGCTGGCCCAGTAGAGGGTGTCGTACTGCCACGACGGGTCCCGATGAAAAGCACTGCCACCGGTGAGGCGCGTGGCCGGCTCGCCCGCGCGCTGCGCGAAAAGGTGCCCTTCCCGCTGAAAGACCAGCACCCCGAGACGAGATGCGGCCGGACGACGCCCCCCCACCAGCAGCGAGTCAGCGGTCGGCGGCTGCTCACGGGGGGTGGGTGCCACCTGAGCGGGGATCGTCTGGGGGCGCACCCCCAACGACAGCCCGAGCAGCGTCGCCGCCATATGTGCCCCGCGCCTGAAACGCACCATCAGCGAACGCCCCCCGTGCTGCGGCGCGCCGCCGACGCTGTGCGCACGACGCGCACCGACTCGATCACGTCGCCTTCCTGGATGCGGTCCATCACCTCGAGTCCCTCAACCACGGACGCGAATACCGTGTAATCGAAATCGAGACGCACGTTGTCGATGAGGTTGAAGTAGATCTGGCCGTCGCCGGTGTCTCGCCCACGCGTGGAGATGCCGAGGGTCCCTCGCCGATTGCTGGCGCCCACCTCGTCGCGCATGAAGTACGACGTGGCCGGATCGTATTCGTCGGCCCCCGGACTGCCGCCCTGCACCACGAAGTTGGGCACGACCCGGTGCAGCGTGCGCGTCGCGAAGTCGCCCCGCTCAGCCAGCCGCACGAACGACACCACCGCCATGGGGGCACTGTCGGGTTGCAGCGCCATCAGCATGCGTCCCTTGCCCCGAATGCGCATCTCCACCGTGGCGCCACGCAGCGCCCGCAGCTCCGCCTCGCCCGCAAACGGCGGCGGCACGTACGGGTTGGCCGTGGTGGTCCATCCAGGCAGTGCCTCCCCGGCAATCCGCTGCATCTCCGGATCGGCGTCGCGCAGCCACTGGCCCAGCCACAGTCCACTCACCGGCGGGTGCACATCGCGGAAACGCACGACGTAGCGCAGCAGCGCGACCCGCGGGTCGCGCCAGGTCACGGGGTGCGTACGGCTGATGCGTTCGAGTGCGCGCGCGGCCGCATCGGCGTGGCGCGCATCCATGGCGCCGCCGTCGGCCGCCTTGGCAAGGAAGGTGGCACCGGCGAGCACGAGGCCGGCATGGTCGCGCCCCAGCGCACGCACCGCGTCCTCTGCGGTCACGATGGCCTCGAGCTGCACGTTCGGGTTGGGGTCGCGGGCGAGCAGGCGCAGCGTGACACTGTCACGCGCCACCATCGCCGCCCGCGCTGCCCACGCGCGCGCCTGCCATACCGGGTCGCGCGCCAGCCGGACAATGTGCGGACGGGCACTGTCGGCGTGTACGCGCACCAGCGCGGCCACCGCATGCGCGCGGGTTCGCCAGTCGCGCTGCGGCTGCAGCAGCGGGCGCAGCAGGGCGGCCGCGCCCTCGGCGCGCGGGAGACGGTCGATCGCCATCAGCCGCACATGATCGTCCGTATCGCTCAGGGCGGTGGTCAGTTGCGCTGTGGTGAGCGGCACCGTGGGGCGCAGCATCTCCATGCGCACGAGCGGCGACGGATCGCGCAGGGCGTCGGCAGTCGGTTGGACGAGCACGGCGACGCGGCGCACCTGCGGGTCCGGGTGGGCGCGCAGCGCCGCCAGCCATGACGCCGACGGGACGCTGCCGGCGGGGCTGGCCAACAGCGCTGCGTGGCGGGCCAGCGCCACGAGCAAGGGCAGCGCACTGTCTGCCTCGCCGCGTGGCTCCTGCAGTCGCTCCAGCGCGCGCGTCACCGAGTCAGCGGGCACCAGGGCGCGACGATGCCGGCGATAGAACACCTCGAGGCCACGGGCGGCGCCAAGCCTCGCTGCCGACGCCTCGTCGCGCAGGCCGGCGGCAATACGGGCCTCCCATTCGGCCGTCGGCGGTGCCGACCGCCCCATCGTGGCGTACGCGGCAGCGCGTACGCTGGCATCAGGTTCCGGCCGTGGGGCCGACAGCACGGTCCAACCGATTCCCGCAACCCGCATCTGCGCGCTCGCCAGCAGCACCTCGCGGCGTACCGACGCGGCCGGTGACTGCAGCAGCGGCATGAGCTCCCCCATCAGCGCCTCGCGCTCCATGCGCCCCACGGCGCGCACCGCCAACCGCTGGACGAGGGTATCTCCCCGCTGGAGTGCGGCACGCAACGTGTGCATGTCGGCCCCGCGCGCATGTTCGGCGCGCAGTACCTCGTACGCGGTGGGGGAAGGCGGGGCCGGCGTGGCACCCTGGAGCAGCAGGAAGGCAAATGACCACATGGGAATATCCGGGAAGGAAGAAAGGCCTGCGCCAATATGCCCGGCGCGCCGACCGCGCGTAACTTTCCCGGACTGCCCTGACCCCTCCGGAGACTCCCATGTCATTCCCCCGACTTTCACGCATTGCGCTCGGTGCGTGCCTGCTCCCCGCATTCGCCGCGACCGCCTCGTCGCAGGGCGCGTCGCGGGTCAATCGCTTCGGCAATCCCGAGAAGCTCAAGCCCGCGCCCACCACGGCGCAGATCACACCGCGCGACCTGCAGATTCGCCTCTACCAGTTTGCGGACGACTCCATGCAGGGGCGCCAGGTGGGGCGGGTGGGCAATCGCAAGGGCACCGACTTCATCGCTGCTGAACTCAAGCGACTTGGTCTCGTGCCGGGCGGCGTGAACGGCACGTACTTCCAGAATCTGCCGTTCCACCTGCGCAAGTTCACGGAACATTCACGCGTGACGGTCGACGGCAATCCGATGGCGTGGAACACCCATGTGGTGGCGGTGCCGGGACTGCGGGCACCGCGGCCGGTGACCGATGCCGAGGTGGTGTTCGGTGGCACCCAGGGCGATACCACCCTGCAGATCCCTGCAAGCGCGGCGGTGGGCAAGTTCGTCGTGCTGCTGCCGCAACCGGGCGGGCGCGGAGGGCAGGGGCAAGGGTTCGCGGTGCGTCCGGGGTTCACGCCGCCTCCCTCCCGCTTCGCCGACGCGGCGGCGGTCGCGATTGTCGATCTCGACAACCTCTCCCCCGCGCAGCGCGTAGCCATCAACGAGCCCACCGTGGCGCAGCAGGTGGCTCCGCCGCGTGGAGCGGCGCCCACCGGCGCGGGCGCCGTCTCACCGGCGGATTCCATCGGGCTGCTCCGACGCGAGCTCGCGGCGGCGCAACCACAAGGCGCGTTCCGGCTCACCCGTGAGGGCGCCGCGCAGCTCTTCAAGGGGCAGCCTGTCGAGGCGCTTGCCCCCGGTGCGCGCGGCGGCGTGGTCACCGCCTCACTCGAATTCGTGGAACTCCCCACCGACTGGGCGCGCAATGTCATCGGGATCATTCCCGGTAGCGATCCCATCCTCAAGGCGCAGTATGTCGCCATTGGTGCCCACAACGATCACGTGGGCTTCACGACACCGGTCGACAAGGACTCCCTCAAGGCGTTCAACGATGCGCGCAATCGCCTGCTGCTCGCCAACGACATGAAGCCGCTGGGCCCCGAGCAGATGGCGCAGATCCGCGTGAACATGGACAGCATCCGCCGTGTCCACCCCACCCCGCGTCTCGACTCCATCAACAACGGGGCCGACGACGACGGGTCGGGCTCCATGGGCGTGCTCGAGATTGCCGAAGCGGTCATGGCCATGGCCGTGAAGCCCAAGCGCTCCCTGATCTTCGTGTGGCACACCGGTGAGGAAGCCGGGCTGCTCGGCGCGGCGCACTTCACGCGCCACCCCACGGTGCCCATCGACTCCATCGTCGCCCAGCTCAACATCGACATGATCGGTCGCGGACGTGGCGAGGACCTGCCTGGAGGGAGCGACGACTACGTGGCCGTCATCGGCTCCATGTTCGATTCGAAGGATCTCGGCGAGACCGTCGCGCGCGTGAACACGAAGCAGCCCCGGCCGCTCGCCCTCGACTACAAGATGGACGAACCCATCGCCTGGGCCGGCTACAACAACATCTACGGGCGCAGCGATCACTTCCGCTACGCGCAGCAGGGTGTCCCCATCGCCTTCTTCTTCACGGGGCTGCATGGTGACTACCACCAGCGCACCGACGAGCCGGAGTGGATCGACTACCCGCACTACGCGCGCATCACGAACTACATTCGCGACATCGCCGTGGACGTGGCCAACGGCCCGCGCCCGCGGCTGAATGGCACCAAGCCGGCAAAGCCGAAGGTCATCGTGCCGTAACAGCAGGCACATCAAGGAAGCGGGAAGCAGGAAGCAGGAAGCAGGAAGCAGGAAGCAGGAAGCAGGAAGCAGGAAGCAGGAAGCAGGAAGCAGGAAGCAGAAAGCAGGGGGCCGGAAGCAGAATCGTCTGCTCCCTGCCCCCTGCCCCCTGCTACCTGCTGCCTGCCCCCTGCCCCCCCTCCCGCCCCTTACATCGCCTTCGGCGCCTTCTGCTGGTTGGCGTTCTTCACGTACTTGTCCAGCCACGCGACCCAGCGGGCCCACTGGTCGAGCACCGTCTCGCGCGCGATCGGGCCGTGGTCCTCGTACGGGTACATGTACAGCGATGTCGTCTTGCCGAGGCCCATCAGGGCGTGGTACAGGCGCTCCGAATTGATCGGGGCGGTGCCCACGTTCTGGTCTTCGGTGCTGTGGTACATGAGTAGCGCGCCGTTCAGCTGGTCGGCATAGAGGAACGGCGACATCTCCAGATACGTCTGTCGCCCCTGCCACAGGTCGCGGCGCTCACTCTGGAAGCCGTTCGGGGTGAGCGTGCGGTTGTAGGCGCCGTCGCCGGCAATACCGGCCTTGAAGAACGGCGTGTGCACCATGGCGTTCACCGTGCTGAATGCACCGTAGCTGTGTCCGCCCAGACCGAGGCGATGGCGGTCGATGATGGCGAGGGTGTCAAGCGCGTCGATGATGGCCGACAGATTGTTGCGCAGGTCCACCACGTAGTTGTCGTTCGGCAGCTGCCCTTCGCTGGCGAAGATGGGCGCGTCGGGCTCCACGACGGCGTAGCCCTGGGTGACCAGGAACGCGAGCGAGCGCGGCCCGTACGTGGGGAAGCGGCGCTCGCGGGCGGCGTTCTGCGCGGCGGCGCGATCGTAGCCGGCCTGGTTCTCGTACTCGTACGGATAGAACCAGAACATCGCCGGCAGGCGCGTGCCCTCCTTGTAGCCGGCCGGCAGCGTCACCCTCACGTTGAACTGGAATCCATCGGCGCGGCGGGCAATCACCGTCTTCTTCACCGCCGCCGACAGCTCCGGCATGAGGTCCACGTTGCTCGTGAGCTGCTTTGCGTCCTTGCCGGTCAGCGTCAGCACGTACGACTGCGGCACCATGCTCGCGCTTTCGCGCTGAATCACGGCCTTGGAGAAATCGTCATCGAGCGGCGCCGAGATGGACTCCACCACGCTGCCGTCGCTCTCGTACAGGCGGGCAATACTCCCCGTCTTGATTTCGATCTTCTCCACCCAGGTATTCTGCACCTTGGCGGTGTCGGCGGCCGTGCCGATGCGGAAGACGAACTTGCCATCGGTGGACACCACCACCACCGGTGCCCCCTTCTTGCCGGGGCGGGTAACGAGCCCGTCGGCGTTGCGACCGCCGAAGCCGCCACGCACCTGTGTGGTATCGGCGCCGCGCCGCGGCGTGACCACGGTGTACTTGGCGTTGTTCTCGGTGAGGAAGACCGCCTGCTCGAACGTGCCGCCCGTGCCCTGTTCGGTCACGAAGAGGATGGTGCCGGCATCGTTGAAGCGCGTGGTCGTGATGCGATTGGCGGTTTCGTAGAGCACCGCGGCGCTCGTCGAGTCGAACGGAGCCTTCCAGTGCATCACGCGGTCATTGCGGCGCCCGGCCGCCGCGCTGTCGCCGCGGGCGGCCGGCGTAGCGCCCGCGGGGGCGTTACCGGTCGCGCCATTGCGACGTGCCTGGGCCGGCGCGATCTGCAGGTACAGCAGCCCCGGAGCGTTGGGGTGCCACTTGAGGTCGCGCTTGCTGGTGTCCACCGCCGGGCGGCCACGGCCTGCAGCATCACTCGGCTCCTCGCCGGTGCGCATGGCGCGCTTCGCCACCTCGCGCACCACGGTGCCGGCGGCATCGAGCACTACGTCGCGCGTACCGAACTCGTTCACCTGCAGCACGTACGAGAAAGGCTTCTCCACATACGTGACCTTGAAGTACTGGCCATCGGGCGATGCGTCGATCCCGCGAATGAATCCGGGGGCGCCGATCTTCTTCACCGCGCGCGTCTTCGTGTTCACGACGGCCAGCTGGCCGTTCATGTGATAGGCGAGCAGTTCCTTCTCGTACGGCGTCATGACGAGGTCGGCGTACGTGCGTGTCTTGAGCTTGGCACCCTCGTTCACGCGCACCATGGGCCCGCTCGCGAGGACCGGTTCCTTCGGTTCGGGGCCGCGGCCATCGGGCACGAGCACCGTGATCAGCGACTGGCCGTCGGCCGTCCACTCGGGCGCCGTCACCGCCGTCGCGAGCACCGTGCGCGGCGAGACGGCGCGCGCCTTGCCGGTGGCGGCATCAGCCACCCACAGCTGCGTCGCATCATCGTACAAGGCGAAGAAGGCGATCTCCTTGCCCTCCGGCGACCAGGTGGGGGCCGCCACGCGCGCGCCCGCGGGGGCGTTCACCGAGACCTTGCGGCCTGTGCTCCACTCGGTGACCTCGAAGCCCACACTGCTGCGCATGGTGAGCGCCCGCTCGCGGTTGCCGAGGTGATCCACCTGGAAGCCGCCCAGATTGTGGTGTGCCTTCCCCACATACCTGAGCTGTGGCAGCCCGTCACTGAGCGGCCGCATGAAGTACTGCCGGGCACCGGGGCTCGGGTTCGTGAAGCTCACGTTCCGGTCGCGAGGCGTCGTGACGAGCTTCGTGATGGCCTCGGGGGGCGTCACGTAGCCTTCGTCGGCGATCAGCTCACCCTTGGCACTCGTGGCGCTCGCGCCGGGGCCGGCCGTATTGGTCGCGGCACCGGTGTTCTGCGCCGCCAGCGGCCGGGTGGCCGTAAACGGGAGCGCCAGCAACCCCGAGAGGGCGAGCAGGCGCAGGGACTCAATGGAGGGCTTCGGCACGGAGGACGGCCTCGAAACGGAGGGGGGGACGGGGTCGGGGTACCCACATAGCTTACAGCACGATCCCGCGCTTGTCGCCCAATTCCCTGCAGGAGCATGTCGCATGACCGAACCGGCCGGCACCCCGGACCCCGGCACCTCCCCCACGATCGACACCAGCACCGTGGGTGACGGCGCGCTGCCAGTGGAAACGCCGTCCGCTTCCCCGGCGCTCCGGGAGCGATTGGAGGTGGCGCGCACCCTGCTGCTCAAGGTGCACCGCGCCCTGCTTGAAGCCGAACGCGTACGCTACGAGAAAGCGCGGGGACGCATCGCCAACAACAGCGCCTTCCTGCAGTTGGTCATCAACGATCCGTGGTTCGATTGGCTGCGCCCCATGGCGCAGATGGTCCTGCTCATCGATGAGCGTGCCTCCGACCGGAAATCGCCGCTGGGCGAAGAGGAAGGGCGCGCGCTGCTCGACCGTGCCCGCGACCTGTTGCGGGCCGATCCGGAGGGGGACTCTTTTCAGCGGCTGTACGCCGACGCCCTGCAGCATTCCCCCGGTCTGGCGGTGCTGGCGAGGCAGGTTGCCGCGGTGGTGGCGGGGTAGGCCGAACCACTCAACTGCCCTCAAGACCCGAACCCGGAACCCGAAACTCATCTGGTATGGGCATCGGGTTTCGGGCAGCGAGACGCCGGTTTTTCGGGACGGGACGGACCGTTGGTCTGGACCTTCGCCGGTCCGTGCGCCATGCTAATGGTATGCACCGCGCAGGGCACTCCCTGGCTGCGACCGTGATCGCGCTGCTGGCGACCACGACCGTAGCAACCTCCTGCGTGCGCCCGTCGGCACCGCCCCTGCCTGGTCCGGCCTCGCACGTCGCGCCGCACGGCGCCCCGTACGTTGCGCAGTTCGATTCGCTCTGGTCGCGCTTCGAGACCGTGTACCCCTCGTTCGCGTACAAGCAGATCGACTGGCGCGCGCAGCGGGCGCGTTTTCGGCCGCGTGCTGAACGCGCGCGCTCGCAGGATGAACTGGTCGCGGTGCTGCTGGCCATGCTCGCGCCGCTGCGCGACCTGCACATCTGGCTCGTCGATCCGCGCGGGCAGGTGGTGCCCTCCTACAAGCCGTCACGCGTGGTGAACTTCGATCAGCGCCGCTGGACGCAGGCGCTGCGCGACGCCAACTACCTCGTGCGCGCCCCGGCGGTGGGGGATGGCATGGTGGGAGGCTACGCGTACTTCCACATCGGCACCTGGAAGGCGCCTCTCGACGATGACCTGCTCGAAAGCATGCTGCAGCGCGCGCGTGACGCCCAGGGACTCATCATCGACGTACGCACGAACGCGGGCGGCAGTGACGCGCTGGCGCTCGCCTTTGCCGGCCGCTTCACGCGCAAGGCGTTCGCCGCGTCGTACGTGCGCATCAACACCGACCCCCGCGTCACGGGCGTGGAGATGCCGCTCGCGCGCACCATCGCGCCCAAGGGCGTATGGCAATTCACGCGGCCGGTCGTGGTGATCAGTGGCCGCGGCGGATTCAGCGCCACCGAAAGTTTCGTGGCCGCCATGCGCACGCTGCCGCAGGTCACGGTCATCGGCGACACCACCGGCGGTGCCTCGGGGAACCCGGCCACCTACTCGTTGGGGAACGGCTGGCAGCATACCGTGCCGCGGTGGCTCGAGTACGGCCCCGACCGGCAGCCCATCGAGTGGCGCGGTGTGGCACCGCACCTCGCGATCGCGTGGAATCCCTCGCACTACGACAGCGCGCGCGACCCGCTCATTGACGCGGCCGTGGGACTCCTCGGCGAGCGCACGGGCGTCTACCGCATTGCCCCGGCGCTCAGCGAACCGGCGACATTGCGGCAGCTGGAGGGGATCACCGACCGGCCAGCGGACGCGCGCGATCGCATCCCGCCGCGCGACGTGTTCGCGCCGCCACGGTGATCCGCGCAGAATTGCGCTGTCGCCCATGATTCACGAGGCGCGTCCGGAAGCGGCGATGGCCAACGTGCCCGTGTGGGATGACGGCGCGTGGGCGCCGTTGCCATCCCTGCAGGGCCATGTGAGCGCCGACGCCTGTGTCATCGGCCTGGGCGGTTCGGGGCTGACGCTCATCAGTGAACTGCTGCGCCGCGACGAGCGAGTCATTGGCCTCGACGCCACCGACGTGGGGGGGGGCGCCGCCGGCCGCAATGGCGGATTTCTGCTGGCGGGCACATACGACTTCTACCACGACGCCATCACTCGGCACGGCCACGACCGCGCACGCGCCATTTACGGCGCTACGCTCGCCGAGATGGCACGTCTGGCCGAAGAGGCGCCAGGCACGGTGCGCTTCGTCGGGTCCAAGCGCATCGCCGCCACGGCGGCGGAGGTTGAAGACTGCCGCGTGCAGTTCGACGCGCTGCGTGCCGATGGCTGGCCCTGCGAATGGTACGAGGGTGCGGATGGGACGGGGCTCCTGCTTCCCACCGATGGGGCGTTCGATCCGCTGACCCGCTGTCGGTTGCTGGCGCGAGCGGCCCGTGACGAGGGCGCCACCCTGTTCGCGCGCACGCCGGTGACCGGCATTCACGGCACGGCGGTGATCACGCCGCACGGTACCGTGCATGCGGGGCGGGTGTTCGTGGCGGTGGACGGGCGCCTCGAGCAGCTATTGCCGGAACTGGGGGACCGCGTGCGGACGGCGCGGCTGCAGATGCTGGCCACGGCCCCCACCGCCGAGATCACGGTACCGTGCCCCATGTACTACCGTGACGGGTTCGAGTACTGGCAGCAGCTGCCCGATGGGCGCATTGCGATCGGCGGCTTTCGCGACAAGGGCGGCGACGGCGAGTGGACGCACGACTGGGCCCCGTCGGCGATCGTGCAGCAGCACCTCGAGCGCTTTCTGCGCGAGACGCTCAAGGTGCAGGCCCCCATCACCCATCGGTGGGCGGCCAGCGCGGGCTACACCACGACCGGGCTGCCGGTCATCGCGCAGGTCCGCGACCACGTGTGGGCGCTGGGCGGCTACTCGGGCACTGGCAACGTGATCGGTGCGCTGGCGGCACGCGCCGCGGCGGCGGCGGCGATCGATGGAGACCATCGCCCCGCGCAGCTGTTGCGTGGCGACGCATGGAGTCCCGATATGCCGCTTCGCCCCTCGCCATCGACAGCGTAGATTGCCCGCGAGGCGGCAGTGGCGGGAATCCGCCGCGTGGCGGAGCATCCGCCGTCGCAGTTCGGCACGCCCGGCGCGAGGGCCGACGTAGCCCATTGACACGACCCCGGCGGAACACGAAGCTCGTGTGCTCAGGAACGCCACGATCCCCCTCGCGAGACGCGTGATTCCCACCACCATCGACCTCGGCAAGGGGCAACCGTCGCTGGGGTTGCTGCCCACAGCGGCGCTGCGAACGGCGGGCGAGCGGTTTCTGGCGCAGCACCCGGCCAGCTGGTTGCAGTACGGCGACGATCGGGGAGAGGCGCCCTTTCTGGACGCGCTGGCGGGCTTCCTCACGCGCCGCTACGCCGTGCCGGTCCACGCCTCCCAGCTCATGACGACCGCCGGCAACTCGCAGGCGCTCGATCTCTGCTGCGCCCTGTTCACCAGACCGGGGGACACGATTCTCGTGGAGGAGCCAACCTACTTTCTCGCGCTCGACATCTTCCGGGATCACGGGCTGCGTGTCGTGGGCGTCCCCATCGACGATGACGGGATGCAGACCGACGCGCTACACGAGGCCGTCGCGCGGTATCGGCCGGCCCTCCTCTACACGATCCCGTCGTTTCAAAATCCGACCGGGGTCACCCTGTCGGCAGCGCGACGGGAACAGCTGCTGGCTATCTGTGCCGCCCACGATGTCCTCGTCATTGCCGACGAGGTGTATCAACTCCTCGACTTCGGCGCGCCTCCGCCGCCGTCGCTGGCCACCTATGCAAGCGGTGCCCGGGTGCTCTCGCTTGGCTCTTTCTCCAAGATCTGCGCGCCCGGACTGCGGTTGGGGTGGGTACACGGGGCGCCGGAGCTGCTCGAGCGCATCATGCGGTCGGGGCTGGTCCAGAGCGGCGGGGGGCTCAATCCCTTCACGTCGGGGGTGATGCACACCCTCATCACCCTCGGCCTCGCCGACGGCGTGCTGGACGAGCTGAAAACGGTATTTGCCGAGCGTAGTCGCGCGCTTTGTGGGGCGCTGCGTGAGCAGTTGCCATTCGCGCGATTCGTGGCGCCACGCGGCGGCTACTTCGTCTGGGTGACGCAGCCGGGGATATCGGCGAATGTGCTGCTGCCGTTCGCGCGTGAAGCAGGGGTCGCGTTCCATGCGGGTCCGCGCTTCGTGCATGGTGACCGGTTCGATGACGCGCTGCGACTCAGCTTCGCGCACTACGACAGCGAACAGCTGCGCGAAGGCGTGCAGCGACTGGCGCGCGCCACCCTTCACTACCCGGACAATCCGCGTGCCTGATTTGGCCGGAGGAACAAAGAGCCGCTCGTCTTCGGGGTCGTGGAGGTACAACCTCGGGGACTGCCGGCCACCGTCACGTTAGGTCTCACGTACCAGCGCCGGCGCCGCGTGTGTGGCATGCAGTGGGGGACCCGATTGGCGCGGGCTCCCTGTACGCGCGTTCAACTCCCCACCCCCACCCGCCGATACTCCTCCTGTATGTCTTCTCTCGCCAGCGCCGCTCCCCTCGCCCCCGGAACCTTTCCGGATGCCTCGAGCGACCTCGCCGTTCGTACGCGTCTGGCGCGCATCATGGCCGGGGGGGACTTCCCCTTGTTGTCCCGGAAGGTGGCCGAGGTATTGGGGACGGTCGACCACGCCGAATGGTCGCTCCAGCAGCTGACGGAGGTTGTGCTGCGGGAGTACGGCCTGGCGATGAATGTCCTGCGGGCGGCCAACACCGCCCAGCACCGACGGGGCGGAATTCCTACGGAGAGCGCCACCCAGGCCATCATGATCCTGGGGGTTCAGGCCGTCCGTCAGATGGCCGGCAGCATGGTGCTGTTCGCGCATTTCCGCCGTCGCTCCCCTGAGCTACGCCGGCTCATGGAAGACTCCTTGCTGAGCGCGCATCATGCGCGTGCCATCGCGAGGCAGCTCGGCTTTGAGGATCCCGAACTGGCCCAGTTGTGCGGCATGTTCCGGAATCTTGGTGAGGTACTCGCCGCCTGCTACTTCCTCGACGAGTACCAACGTATCCTGGCGCTTGTGCGCGATGACGGCCGCAGTGAAGCCGAGGCCCTGCGGATGGTGCTTGGGTGCAGCTACGCCCATCTCGGGAGCGCCGTGGCCGTGGAATGGGCCCTGCCCGCCGTGATTGGCCAGTCGATGCGCGTGATCACCGGGGAGGTGCGGTCGCGTCCCGCGATCATTGCCGACTTCAGCGGCGCCCTCACGCAACTGCTGTATCGCCCCGCCGAGGGGGTCAGTGCCGGCGCCGGGCTCGACGCCTTGCTGGAACAGCACCGGCCCACGCTGGGCATCACGCGCCCGCAAGTGGCCAGGGTCGTGGCGGAGGCTTTGACCGAAACGCACGCCGTCTTCCATGACGACGTGACCCTGGGCGACACGGAGCGCGCAGGATATCTGCGTGCGCTCCGGGAGGTCGCGCAGGGTGTGTTCGGCAGCGCGGTGATGCTACCGGAGGCCGACGGGCCGCTCCGCCTCCTGCCCCCCGATCTCTCGTCACGTAATCGGCTCCTGCGTGACTTGCAGCAATCGGTTGCCGCCCAGTCGGGGGCGACCATTGGTACCGTCGTCGTGCAGGCGCTTGAAATCCTTGTTCGCAGCGGCCCCTTCGACTGGGGTGTGGTGAGCTTCTTCTCGTCCGACTTCTCGCGCCTTGAGGCGCGCTCCGGCCTGGGACCAGGCGTCGAGGCGCTGCTGCCGCGCCTTGTCTACCCCGCCGGCGCGCGCCACGAGCCGCTGGTGGCCCTCACCCACCATCGGCAGCCCCTCTACCTGCCCGCCGACCGGGCCCTGACTCCGATGGAACGACGGTGGGCGCAGGACCTCGGCGTTTCGCAGTTCGGTGTCTTTCCCCTGGTGGTGTTCGGCAAGGTGATTGGCAGTATATTGCTTGCGCGCGTCCAATCAGACTCCGTACCCGACCGCGCAACCATTCGGTTCGCGCAGGCAGTGGTGGACCTCGTGGTGGAGGCCATTTCCCGCCGTCGACTTCCGTAAACCCAGGGCGAGTAACGCGGTATGAGTGAATCCGTCAATGTGCCGGTGCCGCCGCCAACGGCTACCCTCGAGGAGCGTGGCGCCGTCCTGCGGGTGACCAGCCCGCAGGACGGGGCGCTGGAGTTGCGCGTCGACGACGGGTTCGTGTTTGCGCGCTACCTGAGCCGTGAGCCGCAGCGTTGGACCAGCGTGAGTCCCGCATCGATCAGCGCGTTCTTCGCGCAGAACTCGCCGGTGGGAACGTTCCTGCGCCAACAGGGGGTCTCACTGCTGCAGCAGCTCCTCGTCGATTGTTCATCGGCACCCGGCGACACCACGGTATAACAGGAATGACCGGGTCAGACGGCGACACGATGCCGCACGACAGCCTCTCGCCCGAGGCTGAGGCATTCGTGCGCGCCGTTGGCGCTGCCTCGAACCTGCCCATGTTCGTGCAGAATGTGCGCGCCATTGGCCAGATGGCCAGCAACCTCGACGCGCGGGTGGCCCTGCTCGAGAAAGCCATCGTGCAGGATGTGACACTCACCGCCAAGGTTCTCAAGATCGCCAATGCGCTGACCGGTAGCCCGGGGGGCGATCCCTCCAGCCGGCAGCAGATCACCTCCGTGAAACAGGCGATCATGCTGCTCGGGTACGATCGGGTCCACTATCTGTCATCAGCGTCGAGCGTCTTCCGACAGATCGAACAGGATTCGCCCGCGGTCAACGATCTGCTGGTGGAGTCTTTGCTCACCGCCAACCATGGACTGCAACTCTCACTTGCTGCGGGCTGGGCCAAACCTGAGTTGGCCTACCTCTGCGGCTTGTTCCGGCGCTTGGGAGAGGTGCTCGTGGCCTGCTACCGGCCCCAGCAGTACCTCGTGTGGCTTGAACGCTCGCGGTCGGAGCAGACGCCCCGTGAGGGGGATGAGGCGGCCGTGTTCGCCTTCACCTTCGAGGAGGTGGGGGTGGCGCTGGCGCGGCGTTGGGGTATGCCCCCTGATGTCGCGCGTACCATGCGCCCCTACCGCGGCGTCGCGGACGGCGACCCCACGCTGCACATGATCACGCAATGCAGTGCCGAGGTGACGCGGGCGCAGTTCGGCGCGGTATCATCCGGCAGTGATGAGGCTCTGGCCGCCTTGCGTGCCGACTGGGCGCATCGGCTTTCGTTGTCCGTTCAGGAGATTGCCGACCTGCAGGAGGCGGTGATGCAGGAGGCAGGACCCACGCTGCGCGCCATGCGCGTGGACGTGGACACCTGGGTTCGCGGGCGACGCGATCTGCAGGATGTGGCGAGGGTTCGGCGCGAGCAGCACACTACGGGCGCCGGCGACTCCGACCTAGAGGCAGAAGGCCTCGCGCGACTGGGCGAAGAACTGATGTCCAGAGAAGACGACACCGTGACCGAGGCCAGGTTGCGTGCGGCGGTCCTTGCTCTCGTGGAGCGCCGGCAGGATACCGCGGCGCCCAACGACGTGGGGCTTGTGACGCAGGCCACCCTGCGGGCCGCGCATGAGGCCGGGTTCGAGCGCGGCGTGCTGGCGATCAGCTCCGAGGACTTCAAGTTCGTGCGGGGGCGTGTCGGCTTCGGGCAAGGCAGTACGGAACTCGTGCGCAGCTTTGTGGCGCGGCCCTCCGCCACCTTCGGTCCTGTCGGCGCGGCCCTGCAGTCGCGTACCGACCTGTTCGTGCAGCTCACGGGGGCGGACGGCAAGCTCTATGGCCGCGATCGGCTGGTACGCGAGTTCAATCCCAGTCAGTTCGTCCTGCTGCCGCTTGTACTCGAGGACCGGCTCCTTGGCTGCCTGTACTTCGATAGCATCCACGAGTCGATTGAGGCCACTGACACGTCTCGGCGGCTCATGCAACACCTGCGGGATCAGTTGGTTGCGGCGTTTGCGCGGCACCGCGCCTCGACCGGCGGGCCAACGGCGGCGAACGGGGCCTGAGTCGCAGTGCGCGTCGGCCGCCAACTCGTGCGCCGAGTGCGGCTCCGGGCGCGGGGAAGTCGGCAGACGTCGCCACCCGTGGCGGCGGACGCGCAGTACATTGTCGGAGTTGCCTCTCCGGTCACTCCCCCTCTCCCGCCCCGTGCCGTCGTCCCCCCTCCTGCGCCCGGCCACGCCGGCCGATGTCCCCGTCATCCGTGAGCTGATCGAGGGGCTCGCCGAGTATGAGCAGCTGCGGCATGCGTGCCAGGCGACCGACGCCCTGCTGCAGGCATCGCTGTTCGGCGAGCGACCGTACGCCGAGGTGGTGCTGGCGGAGTGGGAAGGGCAGGTGGCCGGGTTCGCGCTGTTCTTCCACAACTTCTCCACGTTTCTGGCGAAGCCGGGGATCTATCTGGAAGATCTTTTCGTGCGTCCCGCGCTCCGGGGGCACGGCATTGGCACGGCGCTGCTCGTTCATCTGGCGCACGTGGCCGTGCAGCGCGGTTGCGGACGACTCGAGTGGTCGGTGCTGGACTGGAACGTGGATGCCATTCGGTTTTACGAGAAGCTGGGCGCACGCGCCCAGGATGCATGGACCGTTTACCGTGTCACGGGCGAGGCCCTGACGCATCTTGCCTCTGGAGAGAGCTGACATGACGCACCCTGCTCCGCTGTCGCGCCGCGAAGTCCTGCGGCTTCTCACGGCTGGTGTCGCCGGCAGCACGCTGCTGCCGCATCTCGCGCAGGCCGCGTCCGCGGCGGCGACCGATGCCACCGTACTGCCCCGTATCGAGCGGATGGGGCTGCAGCTGTACACCGTGCGGGCAGCGCTGGCCAAAGACATCGAAGGCACGATTGCCGCCATTGCAAAGGCCGGCATTACGGAGCTCGAGTTCTTCAATCCGTTCGGCAAGGATGTGGTGTGGTGGAACGCGCTGCTCAAGAAGCACAACCTCACTGCGCCTTCCAGCCACGAAGCGCTCCCCAAGACCGACAACGACTGGGGCCCCATCTTCGAGCGCGCCCACGGCATGGGGCACAAGCTGGTGGTGGTACCGTACGTGGGGGACGAGTACCGCGGCAACAAGGCCAACTGGCAGCGGCTCGCCGAGCGACTCAATACCGGCGCCCAGAAGGCCAAGGCGGCGGGGCTGCAGTTCGCGTATCACAACCACGACTTCGAGTTTGCGCCGGTCGACGGCACGACCGGCTACGAGATCATCACCACCCAAACCGATGCCAACGCGGTGAAGCTCGAGCTCGATCTGTACTGGACCGTGAAGGCGGCGCAGGACCCGCTGGCCCTCGTGAAGCGCTGGCCCAATCGTATCGTGGCCGTGCACGTGAAGGACGCGGGTCCCGCCCCCGAGCGCACGATGACGGAAGTGGGCGCGGGCACCATCGACTTCAAGACCATCCTCGCCACGGGGCGCAAGCAGGGACTGCAGCACTGGTTCATCGAGCACGACAACCCGGCCGATCCCATTGCGTCCATCACCGCCAGCGCTGCGGCGCTGAAGAAGCTCTGATTCGCCAAGAGTTCGCTCTGACCCCCTCCATGGAGTGATCCGCGTGTCCGCTCGCAGTTCGAAGGTGGCTCCGCAGTACGATGTAATCGTGGTGGGCTCGGGTGCCGGTGGCGGCATGGCCGCCTACCAGCTGTCGGTGCAAGGACTCAAGGTGCTGTTGCTCGAGGCCGGTCGTGACTACGACCCGGTGACCGAGACGCCCATGTTCCAGACGCCCAAGGATGCGCCGCTGCGTGGTGCGGGTGGCGCCGACAAGCCGTTCGGCTTCTACGATGCCACGGTGGACGGCGGCTGGCGGGTGCCGGGAGAGCCCTTCACGACGGCCCCCGGCTCGCAGTTCCAGTGGTGGCGGGCGCGCATGCTGGGCGGCCGCACCAACCACTGGGGGCGCATTTCGCTCCGCATGGGCCCCTACGACTTCAAGCCCAAGTCGCGCGACGGCCTGGGAGAAGACTGGCCCATGACGTACGAGACGATGGCGCCGTACTACGACAAGACGGAGCTGCTGATCGGCGTGTACGGCGGCGACGAGGATCTCGAGAACACGCCGCGGTCATCGCCCGGCGTGCTGCAGCCGCCGCCGGCGGCGCGCACCTACGAGCTGCTCACCAAGCAGGCCTGCGATCATCTCAAGATTCCGGTCATTCCTGCGCACCGGGCGGTGCTCACCAGGCGACAGGACTCCGCGCGCCTGCCGCAGCGGCTGCACCCGGGCAACCGGCTGGCGCAGCGCGTGCTCAAGCAAAGCATGGACCAGCGCATGGCGTGCTTCTACGCTACCGACTGCGGGCGCGGCTGCTCCATCAAGGCCAACTTCCAGAGCACCACGGTGCTCATCCCGCCGGCCATGGCCACCGGGAACGTCACGCTCATTACCGATGCGATGGTGCGCGAGGTGACGGTCGACACGCAGGGGCGGGCGAGTGGGGTGCACTTCATCGATAAGCTCACGCGCGTCGATCATCACGTGACGGCCAAGGTGGTGGTGCTGGCGGCCAGCGCGTGCGAGACATCGCGCATCATGCTCAACAGCAAGAGCGCGCTCTTTCCCAATGGCATCGCCAACGGCAGCGGCGTGGTGGGCAAGTACCTCATGGATACGGTCGGTGCCGGCCTGTCGGCGCAGATCCCGCGGCTCGAGGGGCTGCCGCCCATCAACGAAGACGGCACGGCCGGCATCCACATGTACATGCCGTGGTGGCTGTACGGCGATCAGGCGTCGGGCAAGATGAGCTTCGCGCGCGGCTATCACATCGAGTTCGGCGGCGGACGCAGCATGCCCGGACCCGGCATCTTCGGCGGCCTCGAGTCGGTCACCGGCGGCGCCTACGGCAAGAAGTTCAAGGAAGAGGCGCGCCGGTACTACGGCTCGTTCATGTGGTTCGATGGGCGCGGCGAGATGATCCCCAATGAAGACTCCTACTGCGAGATCGATCCGGTCGCGGTGGACCAGTGGGGCATCCCGGTGCTGCGCTTCCACTGGAAGTGGTCGCAGCACGAGATCGATCAGGCCGCGCACATGCACAAGACCTTCGCCGAGATCGTCGCACAGATGGGCGGCAAGGTACAGGGCACGGTGCAGACCGACGGCAACAAGGCCATTGCCGCCGGTGGGTCGATCATCCACGAAGTGGGGACCGTGCGCATGGGGACCGACCCGAAGAAGTCGGTGCTCAACGAGTTCGGTCAGGCGTGGGAAGTGAAGAACCTGTTCGTCACCGATGGTGCCACGTTCGTATCGAACGCCGACAAGAACCCCACGCTCTCCATCCTCGCGCTGGCGTGGCGCAGCTGCGACTATCTGGTGGATGAACTGAAGAAGGGGAACATCTGATGAGCGACGACAGCACGAACCTCGCAAGCGGCGTGGGGCGCCGCGATGCGCTCAAAGTCATGGCGGCAGCCGCCGTGGTGCCCATGCTCCCCGACACGGTCGAGGCGGCGCCCGCGCCGGTCTCACGCGAGCCGTTGCCGTTGCTCGACGAGCAGCAGCGCCCGGTAAAGCGCATAGGCCCGCGCGGCACGCCCAGTGACCCCGTCCTGCAGGTGGCCAGGGCCGACTGGCCCATGAAGCTCTCACTGCGTGAGCTCACCACTCTCGGCGCGCTGTGCGACATGATCATCCCGGCCGACGCCAAGAGTCCATCGGCATCGGCGGTAGGCGCACCGGGCTACATCAACGAATGGGCGAGTCGCCCCGGTGGTGAGGCCTCGCTGGTCCGTGTGCGGGGGGGGCTGGCCTGGCTCGACCGCGAAGCCCAAGCGCGGTTCGGCACGCGGTTCCATTTGGCGACCCACGCGCAGCGCACGCAGATCTGTGACGAGATCTGCTACCTGCCCAAGGCCAAGCCGGAGCACCAGTTCGCCGCGCAGTTTTTCGATACCATTCGCGACCAGACGGCCACGGCGTTCTACACTACCCCGGCCGGCTGGAAGGATCTCGGGTATATCGGCAACGTGGCGCTCCCCACCTTCGAGGGGCCCAACGCGGCAGTCCGCAAGCAGATCGGTCTCGAGTAGATCCCGTTGTCCCCTCCCGCCGGAGCTTCCGCATGAATGACGCGCGTGTAGTGCGCAGCCCGTATCCCGACATCGAGATTCCCGACCTACCGCTCGTCCCGTTCGTCATGCACCGCGCGGCAGTGCATCCGGACAAGCCGGCCATCATTTGTGCTGCCACCGGGCGGCAGCTCACCTACAGCGAGCTGGATCGCGCCATCCGTCAGGTGGCGGCCGGTCTGCATGCCAAGGGCATTCGCAAGGGCGACGTGGTGGGGCTGGTGAGCCCCAATCTCCCGGACTTTGCGGTGGTCTTCTATGCCGTGACCACTCTCGGCGCGATCTGCTCTACGGTAAACCCCATTGCCACCGCCGAGGAGATCGGCGCGCAGTTCGCCGACAGCGAAGCGGTGATGCTGGTGACGATTGCCGACCTGTACGAGAAGTGCACAACAGCGGCACGACTCGCCAGCACCGTGCGCGAGATCGTCGTGCTTGGCACCACCCCGCCCGGCGCCACGCCGTACGCCGCGCTGTTCGCGCACGGCGATGCGGCACCGACCGTGTCCATCGACCCGGCCACGGACGTGTGCGCCCTGCCGTATTCGAGTGGGACCTCGGGTGTGCCCAAGGGCGTCATGCTCACGCACCGCAACCTCGTGGCCAACCTCCTGCAGTGCGAAGCGGCCGGCGTGGGAATCCTCTCCACGGACACAGTCATTGGTGTGCTGCCGTTCTTTCACATCTACGGCATGGTGGTGGTACTGGGTGGCACGTTGCGGCAGGGGGCGACCATCGTGAGCCTCCCGCGCTTCGATCTCGAGCAGTTCCTCGGCACCATCCAGCAGTTCCGCGTGAGCTACATGAACCTGGTGCCGCCGATCATCCTCGCGCTGGCCAAGCATCCGCTGGTGGCGTCGTACGATCTGCGCAGTGTCCGCACCATCATGAGCGGTGCCGCTCCGCTCGGGGCCGATCTTGCGGACAGTTGTGCCGCACGCCTCGGGTGCCTCGTGCGTCAGGGCTATGGCCTCACCGAAACGAGCCCGGTGACGCACTTTCATCCCTTCACGGGTGAGCGCGTGGACGGCGGCTCGGTGGGGCCCGCGGTTCCAAACACAGAATGCCGTCTCGTGGACAGCGACACCGCGATCGATGTGCCGGCCGGTGAGCGCGGCGAGCTCTGGATTCGCGGCCCGCAGGTCATGAAGGGGTACTTCAACAAGCCCGAGGCCACGGCGGCGTGCCTCACCGCCGATGAATGGTTCAAGACCGGCGATGTGGCGGTGGAAGAGGCCGGGTGGTTCCGCATCGTCGATCGCGTGAAGGAGCTGATCAAGTACAAGGGGCTGCAAGTGGCGCCGGCGGAGCTGGAGGCCCTGCTGCTGTCCAACCCGCAGGTGGCCGACGCGGCGGTGATTCCGGTGCCGGATGAAGACGCCGGTGAGATCCCCAAGGCCTTCGTGGTGAAGCGGGGAGAGACAGACGCCGACCAGATCATGGCTTGGGTGGCCGAGCGTGTGTCGCCCTACAAGAAAGTGCGTCAGGTGGAGTTCGTGGAGGCGATTCCCAAGTCACCCTCCGGCAAGATCCTGCGCCGCCTGCTCGTGGAGCGGGAGCGGGCGCGGGCGGGGTGAAGCCAGGTCGCGGGGGGGGGCGTACACCCTGGCGCGCCCGGTGGTAGCTTCGACGTTCCACGCGTGCCCTCCCCCTCGACTTCCCCTGAACACCTCACCGCAATGCCAGGAAATCGTCTCGGTATCGGCTTCATCGGCTCCGGCTTCAACGCGCGTTTCCACATGCAGGCCTTTCGCCATGTGCGCGACGCCGATGTGCTCGGTGTGTGGAGTCCCAATGCCAAGAATGCGGCGTCGGCCGCGCAGTATGCGCGTGAGCTGGATGTCGGCGAAGCCAAGGCGTACAAGACCATCGCCGACATGGTCGCCGATCCACACATTGACGCGATCTGGTTGAACGGCCCCAATCACGCGCGCATCGAGAACGTCGAGGAGATCGTCCATGCGGTTACCAGTGGCAAGGGGATGCTCAAGGGCATCGCCTGCGAGAAACCGCTGGGGCGCACGGTGGCCGAGGCCAAGCACATCCTCAAGCTGGTCGAGAAGGCCGGCATTATGCACGGCTACCTCGAGAACCAGTTCTTTTCGCCGCAGGTGAGCGCCGGCCACGATATTCTGTGGAAGCGGGGCGCGTTTTCCACCGGGCGCCCTTATCTGGCGCGCGCAGCCGAAGAGCACAGCGGTCCGCATGGCCCGTGGTTCTGGAATGGCATTCAGCAGGGTGGCGGCGTGCTCAACGACATGATGTGCCACTCGGCGCTCGTCGTGCGCCAGCTGCTGTCCGAGCCCGGCAAGCCGCTCGGCGATCTCAAGGTCAAGCGCATCACCGGCCACATCGCCTCGCTCAAGTGGACGCGCAAGGAGTATGCGGCGCAGCTCAAGCGCGACATGAAGGTCGACTATCTCAAGTCGCCATCGGAGGATTTCGCGAGCGTCCACATCGAGTTCGAGACGCCGGAAGGCCGTATCGCCATTGGCGAGGCTACCACCTCGTGGAGTTTCGTGGGCCCGGGCCTGCGTCTCAGTGCCGAATTGCTCGGCCCCGAGTACTCGATGAAGTGGAACAGTCTCGACAGCGGGCTCAATCTCTTCTTCTCACGCGCCGTGAAGGGAAAGACGGGCGAAGACATCGTGGAGAAGCAGATGGCCGAGCAGGGGCAGATGCCCGTGGTGGTGAACGAAGCGATTGCCTACGGCTACGAAGCCGAGAACAAGCACTTCGTACGTGCGTTCCTCGGCAAGGAGAAGCCGCTGCTCACCTGGCACGATGGGCTCGACGTGGTGCGCATTCTCATGCACGCGTACAAGAGCGCGGAGTCGGGCAAGACGCTGGAGTACAAGGAGCACGGCGTGGACAAGTTCGTGCCGCAGGTGGGGCAGGGGACGTGGAAGCCGTAGCAGGCTTTGGCGCGGTCTGACGACGGTTCAACCGCAGTTGGCAGACGGCAGGAACCACAGAACGCAGACCGCAGGGATGCGGGAGAACGATACGGGCGCGCCCGCACCTTCCACTTCCCTGCCAACTGCCCACGGTCGTTCCTGCCGTCTGCCGTCTGCTGTTTTGGAGCGCAGGGGGCAGGGGGAAGGGGGCAGGCAGCAGGGAGCAGGTGGCAGGGGGTAGGCAGCAGGCAGCAGGTCGCAGGCAGAACGCCCGCTATCCCTCTCGCAGCGACCGCACCACGTCCCGAATGATCCCCGGGTCCGTCCCGCGCGCGTGCACCTGGCGCACCGACGAACGCTGCACCAACTCCCGCACGTGCGGGCCGCGGATACCTCCACCGGCGAGGATCGTGAGCCGGTCGCCGGCGCGTTGCCGGAGCGCCGACAGGGTGGCGGCGCCATCGAGGGCGGTGGTGGCCTGGCCGCTGGTCAGCACGTGCGTCACGCCGGCGTGGATGAGCGTATGGAGTGCCGCGAACGGATCGGGAGTGCGGTCGAAGGCGCGATGAAACGCCACGGCCATGGGACGCGCCAGTTGCGTGAGTTCCATCAGATGCCGCGTGTCCACGGCGTCGTCGCGCTGCAGCGGTCCGAAGACCACACCGTCCATGCCGAGCGTGCGCGCGGTGACGATGTCGTTTGCCATCACGTCGAGCTCGTCGTCGTGATACACGAAATCGCGCGTATGCGGCCGGATCATGACATGCAGCGGCACGGTGATGACGTCACGGCAGCGGGCCATGAGGCCCAGCGACGGTGTCGTGCCGCCGTCGCCGGGGCCGCACAGCTCGATACGGCCGGCTCCCGCCTCCTGCGCGGCCACGGCCGTGTAGACGGAGTCGCAGCATGCTTCCACCAGCACGGCGCCGAAGTGCGGTGCCGGCGGCGGGGCGTCAGCGGACGTGGCGGACATGGGAACCACTCAGAGCGCCGAGGTGGGGGCGGCGTTGGCCGATGCCGACGGGCGGAACAGGAAGAGGAAGACGGCAAAGACGACCAGTGCACCGATCGCCGCGGTCTGCCAGATCTGTAGCCAGTCGTGCGACGGCGCGCCCGCGGCGGTCGTCGTGGCGTAGCGGTTCACCACGCTCCCTGACACCGACGCCCCCACGAAGTAGCCCACGCCGTTGGTGACGAGGTTGAGGAACCCCTGCGCCGCCGCGCGAATCGTGGGGCCGGCGCGCTCATCGGTGTAGATCTGTCCCGCCACAAAGAAGAAGTCGTAGCAGATGCCGTGCAGCAGGATGCCGAGGTACACGAGGGGCATCACCGGCGTGCCGCTACCGGTGCCGTAGCCGAAAGCGAAGTAGCGCAGCCCCCACGCCAGCATCCCCACGAGCATGATCCACTTGATGCCGAGCTTCCGCAGCGCCAGCGGGAGGAGCAGCATGAACCCGATCTCGCTCATCTGCCCGAACGTCTGAATGAAGGCGGGCTCTGGCGCGCCGATCTCGTTCAGGTAGGGGTTGGCGAAGGCGTAGTAGAACTGCAACGGAATACAGAGGAAGAACGAGCCCAGCGTGAAGATCAGGAAGTCGCGGTGCCGCAGCAGTTGCAGCGCGTCGAGCCCGAGAGCGTCACGCACGCTGAAGGGGGCGCCCGCCGCCCGCGGCGGCGTGGGGGGAAGCAGGAAGGAGAAGAGCCCGAGCGCCATCGAACCGCCCGCCGCCAACAGCATGGGCAGGTTGGACTTGTCCGCCTGCAGCACCTTGCCCACCATGATGCCCGCCGCAATCCAGCCGATCGTGCCCAGCACCCGGATGAGTGGGAAATCGCGCGCCGAGTCGGTGATGTGGTGGAACGAGATGGAGTTGGTCAGCGACAGCGTGGGCATGTAGCAGAACGCGTAGGCGAGCAGGAACAGGTAGAAGCCGCTCCATTCGGTCTGCTGCGCCATGAGGTACATCAGGCCGCCGCCCACGAGGTGCAGGATGGCGAGCAGCTTTTCCGAAGAGAAGAACCGATCGGCCACGATGCCCATGAAGAACGGCGAGACCACCGCGGCGATGGCCGTCGCGCCGTACGCGGCGCCGATATTGGTATCGGAGAACCCTCGGGTCTGTCCGAGGTACGTGCCCATGGTGACGAACCAGGAGCCCCAGACGAAGTACTGGAGGAACATCATGACCGACAACCGTGCCTTCGTGCTCATCTGCAACAGCTCCCGGATACGAACGTGGCGGATCGGTGCCTGGGAATCGTGCGCCGCGGTGGTGGGCGCGCCGTGGTCGCTCACGGTGGCGTGAGCGGGGTGGGCTGCCGGCAATGCTATGTCCCGTACCGGGAAGGCGGAAGGCGTCACGCGTCCGACACGCTGGCGTTGGGCCGGCACCCGTGGGCCGGATGCCTGTTTCGTGTCCGGTGCCGGACCCGTAGCTTGGGGTCATGAACCCGTCCCCGGCTTCCGACCCCAGGTACCCGATCGGCCGCTTTGTGCGGCAGGACGTGTACTCTCACGCGGAGCGATCCGCGCATGTGGCACGCCTCGCCGCGCAGCCGGGCACGCTGGCCGCCGTCCTCGACGGGCTGGACGAGCACGATTTCGCCGCACCGTACCGCCCTGGCGGTTGGACCGTGGGGCAGCTGGTGCATCACCTGGCCGACAGCCACGCCAATGCCTTCATCCGGGTGAAGCTGGGCCTCACCGAAGACGAGCCGACGATCAAGCCGTACGACCAGGACGCGTGGGTGCAGCTCGCCGACGCCACCACGCTGCCGCCCCATGTTTCGGTCGCGCTCTTTGCGGCCACCCACATTCGTCTGCATGCGGTGCTGGAGTCCATGCAGGGCGAGCAGTTCGCGCGCCGCCTCATGCATCCGGAAAATGGCGTCATGACGCTCGATCAGGTGGCGGCCATGTACGCGTGGCACGGGGATCACCATCTGGCGCACCTCGCGCAGTACCGCGCGCACTATCGCCCGCCGCGCGGGTAAGCGCCGTCAGTTCTGCGCTTCGAAGATGCGCCCCGCGTCGCCTACGGCGGCTACGCCGCGGGTGCCCGGCAGGCCGAACAACGCATAGATGATGCTGCGCCACGGTGCAGCGAGTGGGCGCCACTGGACGCCGTTGTAGCGCAGCACGGTACCGCTGTCGCCTACCGCATACACGTCGGTGGGCCCACGCCCCCAGAGCGCCCGCAGGTCACGGGCCGTGGGCTTGGGAAAGGCGCGCCACGTCGCGCCGTCAAAGCGCAGCGCCACCCCCGAGTCGCCCACCGCAAACACGTCGTTGGCGGCCGTCCCCCACACGGCGCGCAGGCGGCTTTGCGTAGGTACGGCCACAAGCTGCCAGCGCCCGCCATCGAAGCGCAGCATGGTACCGGAATCTCCCACCACCCACACATTGGCCGGGTCGGTGCCCCACGCCGCACGCAGGAAGCGCTGCGTGCCACTCTGCTGCGGCGTCCACCCGCTGCCGTTCGAGCGGAGAATGGTGCCGCGCTCACCCACGATCACATGCTGCCCGCCTCCGCTCCACACATTGCGGAGCACGCCGCGTGTGGGGGATTCGTCCACGCGCCAGGCCGAGCCGTTGTAGCGCAGAATCGTCCCGGTGTCTCCCACCGCCACGATGTCGGATGCGCCATTGCCGCTGATCCCGTACACGTCGAATGCGGAGGGAACGCGCTCAGGCGTCCACGTTGTGCCTTGTCGCCGCAGCACCGTCCCCCCGAACCCCACCGCGAACATCGTCTCGCCGGCACCATACACGCCGAGGAGGGGCGGGTCATTGTTGTCGACCGTGGCCGTGGCGCTGGCTCCCACGCCGCGCAACGTGATGATCGCGCCGTACCAGCCGGCCAGTCGCAGCGACCCATCGCCCCGCCGGGTGATGGCGCGCCAGTTGGCTCCAAGCCCCACCGAGAGGGCGCGCCAGGTGGTGCCGTCGAAGTGCCAGGTGGTGCCGTTGTTCCCCACCGCATACACATCGTTGAACGCGCGACCCCGCAGGGCGAACAGGTTGGCGGTGCTGGGGGTGGGCATACGCTGCCACTGCACACCGTCGAAGCGCACCACGGTGCCCTGCGTGCCCACGGCAAGCACGTTACCCGCACTCGTGCCCCACACATCGAAGAACGGCACCGACTCCGGCACCGCCTGTCGTACCCAGCTCGTGCCATTCCAGCGCAGGAGGGTGCCGTTGTTGCCGGCAACGAACACGGTGGTGCTGTTGGCGCCCCAGATCCCCCACAGCTCGTCGGTGACGCCGCTGGCCATGGCATCGAGGCGCGTCCCGTTCCAGCGCAGGATGGTACCGCGGTCGCCGGTAATGAAGATCTCGTTCTCGCCGAGCCCCCACACTTCGAGCAACGTCGAGGTGATCCCTGTGTCGAGCCGCCGGAACGTCGTCCCGTCGCTGCGCAGCACGACGCCATTGCTCCCCACGAACCAGAGATCGGTGGGGGAGCTCCCCCACACCCCCACCAGCGTCTCCGTGATCCCGGCGTCCACCTTTTCCCACGGGCCGTCGCGACGGGAGCGCAGGATGCCGCCATTCTGCCCCACGGCCCACGTGGTGCCTGCCCCGTCGTCCCACACCCCCAGGAAGGTCACATCCGACACACCGGCACGCGCTGCGCGCCACGTGGTGAGGTCGGGCTGCTCGCTGGTCACCGAGACCGACACCAAAGCCGACAGCGGGCCGTTGACCCCTCGCACGTTGGCGGTGATGCGCGCACTGCCCGGCGCCACGGCGCGCACCACGCCGGTGGCGTCGACCGAGGCCACCGCCGGGGCATCGCTTCGCCATTCCACGGCCGGCGCATTCACCAGCACGCCGGCCGCGTCGCGCGCCTCCACCTGCAACGCCTGCGTCACCCCGGCGGGCAGGTTGAGCGATGCCGGAGCCACGAGCAGCGAGGCCACCCGCGCATCACGCGGCGCCGTTTCGGTGGGGGCATCCCGACACGCGCTCAGGGTCGTCAGCAGGCACAGCAGGGAGAGCCACACGCCACCCGACCAGTGTGCGACCGAGACGCGGCGGCGCCGCCACCATGAATGAGGCAGGCGCAGCGAAGACAAATCGACGGGCATGTCGGGAGCCTAGTCGCAGCGCCCCAGCGGGCGCAACGCCCAACGGGTATGCTTCCACACGGTTCCGTCGTGTGTCCACCCACCACTCGCCCTGCGCCCCCATGACCCGCTCCATCGTCCACGCCTGTTGCGGTGCCGTCCTGCTGGCGGGTGCGGCGGGCCTGGTCGCCGCGCAGCCCGGCGTGCCACGCACCTCACCGCCGGCGCCCTCGTCGGAGATCTTCTTGGTGCCGCTGACGGGGAAGGGGGCCGCGCTGGCCGCCGGCGCGCCGCGCAACATCACCAACCGCGACGGCTACGACAATCAGCCGGCCTTCTCGCACGACGGGCGCGCCCTCTTCTACACGTCGACCCGCGACGATGCGCAGGCCGATATCTATCGGTTCGATGTGGCCGGCAGCCGCAGCGTCCGCGTGACGCGCACCGCGCCGGAGAGCGAGTACTCCGCCTTCCCCACCCCCGATGGCCACGCCCTCACCGTCATTCGGGTGGAGCGCGACTCGACGCAACGGCTGTGGCGGGTGCCCCTCGATGGCAGCACGGAACAGCTGCTCTTCCCGGAAACCAAACCGGTGGGGTACTTCGCGCAACCGACCGACTCCACCTGGGTGCTGTTCGTGCTCGGCACGCCGATCACGCTGCACTATGGCGCGAAGGGCACCGGTCCAACCGAGGTGGTGGCGCGCAACATCGGTCGTTCGCTGCATCGCATCCCCGGCACGTCGCTGGTCAGCGTGGTGCAGAAGGGTACGCCGCCGTGGCAGCTCATGGCGTTCAATCCGGTGGCGCGCACCTTCACCGCACTCGTGCCCCTCCCACCGGGCAGTGAAGATGTGGCCTGGACCGACGGCCGCACCGTGCTGGTCGGCAGCGGCAGCAAACTGTTGCGCTGGACGCGCGGTGATCGCGGGTGGACCGAGTTGGCGGACTACACCGGGTCGGGCCTTCGCAACATCACGCGCCTGGCTGTGAGTCCCGACGGATCCCTGCTGGCGATCGTTGCCGATCCGGCGACGTAGTCGCCGCGTGGGCCTCAGCGCGCGCGCGGTGGTGCCTGCCAGCGGCAATCGCCGGCGTCAAAGGCGGCCCGCAGCTCCTCACGTGGCACCCAGCCCGGCGACGGCGCGCACCGGCCACGCGGATCGATGGCGAGGTCAAGTGGCGAGGGGGGGGCCGTCATCGTGCCCGCGGCAATGGGGTCGCGGGCGCCGGTGGCTTCCACGCTCCACAAACCGTCATTGTACACCCGCAGCCGCAGCGTCTCGCGCCGCTGCATCGCCAGCGTCCGCGCACTGTCCACGACAGCGGTCATGTCATGCGCGCTGGCCGCGCGTTGGGTACCGCGACGTGTGACCTGACGCGAGAGGAGCAGGGCCCCGGCAATCGCTACGATTGCCACGGCCACCAGCACCTCGGTCAGCGTCAGGCCAGCACGCCGGGGCCTGGGCACTTACTTCTTGATCAGCGGCTGCACAGCCGCCGGCACCGCCACGGCATCGTTCGTCACCGTGTTGAACTCGGCACTCTTCACCGTGAGGATCATCTTCTGCGGGCCGGTCGTCATTTCGGTGCGCGTCGCGATCTTGATCGGACCGAACGTCTTGTAGTCGGCAATTACCGAGCTCGTGGACATCTTGCCCATTTCCGAGTCGAGCGTGGCTTCGGCGCCGATCTGCAGCCCGCTGGCCAGCGAGAAGTAGTTCCACGACTCGTTGCCGGTGTCCTTGCGTACCATCTTGATCTTGTACGCCTTCTCGCCGGCGAAGTCCACCACGCCTTCATTGGTCATCGAGCTGAACCGATCGGGCGCGTACAGCATGCTCGCCACGAAGTCGGCCTGCTCCTTGGCCTGCGCGAGTTCCTTGCCTTCCAGCAGGCGCGCGCCCTGCATGGGGTTCACCGACCACGCCACCGTGCCGTCGGTCCCCGACAGGATTTCCCCGAGGCCGGCGAGGCTCATCTTCATCGACTGCTTGTTGGGCGCCATCACGTACATCTCGAGGTCGGCCGTCATGCCCGCCGCCGTGATCTCCATGGCGCCCACCTGCTTCATGGACGTGATCTGCATGATGGCGTCGCGACCACCGATCGCGGCCACGTGCTTGGCAATGACATCGGCCGCGGACGGGAGCGGCTGTGCCTGAATGGCGGGCGCTGCGAAGAACAACGCGGCGGTGGTGATGGTGCGAACCGCTGACTGAAGGAACATTCGGGAATTCTCCGAGGTGAGCGCCTGCTGGCGACAAAGAGGGATGGCGGAGTGCGGCGATCATGCGTGCGTCGAACGCATGAACTATATCAGGGCACCACCCGCCGCGGTGCCTGACGTGTAACCCACGCAATGGCGGCATCGAGCGCCGGGTCTCGGCCGTCGAGCAGGGCCCGCCGATCGAGGGGGACGAGCTGATTCGGTGTCACCCCGTCTCCCTCCACCGGTTTCCCGTTGGCGCCAATGAAGTTGGCGATGGCGTGATACAGGATGTCTCCATTGGGTAGCCGTTCCGGAACGGAGGGGAGTGCCTGGCCGGCCGACTGCGTGCCGAAGACGGTGGCCCGCCCGAGCCCCTGCAGTCCGCCGGCGAAGATCTCGGTGGTGCTGCCCGACAGCGGGTCCACTACGAGGGCCAGCGGACCACGGAAGGGGGTTACGGGGCGCAGCCGGGTGTCCACTCGGCGGGGATTGGCCATGAAGCGCATGGTGCCTCCCCGCTGCACCATCTCGCCAATGGCTACCGCACTGTCCAGGAAGTGCCCGGCGAACCCCATGGACATGCCGCCCACGCCGCCGGGGTTGCCACGTACATCCAACACGATCGCGTCCGCGCCCCGCAGCGAGTCCACCGCCGCGTCGAACTGCGCTGCCAGCACGGGCATCCAGATGTTGAAGCGGATGACGCCGATCATACGGCCGTCGCGCTGCACCCGGTGCCAGTCGAGCGCCGCCGCCACCGGTGGCAGGTTGCCGAACTTGGTGATCGTGCCGCGCTCCTCACCATAGGTCAGCGTGAGCGGGTGCAATGTGGAGCGCCCGTCGCGAAACGTGACGGTGATGGTGTCGCCCGCCTGACCGCCGAGCGCCATGGCGGTGCCTTGCCACGCGAACAGCGCGCGTCGCCGGGGCTCGAGGCTTTCCGGCAGCAGCGCCAACCGCGCCGCCGAGGGGCATCCGCGAATTGCCTCGACCTCCCAGCCGGTGCGCACCCCCGCCTGCCAGGCCGGCCCGCCGGTGTCGATTGACGCCACCACCATGGCCGCGCCCACGAGACGCGTTTCGAAGCCCAGGGTCCCACTGGATCCGCGCCGCGCGGCGCCGTCACCCCCGCCCAACGTCGCATCCGACACTTCCTGCGGGATGATGGAGAAGTGCGACTGCCGGAGACGCGAGACCATGTCCGACAGCACGAGCCGCAGCTCGCCGCGTGTGCGCGCCGCCGCGGCCTTCGGGCGCAACTCGTCCCGCACGGCCTGCCAATTCACCCCGTTGTAGGTCGTATCCCAGTGGGTGCGCCGGATGATGGTCCAGGCGCTGTCGAAGGTGACCAGCGGATCCGTGGCCGCGGCCGAGGCGAGCGAGACCCCGGCCGAGGCTGCCCCGCCCCCGCACGAGGCGGGCACGGCGGCGGGGCTCGAGGCCGCCCGCCCGCCGCCAAGGCACCCGGTGCCAAGTACGAGGACCAGCAAGCAGAGGGAAGATGTTTTCACGAAAGTGGCAAATGGGTGTGGGTGCGACCGTCTATTTTCAGAAACAAGCAGCCACTGCTCTCGCCGCAGCCATGTGCAGCACATTACCATGCAGTGCTGCTCCTCCTCCTCACGCGACTTCTCCGGTTCCCATGTCCGCTCGCCTGCACGCGCTGCACGCCGCTGGTCAGTCCCTGTGGCTCGACTATATCGACCGCACCATGCTCTCCAATGGGGACCTGGCCCGGCGGATTGCCGAGGATGCCCTCACTGGAATGACCTCGAATCCCACCATTTTCGAGAAGGCGCTGGCCGAGGGCGCCGCGTACGACGCCCAGCTGGCCACCGTGCCGTCCTCGTTCTCCGACCGCGACGCCTTCTTTGACGTGGCGGCCACCGATGTGCGTCAAGCCTGCGATGCCTTCCGCTCGATCTACGACCACACACACGGAGTAGACGGATTCGTTTCCCTGGAGGTTTCACCCGATCTGGCGCGTGATGCGGCCGCCACGGTCGCCGAGGCGCACCGGCTGTGGGCGATCGTCGACCGCCCCAACCTCATGATCAAGGTGCCGGGAACGCCGGAAGGCGCCGAGGCCATTCGGCAGCTCATTGCCGACGGCATCAACGTGAATGTCACGTTGCTCTTTTCGGTCGATGCGCATGCGCGCGTCATCGAAGCCTACCTGGCCGGACTGGAAGCCCGCGCCGCCGCCGGCCTGCCCATCGACCGCATTGGCTCCGTGGCCAGCTTCTTCGTGAGCCGCGTCGACTCGGCCATCGACAAGCAGCTGGGCACCATGGCGGCCGCAACGCCCGAGCGCGCCGAGGCGCTGCTCGCGCTGCAGGGCAAGGCCGCCATTGCCAACGCCAAGCTCGCGTATCGCCTGTTTCAGGCGTCGTTCTCGGGCGCGCGGTGGGCCGCGCTGAGCAGCCGCGGCGCGCGCGTGCAGCGTCCGCTGTGGGCCTCTACCAGCACCAAGAACCCGGCGTATCGCGACGTGATCTACGTGGAGGAGCTCATCGGTCCCGACACGGTCAACACGCTCCCCCCCGCCACACTTGAGGCGTTCCGCGATCACGGCGAAGTGCGCCCCTCGGTGACGGAATCGGTGGCCGAAGCGGAGCGGTCGCTGGCGGCGCTCGAGGCGCACGGCGTATCGCTCGAAGCCGTGACCGATACGCTGCTCGCCGAGGGGCTCGCCTCTTTCGAGCAGTCGTTCGTGACGCTGCTGGCCGGGCTGGCACGCAAGCGTGCGGCGCTTGCACCGACCGCCTCCTGATTTTCCCACTCCCCCGGTTCCCTTGGCCACCACCACGCACGACATGTCCATCTCCCGCACCGGCCCCGAACGTGCCGCCTCGCCTGCGGATGACCACGAGTCGATGACCAGCACCTTTCAGCGTGCGCACGTGCCGCGCACCAAGATCGTTGGCACACTCGGTCCGGCCAGCAACACGGCCGAGGCCATCCGGACGCTGGTCGACGCCGGCCTCGATGTGGCCCGCATCAACTTCTCGCACGGTACGCACGAGCAGCACGCCCGCACGATTGCCATCGTGCGAGCGGTCTCGGAGGCGGCCGGCCGCCCGGTGGCTATCCTGGGCGATCTGCAGGGGCCGCGTATCCGCATCGGTGCGCTGCCCGCTCCAAGGGAGCTGGAAGTGGGGGGCACCGTCGTGCTCGTGCCCGAAGAGATGGCTGCGGGAGATGAAATTCCCATCACCTACGCCGATCTGTGCCATGACGTGAACACCGGCAACCGCGTGCTCATCAACGATGGGCTCTTCGAGCTCGTCGTTACACGCGTCGAGGCGCCGCGCGTGTGGTGCACCGTGGTGCACGGGGGCACCCTGACGAGCAACAAGGGCATGAACTTGCCCGGCATCGCCGTGTCCGCGCCGTCGCTCACCGACAAGGATCGCGCCGATCTGGCCTTCGCCGTGGCCAATGACCTCGACATGGTGGCGCTCAGCTTCGTGCGGCGCGCGCAGGACATCGATGAGCTACGCGCGCTCATTCCCAGGACGATGCTGGTGGTGGCGAAGATCGAGAAGGATGTGGCGCTCGAGAACATCGAGGAGATCATGACGGCCACCGACGCCGTCATGGTGGCCCGTGGTGATCTGGGGGTAGAACTCCCGTTCGAGGAAGTGCCCATTGCCCAGAAGCACATCATCGCGACGGCCAACCGCATGGGGCGTCCGGTGATCACCGCCACGCAGATGCTCGAGTCGATGATCGAGAATCCGCGCCCCACGCGCGCCGAAGCCAGCGACGTGGCCAACGCCATCCTCGATGGTACGGACGCCGTGATGCTGTCGGCGGAAACGGCGGCGGGTCATTACCCGCGCCTCGCCGTGGAAGCGATGCGTCGTATCATTCGGGAAATCGAGACCCGGCCGCGCCCCGGCGCCGGCGCGCGGCTCGAGCGGCGCGTCGTCAGCGGGGTCAACATCGAGGAAGCGATTGCCGCGGCCACCGTGGCGGCCGTACGCATGCTCGACGCCCCGCTGGTGGTGGTGTTCACGAAGAGTGGCTTCACTGCCCGCATCGTGTCCTCGCACCGACCCAGTGTGCCCATCCTGGCGCTCACCGACGAACCACGCGTGTGTCGCCAGCTGGCGCTCGTGTGGGGCGTGGTGCCGCGGCTCGTGCCCACGGCACGCGGGTACGATCACATGGTGGCCATGGCCCTGCGTGAGGCGCTCGACCTCAATCTGGTGACCAAGGGCGACCGCGTGCTCGTGACTGCGGGCGTGCCGTTCGACGTGCCCGGCACGACCAACCTGCTGAAGGTCGAAACGGTCTGACCTGACGTCCCGACCGGCCACTGGCGTGCGCCTCACGTTCCTCGGGACGGGCACGAGCTTCGGCGTGCCGCAGGTGGGCTGCGCGTGTGCCGTGTGCACCTCCACCGACCCGCGCGACCGGCGGACGCGCTGCGGGGTGGTCATCGAGGCGGCCAACGGTACGCGCCTGCTGGTGGACACGCCGCCTGAGCTGCGGTTGCAACTCGTGGCGGTCGGCATCGCGACCGTCGATGCCGTGCTCTTCACGCACGAGCACGCCGATCACATCCACGGCATCGACGATCTCCGCGCCATCACCATCCGGCGCGGAGCTCCGCTGCCCTTTTACGCGGAGCCCCCCACGTTCGCCACGCTGCAGGCACGCTTCCCGTACATCTTCGACGCGGCCTTTCGTCCGCTCCCCGGCACGACGCGTCCGGAGGGCGTGCTCCACCCCATCACCCCCGGTATGGCCTTTCAGGTAAATGGCACGTCGGTACTGCCCATTGCCGTGCCGCACGGACGTGCCTCGGTGGTGGGATTCCGCGTGGGCAACCTGGCGTACATCACCGACGCCAAGACGCTCCCCGAGGAGGCGCTGGCCAGTCTGGTCGGGGTACAGGTGCTTGTGCTCAACGCCCTGCTGCGCACGCCGCATCCCACGCACCTCTCGATCGCCGAAGCGGTGGACATGGCGCAGCGGGTCGGCGCCGCCCGCACGTACTTCACGCATCTCACACACGACAACTTCCACGCGCAGCTTGCCGCCGAACTGCCTGCCGGAATCGCTCCGGCGCACGATGGGTTGGTGGTGGACCTGCCGGAGCCTTGATCATGGCGCTCTCCTTCGATTTCACGAACATGATGGCCGGGGTGCTGCCGCACGGTGCCGGCATTACCGAACGCGAGTGGCACGACGCCGCGGCCACCTTTGCGCGCGCGCACGCCGCCGTGCATGCGCGTACCGCGGAGCTCGGCTTTCTCACGCTCGCCACCAACGAGGCCCTGCTGGCGTCGTCGCTCGCGGTTGCCGAGCGGGTGGACGGCAGGTTCGACGATGTCCTCCTGCTGGGTATTGGTGGGTCGGCGCTGGGCCCCATCGCGCTGCGTACCGCGCTCTGCCCACCCCGCTGGAACGAACTCACCGCGGCGCAGCGCGGGGGGCGACCGCGTCTGCATGTGCTCGACAACGTCGACCCGGCCACCATCGGCAGCACGCTCGATCGGCTCGATCTCACGCGGACGCTGGTGCTCGTGGTCTCCAAGTCGGGCGGGACGGTGGAGACGATGGCGCAGTATCTCATCGTGCGCGACGCCCTGGCGCAGGCCGTGGGCGAGGAAGCGGCGCGCGAACATCTGGTGCTGGTGACCGATCCGCAGGTGGGCGCGTTGCGACGCATCGCCCGTGACGAGGGCATCGCGGCGGTGGAGATCCCGGCCAACGTGGGCGGCCGTTTCTCGGTGCTCTCGCCCGTGGGCATTCTGCCGGCGGCGCTCATTGGCGTCGACGTGCGGGCGCTGCTGGGCGGCGCGGCGCACATCACGGCCCAGGCGCAGGGCGCCGAGCTCGCGGGCAACTTGCCCGGCGCCTTTGCCGTGCTGCAGTGGCTGGCCGACACGCGGCACGGACGATCGGTGCAGGTGCTCATGCCCTACGCAGATCCGCTGCGCGATCTCGCGCTCTGGTTCGTACAGCTCTGGGCCGAATCGCTGGGGAAGATCCGCCCCGATGGCACCTCGGTGGGCCCGACGCCGCTGCCGGCACTCGGGGCCACCGACCAGCACTCACAGGTGCAGCTGTTCATGGAGGGGCCGCCGGACAAGACGGTCACCTTCGTCGCGGTGAAGGGCCGGACCGACGACGGGCGCATTCCGGCCCGCCACGCCGATATCCCCGAGCTCGGCTATCTGGGCGGGCACACGCTGGGCGAACTCATCGACATCGAGCAGCGGGCCACGGCCGGGGCGCTCGCGGCGCGTGGCCGCTTCAACGCCACTATCCACGTCGACCGCATCGACGCCTGGCACCTTGGCGCGCTCATGCAGCTCTTTGCCCTGGCGACGGCATATGCGGGGGAGCTGTACGGGGTCAATGCCTTCGACCAGCCGGGAGTGGAGTTGGGCAAGCAGTTCGCCTATGCCATGCTGGGGCGGGCGGGCAGTGAGGCGTCTCGATCGGAGTGGGACGCGCTCCCCAAGCCCGACCCCCGGTGGAGCATCTAGCGGCGCGTGGAATTCTGGCGACTGGTTGCCCGGGGGGCCGTCGAGTGGGAACTTTGATGTGGAGCCACCTGCCGCCAGTACAAGCCCCTCGACAACCGACAGCAGACGTTCGACCCTCGCCTCCACCCGCTCGGCGGCTACGGAGACAGGCAGCAGGCAGCAGGTGGTTTCCGCAGTCCAACCTCAACGACTCCCCATGTCCGACTCCACGCACACCCAGGCGACGTTTGTCGACGGCGCCGTGACGATTTCCCACGGCGCTGTGCACGTGCACGATGTTGCCGCCCTCGCCACGCCGAAACTCGATGCGCTCGTTCATCAGGCCGTCTTCGGCTCGACCGAGGCCGAGCGCGATTTCGCCCGGTGGGTGATCTGGGAGATCGGCCAGCAGGTGGGCGTGCGGCCGGCATCCATCCACGAGCTGTACGTGGCGCGCGGGGCGGGCAAGTGTGGCGGCTTCACGGTGCCGGCCATGAACATCCGCGCCATGTCGTACGATACGGCGCGCGCCGTCTTCCGCACGGCCATCACGCTCGAGGCGGGGGCCTTCATCCTCGAGATCGCCCGTTCGGAAATTGCCTACACCGAACAGCGTCCGGCCGAGTACGTCACGGTCATGCTCGCCGCGGCGCTGCGGGAAGGGTTCCGCGGGCCGGTGTTCATCCAGGGCGATCACTTCCAGGTGAACCACAAGAAGTACGCCGTTGATCCGGTCACCGAAGTGAACGCCGTGAAGGCGCTCGTCACGGAGGCCGTCGCCGCGGGCTTTTACAACATCGACGTGGATACGTCCACGCTCGTCGACCTGAGCAAGCCCACGCTCACCGAACAGCAGCGCCTCAATTACGAAGTGTGCGTGGACATCACGCGCTTCGTGCGCGCGGCGGAGCCGGCTGGCGTGACCATCTCCATTGGTGGCGAGATCGGTGAAGTCGGGACCGAGAACAGCACGCCCGAAGAGCTCGAGGCCTTCATGGAAGGGTTCAACGCCACGCTCGCGGCGCAGGCGCCCGGCATGGCCGGGTTGAGCAAGATCTCCGTGCAGTCGGGTACGTCGCACGGGGGGGTCGTGCTCGCCGACGGCAGCATCGCCGATGTGGCGCTCGATCTCGACACGCTCGAAGTGCTGTCGAAGCTGGGACGTGACAAGTACGGCATGGCCGGCGCCGTGCAGCATGGGGCGTCGACGCTCCCCGATGCGGCGTTCAGCAACTTCCCCAAGCGCGAAACGGCGGAGATCCACCTCGCGACGAACTTCCAGACCATGATGTTCGATCACCTGCCGCCGGAGTTGCTGCAGGAGATCTATGCCTGGCTCGACGTGCACGCGAAGGACGAGCGCAAGGCCACCGACAGCGACGCGCAGTTCTACTACAAGACGCGCAAGAAGGCGATCGGCCCGTTCAAGAAGACGTTGTGGGCGCTGCCGACCAACCTGCGCGAGACGCTCGGCGCCGCCTACGACGCCAAGTTCACGTTCCTCTTCACCCAGCTGGGCATTGCCGGGACGAAGCAGTACGTGGAGCAGTTCGTCACCATGCCGGAGCAGCACCGTCCTCTCCCCACAGGAGCGTCCACGATCATCGCGGCACCGGACGACGCGGATCTTTCCGACTGAGTGACCTGTACTGACTGGTGGGCCGCGGGCCGCACGGGCTGCCCGCGGACAGCCTACGGAGCCCGGGTCGGGCTCCTCACTCGCAGGAGGTCATATGGCTCGTGATTACGATGACGACCGCGTGGTCGTGATTGAAAAGGACAGCAGCAACGGCGTTGGACTCCTGTTGCTGGGGCTCGCCCTGGGCGCCGGGGCCGCGTTGCTCTTTGCTCCGGCCAGCGGCCGCGAGACCCGCGAGCGCATTTCGCGGGAAGCGCGCCGCGCCGCGCGTCGTGCCAAGGATGTGACCGACGAGTTCGGCGACAAGCTGGCCGGGCAGGTGGAGCGTGCCCGTTCAGGGGTGGACGAGCGCCTGGGGCGCGCCCGTCACGCGGTGAACAGCCGGGTCGATGCCGTGAACGACGCGGTGTCGGCGAGCCGCGATGCGGCGCGCGAGGCGCGGGCCGACATCGAGCGGGCCGTGGCCAACAGCAAGCGTGCCTACGCCGACGGTCGCCGCGCGTACTCGGAACGGGCCTCGCGCTCCGGCATGTCAGGGGAACCCGGCGCCATGGCCGACGATCGCGCGCCGCGCGACGGCGCGGAGGGCCATGCAGACGAGTCTGCCCACGACGCTTGAGTCGTGGTGGGACATCCTCCGCCGCGTCTGGAATCAGGCGGCGGAGGACAACGTCCCTTTTCTCGCGGGCGGGCTGGCATTCAATATCCTGCTCGCCCTCGTGCCGTTCGTGCTGCTGCTCATTGCGGGACTCTCCTTCCTGCTTGGCAGCGAGCCGGCAGAGGCCGCCGTTACCGTGACGCGGCTCTTGGAACAGTGGCTCCCCAATGAAGCGCCCAGTGCCGGCGAGCTGCTGCGCGGCGTCGTGACGGAGGTCCTGAGCACCCGCGGCGCCGTCACCATCTACTCGGCCATCACCTTCGCCTGGTTCTCCACGCGCCTCTTCGGTTCGTTGCGCAGCGTGCTCGCCCTCATCTTCGATGGCGCCGACCGCAGCATCGTGGCGGGCAAGCTGTTCGACTTCCTCGCCACCATCGTGGCCACGGTGGCCGTCGTCGTCTATGTGGTGTTCTCGGCCTATCTCGATCTGGCCGCCACGCGAGGCTTCGCGCTGTTGCGCACCGTGGGGCTGCAGCCGAACGCCATGTCGGGACTCGAGTACGCGGTGGGGCGCCTGCTGGCGGTGTCGCTCGTGTTCGCGCTCTTCTACGCGCTCTATCGCGGGTTGCCGCGCCGACGCCCCAGCGTGCAGGTGGCAGCCGTGGCGGCGCTGACGGCGTCCATTCTCTTCGAGATCGCGCGAAATGTCTTCGCCCTGGCGGTGGGTGCCGCGAATCCCGCCTCGCTGTACACCGGGACCATTGCGGCCATCGTGGCCGTCGTCTTCTGGACCTACTACTGCGCGTTCCTCTTCCTCCTTGGCGGCGAAGTGGCGCAGGCGTACGCGCTGCGCCGCGCCGAGCTGGCGGCGCTGCGCGACAGCGAAACACGCGACAGCGAAGCACGCGACAGCGAAGCACGCGACACGCGCGTTCGCCCACGGTAAGCGTACCGTTCCCTCTTTCCATGCCGATGTCCGTCCTCGTATCGCCCACCACACCGCTTGACCTGCGCAGCGACACCGTCACGCGTCCCAGCACGGCCATGCGGCAGGTCATGGCCCTCGCCGAGGTGGGGGACGATGTGCTCGACGGTGATCCCACCACGGTGGCGCTCGAAGCGTGGACGGCGGCCGCGCTGGGCAAGGAGTGCGCACTCTTCTTTCCCAGCGGCAGCATGGCCAATCAGGCGGCCCTGTGGGTACACACCACCCCGGGGACCGAAGTGCTGTGCGACGCCGAAGCGCACGTGTACCACTGGGAGATCGCCGGCGCGGCGGCGCTGTGCGGCGTGCAATGCCGACCGGTGCGCAGCGAGGCTGGGGTGTTTCACGCCGCCGACCTGCGCGCACACATCCGTACTCCCAGCAAGCACGCGCCGGAACCGTCGCTGGTCTGCCTCGAGAATACGCACAACGGGGCGGGGGGTGTCGTGACGTCCGTCGAGGACATGCAGGAGATCCAGGCGGTCGCCCGGGAGCACGCGTTGCCGGTCCATCTCGATGGGGCGCGCCTGTGGAACGCGGCCACCGCGCTGCAGCGCCCGCTCGCGCAGCTGGCGGCCGGCGCCGATTCGGTCATGGTGAGCTTCTCGAAAGGGCTCGGCGCCCCCGTGGGGGCGTGCCTCGCCGGCACGGAGCGGTTCATTCACCAGGCCCATCGCGCGCGCAAGCGATTCGGGGGGGGCATGCGGCAGAGCGGCATCCTCGCGGCGGCCGCGCTGTACGCCGCGCAGCACCACTACGACCGCCTGGCCGAAGATCATGCCAGTGCCCGCTATCTGGCGCAGGTGGTCAACGGGGTGGGGGGCGTGCGGGTGGTGGCGCCGGATACGAACATCGTGATGATCGACCTGCCCCTGCCTCGGGCTGCCGCCGTGGTGGCCCGCGCACACGAGCTCGGGGTTCGCGTCACTGAGTGGCACCCGGCGCGCATCAGGGCGGTCACGCATCTGGACGCACCGGCGGGCGCGGTGGCCGAAGCGGCGGCGCTGCTGCGGCAGACCTTCGAAGAGGTGCTGGCCTAGTACCACTTGGCGTGCGTTTCGGCTATCTTCTACGGGCTCCGGGTCCCGGAGGGCGCCAGGCCGCCAAATCGGTCAGGACCCCGAAGGTAGCAGCCGCACGTGGATTCTGACGTCGCTTCGTCAGGCCCGGAGCACTGCGCGCAGGAGGATTCGCTGGATACCAGCGGACCTCCTGCGCGTTTGCGTTGGGGGGCGTGCAGTCGCGCCGCGCCTGTACCGCTTAGATTGCGGACATGTCCCTCGCTCTCGCCCGCAAGTACCGACCGCGGAACTTCGCGACCGTGGCGGTGCAGTCGCACGTCGCCAACACCCTCAAGGGGGCCATTGCGCGCGGGCGCGTTGCGCATGGGTACCTGTTGTGCGGGCCGCGCGGGACCGGCAAGACCACGCTGGCGCGTGTCCTGGCCATGGCGCTCAACTGTGAGCGGCGCGGGGAGCCCGCACTGCAGGGCGAGCCCTGTGGCCAGTGCGCCAGCTGTCAGCGCATCTGGAGCGGTGCGGCCTCCCTCGATGTGGTCGAAATCGACGCCGCCTCGAACGGCGGGGTGGCCGATGCCCGCGACCTGCGCGAGCGCGCCATGTATGCACCATCGGGCGACGATCGGTACAAGGTCTATATCGTCGACGAAGCGCACATGCTGTCGCGCGATGCCTGGAACGCCCTGCTCAAGGTGCTCGAGGAACCGCCGCCACGGGTGGTGTTCGTCTTTGCCACGACCGAGTCGCAGAAGGTACTCGGTACCGTCGTGTCGCGCCTGCAGCGGTTCGACCTCAAGCGCATCGGGGCCACCGAGATCCGTGAGCGTCTGGCGGCCGTGCTGACGGAAGAAGGCGTGCGCTTCGAGGACGAAGCGCTCGGCATGATTGCGCGCGCCGCCGACGGCGGTTTGCGCGATGCGCTGTCGCTCACCGATCAGGTCCTGTCGCTCGGCGAGACCGCCGAGGTCACGGCCGATCGCGTGACGGTGGCACTGGGGCTCGTACCCGACGACGAGTATGTGGCCCTGCTTGACCTCATCCTTGAGCGGCGTGCCGGCGACATCTTTGCGGCCGTGCAGCGCCAGGCCGACGCTGGTGTGGACTTCGTGCTGCTGCTGGCCGGATTGGGGCGCACCCTGCGCGCGCTGCTCGCGATGAGCATGGGGGGGGCACTCCCTGATATGTCGGAGCGGCTGCGGGCGGCGCTGCAGGCTCGCACGGGGCGCGTCTCGGCGGGCGATCTCGTGCGCATGTTGCACGCCCTGCTCGAAATCGAACCCATGTATCGCAAGAGCGGCCAACCACAGCTGCTGCTCGAAACGCTGCTGGTGCGCTTCGCCCTGCTCGATCGCACGGTCGAGCTGGAGGAAGTGCTGAAGGGGTTCGGCGCAGGCGGCGGTGACGATCCGCCGCCGCGGCGCGTGGCGCATGACGCCCGGGTCGCGTCGGCGTATGCCATGCCCCCGTCGCCGCCCCCGGTGGTCGCGCCGGCGCTGGCGCCCGCCCCCGCGTTCGTTCCCCCGGCTCCGTCGCCAACGGCCACGCAGCATGCGGCCGCCGCCGCGGCCGCCCAGCAGGAGGCGGCGCAGCGCGCCCCCGCTACGGCGGCGCGGCGAGGGCAGGGCGGCGCGCCCACGGTGGAGCAAGTGAAAGCCGCCTGGCCGCAGGTGACCGCCGCGGTGCGCAGCAGCGGGCGCGGCATGGTGGCCGAAGCCCTGCAGCGCCTCGTACCCGTCGCCGTGTCTGCCGATGGCATGGTCACGCTGTCCCATGCGGCGGGCGATGATACCTTCGCGATGCCGGTGGAGCGCGCGCGCGCCGATGTGCTGGCCGCGCTGCAAGCGAATCTGCCGGGGGTGCACGGCTTCACGTTGCAACCGACAGCGCCCGTTGCGCCGGCCGGTGCACCGGCGACACGCGCCACGTCGAAGCGCCTCACCGCGCACGACGTGCAGCAGCAGCGCACGGAACAGATCGCCGCCAAGGATCCCTTGCTCGAGGCGGCGGTGAAGGCCCTGGACCTCGAGCTGTTGGACTGATTTCAAGGCAGGGAGCAGGGAGAAGGGTGTCAGGATGAAGGGAGCAGGAGCCTTTATCCTTCCCCCTGAGACCCTTCCCCCTGCTCCCTCCCGTGTCATAGAAACCTCTCCGAGTACCCCGATGGATATCTTCAAGATGCTGGGCCAGTTCAAGGACATGCAGGCCCGCATGCAGACGATGCAGGAAGAGATGGCGCAGCGCACATTCAGTGCACTCGCCGGCGGCGGCATGGTGACCGCCGATGTCGACGGCAAGATGCAGCTCAAGCGCATCCAGATCGATCCGTCGATCATGGGCGACAAGGATATGGTCGAGGATCTCATCGTCGTGGCCGTGGCCGAGGCGCAGAAGAAGGCCGCCGACGCGATGCAAATGGAGCTGCAGAAGGTGACGGGCGGCATCGACCTGCCGTTCAAGCTGCCGTTCTGATTCGCCTCACGTGTCCGTCATCGACGAGCTGACCAGCGAATTGGCGCGGTTGCCCGGCATTGGACGCAAGACGGCCTTGCGTCTCACGTACCACCTGCTGAGGCAGCCGGCCGCACAGAGCCGGCGTCTGGCCGAGACGCTCGTTGCGCTGACGGAACGGGTGCGCCCCTGTGCACGGTGCTTCAACCTCACGGAGCAGCCGGTGTGCCCGCTCTGCGCCGATCCCCGCCGCGACGCAACGGTCCTCTGCGTGGTCGAGGAGGCCAGCGACATTGCCTCCATCGAACGGGCCGGGGAATTCCGTGGCCTCTATCACGTGCTGGGGGGACGGCTGTCGCCACTCGATGGCGTGGGGCCGGACGATCTGTCCATTGGGGCGCTGCTGACACGCCTCGACCCGGAAGGGGTACAGGAGGTCATCCTGGCCACCAACCCGTCCCTGGAAGGGGAGGCCACCGCCCTCTACGTGCAGCGCCAGCTGGCGGGGGGGGCGGTCCGGGTCACCCGCATCGCCAGGGGGCTCCCGGTGGGTGGCGATCTGGAATACGCCGACGGGGTGACCATCGCGCAGGCGCTCGCCGCGCGGCGGGAGATGCTCTAGAACCGGGCAGGCACCGCCCACCACTACGCCAACCCCCCGGGCCACCCGGGGGCACAGGGGAAGAGCCGATCGTGCGTTCGCAGCAAGAAAGAGGCTGGCAGGCCGCCAGCATGGTGGGGATCGGGCTGGTCGTGGGGGCCGCCGTAGGGCTGGTGGGGTGGAGTCTGGCGCAGCGCCGTCACCGCCGCAGCCTCTTCCATCCCGACAAGCTGAAACGGCTCGCCGCCCTCGGTTACCTGAGGGCCCATCCGAGCGTTGATAGTGCGCGGCTCCTCCGCGATTACCTCCAGTGGGAGCCCCACCCGTTGCTGCGGCGTCGCGCCCGTGGGGTTCTGCGCCGGACGGAGCAGGCGTTACGTTCCTAGAACCGCAGTCTGGGGTTCTCGGTCGGGCATGCCATATTCATGTCACGCACCCAGCAACTCGTCTCCTGGTCACCGGCAACTCACGCATTCATGCCCATTGGCGCCGCCACCTGGTCGTTCACTGAGGACGACTTCGGGGCCATCACGATCACCCTGCAGCGTTTCCTGTACGACGCCAAAGCGCGCTGCGCGCTGCTCGTCGACCGCAGCGGGCAACTCGTCGCCACCGTTGGCGAACCCCCCAACTTCGATGCGACGGCCTTCGCCACGCTGACCGCCGCCGACTTCAGCGCCAACGACCAGCTCGCGCGTCTGATCGGCGAAAGCGATTTCAATGTGCTCTTCCATCAGGGCGAGCGCGAATCGATGTATCTCGCCGACATCGCGCGCCGCGTCATCCTGGTGGTGCTCTTCGACAACCGTACCACCCTGGGACTGGTGCGGTTGCGCATGAAGGCCGCAGTGGACGAACTCACGCGCATATTCGAGGGGGTCTTCGCGCGCGGTAATGTGCGCGATGCGGCGCCCCCCGGCTTTCTCGCCGGTGCCGAAGACGAGATCGACCGCTTGTTTCAGTAAAGGGGCAAGCTCATGTCGATGATCAACTATGCGTCCCGCGAGATCAACTGCAAGATCGTGTTCTACGGTCCCGGTCTCGGCGGCAAGACGACCAATCTCGAGTACGTCTACGGCAAGGTGTCGCCGAGCACGCGCGGCAAGCTCATCTCGCTGGCCACGGAAACCGAGCGGACGCTGTTTTTCGATTTCCTGCCGGTCGACCTGGGAACGATCCGGGGCTTCAAGACCCGCTTTCACCTCTATACCGTGCCGGGGCAGGTCTACTACAATGCGTCACGCAAGCTCATCTTGAAGGGCGTGGACGGGGTGGTGTTCGTCGCCGACTCACAGACCGAGCGCGCCGAAGCCAATCTTGAGTCCATGCAGAACCTGTATGACAACATGGCGGCGTACGGGTACGACCTCACCCGCATGCCGTTCGTCATCCAGTACAACAAGCGCGATCTTCCCAACGCGGCGTCGGTGGCCGATCTGCAGGCCATGCTGAATCCCGGCTGGGAGGTTACGGATCCGTCGCGGATGCGTCCGCTGGCGGATCCGTTCCGCCCGGGTGAGTATCTGGTGGGCCAGTTGCCCACCGGGGAATGGGTGGAGCGTGTACCGTACTTCGAAGCGGTCGCCGTTACCGGCGATGGCGTCTTCGATACTCTCAAAGCCGTTTCCAAGCTGGTGCTGAAGACGCTCGCCTGATGACGCACGGCGAGCGCTGCGTGCCCCGGCGTCCCGGTGACGGATTCCCGCCAACCCGACTATCGCGTGAACCTTCCCAACGCAATCACCGTGGGCCGCATCGCCCTGACGCCGCTGATTGCGTGGTTGCCGTTCACCACCTCGTGGTCCGCCCGGCTGTTTGCGTTCGTGCTGTTCCTCATTGCCGCCGTGACCGACTACTGGGACGGCCATCTGGCGCGTTCGCGCAACCTCGTCACCGACCTCGGCCGCCTGCTGGATCCGCTCGCCGACAAGCTGCTGCTGTTGGCGACGCTCATTCCCATGTACCTGCTGCAGCGCCACCACGCCTTCGTGGAGGCCGGTGATGGGGTGTCGAGTCCGTTTCTCTTCGAACTGCCCTTCGGCAAGGTGTCATTGCCGCTGTGGATCGTGCTCGTGGTGCTGGGGCGCGAAGCGTTCATGACGGTGTTTCGGCAGATCGCGGCGCGCCGCGGGCTGGTCATTGCCGCCATCGGCCCGGCCAAGTGGAAGACCACCTTCCAGAGCATCTGGATGGGCGCGGCGTACTTCTGGTTCTTTGCCATCACGCTGGCCGAGCATCGCGGATGGCTCGCCGACGGCGCCTGGCGCGCCTTCGCCCTGTTCAATGGCTTCGTGGGGGTGCTCAGCATGGTCGGCGCCGTGGCGCTGACGCTCTACTCCCTGTGGCTGTACATGCGCCGCTACGGCGGGCAGGTGCTGCGCGCGGCCTAGGGCCGCGGGAGGCGCGGAGCAGGGGAGGCGCGGGGAGAGTCTACCTTGCCTGCGTGTTGATCACGCGTGCAATGCCCGCCTTCATGGTGGGCAGGCCGAAGTTGAGCATCAGTCCGACCTCCAGCTTCATCAGTCGCAGGTAGGTGAGCAGCTGGCGTCTGTAGACCGGTGAGTGTCGTTCGCTGCACTTCACCTCTACCACCACGAGACGGTCAACGAGCAGGTCAATTCGGAACGCTCTGTCGACAGTTCGACCACGGTGAACGATGCGCACCGTTCGCTGGCGTTCGACCTCGTGGCCCCGTCGCGACAGCTCGTCCGCCAGAAGCAACTCGTACGCCGATTCCAGCATTCCTGGCCCAAGCTCCTGATGCAGGCGTACGGCCGCATCGATGACCGAAGCCGTGATCTCGGCGTGTGTGAAGTCCGCTGCCATGCCAGCAGACGCTATACGCGTCCGTCAGTGGACCGTCACCTTGGACTCCCCGCGCCTCCCCTTCTCCGCGCCTCGGCCCCCTAGATTAGGGGGCATGAACCTGGAGATCGTCACTATCGGCGACGAGCTGCTGCTCGGCTTCACCATCGATACCAACGCCGCGCATCTGGCCCGTGAGCTGGCGGCGCTCGGTGTACGCATCGTGCGGCGCACGACCTGCGGCGACGATGCGGAGAGCATCCGCCAGGCGGTCAGCGAGGCCCTTGGGCGCACCGGGGCGGTCATGACGACCGGCGGCCTCGGGCCCACGGCCGACGACATGACCAAGCCGGCCATTGCCTCAATCTTCGGCAAGGGCATGCTCATGGACCACGGCATTCTCACCGCGCTGCGCGAACGCTGGCAGCGGCGATTCGGCCATGACCTGCCGGTGAGCAACGAGCAGCAGGCCATGGTGCCGGAAGGATGCACCATTCTCCCCAATCGGCATGGCAGCGCCCCCGGGATCTGGCTCGAGGATGCAGAGGGCCGGTGGGTGATCATGCTGCCTGGCGTTCCGCGGGAGATGCGCGGGATGCTGGCCGACACCGTCGTGCCCACACTCCGCGATCGGCTCCCGGTGGGCGGCCCGGTCATTCGCAGTCGAACGTTGCGCACCGCCAACATCGCCGAGTCGGCGCTGGCCGACCGGCTGGGCGAGCTGGCGCGCGGCGTCAACGGCCTGTCGCTTGCCTATCTGCCAGGGGCGGACGGCGTTGATCTCCGCCTCACGAGCTGGGACCGCGACGCGCGGGCCACCACGGTGGCGCTCGATGAGGCCGCCGCCCTCGTGCGGGCCAAGGTATCACGCTACGTGTACGGCGAGAACGACGACGATCTGGCGGCCATCATGCTGGCCGAGTGTGCCGCGCGGAACGCCACCCTGGCCGTGGCGGAGAGCTGTACGGGGGGGATGCTCGGCATGCGACTCACGGCGATACCCGGATCCAGCCGTACGGTGCTGGGGGGAACCATTGCCTATGCCAACGGGGTAAAGACTCGTGAGCTCGGGGTGCCGGCGGCACTCATCGACGAGCAGGGCGCCGTGAGTGAAGCGGTGGCGCGGGCCATGGCCACGGGGGTGCGGCTGCGCTTCGGGAGTACCATCGGCGTGGGCATCACCGGCATCGCGGGGCCGGACGGCGGCACGCCGGACAAACCGGTCGGGACCGTGTGGGTCGCCGTCGACGTGGATGGTGACGTCCACGCGGTGCGCGCGGTGCTGCCGGGGGACCGGCACGAAATCCGCTGGAGAGCGGCACAGCTGGCGCTGGACCGGCTTCGCAAGGCCTTCCTGCGGGAGCAGCAGTCCGAAGGCTGGACCGCCCGCGGGTGAGTTCCACACATTCCATCATCACCGGATCACCGGTTTCCGCAACTTCGGGCAGGCCCATGCGTAGAGCCTGCACCGCCGCGCCGGCCACCCCCGTCGCGGAGTACCCTCGCTGCATCTTCCGACCATGACCGATCCCATGTCGACCGCTGACGAGAATCTGGATGCCACGCTCGATCCCCATGCGCCCGCTGCGGCGTCGGCCGAGCCCATGGACGACCGGCAGCGCGAGATCGAAGAGCTGAAGGACAAGCATCTGCGGCTGGCCGCCGAGTACGACAACTTCCGTCGCCGTGCCGTGAAGGAGCGGCAGGAAGCCGGCTGGCGCGCGCAGGGGGAGGTGGTGCGTGGGCTCATCGACGCGCTCGACGACCTGACCCGCTTTGCCAACGTCGATCCGGCCACCGTTGATTCCACCACGGTGGTGAATGGCGTCATCCTCGTCGAAAAGAAGATCTTCAAGTCGCTCGCTGGCCACGGATTCGAGGTGCTCGATCCCACGGGGCATGCGTTCGATCCGGCGCTGCACGAAGCGGTGAGCACGGCCCCCGCCGCGCGAGCCGAGGAGGACGGGCAGGTGGCCGTATGCTTCCAGTCCGGCTACGTGATCAACGGTCACGTGCTGCGCCCCGCGCGCGTCGTCGTGAAGCAGTGGACCGGCGCGTAAGCTGATCGCGTGCGCTGATCGCGTCCGCGATCGCGCGCGCTCTTCTCAGGCCTCAACGCACAGCATGGCCAACGGCACCGATTTCTACGCAGTCCTCGGGGTCTCGTCTTCCGCCACGGCAGACGAGATCAAGAAGCAGTACCGGCGACTCGCGAAGCAGTATCATCCCGACACCAACCAGAACGATCCCAAGGCCGCCGATCGCTTCAAGGAGATCTCCGAGGCGTACAACGTGCTTGGCGACGCCGAGAAGCGGAAAGAGTACGACGACATGCGTCGGCTGGGTGCCTTCGGCGGCGTGGGGTTCGGGGGCGCGCGCGCGTCACGACCGGGCGCCGGCGGGGCCTCGCGCGGTCCGGGTCAGGCGGGTGCCGGCACCTTCACCGATTTCGATGTGGGGGGCATTGGCGGCCTCGGCGATCTCTTCTCGTCGATGTTCGGCGGCGCGGCTGGCGCCCGCAACACCCGCTCTCGCAGCAGCGAAAAGGGGCAGACCATCGAGCAGACGGTCGAGGTCCCCTTTCGTATCGCCGCGGCCGGCGGCAAGGTGCCTGTTGAACTCGAGGTGAACGAAGAGTGCGCCATCTGCCGCGGCAGCGGTGCGGCCCCCGGCGCCCAGATCAAGCCGTGCGGTGAGTGCAGCGGACGCGGGGTCATTTCCTTCGGACAGGGGAGCTTTGCCGTGAATCGCCCCTGTCCGGTGTGCATGGGGCGCGGCAGCGTGCCCACGGAACGCTGCGGCACCTGCCGTGGTACTGGAGAGGCACGGGCGCGTCGCACGGTCAACATTACCGTGCCGGCGGGAGCGGAAACCGGCAGCAAGGTGCGCTTGCGCGGGCAGGGGGGCAAAGGCGCGGCTGGCGGGCAGGCCGGTGATCTGGTGATCACCTTCTCGGTGCTCCCCGATCGCTTCTACAAGCGCGACGGGCTCGATCTCATCGCGACCGTGCCCATCAACATCGCGCAGGCGACGCTGGGCTCACGCGTGAGCGTGAAGACCCTCGACGGGAAGAAGGTGGCCATCCGCATTCCCGCCGGCACATCGGCGGGGCGCCGCTTCAAGATCGGCGGTCAGGGGATCGAGAAGGAGGGGAGGAAAGGCGACCTGCTGGTGGAAGTGACCATCACCGTACCGGAGAGCCTCACGGAGGCCCAGGAGAAGGCGATGCGCGATTTCGCGGAAGCGAGCGGGATGAAGTACTGATGCGGGCATCGTGCGCCGTTGCCCTGGTGGTGCTGTGTGCCGCTGCGGCGCCGGTCGTTCACGCGCAGGAGGTGCCCGTAGGTACCGCCCCGCCGCGAGCGACGACGAGCGATGCCGCACGCTGGCAGTTCGATCAGTGCATGGGCGGCGTCACCTACGGCGCGCCACTCAAGTGGGCGTTGAGCTACGGCATGGGGTGGGTGCGCGAAAGCGAACAGCGCACCTGGTGCTTCCTGGGCGCCGGGAAGGTGGGGTTTGGCGGGGCCAGCTTCAACGTGGGGCTGGCCAACTCCATGGGCAGTTTCGGTAGCGGCCTGGCCATCACCGGCGGGGTCCTCCGCACCTTCAACGATCCCATGGGGGCGCTCGCCGGGCGCACGTATGTTGGCGGGAGCGTGCATCTGTGGCCGCTGCTCGCGCTGGGAGGGGAAGTGGGCTACTACACCCGCATCGGTACTGACCCGGCCGGCACCACCCACAGGCGCGGCCTCCTGACCTGGTCCACCGGCTTCGGGTTCTAGGACCGCGGTACGGGGAGGCGCCGGGCGTGGCGCCCGTGCGCGCGGCGGCGTAGGTTCGCGCGCATGCCCGACGTCGCCCCCAAACGCTCACCGCTGCGCTCTACCGGCGTGCAGGTCACCCTCGGGCTCGTCGCCGGCCTCGCGCTGGGCATGCTGCTCTCGCGTGAGACATCGCCGTCGGCGTTCACGACGTCGCTCATGCCGGTGCTCGACGTTGTCGGCACGGCGTGGATCAATGCGGTGCGCATGACGGTCATTCCGCTCGTGGTCCCCCTGCTCATCGTGGGGGTGGCGGGCGGCGAGGACCTGCGTGCAACGGGCACGGTGGGCGCCCAGGCGTTCGGCTGGATGCTCCTGCTGCTCGTCGCCTGCGCGGCGCTCTCCACGCTGGTATCGCCGGTGTGGTTCGAGACGCTCACGCTCGATGCCGACGCCACCGCACGGTTGCGCGCGACGGCCAAGATCGATGTGCCCAGCGCCGACGCGCTGTCGGTCCGCACGTTCATCCTGTCGCTCATTCCGCTCAACCCCATCAAGGCCGCCGCCGACGGCACACTCCTGCCGGTGGTGCTCTTCACGCTGCTGTACGCGTTCGCGCTGGGGCAGGTGAGCGACGGCCCACGCCTCGCCCAGCTGTCGTTCTGGCGCGGCATGGCCGATACGATGCTCGTGGTGGTGCGCTGGATGCTCGCGCTCGGTGGCATCGGCATCTTCGCGCTGGCTGCCGTGCTGGGACAGAAGCTCGGCACCAATGTGCTCGGTGCGATCGGCTTCTACTTCATGGTCAACATCGTGTTGCACCTGATTGCCGTGGCCGGCATCTACGTGGTCATCGCGGTCACGGGGCGGGTGCCGGTGCGGCAATTCGCGCGCGCCCTCGTACCGGCGAGCGTGGTGGGCATGGGGACGCGCAGTTCGCTCGCGAGCCTCCCGGCCATGGTGAAGGGCGCCACCGATGTCCTGCAGCTGCCACCCACGGCCACCGGGTTCGTGCTGCCGCTGTGCGCAAGCGTCTTCAAGCTCACGAGTGCGATCTACTGGCCCGTGGGGGCGCTGTTCATTGCGAAGCTCTACGGCATCGATCTGTCCACCGCCAACCTGCTGCTGGTGGCGGCGTCAAGCATCGTGCTCAACTTCAGCACGCCTGGTATCCCGAGCGGCGGCATGCTGTTGCAGGTGCCGCTCTACGCGAGCATAGGGTTGCCGGTAGAGGGCATCGGCATTCTCATTGCGCTTGATACGCTGCCGGACATGTTCAAGACGCTGCTCAACGTGACGAGCGACATGATGGTGGCGGTCATGACGACGGCGGATGGGCGCGCCGGTGGCGCGCCTGTTGGTTGACAGGACAGGACGCAGGGAGCGGGTGGCAGGGTGCAGGGCGCAGGGGGGACCCACGCGTTGGCACCGCCTGCCCCCCGCTTCTTGCTTCCCGCTTCCTGCTCCCTCCCTTGTCAACAAAACGGCGCGCCACTCGGCGCGCCGTACTCCTTACCCCGCCAGCAGCGGCAACCGCCTCGACGGTGCCGCCTTCATCCCCCGCTCGATCACACCGCCGCCCAGCACCAGGTCGCCGTCGTAGATCACGAGTGACTGCCCGGGGCTGATCGCCTGAATCGGTTCGTCGAGCGCCAATTCCACACCGCCGCGGTCGAGTCGCACGATGGTGGCTGGCGACGGCGCCGCCCGGTTGCGTACCTGCACCTGCACCGTGCTCCCTTCTGCCGGTGCGTCGTACAGCCAGTTGAGTTCGCGCGCCTCGAGACCGCGGCCCAGCAGCGATTCGCGCGGGCCAATCACCACGGCACGCTCCGCGGGGACGATCTCCACCACGAACATGGGCGCGCCAAACCCGCCCGGCAGGCCTTTGCGCTGCCCGATCGTGAACCGCGCAAACCCGTCGTGTTCACCCACCACGGCGCCGTTGGACAACCGGATCGGCCCGCGCTGCAGCGCCGGCGCATCGGCCCCGAGCTGCTCCCGAATCACCCGCACATGATCGCCGTCTGGTACGAAGCAGATGTCCTGACTCTCGATCTTTTCAGCGGTGCGCAACCCGAAGCGGCGTGCGATCTCGCGCGTCTCGGCCTTGGTCTGCGTACCGATGGGCAGCACGAGTCGATCGAGCACGGGGCGGTCGATGCCCCACAGGAAGTAGCTCTGATCTTTCGAGGGGTCCATGCCACGCAACATGACCGCCTCGTCGCCTATGCGTCCCATGCGCGCGTAGTGTCCGGTGGCCAGCCAGCGCGCGTCAATGGCGTCGGCCTTGTCCAGCAGGTCGCGGAACTTCGTGAACGTGTTGCAGCGCACGCACGGAATGGGTGTGCGTCCGCGCGCGTACTCCTGCACGAAGTCGTCGAGCACATCGTGCCCGAAGTGATCCACCAGGTTGGTCACGTAGTGCGGAATGCCCAGCGTCTCGCACACGCGCCGCGCGTCGCTCGTGGCATCCAGCGAGCAGCAAGGCCGGTCGGGGACGTCGGCCCCGTCGCCGTGCAGCTTCATCGTCACGCCCACCACGTCGCACCCGGCTTCCACGAGCAACGCGGCGGCCACGCTCGAGTCCACGCCGCCGCTCATGGCAACGAGGACGCGATCGCCCTTCTGGGGAATGCGCGGGGGGGGCAGCGGGGTATTCATTGGCGGTGGTGGGACGCGTGATCACGGAGCTCGCCGAGGATGGTGAGGGCACAGAGCACCACACTGCTTGATCCTGAACTCCGTGTCCTCACCATACTCCGTGATCTCTGTGCGTACGCGTTTCTCAGAACTCCACCGTCTCGAACACCGGCGCATTCTTCACGGCGCGTGCCTTGTCGGCGAGCGTCGCCAGGACATCCACCGTACGCGTGACGCATTCCGGCGTGCTGAGACAGCCGAGTGACAACCGCAGCGCCGCGTTCGCGAGCTCGGGCGCAACACCCATGGCGCTCAGCACGTGGCTCGCCGACACGCTCCCGCTCTGACAGGCGCTGCCCGCGCTGCAGGCAATGCCACGCAGGTCGAGCGCCATGAGCATCGACTCACTGTTGGTGCCGGGAACGGACACATTCACGACATGCGCCGCGCGCGGGGCATCGAAGCCGTGAATCACCACGTCGGGAATCCGCTCGCGCAACCCGGCTTCCAGCGCCGCGCGCAACGCCAGCAATCGCGTCTGCTCGGCGTCATGTTCCGCCAGCACCAGCTCGGCCGCCGTGGCGAGGCCAATGGCGAAGGCCACGTTCTCCGTGCCCGGGCGACGCCCGCGGTCCTGCGACCCGCCATGGAACATGGGTTCCAGGGGAGTGTCACGCCGAATGAAGAGCGCCCCGATTCCCTTGGGCGCCCCGATCTTGTGCCCCGAGATCGTGAGCAGATCGAACGGTTGCGTGCGCGCATCGACCGTCACCTTGCCGAACGCCTGTACCCCGTCCGTGTGGAACACGGCGCCAACCGCCTTGGCCTGCGCCGCCAGGGCGGGAATGTCCTGAATGACTCCCACCTCGTTGTTGACCCACATCACGCTCGCTACCGCGACCCGCTCGTCCAGTAGCGTCGCGAAGTGATCCGCGTCCACCAGCCCACTGCCGTGTACCCGCACGAGGCGCTCCTCGCCCCCTTCATGCACCACCTGATGTACCGCGGCGAGTACGGCCTTGTGCTCGATGGGCGTGGACACGGCCGCCGTACGCCCCTGCGCCTTGAGGGTGCGATACACCCCAAGCACCGCGAAGTTGTCGCCCTCGGTACCGCCCGAGGTGAAGCAGACCTCGTCGGGATGTGCGCCAAGGCAGGCCGCCAGGCGCTCACGCGCGTCATCGAGGGCGACCCGCGCCTCACGCCCCCACCGGTGCACACTGCTGGGGTTCCCGAAACGGGGGCCGAAGAACGGCACCATGGCGGCCATGACCTCGTCGCGCACGGGGGTCGTGGCAGCGTGATCGAGATAGACGGGGGCGGACATCCACAAAAACTAAACAAGGGGCCCCGGTGGAACCACGGATGGCGTGGGCCCGTAGGACACCGTACCTCAACCCCCCTCTGTGTTTTCGACCTGCTATCACTGCACCGGCAATCTCGGGCGCAACGAGGCCTTCGAACGCTTCCCGGTGGGCTCCCGGCTGGCGTACGACGCTCGGCAGGGGCGCCTGTGGGTGGTGTGCCGGGGGTGCGGCCGCTGGAACCTCTCCCCCCTGGAGGAGCGCTGGGAGGCCATCGAGGTCATGGAAGCGCGCTTCCGCGACACCCGGCTGCGCGTCAGCACCGACCAGGTGGGGCTCGCGCGGCTCCGCGAAGGGGTGGACCTCATTCGCATTGGGGAGCCGCAGCGGCCGGAGATGGCCGCGTGGCGCTATGGCGACCAGTTCGGGAAGCGGCGCCAGCGCCAGTTGCTCGTCACGGGGGCGGTGGTGGGGAGTGCCACCGCCATCATCGGCGGCGTCATCGCCCTGGGCGCCAGCGTGGGCAGCTTTGCCGGGATCTATGCCAATGGCCAGATCTGGGACAGCCTCATTCATGGCCGGCAGAGCAAGTCCATAGGCCACGTAGCCCTGCCGGACGGTCGTTTGGTGGAGTTGCAGCGTCGGCACGCCCGCATGAGCGCCTTCGTGCGCGACAGCAGCCACGCGCCGCTCCAGTTGCGCGTCGAGCATGCTGCGGGCTCGAGCATTGTCACGGGTGACGACGCCATGCGCATTGCCGCCCGCCTCATGCCCACGGTCAACCGCTTCGGCGGCTCGGCCAAACAGGTACAGGAGGCCGTGGGACTGCTCGACGAAGCGGGCGATCCCTACTCGGTGCTGCTGCAGGTACAGCGGCGCAGCGGCTGGGTGCCCGGCCACGATGAGTGGGGCAAGGGCAGTTTCTGGGAAGGAAAGAACAACCGGAAGATGGTGCACAAGATCCCGGGGGCCCTGCACACGCTCGCGCCGCGCGACCGCCTCGCCATTGAAATGGCGTTGCACGAAGAGCAGGAGCGCCGTGCCATGGAGGGGGAACTGCAGCTGCTCGAGCAGGCATGGCGCGAAGCGGAGGAGATCGCAAGAATCGCCGACAACATGTTCACGCCGGTGCAGATCGAATCACGGCTCGACGTACTGCGGGGAAACAGCTCGTCAGCCCCGCACCATACTCCGTAGCAGGGCCCGCACCGGCGCCGCATCGGCACCGTGCACCGCGAGCGGCGGTGCCAGCAGCTCGTAGGCGCCCGGCGGCACGTCGCGCAGGTCGAGGTTCTCCAGCACGAAGGCGTTGCGCCCCAGCAGCGCGTGGTGCACATCGAGCGTCTTGCTCTCCCGCCGGTCCACGCTCGGCGCGTCCACGCCCCACAGTCGCAGCCCCTGATGGGCCAACCACTCGGCGGCATCGGGGGTCAGGCACGGCCAGTCGGCGGGAAACGCGCCGCTTGCCACCGTGCAGCCCGTGCGAAGCAGCACACGCAGCGGCACGATGCCGCCCAGCAGATCGATCACGTGCATGACGTCGAGATCCTGCGTGACAGGCCAGTCGGCCGGCAGCGTCACCACGCGCGCCGGTCCCACGAACGCATCCAGTTCGAGGGCCTCCGACGCCGGCCAGGCCGAGTGCACATGCAACGGGGCATCCGCGTGCGTGCCCACGTGAAAGCTCGTGGTAATGGCCGCGAGGTTCACGCTCTCGCCGGTCTCCCGCCGGCAGGTCCAGCCGCAGTGAAAGGGCTGGTCACCCGGCCACTCGGGGGTGGCCTGGCTCAGGGGAATGGAGATGTCGTGCAGCATGGGCTGCCGGGTCCGGTCAGAAGGTGGAGACGCCTAGCGACGTGACGTCGGACACGGCCATCGTTTCATCCGTGAAGAACGGCTCGCCGTACCGGGTGCGGATGAGTGAGCCGTAGTGGGCAGCGTGATGGCGCACGATGTCGTACAACGGCTCGCCATTCGGGTACACTTCACCGGCCTGCGTCAGCCCGTCGAATTGCGAGCCATACACCTTGATGGCCTCCAGCTTGCGCTCGAACTGCGCGCTGATGTCCACCACGAAGGTGGGCTTGGTGTAATCCTCGCGGTACGTGATCACGTGCAGCAGCTTGAACGGACGGAAAGCGTCGTGATCACCGGGGGCATACTTGCGCAGCCCCGCCAGGAAGCAGGCGTCGCGTACCAGTTCGGTGGTCCGACGATGATCCGGATGCCGTCCGCGTGGCGCGGGGGCAATCACCACCCGCGGCCGCAGCCGCCGAATGACCTGAACCAGCGCGGCCCGCGTCTGCTCGTCGTTGGTGATGCCGGCGTCGGGAAGTCCCAGATTCTCGCGCACATGCACGCCCATGAGCGCCCGTGCGGTCTCCGCCTCCTGCGCCCGCAGCTCCGCCGAGCCGCGGGTGCCCATTTCTCCCTGCGTGAGGTCGACAATGCCCACACGCTTGCCGTCATCGACGGCCTTGATGAGGGTGCCGCCGCAGGTGAGCTCCACGTCGTCGCGATGCGGTCCGATTGCCAGCAGGTCGAGTGTCATGCCGAAGCATGCGTGACGCGCTCCGCACACGCCAGCATCACGCCGTGCCTCACGCCGCGCGTCACCCCGCGTGCGCCAGATACGCCGCCACGCGCTCGGCGACCTGCTGTCCGCTGGCGACGCAATCGCCCACCGACACGCCGTTGCGGTAGTTCCCCGACAGGTACAGCCCCGGATTCTGCGCCTCCGTGGCGTCGGCCGCATCCTTCACGGCCTGATACCCCACCGTGTACTGCGGAATGGCGCGCGACCAGTAGACGTGCTTGGCGAACACCGGTTCGCCCCGCACACCAAGCAGCTGCCGCAGATCGAGCAGGACGCGCTCCACGAGCAGGTCCGTGTCTTCGCGCGCGCGCTCCGCCTGACGCGCGCCGCCCACGAAGCAGGTGATCGTGACGCAATCGTCCGGAGCGCGCCCTGGGAACAGCGAGGAACTGAACAGCGCCCCCAGCAGCGTGCGCCGTTCGGTCGCCGGAATGAGCACGCCGAACCCGTCCAGCGGGTGCTGCACATCAGCCCGGTGAAATCCCAGCGTGAGTGTGCTCACGGGCGGGTATTCCACGCGCTCGATCGGCGCGGAGAATCGGCGCATGGCGGCCGGCAGCTCCATGGCTGCCAGCACATGCGCGGGGGTCGCCATGACGACGGCGTCCACCAGCCGCGAGCGCGAGGCGCCGTCCTGGCCGGCATCCACCACCCAACGCGCATCCTGCCGATGGACCAGCCGCACCGGGCATCCGAGGCGCAAGGTGCCCGCGAGCGAGGCTTCGAGTGTGTCGGTGAGCGTCTGCATCCCGTCGACGAAGCTGATGAGCCGTGCGCGGGCCGGTGGCGAGGACATCAGATGCCCCGTGTTGCCGTCGGTGGCGCGCGTGTCGACGCCGGGCTGCCGCCGGCGCTGCGCCATGAGCCCCTTGGAAAGCGAGCCGTACTGGCGTTCGAGCTCGGCCACACGCGGGAAGGCGTGGGCCATGCTCAGCGTTTCCGGATCACCCGCGAAGATCCCCGAAATGAAGGGGTCCACGGCGTAGTCGAGCACCTCGCGACCGAGGCGGCGCCCGACGAAGCTCGCGATCGACTCGTCGCTGTCCTGCCTGCGGGTCCGCACGAGAGGCTCGAGCAGCACCCGCAGCTTCGCCTTGAGCGAGAGCAGGGGAGTGCCCAGCATGGCGCCGGGCGTGAGCGGAAACGGCAGCAGCCGTCCGTCGCGCACCACGTAGCGGCGATTGGCACCGGGATTGGCTTCCACCACGTCGTCCTTGAGGTCGAGCTGCTCGATGAGCGCCTCGACCGGACCGGAGGTCACGAACGAGTTGGGGCCATGCTCGGCCAGAAACCCATCCGCATGGGTCGTGCGAATGGCGCCACCGGCATGTCCGCTCGCTTCGTAGAGCGTGACATTCACCCCGCGCCGGCGCAGGGCGTACGCTGCCACCAATCCGGTGATGCCCGCGCCGACGACGGCAACGGAGCGGCTCTCGCCCCCCTCGCCCTCAATCGGCGGCACGTAGCCGACCTGATCTGCGAGCACCCGCATGGTTCACGCTCCAGCGACGTCCGTAACCCAGTCGCGTGGCTCGAGCATCGTGAGAAGCCGAGCTTCGAAGGAATCGGGGGAATACCGGGGGGCGTACTGCCACATCGCCAACGGCGGAAGGCTCATGAGCACGCTCTCGACGCGCGCATTCGTCTGCAGGCCGAAGGTCGTGCCACGATCATGCACGAGGTTGAACTCCACGTAGCGGCCGCGCCGCACGAGCTGAAACTCCCGCTCCGCCTCGCTGAACGGTTCATTCCGGCGCCGATCGACGATGGGCTCGTACGCCTGCCGAAGAACCCGGGCCACATCGGTCACGAACGCCTGCGTCGCGTCATGGTCGAGGCCATAGGCCTCGGTGTGGGCGCGCAGATGGTCGAAAAAGATGCCGCCCACGCCACGTGCCTCGTTGTCGCGGTGCGTGTTCACGAAGTACTCGTCGCACCACGTCTTGAAAGCCGGATAGAGTGCGGCATGGTGACGGGCGCACATGTCGCGCAATGCCACGTGGAAGGTGCGGGCGTCACTCGTGTGCGGATAGAACGGCGTGAGATCGGTGCCCCCGCCGAACCAGCAGTCCGTGATCTGGCCGGCCTCGTCGGTGAGCTCGAAGTACCGCACGTTGAGGTGCACGGTGGGCACCTTCGGGTTGCGCGGGTGCACCACGAGGCTCACGCCCGTCGCAAAGAAGTGCGTGCTTCCGGTTGCGGCGCCGCGGCCGCCCAGTCGGATCGCCGCCGCCGGCGGCAGCACACCCATGACCGCCGAACGATTGATACCGGCCTTCTCGAACGTCACGCCGTCAGTCATGACGCGCGCCACCCCGCCACCGCCGCCGGGACGTTCCCAACGATCCTCGGTGAAGGTCCCGCCCCGATCGAGCCGTCCGAAGAACGACGTGAGCTCGTCGTGGAGCCCGGCGATCCAGCGGGTGATGTCGCTGCGCCGATTGCCGCTGGTGGGCACGGCTGGCGCATCCTCGAGCGGAGTCGCCACGGTCACGGGACCTCCGCGAGTTGACGGAACGGCGCGCTCGCCTGATGCGCCGCCACCCGTTCTTCGGTCCACTCCCATTCCTTCACGGCATCGATGAACGCCCGTGCATGGTCGGGCTTCATGTCGGGAAGGATGCCATGGCCGAGGTTGGCCACATGCCCCACGGGCCCGAAGCTGGCGATCATCTCGTGCGTGCGACGGCGAATGTCGGCGGGTGGGGCATACAGCGCGCACGGATCGAGATTCCCCTGCAGCGCCACGTTGAACGGATCGGTCTGCCGGCGCGCGTCGTGCGGCGCGGTGTGCCAGTCGACCCCAATGGCATCCGCCTGCGTCGCGGCGGCGATTTCGCCCAGCGCCCATCCGCCACCGGGGGCAAAGACGATGACGGGCACGCCCGCTTCGCGGGCCCGCAGCGCCGCCTTGGCCAGGTAGGGGAGGGAGAAGGTGCGGAACTCGTCAGGAGCCAGCGCGCCGGTCCACGAGTCGAACAGCTGCACCACCTGTGCCCCCGCGGCCACCTGCGCCACGAGAAAATCGCCCACTGCGGTGGCGAGGCGATCGAGCAGCGCATGTGCGAGGGCCGGCTGTTCGAAGAGCATCTTCTTGGCCACCGCGAACTGCTTGGTGCCCTTGCCCTCCACCATGTACGCCGCCAGCGTCCACGGCGCCCCGGCAAAGCCAATCAATGGCACGCGCCCGTTGAGCGCGCGACGGGTCATGCGCAGCGCCTCGAGCATGTAGCCGAGCTGATCTTCCGGATCGACGGCACGCAGGCGCTCCAGATCCTGCGGCGAACGAATCGGCGACGGGAACTGCGGTCCGACCCCTTCGTCGAGCGTGAGGTGCATCCCCATGGCCTCGGGGATCACCAGGATGTCACTGAAGATGATCGCCGCGTCCACCCCCACGAGATCGATCGGCTGCAGCGTGACCTCCGTGGCCAGCTCGGGCGTGCGGCACATCGTGAGGAAGTCGCTTTTCGCGCGCACGGCACGGTACTCGGCGAGATACCGTCCGGCCTGGCGCATCATCCACACTGGGGGGCGCTCGACGGATTCGCGGCGCAGCGCGCGCAACAACAGGTCGTTCATACAGAGGGGAGTAGCGGGCTCGGAAAAGCCCGGGTGAACTCGGGCTGCCGGGAGCCGGGCAACTCGAATGTCAAAGGTACTTGGCGGCGCACGACCCTGCGGCCGGGCGCCGCCCGCAGGGTCAGTTGAAGTGGCGAGACGCGACCAGCGGTGCCGCCTCGTGGGCGGCCGCGACCGGCGACGGCACCGTGGCCGAGGAAGCGGCCGGGGCCACGCGCGGCCTCAGGCGGGGCGCCGGAGCGGCGGGGGCGGCCGGCGTCGGGGCGGGAGCGGCCACGGCCCGGTGCGTGCCACTGCGGCGCGTGTCCGTGGCGCCAGCGCCGCCGCCTGGCGCAAACATCTCGAGCAGCATCATCGCGTGCTGATCGAGCGGCTCCCCGCGCTGCACGGCACGCCGAAGCGCCGCCATGGGGCCGGCGAGCAGCTTGGCCACGATGCGCGAGGCCGCCTTTTCGGCGACGCTGTCGTCCTTCGAGTGAAACGCCACTTCCCGGCGGGCCACGTCTTCGAGTGCTGCCCGCAGCGGCTGGATGGCATCACGCGCGGGCATCGTGGCCAGCCACTCCATGAACGCGTCGGTCTCACCGGCGCAGATCGTTTGCGCGTGCGGCACGGCATCCCGGCGCATCGTTTCGGCCGACAGCAGCGGCTGGTGCAGCGTATCGAGATCGATAAGCGTGATGCCGCTCTCCGTCGTCACCGCCGGGTCGATGTTGCGGGGCACGCTGAGGTCCATCATGAGCAGGGCGTAGCCGGTCGCGGCACACGCCTCACGGGCGCGCTGAAGGGCCGCCGCCTCGACCACCGGCACTTCGCTGCCGGTCGCGACGATCACCACGTCGGCCATCGCCGCTTCCACATGCAGCGCGTCCCAGGTGGAAGCGCGGCCGCCCACCATGCCGGCCAGGCTCGCGGCGTTTTCGAAGGTGCGATTCACCACCACGATGTCGCGGGCGCCCAGCTTGTGCAGCTGCTTGGCGGCGCGCGCGCCGGTCTTGCCGGCGCCGATCACCACACAGCGTGCGTTCTCGAGATTGCCGAAGCGCTGCGAGGCGGTAATGGCCGCTTCGGCACCCACGGAATTGCGCCCCGCCGTGAGCGACGTTTCCGTTTGTACCCGCTTGCCGGCGCGAAGCGCCGTTTCGAACAGGCGATGCAGCACCGGCCCCGCCGCCTGGCCACGCGAGGCACGCTTGTAGGCCGCCTTGAGCTGGCCCAGGATCTGCCCGTCACCGAGGACCTGCGACTCGAGGCCGGAGGCGATGCGAATGACATGCTCGGCGGCGTCACGCCCCTCGCGGCGCGTGGCCGTGGTGAGCAGCTGGTCGCCCTCGGTGCGCGTGCGCATCCAGCGCCGCGCCAGCACCTGCACGGAGCGCTCGATCACCTGCGGATCGTCGCTGTCGACCCACGCGTACAGCTCGGTGCGATTGCACGTGGAGATGAGCGCGGACTCGGTGATCACTTCGGTGCGCGCCGTGCGGTACAACTGCGTGAGGCGCTCCTCGGAGAGATGGAAGCGCTCACGCGTTGCCACATCGGCGTGGCGGAAGTCGATGGCGATCGAGATCAGCATCGGGGAGTGGATGCGGAGACGGTGATCAGGCGGGCGCGAGCCCGGCCAAATGCGCCAGGTTCTTGAAGAAGATCCGCACGTGCGACATGGGTTTCGCCCGCACGAGCTGTTTACGCATGTAGCCGTCGAACGTCAGCTGCTGCACATCCCGATCCCGGCAGATCGCCACGAAGCGCTCACGCCGGTTGTCGGTGGTGTACCAGAAACTCTGCATCACATCGAGCACGAAGAACACCGGGCCATGCAAGCGCATGAAGCGGCGGCGCGCCTGCTTCAGCGCCGACGCCTTGCCGGTCTGCAACGCCTCTTCCACCGCGTCGGCGGCAAATCGGCCGCCGGTCATGGCGTAGAAGATGCCTTCTCCGCTGGCGGGCGCCACTACCCCGGCGGCATCGCCGGCCACTACGACGTCCCGCCCGTTGTCCCAGCGGGGGAGCGGCTTGATGGGAATGGGGGCGCCTTCCCGGCGGATCGTCTCCAGCCGGTCCATGCCCGTGTCCGCCCGCAGACGCGCCACCGCCTCCTTGAGACCGAAGCCTTTCTGGAAGGTCCCGGTGCCAATGGAGGTCGTGGGGCCGTGGGGGAACACCCAGGCGTAGAAGTCGGGAGAGAGGGGGGCGTTGTAGTACACGTCCACACGGTCGTGGCCGAACACTTCGCTGTCGGCCGTGGGCGACTTCACGATTTCGTGGTACGCGAACACATGCTTGGCCTTGTGCGACCCCGGGATGCACTGCCGGGCGATCGGCGAAAGCGCCCCGTCGGCGCCGATCACGTAGCGTGCGCGCACGGTGCGCACGGCCCCGTGCCGCGACCGCCCCTCGGTGTACGTGAGCGTCGCCATGCCATCGGCATCGCGCGAGAATTGCGTGAACGCGCCGGTACGCCGCACCGCGCCCGCAATGGCCGCTCGCTGGCGCAGCCACTCGTCGAACACGTCGCGGTCGACCATGCCCACGAAGCCCTCACCAACCGGGATGTCCACCTTCTTGGCTGTCGGCGAGATGACCCGTGCCGTATTCACCCGCGCCACCAGCAGCGACTGGGGGATGGCGAAATCACGGAGCAGTTGGGGCGGTACGGCCCCGCCGCACGGTTTGGTGCGCCAGGCACGATCGAGCAGCAGCACCTTGCGCCCGGCGCAGGCGAGTTCGTGCGCGGCCGTGGCACCGGCCGGGCCGCCGCCCACCACGACCACATCGAACAGTTCCCCATCCTCGTACGGGACTCCCCGCTCGAGCTGGGTCAGGTCTTCCTGCTGGTCGCCGCGCTGTGCACTCATGAGACTGGCCTCCGTGTGGCTCATTGGATAACTGCCGACAGCATTTCACCGCGCTGCTGGAACACCGCGTTGGCGCGCTCGCTCGACGCGCTCCGCAGCGCCAGCCACGCCGACGCGGCAAAAAGGAACGCCTGCACACCGAATACCGCCAGATACCCACGCACCGGGGAGTCGAAGACGGCACGCGCCAGATCGACGCCGGCCGCGCCGGACATGGTGCCCACCGCGTAGGCAAGCGCCTGCGCCGCGCCAAACACGCCGAGGCGCAACCCTGCGCGACCGTCGGATTTGTCGCCCGTGAGCGCCATCATGGAGCCGATCGCGCCAATCGCGAACACGCCATTGGCGATACCGAGCAATACCACGACCAGCGTGAACACCGAAACGCTGAACAGGCCGGGCGAGGCCACCAGCGCCAGATACGTGACCGCCGATGCCGCACAGCCGGCCGCGGCCCAGTGCCGCAACTGCCCGGTCCGCGTTGCGAGGAGCGCCGCGACAATCATTCCCGCCAGCACCCCGCCGTGGTGGGCTCCCGACAGCTTCGTGCTCTCCCCCGGCGTCATGCCGAACGCAATGCCGGCAAAGGGCTCGAGGATGAGATCCTGCGCGCTGTAGGCGAACATGGCCAGGAAGATGAAGCCCGAAAAGAGTCGGGCCGCCGGCTCCTGCCACACCGTGCGCACGGTGTCGCGGAACGACGCGTGTCCGTGCGTCGCTGCCCCGGCAGGCATGACGGGGCGCGGCCCCTGTTCCACGCCCCGTGTGGCCAGCCACGACACCAGCAGCCCCACCCCGCCAATGCCACCGGCAATGGCAATGAGGCGCGTGAACGAGAAGGGATCGAGCAGCGAGCCCGAGGTGGCCGCCGTGATGATGATGCCGACGATCATCAGGATCCACGTGATGGCCGCGGCGCCGGCGCGCTGCGAGGGGCTGGCCCGTTCGCTCATGAGTGCCAGCAGCGGGGTGCCCGACGCACTCACCCCCGCACCCAGCAGCATGCTGGCGAGCGAGGCCAGCACCACCCCCAGCACCGCATGCTCGGCCATGACCGGCACGCTGGCGGCCACACCAACACCACCGAGGGCACACACCACCATGCCACCCAGAATCCACGGCGTCCGACGCCCGTGCCCGTCGCTGTCATGACCGAGGCGGGGACGCAGGTACAGCTGGACCGCGAAGTGCAACGCCACCAGCAGCCCGGGAATGAGTGCCGGCAACCCGAGTTCCACGACGATGACACGGTTGATGGTGGTGGTGAGCAGCACCACTACCGCACCGATCGCCGCCTGCACGAAACCGAGGCGCGTCAGGTTCCACCAGCTCATGCCCGACTCGGCCGCCAGCGTGGCGACCGGCATGGCGGCGGATGACGGCGCCACGGCGCTGCCCATCAGCGAAGCCCCTCACCGAACGTGGTGACGATGGGGAGCGTGCGCACGGCGAACGCCGACACCATCATGCCGCTCACGTAGAACGGTACGCCGAAGGCGCTGAGGTAGAGCGCCCGCTCCACCGGCTTCTGCACGAACCACCCCATGAGCCCCGCCTGAACGACGGTCAGTACACCGATGGCGATGGCGAACCCGGGGCGCCCCCACGTGACCAGCAGCCCGATCACGACGCATTGCGCCAGCAGCATGACAAGCGAAGCCACCCACCCCGCCCCCGTGGGGCCAAGCAGGACGGGAAGCGAGTTCACCCCCATCTGCCGGTCGCCTTCGATGGCCTTGAAATCATTGAGCGTCATGATGCCGTGCGCCCCGATGCTGTACAGCACGGCCAGCAGGAGCAGCGGCGTGGGCGGCAGCACATTGCCCAGCATGATGCCCGCGCCGGTGATCCACGCGAGTCCTTCGTAGGTGAAGCCAACGGCGGTGTTGCCGAGCCAGCCGTTGCGCTTGAAGCGGAAGGGCGGGGCGCTGTAGGCCCACGAAAAGGCCAGCGCCACGGCCACGGCGCCCAGCCCGAACCGACCCAGGGGGAGTGCCCATACGATACAGAGGGCGCTCCAGAAGATGGCAATGGCCAGCCCCCACTGCCCCGGGATGCGCCCCGAGGGAATGGGGCGGTTCGGCTCGTTGATGGCGTCCACGTGGCGGTCGAACCAGTCGTTCACCGCCTGGCTCGAGGCACAGACCAACGGTCCCGTCAACCCGATGCCCAACGCCAGCGTCCACAGGCGCTCCGACGAGAGCGGTACGCCGGCGGAGATCGCTCCGCAGGTGAACGCCCACATCGGGGGGAACCACGTGACTGGCTTGAGCAACGTCAGGACCGCTTTCGGATCCAGTCGTGCCGGGACCGTACGTTCTGTGTAGCTGACGCCCATAGGTGTCCAGTTTAGTTGACAGTAACCGTATGCGACAGAGACCACTTTGCTTTTCCGGTTACTGGGATGGTTCAGGGAAGGCCGGCAGCGCCGGTGAGGGGCGGCGGTGCCGCTAGCCGCTCACATCATCTTCCCGATCACCACCGGGGCTCACCAGTCGATGTCTTCGCAACTTGACGTACAGGCTCTGCCGGCTCACCCCCAATACTTCGGCGGCCGACGTCCGGTTGTCGTTGGTGAGCTCGAGGGCGGCCTCGATGAAATGCCGCTCCACCAGGTCCACCGTGTCGCGCACGAGGTCGCGCAGCGAGACGCGCCCCACGAGCGACGTGAGCTCCTCGACGGCGCGCGTGAGGTCGCGGGCCCCCTGCGGGCCGCTCGCCAGCCGCCGGCCGATGTCACGAATCGTGAAGCCGATGCACGGCTCCTCCCCTTCGGGCACCCAGACGGCCGACACCTCGACCTCGGACTGGTTGCCATGGAGGCCGCGTGCGGAGGTCGCCATGAGCCGCACCACGCCGTTCTTCCGCAGCATACTGGTGAACACCGGGAAGTCGGCGCCGGGGCGCCCGATGTAGGTGGCCAGCGGGGTTCCGCGCACCTGCTCTTCGCTCGCCAGCTCCGTGATGTCCAGGAACGCCCGATTGGCGGTCAGGATGACGCCCTCGAGGTCGGTTACCACGAACGCGTCGGGGGAGCGCTCGAGCAGATCGAGCAGCCGCGACGGCGAGTTGGCGCCGCTGCTGCTGGCCGCTGGCAACTCCGCCGGCGAGAAGCGCACGAGCAGCAGCGTCGCCTGCTCCTGACGGAAGCAGGAGGCGGACGCATGGACCGCCCGCCCACCGTGCAGCGTGATGGCCATGTCGCCCGCCCGGCCGGCGCTGCGTGCGGCACCCAGCAGATCCTCGAGCGCCCGCGCCGCCGTGGCATCCATGCCCAGCGGAAAGACACGGCCGATCAGCCGGTCGGTGGGTTCGCCAAAGAGCTGTCCCGCGGCGGCGTTGGCGTCGAGCACCTTGAGGGTGGCCGCGTCGAGCACAAGGATGCCGTCGCTCGCCAGCTGAAAGAGCAGGCGGTAGCGCGTTTCCACATGACGCAGGCGCCAATAGTCGCGCTCCATCGCCTGCTGCGCTTCCACCAGCCGCTGTTGTAGCGCCGACACGTGGCGCATGTCGCGCCCCACCGCCACGAGGCTGCCGTCGCGCCCAAGCTTGATCGTGGTGTACGACACGGGCACGTCCATGACGTCGCCCATGAGGTGATTCACCTGGCGGCGCTTCGACACCCCCTGGTGGATCGCTTCCTTGAGCAGCGTATCGATCTTGGCGCGCGAGTCGCCCGACACGGTCTCGTTCCACGGCCGGCCGATCCACTGGGTGGCCGCATCGAACTGCGTGTCACCGCCGCCCATGACGGCCACGTCCCGGATGACGCCGGCCCCATCCATGACAAGCGCAATGTCCCCGGCCACCGCGAGCAATGAGGCAGCCGAACGGGCATCGAGCTCGCCGATGGCGGGATTATTCGCGTCGAAGGGCTTCACGGAACTGGCCATACTCGCCGAGCCCCTCCGTCCGATGCGCTTCCGGCAGTCCCGCACGCGCCGCCGTCAGCAGGGAACGCGCAATGGCCGGTGCCTGACGGGCATCGGACGCGATCGCGTTGGCACCGACCTGATCGGCCAGTGAGGGGTCTTCGGCGAACAGCTGTCCGCCAACCATGACCTGCACGTTCGTGTTGCGCGAGGCCTGCTTGAGCCGGCGGATATCGCGACGCAGTACCGACAGGCGACTCTCCGTACCGACCGAGAAGCCGATCACGTCGTACCACTCCGCGGCGACCATGGCAAGCAGGTCGCTTTCTGTCCACGGCGCGCCCACGAGCACCCGCCAGCCGTCGCGCAGCAGGAACTCCCCCACCATGATGATGCCGAGCGTGTGCTGCTCTCCCGGCACGCAGGTGAGCAAGATGTTGCCCACCGGCTCCGCATGCCCCGACTCGGCCAGGAACACCTGCGACAGATCGCGCAGCAGCCGCTGCATGCGCCCCAGCGCCACCGTCACCTCGACGAAATCGCACTCGTCGTTGTCCCACATGTCGCCCAGCCGTCGGGCCGAGGGGGCCAGCAGATCGAGATAGACCCCCTCCACCGTCGCCCCTTCGGCGAGGACGGCGCGCACGAACTGCGCCCCGCGGCTGTCGTCGGGGCTGCGCACGGCCGCCACGAACGCCTGCACGTCCGCCTCCGAAAGCATGCGGGCGGCCGCGGCCGCCATGGCCGGCGAGACCGGCCCCACACGGTGGCTCGTCATCAGGCGCGGCACGAGTTCGTTCTGGATGGTCCGCTCCAGGCGCTCGAGCCGCTCACTGCGGCGCTGCGAAGTAAGGTGGTCCATGGCATCGGGGTGGGATCCCGGGCCTCGATTCACCGTGGGGAAGCCGCTGGCAGCTGGCTGGAGAGACGCGCCGGTCATGACGCGGGAACTCCTTGGCACGATGGCGTGGTGAAATGGGCCCTGGTGTGCGGGCACACCATAACGTAAGCACGCCGATAATGGTACCACGTGGTCCAGTTGTCAAGAAAAGTGTACGTCAATTCTTCTTGACAACTACCCGGTCCGATCACACCTTCTGCTCATCTGGGCAGCGAACCCCCGGAAGAGACGGCTAGATGACTGTTGTGCCCCATCCCGAGACGGCCGCGCCTACAGCGGCCGCCGATCCGCGCGCGTCGGCACCCACCGTGCGCACGGGTCTGTATACGCCGGAAGAGCGGAAGCGCCGCGACGAGACCAAATGGACACTCGTGCAGGGAATCCTTGCACCCGTCCAATTTCTCGTCATGGGCGTGTCCGTCTTCCTTGTGCTGCGCTACCTCCGGACCGGACAGGGACTGGAGGCGGCCCACCTTTCCATTGTCGTGAAGACGCTCGTGCTGTACACCATCATGGTGACCGGCGCGATCTGGGAGAAAGTGGTGTTCGGCCAGTACCTGTTCCACGAGTCCTTTTTCTGGGAAGACGTGGTCAGCTTCTTCGTGATTGGCCAGCACACGGCCTATCTCGTGGGGCTGTCTCTGGCATGGGATCCTCGCTTCCTGATGTGGATGGCCCTGGTCGCCTATGCCGCCTACACCGTGAACGCCATTCAATTCATCCTCAAGCTCCGTGCCGCGCGGCTGCAGGAAGCTGCGGAAAAGGCCGCCCGGGCCGCCCAGGTGCACGTCTCGTGAGTACGGCCCTCGAGCTGCCGGTCATCCGCGAGCGTGGTCAGCGCGAGGTCTTCTGCGGCCTGACCGGCATCGTCTGGCTGCATCGCAAGATGCAGGACGCCTTCTTTCTGGTGGTGGGGTCGCGCACCTGCGCGCACCTGGTGCAGTCGGCGGCCGGGGTCATGATCTTCGCCGAGCCGCGCTTTGCCACCGCCATTCTCAGCGAACGGGATCTGGCTGGCCTTGCCGACGCCAACGACGAACTCGATCGGGTGGTGCAGCAGCTGCTCTCGCGGCGTCCCGACATCACCACCCTCTTTCTGGTGGGCTCCTGCCCGTCGGAAGTGATCAAGCTCGATCTGGCGCGCGCCGCCGAACGCCTCAACGGCCAGTTCATGCCGCGCGTGCGCATCCTCAACTACAGCGGCAGCGGCATCGAAACCACCTTCACGCAGGGGGAAGACGCCTGCCTGCGCAGCATGGTGCCGCACCTGCCGGAGAGCCGCACGGCCGAGCCGTCCCTGCTCGTGGTCGGCACCGTGGCCGATGTGGTCGAAGATCAGTTCGCGCGCATGTTTGCCAAGCTTGGGGTGGGGCCCGTGCATTTCTTCCCGCCCCGGCGGGCCCGCGAGCTGCCGCCCGTTGGCCCCAATACGCGCATCCTGCTCGCGCAACCGTTTCTCGGCGACACCGCGCGCGCGCTGGTGGCTCGTGGAGCGACGCTGTTGCCGGCGCTCTATCCCTTCGGCGTGGAAGGGACCACCGCCTGGCTGCGCGCCGCGGCAGATGCCTGGGGCGTGACCCCGGCCCACTTCGACAGTAGCGTGGCCCCCAACGCCGAGCGGGCGCGGGTGGCGCTCTCGCGCTATCGCTCGCAGCTCGAGGGCAAGCGGTTGTTCATGTTCCCCGATTCCCAGCTCGAGATCCCGCTTGCCCGCTTCCTGCATGAGGAGTGCGGCATGGCGCTCGTCGAGGTGGGGACGCCGTATCTCGATAAGCTGCTCATCGACGCCGAGCTGTCGCGTCTGCCCGCCACGGCGCAGGTGAGTGAAGGGCAGGACGTGGAAAAGCAGCTCGACCGGTGCCGCGATGCGCGCCCCGACCTCACCGTCTGTGGCTTGGGGCTCGCCAATCCGCTCGAGGCCGAAGGGCTGCGCACGAAGTGGTCCATCGAACTGGTCTTCTCTCCCGTGCACGGCTACGAACAGGCCGGCGATCTGGCCGAACTCTTTGCGCGCCCGCTCGATCGGGCGCGGCGACTCGCGGTTTGAGGCGGCCATGGAACTGACGCTCTGGACATATGAAGGACCGCCGCATGTGGGGGCGATGCGCATCGCCACCTCCATGAAAGGCGTGCACTATGTGTTGCACGCCCCCCAGGGCGATACCTACGCGGACCTGCTGTTCACGATGATCGAGCGGCGTGATCGCCGCCCGCCGGTCACCTACACCACGTTCCAGGCGCGCGATCTGGGTGGCGATACGGCGGAGCTGGTGAAGACGTCGGTGCGTGAGGCGTATGAGCGGTTCAAGCCCGATGCCCTCCTGGTGGGCGAATCGTGCACGGCCGAACTCATTCAGGATCAACCGGGCTCGCTGGCGCAGGGGATGTCGCTGCCGGTGCCGGTCGTTCCGCTTGAACTGCCGGCCTACAGCAAGAAGGAAAACTGGGGCGCCAGCGAGACGTTCTACCATCTCGTGCGTGCCCTGCTGCAGCCGATGGCACCGCCGCCGGGCACCACGCGTGCGCCGGTGCTGGAGGGGGTGCGCCGGGAGAACCGGCGTCCGCGCGCCAATCTGCTGGGCGCCACGGCGCTGGGGTTCCGTAACCGCGACGACGTCCGGGAAATCACGCGGTTGCTGCATGACCTCGGCGTGGACGTGCACGTCTGCGCGCCGCACAACGCCACGGTGGCCGACATCCGGCGCATCCCCGAGGCGGACTTCAACATTGTGCTCTACCCCGAGGTGGCCGACACCACCGCGCGGTGGCTCGAGAAAACGTTCCGCATGCCTACGGTGAAGACGGTCCCCATTGGCGTGCTGGCCACCCGCGAGTTCGTGCAGGAAGTCGGTACGGTCACCGGCCTCGACGTGCAGCCGCTGCTCGACCACGAGCGCGCCGGCACGGCGCAGGTGGATGCGAGCCGCTCGCTGCTGCCCTGGTACTCACGGTCGGTGGACAGCACGTACCTCACCGGCAAGCGGGTCTTCGTTTTCGGCGACGCCACGCACGTGCTGGCAGCCGCGCGCATCGCGCGCGACGAACTCGGCTTCCAGGTGGTGGGCATCGGTACCTATTCGCGCGAATTCGCGCGGCCGGTGCGCGAATATGCCGCCAGCATCGGCGTTGAGGCGCTCATCTCCGATGACTACCTGGCCGTGGAGCAGCGGGTGAGCGAGTTGGCGCCCGAACTGGTCCTCGGCACGCAGATGGAGCGCCACATCGCCAAGCGGCTCGGGGTGCCCTGCGCCGTGATCTCGGCCCCCATCCATGTGCAGGACGTGCCGGCGCGGCACTCGCCGCAGATGGGATTCGAAGGCGCCAACGTGATCTTCGACACGTGGGTGCATCCGCTCATGATGGGGCTCGAGGAACATCTGCTGCACATGTTCCGCGACGACTTCGAATTCGGCGACGGGACCTCGCCGTCGCACCTGCACCACGCGGCGCCCAAGGCGGTGGCGGCGACGGCACCGGTGCGGGAAACCGCCGATGTGTTGGCCACCTCCTTCTCCACCCCCACCCCCACCGGGACCCACGAGATCGTGGTGCCCGAGGCGGCAAGCGCCGTGGGGCTCACCGAAGAAGAGGGCGAAACCCCCGCCCCGTCATCCGCCCAGCCCGCCTCGGTGACCAGCACGCAGTGGCTGCCGCCGGCGGAGGCGGAACTCAAGAAAATTCCGTTCTTTGTGCGCGGCAAGGCGCGCCGCAACACCGAACGGTATGCCCTCGAGCACGGGATCGCCGAGATCACCGTGGACACCCTGTACGACGCCAAGGCATTCTATGGCCGCTGACACCCGCACTCCCGCAATGCGCGTCTGCATCACGACGCTGGATGCTCACCTGGCTGACGCGTTCGACCGCGCCAAACAGGGACTCGCAAGCATCCCGGGATTGCACGTGTCCATGCACATCGCGGCCGACTTCGGCACCGATCCCAAGGCCGCCGAGCGTGCGCGCCAGGACATCGCGAAAGCCAACATTGTGGTGTGCACGCAGCTGTTTCAGGAGGAGTACGCCAATGAGGTGCTCCCCGCGGTGCTCGCGCGTCGCGCCGACGCCGACGCGGTGCTCTGCGCGTTGTGCACCCCGGAACTCGTGAAGTGCACCCGGCTGGGCAAGTTCGACATGTCCGGCGGCGAAAGCCGGTCGCCCTTCTCCCCCATCTCGCTGCTCAAGAAGCTCCGCGGGTCGCGAGGCGACGGCAAGAGCAGTGGCGAGCGGCAGATGAGCGCCCTGCGTACACTTCCCAACCTGCTCAAGTTCATTCCGGGCACGGCGCAGGATGTGCGGGCGTATCTGTTGCTCATCCAGTATTGGCTGGCCGGCAGCGACGAGAACATCGAACAGATGATCCGCTACGCGGTCGACCGCTACGCCGCGGGCCCGCGGGCGAAGTTCAAGGGCGCCCTCAAGCCGGCGCAGCCGGTGACGTATCCCGAAGTGGGGCTCTGGCATCCGGCGCTGCCCAATCGCGGCATCACCGAGGAATTGTCGGCGCTTCCCAAGCGCGCCCACGCCACCGGAACGGTCGGCCTCCTCGTGGGCCGTTCGTATCTGCTGGCCGGCAACGTCGCGCATTACGCGGCCGTGGTGAACGCACTCGAGGCGCGAGGGCTCACGGTGGTGGCCGGCTTCTCGTCGGCGCTCGACGCGCGCCCCGCGATCAGCAAGTACTTCGTGGATGCGCGCGGACACGCCACCATCGATGCCATGATCAACCTCACCGGCTTCTCGCTGGTGGGCGGACCGGCGTACAACGATTCGGTCGCGGCGCAGGCGGTGCTCAAGCAGCTCGACGTCCCGTACCTCACCCTGCAGACACTCGAGTTCCAGACGATCGAGGAGTGGCAGCGCGATGCGCGCGGGCTGAACCCGCTGCAGGCCACGCTGCAGATCGCCATTCCCGAACTCGATGGGGCCATCGTGCCCACGGTGTACGGGGGCAAGGGGCAGCCGGTGGAAGGGAAGCCGGCCGCTTCGGAGCCTATCCCCGAGCGCATCGAACGCGTGGCGGAACGCGTGAGCCGCCTGGTGACGCTGCGCCGGAAGGCGCGGGGCGAGCGCAAGGTGGCCATCATCCTGTTCAACTTCCCGCCCAACGCCGGCAACACCGGCTCGGCGGCGTATCTCGCCGTCTTCCCGTCGCTGCAGCGCGTCCTCGCCGAAATGAAGGAAGGGGGCTATACGGTCGACTTGCCCGGCAGCGTCGATGAACTGCGGGAACGCATCACGCAGGGTAATCGCGAGCAGTTCGGCGCGCCGGCCAACGTGCACACGCGCATTCCCGTGGACGATCACGTGCGGCGCGAGAAGTACCTCAAGGAAATCGAGAAGACGTGGGGCCCGGCGCCCGGTCGTCAGCTCGCCGATGGGCAGAGCATTCAGGTGATGGGCGCCATGTTCGGCCATGTGTTCGTGGGGGTGCAGCCCAGCTTCGGCTGGGAAGGCGACCCGATGCGTCTGCTGTTCGAAGGCGGCTTCTCGCCCACGCACGCCTTCAGCGCGTTCTATCGTTGGCTCAAGGAAGACTACAAGGCTGATGCCGTGCTGCATTTCGGTACGCACGGCGCGCTCGAGTTCATGCCCGGCAAGCAGTCGGGACTCGATGCCACCTGCTGGCCGGAACGCCTGATCGGCGACCTGCCCAACGTCTACCTGTACGCCTCCAACAACTCGTCGGAAGGCACGCTCGCCAAGCGCCGCGGCAACGCCACGCTGGTGTCGTATCTCACGCCGCCGGTCAGCAACGCCGGGCTCTATCGTGGTCTGGCCGATCTCAAGACGAGCCTCGATCGTTGGCGCCAGATGGACAGCGGGCGGGCGGCAGACGCCGACCAGCTGCGCACGCTCGTGCAGCAGCAGGCGGCGGCGGTGGAGCTCGCGAAGGCCGAACCGGCGTGGACGCCCGACGAAACCGACGCGCGCATCGCCGAGATCCGCGAACGGCTGCTGGAGCTGGAGTACAGCCTCATCCCCACGGGGCTGCACGTGGTGGGTGAGCCCATGACGGCCGAGGCGCGCGTCGAGATGCTCATCGAGATGGCGCGCTCCGGACGTCCCGAGGTGGAGCTGCCGAGCATCGGGGACACGGTGCTGGCGGGGCACGGCGACAAGCGCACGGACGATGTGCAGGGCGCGGCCGTGGAAGCGGTCGTGCGGGCCGCCGTACAGGCGCTCGTGGACCAGGGCGATCTTCGCGCCGCGCAGAACGCCGGACGCGCCGCAGCCAAGGCGTGCGGCATGCGCCTCGCCAACGACAAGCAGTTCGACCAGCATCTCGAGCTGCTGGCCGGCTACGATGTGGCGCTGCGGGAAGACCGCGAAGTGGACGGCGTCCTGCGGGCGCTCGATGTGCGCTACGTGGAGCCCGCGCCGGGCGGTGACCTCTTGCGCAATCCGCAGGTGCTGCCGTCGGGGCGCAACATCTACGGTTTCGACCCGTATCGCGTGCCCAGCGCCGCGGCCATGCTCGAAGGGCGGGGACGCGCCGAGCAGCTGCTGGTCAAGCACCGGCAGGAAACCGGGGAGTTCCCCGAGACGGTCGCCGTGGTGCTCTGGGGTACCGACAACATGAAGAGCGAAGGCACGCCGCTCGCGCAGGTCATGGCGATGATGGGCGTGGTGCCGCGCTTCGACAGCGTGGGGCGTCTCACGGGGGCACGCCTGCTGCCGCTCGAGAGCCTCGGTCGGCCGCGCGTGGATGTGGTCATCACCCTGTCCGGCATCTTCCGCGACCTGCTGCCGTTGCAGGTGAAGCTGCTCGCCGAAGCGTCGCTGCTGTGCGCGAAGGCGGAGGAAGATCCCGCGAGCAACTACATCCGCAAGCATGTGCTGGAGACGATGCGCGACACCGGCTGCACGCTGGAGCAGGCCTCGCTGCGCGTCTTCTCCAATGCCGACGGCGCCTACGGATCGAACGTCAATCTGCTCATCGAGACGGGCAAATGGCAGGACGAGAACGAACTGGCTGACCTGTTCGTGCAGCGCAAGGGCTTTGCCTACGGTCCCGATGGCAAGCCGCAATCGCAGCCGGCGCTCATGAAGCGGGCCCTCGGCAAGGCGACGCTGTCGTTCCAGGGGCTCGATTCGGTGGACCTCGGCGCCACCGACATCGACCAGTACGTGGAGTCGCTCGGCGGCATGACGCGCGTCATTGCCCAGCAGAACGACGGCAAGGCGCCCGCCGTGTACGTGGGTGACTACGGACAGGGGCAGGGCAAGGTGCGCACGCTCAAGGAACAGGTGGAGCTGGAATCGCGCACCAAGATGCTCAACCCCAAGTGGTACGAGGCGCAGATTCAGTACGGTTACGAGGGCGTCCGCAACATCACCGGGCATCTCACCACCACCCTCGGCTGGTCGGCGACCGGTGGCAAGGGGACGGTGCCGCAGTGGGTGTACGCGGAGGCCAGCAAGACCTTCGTGCTGGACGAGGAGATGCGGAAGCGCATCGCCGATGCGAATCCGGATGCGGCGCTGGGCATTGCGCAGCGATTGCTGGAAGCGAACGACCGCGGGTACTGGCAGCCCGATGACGCCACGCTGGAGGCGTTGCGGGATGCGGCCGCCGATCTGGAAGACCGTCTTGAAGGTGTGTACGCGGCTTAACCTGTAGCACCCCCACTCCCCACGGGTAACGCAGCATGGCAACAATGAAACTCCCCATCGTGGACGCGCTCGGTGACGGCGACGGCTCCCTGCAGGTCCACCTGGACGAAAACCAGAAGATCGAGGGAGCGCTCGTCATTGCCGTGTATGGCAAGGGCGGCATCGGGAAGAGCACCACGTCGAGCAACCTGTCGGCGGCGTTCTCGAAGCTGGGCAAGCGCGTACTGCAGATCGGGTGCGACCCGAAGCACGACAGCACGTTCACGCTCACGAAGAAGATGGTGCCCACCGTCATCGACGTGCTCGAAAGCGTGGACTTTCATGCGGAGGAGCTGCGGCCGGAAGACTTCATGTTCGAGGGCTTCAACGGCGTGCAGTGCATCGAGGCCGGCGGTCCGCCGGCGGGGACGGGCTGCGGCGGGTACGTGACCGGCCAGACGGTGAAGCTGCTGAAGGAGCATCACCTGCTCGAGGACACCGACGTGGTGATCTTCGATGTGCTGGGCGACGTGGTGTGTGGCGGCTTTGCGGCACCGCTCCAGCACGCGCACTACTGCCTCATCGTCACGGCCAACGACTTCGACTCGATCTTTGCCATGAACCGCATCATTGCGGCCATTCAGGCGAAGTCCAAGAACTACAAGGTGCGACTGGGCGGCGTGGTCGCGAACCGCTCGCGCGAGACGAACGAGATCGACCGTTTCAACGCCGCGGTCGGCCTCAAGACCATGGCGCACTTTCAGGACGTGGACGCCATTCGTCGCAGCCGGCTCAAGAAGTGCACGATCTTCGAGATGGAGCCCACCGAGGACGTGGTGCAGGTACAGCACGAGTACCTCGAGCTCGCGCGCAAGATGCTCGAGGATGTGGTGCCGCTCCCTGCGGCACCGCTCAAGGATCGCGAAATCTTTGACCTCTTGGGATTCGACTGATGGCTCCGACCGTGAACAATTCTCCGACTCCAGGTCCGTCGTTCGAGGGAACGCCGCTTGGGGGTTCGCACGCCGCATCGGTGTCGTACCGCGAGCGGCGGGCCTGGATCGGGGAGTATTTCGACCGCACCGCCGCCGACGCCTGGAAGGCGCTCACCTCTGATGCGCCGGTGTCCAGGGTGCGCGCCACGGTGCGCGCCGGTCGGGATCGCATGCGCAGCACGCTGCTGGCGTGGCTGCCTCCCGACCTGCATGGCAAACGGGTGCTCGATGCCGGCTGCGGTACCGGGACGGCATCGATCGAGCTGGCTCAACGGGGGGCCGAGGTGGTGGCGATCGATCTCTCCCCCACGCTCGTGGAGCACGCGCAGGAGCGGGCGGAGGAGATGGGAATCGACGACATCGATTTCCGCTCCGGGGACATGCTCGACCCGTCGCTCGGGCCCTTCGATTACGTGGTGGCCATGGATTCCATCATCCACTACGAGCTGGAGGACATGGTGAAGGCGCTGGCCACGCTGGCCCCGCGGGTGAACGAGCGCATGCTCATCACCGTGGCGCCACGCACTCCCATGCTCTCGGTGATGCGCGCCGTGGGGAAGCTCTTTCCGCGCTCCGACCGCTCCCCGTCCATCGTGCCGGTGTCCGAGAACGCCTTCCGCAAGGCCCTTGCCGCGGAGCCGGTCCTTGACAGCTGGGGGATGGTGGGCACCAGACTCATCGAGTCCGGGTTTTACCGATCGATGGCGATCAATCTGCAACACGCCACGCTGGGTGCCCATGGCACGCGGCGGGGCTGACCGACACATGCCGAAGCACCGGGAGGACGCAGGATGGACGTGATGACATGGGGGCTGGTGGCGGCTGCCGCCGTGGGGGGAGGGGTCTGGTATGCGGCGTCGCGCAAGAGCGAGGTGCCGTGTACCGTCGACTTGGAGATGACCCACGACCATTTCCACGCCCACGTGGATCTGCAAGGGGTGGAGGTTGATCCCGGCGACGAGGTGCTGGTACGCAACACGCCCAACCGGATCGCGTTCGGCACGACCACCACGTTCGAATCGAGCGCCGAAGTGAAGCGCGCGAGCTGGCTCAAGCGCCAGATCGTGAAGCTCACCGGCGGCACCGAAATTCACGAACTCTACGAAGTCGGCTTCGAAGGCTGATCAGACATGTACTCCACCGAGACAGACGTACCCGTCCGCGCGATGAAGCCGGTGAACGACACGACGAAGGCGGCCCAACAGGACGCCATCCTCAATCCGCGCTTCTACACCACCAACTTCGCCGAAATCGACGCGCTCACGATCACGCCGGAGAACCGGCAAATGTGGGATGAGATTCTGGCGGAGTTCCGGCGCGATCCCAACAAGGATCACTTCAAGCGCAACGCCGAGTTCGATCAGGACTTCTCCGACATGGACCCGGCGCTGCGTGAGCAGTTCATCGAGTTCCTCACATCGTCGGTGACGGCCGAGTTCTCGGGGTGCATCCTGTACGCCGAGATCAAGAAGCGCATCAAGAACCCCGACGTGCGCGAACTGTTCGGCTTCATGAGCCGCGACGAAGGGCGCCACGCGGGCTTCATCAACCACACGCTGAACGATTTCAACGTGGCGGTCGATCTGAGTTTCCTCACGAAGTCCAAGAAGTACACGTACTTCCAGCCCAAGTTCATCTACTACGCCACGTACCTGTCGGAAAAGATCGGCTACGCGCGCTACGTCACCATTTATCGCAACTTCGAGAAGCAGCCGGACAAGCGGTTCCATCCGATCTTCAAGTGGTTCGAGAACTGGTGCCTCGACGAGTTCCGCCACGGGGAGGCGTTCGCGGTGCTCATGCGCTCGAATCCACAGTTCCTCGAAGGGGTGAACAAGCTGTGGATCCGCTTCTTCCTGCTGGCCGTCTTCTGCACCATGTATGTGCGCGACCACAGCCGGAAGCCGTTCTTCGACTTCATGGGTATCGACGTCGACGAGTACGATCGCAGCGTGATCGCCCTGACGAACCTCATCAGCCGGCAGGTGTTCCCCGAGACCATCGACACCGAGAGCGAGGCGTTCTGGGGGCTCATGCACAAGATGTGGCTCAACACCGACGCCATGCGGAAGGCCGAGGCGGAGGGCAGCGGGCTGTTCACCACACTCAAGGTGGCGGCTCTCAAGGTCTCCAACGGGCTGACGTTCCTGCGCCTGTTCCTGCACACGCCGCATCGTCAGCCGCTACCGGCTGACGTGCGCATGCAGCCGGTGTGGTGATGTCGGTGCGCACACCGGGAGTGGCGTGATGGCGTCCGCATCCGATCGGATCGTCAATGTCTGGCGCAACGTGGGCAGCCAGTACCTGCCGTTCGCCGACGTGGCCACGAACGACGTCCCGCTGTCCCGCCTCCTGCGGCTGTCGCTGTTCCAGCTGTCGGTGGGCATGGTGCAGACGCTGTTCGTGGGCACGCTCAACCGCGTGATGATCCTCGAACTCGGGGTGCCCGCGTCGCTGGTGGCGATCATGCTCGCCATTCCGCTGCTCGTCGCGCCCTTCCGTGCCCTGGTCGGCTTCAAGTCGGATACGCACAAGAGCATTCTGGGGTGGAAGCGGGTACCCTATCTGTGGTTGGGCACACAGATGCAGTTTGGCGGGTTGGCCATCATGCCCTTCGCGCTGCTCGTGCTGTCGGAAGGGGGCGGCCGCGCCCCGCTGTGGGTGGCCTATGCCGGGACCGGCCTGGCCTTTCTGCTTGTCGGCGCCGGTGCCCACACCACGCAGACGGCGGGGCTGGCGCTGGCCACCGATATCGTCGACGAGGACAAGCGGCCGCGCGTCATTGCGCTCATGTACCTCATGATGCTCATGGGGACGCTGGTAAGCGCTCTGGTGCTGGAACGGCTGCTGCAGAACTTCACGCCGTTCACGCTCATCCAGGTCATTCAGGGCACGGCGGTCTTCACGGTGGTGTGCAACGCCTTCTCGCTCTGGAAGCAGGAAGTGCGGGTGCGTGGGGTCGTGGAGTACCAGAAGGGGGAACGGCGACCGATGTTCCGCGATGCCTGGCGTACCTTCAGCGAAGGGGGCCAGGCCGTGCGCCTGCTGCTGGCGTCGGGGCTCGGGTTCTTTGCCTTCAACCTGCAGGACGTGCTGCTCGAGCCGTACGGCGGGGAAATCCTCAAGTTCACCGTGGCCGAAACGACGGCGCTCACGGCCATCATGGCCTTCGGCGCGGTCATTGCCTTCGCCTGGTCGGCCAACGTCATGCGGGCCAACACCGATCCCATCAAGCTGGCGTCGCACGGGGCGATCGTGGGCATTCTGGGGTTTGCCCTCATTGCGGCCGCCAGCCTCGCCAAGTCGGCGTTTCTTTTCCGCGTCGGCGTCATGATGATCGGTTTCGGGGAAGGGTTGTTCGGGGTGGGGACGCTGTCCTACGCCATGAACATCCGTGATGCGTCGCAGCACGGCATCGCGCTGGGCGCGTGGGGGGCGGTGTTCGCCACCGCGGAGGGCCTGTCTTTCGCCGTGAGCGGCATCGCCAAGGATTGGCTGTCCCACCTGGTAAGCCGGGGGGCGCTGGGGGCCGGCATCACGAGTCCTGCCGCGCCCTATACCATGGTGTACCTCACGGAAGTCGTCGTGCTGCTGGCGACGCTCATTCCGTTGTTCTCCCTGCTCCGGCGCGAGCCGGTTCAGGATGCTGTAAATTCCCGTCGTTCATTCGGTCTCGCCGATATTCCGGCCTGATCGGTAACCCTCCGCACCGGAGCCGTCTCATGATGGAGTACATCGATGGTGCCCAGATCGCGCTGTATGCGTTCTGGCTGTTCTTCTTCGGCCTGATCATCTATCTCCGCCGCGAAGACAAGCGCGAGGGCTATCCGCTCGAGTCGCCGCAGGGGCCGCGTGAAGGGTGGCCGAAGCCCGGCGCGAAGAAGACCTACATCCACCGCGATCACAGCGAGGGCGCGCACTGATGTCCGACGTCAAGTTCGTACCAGCCGACAATTACAACGGCTCGCCCATCGTGCCCACGGGTGACCCGATGATCGACGGGGTCGGGCCGGCCGCGTGGGCCACTGATCGCCGCGACGAACCCGATCTCACGTATCATGGTTCGCCCAAGATCGTGCCGATGCGCCTCGATCCCACCTACTCGGTGGCCAAGGGCGATCCCGATCCGCGCGGGCTTCCCGTGATCGCCGCCGACAAGCAGGTGGCCGGCACGGTGATCGACCTGTGGGTGAACCGCTCGGAGCCGCAGGTCTCGTATTACGAAGTGCAGCTCGCCAACGCCGAGCGGCGGGTGCTGTTGCCGGTCGGATACGTACAGTGGCCCAACCTCGGCCTCTGGGGCAACGACAAGCTGCTGGTGAAGTCGATCACTGCCGCCCAGTTCGCCAACGTGCCGGCCACCAAGCGTGACGACCAGATCACGCTGCTCGAGGAAGATCGTATCGGCGCGTACTACGCCGGTGGTCACATGTACGCGTTCGCCGAACGCTCGCAGCCGATCATCTGATTATGAGCCAGTTGGAAGGCGGCACGCCAACGGCGCCAGCGGCGCCACAATACATTCGTGGCGTGCCGCACCCGCTCCCCGACGGCGAGCGGTTGCTGTGGGAGGGAGCGCCGTCCATGAAGTCGGTGGCCACGCACGTGTTCCACTGGCGTCTCGTGGCGGCGTATTTCGCGGCGATGCTCGCCCTCTGGGCCATCTCCACCGAGCACGAGCCGGGGAGCGAGGTGTACGTGGCCAGCGCCGTGGTCCGCGTGGCGCTGGCGGCGTTCGTGATGCTGGCGGCGCTCGGGCTCTCGCGCGCCGTCGCCACCACGTCGTGGTATGCCATCACCACCCACCGCGTGGTGATGCGCGTGGGCATGGCCTTCCCCATGTCCATCAATATCCCCTTCAAGCTGCTCGAATCGGCCGGGGTCGGCACCTTCAAGGATGGCACCGGGCAGGTCACCATGACGCTGCAGAAGGGGAGCCGCATTGCGTACATCGCGCTCTGGCCGCACTGCCGCGTCTTCCGCTTCACGCACCCCGAGCCGGTGTTGCGCGGACTCGAGGAGCCGCAGCGCGTGGCGCAGATTCTCTCGCGCGCCGTGGCCGACTTCGCCGAGGCCGACGCGGACACGCGGGTGGAGCGCAGTGGCCCCGCCGAGCGCATGAACAGCGGACTGGGCATGCCCTCGCCGGCGAGCGTGTAGCGTGAACCAGCAACAGCCGGGCATCATCTTCGAGCCGGAACCGGGAGAACGTCCAGGGGGCGCCCCACCGCTCGTCGTGCCCAAGCCGGCGCTGCAAATGGCGGGGCTCCTCATCGCCACCGTCTTTGCTCTCGCCATTGCCGCCCGCTTCTTCGGCTTCGGCGCGTTCCGCGAAGTGCCCACCACCGTCCTCATCGAACGGTCGCTGCGTTTCGAGGATGCACCCAATCAGGGCATCACCGTCATCGACGCCACGACCAACAAGGTCGCGGTGGTGCTGGCGCCCGGCAGCAACGGCTTCCTGCGTGGGGCGCTGCGCGCGCTCACCCGCAGCCGCCGGGCCGCCGGTGTTGGGGCGACTGCGCCCTTCCGCCTCGTGCGCTATACCGACGGCCGCCTCGTGCTGCACGATGATGCCACCCGCCAGCAGGTCACGATCACCAGCTTCGGCCCCACGCAGATCGAAAGCTTCGACAACCTGCTCAAGGAGAAGCCGGGACCGGGACCGACCGTGGCCCCGCCCTTCGTGCCGGTACGCTGAGAGCTGAGAGCTGCGATCTGAGAGACGAGCCGGGGAGTTGAGCCGGCAGGCGGAGCGTCGAGCCCGGATCGCCGTGAGAGTTGAGGGTTCCAGCAGCGAGAATTGAGGTACTCAACTCTCACCGCGAGGCCGCTCAATTCTCACGGCGATCCGGGCTCAACTCGTTGCCTGCGGACTCAACGCTCCCACGCACCGCTCGCGTCTCGCCCCTCACTTCTCGCGCTGCCCCGCCGCCTTGACGGTCACGTTGCACGTCATTTCGCCCGTGCGCAGGCGCCGGTAGAACACGATGTTCACCGTGAGATCGAGCGCACCGCCCGCGTCGAATCGCCCGTTCAACCGCGTCGTGAGCGCCGTCATGGTGCGCGCCTGATCGGGCACAATGCGGAAGGTGCTGGCGAAGTAGCCGTCGGGGTCCACGTTCGAGGGGAAGAGGTCGCCCCCCTGAAACGCCACGGCGAGGGTGTCCGCCCCCGGCAGGTGCGTGACCACGGCAATGTCCTCGGCGTTGGGGGGGCGGGTCCACACCTGCGTGCATTCGGGCGAGCCCACCGCGGAAGCCGCGGCGTACCGAATGCGATACCGGCCCGCCACGCCGCGGGCACGCACCCCGCTCGCGGGTGCGCTCCTCTCCGCGGCCCTGGCGCCCGCAGCCCCCAGGGTGGGGGGCTTTCCCGGCCCGCGGGCCGCCGTGGCGGTGGCGCGTTCCGCGCGGAAGCGCACCACGGTGCCGAACTCGGTGATGATCTCGGCGATGTCGTCCTTGCGGTACTCGTGACGCAGCCCCGTGCGCATGTCGCGGAAGATCACCGTGCCGGCGCGCACCACATCCACCCGCCCGCGCATCGTCTCGCCGCTCACGAAGTGCAATTCGTCGTAGGTGATGGGCGTGGCCGAGGACGGGGTCTGCATGCGACGCCCTTCGCCGGCGGCGCGACGTGCCGGCTGCACGAAGACCATGCGCCCACTGTCGGCGCCGGTCGCCAGCAGCCCGCGCGTAATGGAGGGGACGCCCGGCTTCTCCGGCGCGAGAATCGTCACGCCGCCGGTGAGCGCCGGTGACACGGTGCGCGCACTGGTGGGATCGGCGCCGGTGGGAAGCCGCCGGTCGGGCACGGTGGGGAAGCCCCCCGCTCCGGTGGCGACGGCGCCGCCCGGCAGGGACAGGCCAGCGGAACGCCTCACCGGCTCACCCGGCACATCGGCGGTGGAGACGAGCGGACGTGTCACCTCGGTGTCCTCGAGCGAGGGCATGGGCGCCGACATTGCCGCCGACGGGCTGTTGGCCGGCGCGCCGGAGAGCCTCGCCGGCTGACCGGGGGGCGCGGCGCCCGCCGCGGCCTGTGCCACCAGCTCGTCCCCCGGCGTATCGCCGGTCACAGTGACCACGGCCACGCGCGTCACGATCCCCAGCGCCATGACGCAGATGGTGGCGAAGAGCGCCTTGGGAAGCCACGCGGGCACACTGCTCCCACCGCCTCCAGAGCGCGTTCGCGGCGTGTAGGACGGATTGAAGCGCGCGGGAGGGGCAACGGTGCTGCGCGGCGTTCCGCGGGCTCCAGCGGGCTGCTGGAGCCCTTTGCTGGCCATTCCGGCGCCGCCGCGCGCACGCGGTCCTGGAGCAGCGGCTGCTGGCGTGCCGGCCATGGCGGCGGCCACGGCCCGCGCCGCCTGTGCGGCCTGCGCGCCCGCGACCGCCGCACCGGCGTTGAGCCGCGCGGCCATCGCCGCCATGGACTCGCGCTTGGGGGGCGGGGCCACGCGTACCTGCGACTCGTCGATGACCCGCAACGCGTACGCCCACGACTCCACCGCCCACCGGGCCATCTCGGGTTGCACGAACCGTTCGCTGCTCCATTGCAGCACGAAGGGGGCAACCATGGCGTCGAAGCGCCCGGTATCCACCGCGCCCGACGGCAACCGGTCGCGCCAGCCGCGTCGCAGCGCTTCGATGAGGAATTCGGCCAGGGGGCGCGCATCACTCCCGGTGTGATCGAGCAACCGGTTGCGGAGCACGAACAGCGAGGGCGCGTCCCAGTGGGCAGGGCTCTCGTCGACGAGGGTGCGCAGCGCATCACGCATGCGCACCCGGGGATCGAGGGGCGAGCCCATCACGCCCCCGCGCCCCTCACGGCAGGCGTCGGCGCCCGGTCAGGTCGGCAGTCACGACACACGTCTGAATCTTGCCCCAACGGAGAATGGCATCGGTGTGAGTTACGCTCTCCCCGGTGAAGCCATCCGGCCCGAACCGGCCGCGCATCTGGAAGCGCCAGTTCACGTTGTTCGTGGTGCCGGCCCGCGGTTCCGAGACAAACGTGCCGTCGCGGTCGAGCGTTCCTGCCACGCGCCGTGTGCTCAGGACGAAGGTGGGCGCTCCGGGCGTGTGCACCACGCGCTCCTCCGATTCGCGCCCGCTCGCGAGGGCCTGAGCCACGGCGTCGCAACTGGTGCTGCCGCTCACATCGCGTACGCGCTGCCTGACCACGTAGCGCCCCGCCACACCGGTTTCGCGCACCGGAAGGTCGGGCGGGAAGGCGTTCCCGCCCGGCATGGCGAGCCGATCGCGCGCTTCCGGTGAGGCCTCCGCGTTGGTGTCCACCGGAGGCGCTGCTGCCGCTGCCGCGCCCGCTTTCACGGCGGGGGCAGGGGCGGCAGGTGCCGGTGCGCCCTCGCCCACCGGAACGGCGGCCACTGGAAAGGCGGCCACCGGAACGGCGGCCACCGGCGTGGTGACATCGGGGCGGTTCCGCAAGGCGTTGCGCAGCCCGATGGTAATCATCACGAGCAGCACTGCCAGAATCAGCGCCGCTCGCCGCTCCGCCGGCTGAAAACGCGGCCCGGAGACCGGCGCGCCGCGCACCACCACCCGGCCGCTCTGGGCCATCGCCGCGAGTGTGGCGGCCTTGGGCTTCTGCCCTACCCGGAAGGACACCGGGCCGCCGGCCCAGCTTGGCGTCTGCTTGAGGGCCGCCGGTACCTGCTGCGGCGTGAGCACGCGTGGCTGAGGCGCGGCGACGTGAGCGGAGGGTGCCGTTGCACGGGCAGGCCGGGTGGCCGCCGCGCCCGCGGCCGCGGTCGCCCCCGGCGCACTGGCTGCCTCGAGTGCCGGCGGGGCCACGACGCTCGACGGCACGATGCCAAGCAACTGCCCCCAGACGTCCACGGCCCAGCGTGCCACATCGGGCTGGAGATAGCGCGTGGATACCAGCCGGTGCACCAGCGGCGCCCGTGCATGGACCCACGAGCCAGCGGTCTGCGGCGGCAGCGACGCCAGCGGCGGGCGCACCACACGGCCCAGGTCGATGACCAGTTCCACCAGCGGCCGATAGTCGCTGCCGCACTCGTCGAGCACACGCCCTACCTCGGCGCGCGTTGGTGCGGCCGGATCCGCCATGCCCGGCCACACCGTCACGAGGGCGGCGCAAACGCGAGCGAAGGCATCGGTGGACGAAGCAGTGGACATGACCTGGGGAGACGAACGGGACACCACGTCGGTGCGCCGACGGGGCGCCCCCGACGGGCTACGGCAACCTACAGCGTACCGATGCGCAACACCCGCGCGGGCAATTCGTCGCCGATGCGCACCGTGAGACCGCTCACGAGCTCGAGTGACGCATTGCGGCCGATGGACGGCCCGTCCACCACGTGCCACGGGGTGTCACTGGTGTTCACCATCCACCACTTGCCCGCGTGCTGCGCCACGTACCCACGGGCGGTGCGGTCGGCCTTCTCGTTGGGGAGCGTGCCCACACGCAGGTGCCAGTCATGCAGCGCCAGGTGATGAAACAGCACGAACAGGTCCTGCTCGTCGACCACCCCCTGCGGCGTATCGCGCAACAGATGCGCCACCAGCACCGGCCCCGACACCCGTTCGTCGCCGGCGAGTGACGCGTTGGGCAACCCCGAGCCCACGAGCGTCCACTTGCCGCTCGGCAGGGGATGCAGCCGCTGCATCGTGCGATACAGCGCCGCCTCCCACTCCGCGGCATCGGCGCGCTTGCCCGGGGTGTGCAGGCCATCGACGAAGGTACGGGTGAAGCACTGCGCCAGATGCGGCCCCAGTCGGGAGAAGGGGACGGTGATGGGCGTGTGCGGCGGATTGCGGCGGTCGGTGGGGTGCTCGATGAACAGCGCCCGTGCCCCCATCGACAGCTGCTCATCCTCCTCGGCCGACCGCGTGCTGTTGACGCGCTTGCCCTGCAACGGATGGCGTTGCAGCAGCAGTTCATACAGCAGCACCGCCAAGGCATGCTTGTCGGTGGCGATGCTGGGCTGGGCCTTGTTCGCGAGCACTTCGGGCGCGATGTAGCCCGGGGTGCCGAGCACACTTGGCGGCGCCACGCCTGGCACCACGAGTGAATCGATGTCGATGATGCAGGCATCGCCCCCCTTGGGGTCGACCAGCACGTTCTTGTTCGACAGGTCTGCGTGGGCGAGACCGGCCATGTGCAACCGCCGCACGGCCCGCGAGAGCCGCACCGCCACCTGCAAGCGCGTGAGCAACGTTCCCGTTTCCGCTTGCGGCACGAACTTCGAGGCCTTGCCGCCGGTGAACCAGCGCACCTCCTTCTCCTGCTTGCTGCCGAAGCGATCGCTGAAGTAGAAGTTGCCGCGATAGGTGGGGGTGACGACGGCCAGGGGGGGCCAGACCAGCTGCTGCCGCTGGGCAAACGCCAGCGGGATGGCCTGCGCGCCATCCACCATCCCCACCGGCCAGCAGAAGTACGGCGACCAGTACGCGCCGTTGGCCGCCAGGGTGGGATTGTAGTTGGTCAGAATGCGCGTCAGCCGATCGACCCGTTCGCGCCGGTCGCTCAGCGTGCCATAGTAGAACCCCACGGCAAATTGTCGATCGCGCGTGAGGAACACGCGCTTCTCCGCACCGGTGCCCACCGGTTCATCGTCCAGCTGCAGCGTGCGCCCGTCGGTGAGGCGGCAGTGCACGGTACCCATGATCAGGCGCCCGCGGGGCGCACGCCGGCCGTGGCCACGAAGGCATCGGTGTACGCGAGGCACAGCGTACGGTCGTCGTTTTCGCCGCGCTTCTCGAAGGCCAGCCATTCGGCCAGGGCGTGCACGGGGTCGGCGGCGCCCAGCACCGAGTCGGTCCATGCCGGCACGAGCGACGCCGGCATGGCGGCGTCGGACTCCGCATGGCGCCCGGTGGCAAGCAGCTGCACCAGGGGCTTGGCGAAGCGGGTGAACGGATACCACGGGTCCTCCACGCCGTCGCTGGCGAGCAGCACCGCCGCCACGTTGGTGGCCGGCATGAGGCGCAACGAGGTCTGCAGCACGTCGAGCGCGCCGTCGTCGGGCAGGAAGTGCGCGACCTCGCCGGAGTAGTCGCCGGTGGCGGCTGCCTGCGGGTGGGACATGGTTCCGTCGTCGTGCAGCACGGCCATGGCTCCGTCCCCCACCTGCATCACGGCGAGGGTGCTGCCATGCCGCGCGGCCACGAGCAGCGTGGTGCGCAGGTCACGGGGGGCGAGGGCGGCATGGGTCGCGAACGCGCGCTGCCGGTCGTGTACCACCTGCGCGGCCTGCCGCATGGCCGGACCGAGCGCGGCGGCCGGCGCACTGCCGTGCGACAGCGCCTCGCGAAGGGCGTGCGTGACCGTGTGGGTTGCGAGCGCGCTGCCGAGGCGGCTGTACGCCGCCGAGCCGGCGCCGTCGGCCACGGCCGCGCACCAGCCGTCGTGAAAGTGCACGAGGTGACCGGCGTCCTCGCGGTGCTCGCCGCGGTGCGCATGCAGCCGTCCGCGTCGCGAGGAGAGCAGCAGCGACCAGGGCGCCGCGCGCAGCTGCACGCCGGTGGCCTCGTGTGCGGCCGCTGCCTGTCCGCGGTGAGGCAGTCCCGGTGCGAGCCGCTCGAGATGCTCGCGCCATTCGTCGGGACACCACGGGGTGGTGGGCACGACCGCCTTCCACGTGGGACGGACGGGCGCGACCTCGGTGGCAGCGGACTCGGACGGCGTGTCGTCAGGGCGGGGAGTGGATTCCACGGTACTGCGGATCGTGCCTTACGGAACGATCGTGATGCCGGGTGGCGGCGGCGGCAGCGTAATGCTTCCCCCATCGGCCACGGCCCCGACCTTGGCGCTCGTCTGCTTCACACTGGCCGACACGAACCGGAAGAAGGCCTTGAACGCATCGGGGGACATGTCCTGCATCTGGATGACGATCTCGGTGACCTGCTTGAGCGCCTCGACGTCGGCCTGATCGCCGCAGGCCACGGCGATGATGTTGGCCGGGCGCCGCTCCCGCAGCTGCTGCGCGTACACTGGCCAGTCCACATCGGTGGGGGCGCCGTCGGAGAGGATGAACACCAGCGGACGCCAGTCGCCCTTCTGCTCGGCGGTGGTGCGCATGATCTCGCGGTCGAAGCTCTCGAGGAGGAGTCGCAGGCCGTCGCCGAAGTTCGTGGAGCCGCTCGCCACCAGGTCGGGCGGGTTGAACATTGCCACTTCGGTGAGCGGCACCAGCTGCTGCGCCGAGTTGGAGAAGGTGAGGACCGAGAGGTACGCGCTTTCGATGGCCTGCGGGTCGCCCAGCAGGTCGCGGTGCAGCTGGCGGATCCCCGACTTCACCGATTCGATGGGGGTACCCTGCATCGAACCGGATACGTCGGCAAGGATGTACACGGGCAGTCGGCGCGTAGACACGGCAGGACTCGGAGGGAAAGGGTGAAACGGGCAAGAACGCCCGGGGGTCGGTGGACACCCCGGGTCAACGCACGATGAATGCGCGAGGGCGGGTGGCGGTTTCTGCCATGCGGGAAGCAGTAACCCCGCGACGCCGGTGAGGCGCCGCGGGGTTGGCCGCACGGCGGGCCAGGGGCCCTATGCGCGGAGCTGAAACGTGCGGGTCAGTTCATACCCACCGGTGCGGCCGGCGCCGTCTTGGCGCTGGTACGCTGTGCTGGCGCGGCCACGGGAGTGGCCACGGTGCTGTCACGCTTGGTGGTGTCCGCCGCCATGGTCATGATCCCCGGGAAGGGGGCTCCGTTCCAGTCGGCGCGTCCCCAGAGGGCAGGGAAGTCCTTGGTCATCTGGGCCCCGTACAGCGGCTTGTACGCCCCGTTGTGGCAGGTGACGCACTGGGCCTTGGGCGCATCGCCCATGGCGCCAAGGCGCACCGCGGGATAGACCGGCTGCAGCGGCGCCAGGTAGTTCTGGTTCACGTCGCGCAGCATGAGGATGCCGTGGTAGGCGGTCACACGCTGCGGCGGCGCTTCCCGCCAGGAGGAGAACTGGCGGCTGTTGTGGCAGTACGTGCAGTTCACCCCGAGCGAGCGCGACTGCGAGATCATGAGCGCGTACGTCCACTCCGTCTGCTTGACCGAACTGCGGTTGACACTGGCCGGGGCAACGGTCTGGCTGATCACGCGCGCGCCATCCCGGTCGAGGTAGTGCCGCAGGTAGTCGGTCTGGCTCGAGTAGAACCAGAGGCCGTTGGGCAACGGCTTGCCCATGTGGCAGGTGTAGCAGGTCACGCCGGTGTTCTTCACGTGCTGCGAGTACTGCCCGTTGATCTGCCGCGTCATCTGCAGCATGCGGCGGGCGACCAGCTTGGTGTACAGCGGCTTGCCGTTGGGCAGCGTGTCGTCCTGGAAGGCGGCGACGTTGTGGCAGTAGGCGCAGTTGCCCGTGCCCGCCACCCAGGTGCTCATGGCAATCATGGTGCGGTTGAACTCCGCCACACTGATGTCGTTGAGCACCTGCACGTTCTTCCACGGCAGCGGGCCCGGCGGTGATTCCCCGGCCGGCGGCGGACTCTGTGGAATCTTGACCTGGGCGAACTTGGCCTTCAGATCGCCGTGGTCGTAGTTCTGCTCCATGGCCGTACCGCGGTACCCCACCTGGACCGTGTCCACGGCCGCGTCGCCACAGGCCCCGAGGGACAGCAGGGCAAGGGGGAGGCCGGCCGTGGTGACCCATCGACGTGCGGACTTCACTGGACACCTCCCGACTTCGTGGAATCGGTCTTCAGCGAGTCGACCTTGAGCGAGTCGGCCATGAGGGAATCCACGGCAACCGGCGCTTCCGCCGTATCGGGCATGGTCGCGTTCTGCGGCACGACATACGACGGGAAGGAATCGGGGGCGGTGCCCTGATACCGGCCGCGCAGCAGGTCGGCTTGTTCTGGCGTGAGCTGGTTCTGCGCCGGGTACGGCGCCACGAGGCCGTGCTTCACACCCCACAGGTACCAGTTGTCGACCACGGTGCCGGTGAGGAGGATGCCGATACCGCCCGTGAAGGTGGTGAGCACCGCGAACCACCAGGACCAGCGATGGATCGACTCCATGGTGGCGTTGAAGCCCATGCACCAGCGCCAGAAGAGCATCGAGCGTTCGGCCGCCGTGCCGCGGTCGGTGATCTGCTCGATTTCGCGCTCACCGCCCATGCGGGCCACGGCCAGGATGGTGGCACCGTGCATCGCGAAGAGCACGGCGGAGCCGTACAGGAAGGCGATGGAGAGGGCGTGGAACGGGTTGTAGTACAGGTTGCCGTAGCGGATCGAGAACGCCGCCGTCCAGTCGAGATGCGGGAAGATGCCGAAGGGCACCATCTCGCTCCAGCTGCCAACGAGCAGCGGCTGGAAGAAGAACGTGGAGTAAAGGAAGATCGCGCTGGCGAAGGCCCATGGGAGATGCGTGCCCATTTGCAGGGCACGCGCCCGGCGGTACACCCGCACCCACCACAGGATGATGCTCAGGGTGAGGAAGAAGCCGGCCATGAGGTACCAGCCACCCTGATTGAGCGGCGGGATGCGCAGCCCGTACTGCGGCGGCGGCGGCTCGAGGGCCAGCCACGGAAGCTGGCGGATGAACTCCACCGGATCCCAGCCCACCGAGGCCCACATGTTGAGGCCGATGATCTCGAAGGCGATGAAGCCGAAGATCAGCGACAGCACCCCGGCCCAGCCCAGATAGATCGGGCCGATCTGCGCGTCGCCGAACTTGCCGGCGAGATACGAGAAGGTGGGGGTGCCGTACCGCGTACCCGTCGATTCGTCGATCGGGATCCCCGCTTCGGGGAGCGTCCGGACCTGGACGCGCGTGAACAGATTCTGGTATTCAAGCATGGTGACCGGGCCTCACTTCCAGATTGGGAGGTTGAGCCACCAGCTCCACCACTCGGGCCAGCCCTTCGTCCAGAAGGGACCGGAGATCACGATGCAGATGGCACTCCAGACCGCCGCGCCGACCGCGAGGAACAGGCCAAGGCGGTGAATGCCGATTGCGCCGATCGAGTAGCCGACCAGGTCGCGGAAGAAGACGTTCTCCTGTTCACTCGTTCCGACGGGCGTACCCTTCGGCGGATTGGTCACCGAGAGGATGAGCGAGCCGTGCATCGCGAGCGCGAGGCAGTTCGTGAAGAAGAACGTCACGGCGATCATGTGCGCCGGATTGTAGTGGAAGTGGAGGTACTGGTACCCCACGTTCGACACCCAGTCCAGGTGCGAGAAGATGCCGTACGGAAAGCCATGTCCCCACGCGCCCAGCAGCAGCGGACGAATGACGACCAGCGTCACGTAGGCCAGTACGGCACCGCCGTACGCCCACGGGATGTGCATGCCCATGCCGAGTTTTCGGGCGATCTCGGCCTGACGCAACGCCCAGGAGCCGAAGGCCCCGATGGCGCACAAGGTGATGATCTGCCACAAGCCCCCCTCACGCATCGGCGCGAGGCCGAGCCCGTACTTGAGGTCGGGCGGGGCAATGTTGATCTGCCACAGGTTCCACGTCGGCCCCATCGCCGCGCCCCACACGCACAACAGCGTGCCAAGCGTGACGAAGATGATCGTCGTGACACCAAAGAAGCCCACGTAGAACGGACCGAACCAGAAATCGAAAAGATCTCCGCCGATCAGCGTACCACCGCGGACACGATACTTCTTCTCGAAGCTCAGCATCGCCATGGGCGATATCTCCGGACGCGCAGAGAAAAGGCAGCGGGGGGAATTGCGGCTGCGAATTACCAGGGAACTGCCAGCAACTGCCTAGGAAAATGCGAACGTTTTGCGTCGGCCGGGGCTGGCGTCGCACTGACACGTGCGAAACGCCAGCCCGGCGACGACGCGCGACGTTTTACCGGCCGGGCGGGAGCGGCGACATCTCTGCCGCCGCCGCCGGAGCCGACGCCCCGACGGGCGCCTGATCAGCACCGAGCGTCCCGTTTTCGATCCACGAGTAACGCTGCGAGCTGAGCAGGATGAAGTGAATGACCAGCGCAAGCACCGCCAGGAAGCCAACCATGGCCACCAGCACGCGCCGCGGGTCATACATCAACCAGATGCGATGCATGGGTACTCCTTACTTGGTGGCGGCCTGCGCGGTCAACGGCGCGTACTTCGCCTTCAGCGTCGCAGGCCAGTTGAACTGCCCGTAGGCCCAGATGTGCATCACGAGTACCGCGCCAACCAGGAACGATCCGAGCGCGCTCATGATGATGTTCGGGTCGTGTCCCATCCAAATTCTGTGCATGTGTTCTCCTGCTCGAGAATCAGAGGGTTAGAACCACGGACGCCACGACCACGCCAGGAAATGCGCGACCGCAGCAACAACGATGTAGCCCATGGTGCCGGTCACCATGTAGCCGTGGAAGCGACGCGCCTCTTCCTCGGTCATTCCGCCCTTTTCCGACATCTCTGCCTCCAAAGGAACTGACTGATGCTACCGCGCTCCGCCCGCGCGGCTGGGATGCCACCCGAGTAACGGGCAGCGAGTCTTGAACTACGGGGTGTAAACTGGACCTTACGGTTCAATGCGTCAAGAAGAATTTACGGTTTCTGACGCATCAATTTCATAACACCCCAAAATCACCATATTCCCGACATGATCCCTCTGGACTGGCCGCTCCGCGAGTACTCCCAATTTCAGGCGTGCGACGGCCTCACGTGGCACCTCCAGCGGTCGGGACTCCCCCCCGATGCCGCCCCCACGATCGTGCTCATGCACGGCACCGGGGGCAGCACCCACTCCTGGGCCGGCGTCGTACCCGCCCTCCACGGCCACTATCACGTGGTCAACATCGATCTCCCCGGTCACGGCTTCACCGAGGTCCCGGCCAGCGTCGAACGGACCCGCAATCCCTACAGCCTGGCCGGCATGTCGCGCCTGCTGCACGCCCTGCTCGATGGCATCGGCGTGCGGCCGCAAGTGGTCGTGGGGCACTCTGCCGGCGTGTCCGTGTTGCTGCGCATGATACTCGACGGCTACCTGGCGCCCGAGCGGCTGCTGGGCGTCTGCCCGGCGCTCGTGTCCCCGCCCGCGTGGTATGTGGCGCTCATTGCGCCCGTGCTGGGGCTCGTGCTCGAAACCGAGGCCGTGGCCGGCACCACCGCCCGTCTGGCCGCACAAACCCGCCTCATCGAGCGCATGCTCGGCAGCACCGGTACCACGCTCACCGCCCCGCAGGCCGCCCGCTATCGCCAGCTCTGCTCCCGCCCCGCGCACGTGCACGCGGCCATTGCCATGATGGCGCGCTGGGACCTGCCCGCGCTCTTTCGCGACGTGGGCGTGCTGCGCACCCCCGTGCAGCTCATCGCCGCGCGCGGAGATCGCTGGATTCCACTCGCCCCCCTGCGTCGCGCCGTGGCGCGCATTCCGGGGGTGACGCTGACCGTGGAGGAGGGAGGGCACCTGCTGCCGGAAGAAAGGCCGGAGGTGATCGTTCACGCCCTGTGCGGGAACGGCGACTAGCCGCCAACAACGCGGCAAAACATACCACGCAAACGCGCCAGCGGACCCTCGGTCCGCTGGCGCGTTCGACCCTACCGGACCCCGTGGGCGGGGCACCCTGCAAGGAGCCGCATTACGCCGTGGCTCCCTGCAGCGTACGCCGGCTGGCCAGCACGTGATCGCGGGTCACGACACTGTCGCCAAGCTCCCGCGCATCCTTCTCCGCCGCATCCCGCAGCCGCTTCGCCGCCGAAATGCGAATGAGAATGGGGAACCCTTCGCACAGCTCGTCGAACGTCGCCTTGGCCTCGTCGTCCCACGGCAACTCCTGGTGCAGGCGCGCCGGGGTGGCGTCGATCTTGTCCATCTCCGTGCCCAGCGGCAGGATGTGGAAGAGCGCGTCGAACAGCTGGTTGCACACCTCCTGCACGATGTACGTGGCCCCGCTGTAGCCCATGAAGGGGGTACCCGTGTGCCGGCGAATGATCGCCCCCGGGAAGGACGCCGGGATGTACATCGAACGCGACCCCAGTTCCGCCAGATACATGCGCTCGTTGTAGCTGCCGAACATGATGAGCGGCGGCTTCGCCTTGAGGGCGTCCTTCACCGCCTGATTGTCCGGCTTCACGCCCGGACGGCGCGCGAAGCTGAACGCGCAGGGCATACCCATCTCCGTCTCGAGGAAATGCCGGATGCCGCGGGCGTGTGTCTCGTTCGCCACGATCGCGAAGCTCGCCGTGCCGAAGAAGTCCTGCGTGACCGATCGCCACAGATCCCACAGCGGCTTGATCGTCGTGTGCTTCTCCTTCTCGATGAACGGCTCGGGATCGAGCCCCAGCAGGTCGCCGAGCGTGCGCAGGAACTTGGTCGTGCTGTGGAGACCGATGGGCGCCTGCAGGAAGGGCACCTCGAGATCTTCGCACAGCATGCGGCCGAACTCGCGGTACATGCAGATGTTCACGTCGGCATCCACCAGCCGCGGAATGTCCTGCATGTGGCTCCCCAGCGGGAACACCATGTTGATCTCGGCGCCGATGCCTTCCACCAGGCGACGGATCTCGTGCAGGTCACTGGCCGTGTTGAAGTAGCCGTAGATGGGGCCGATGATGTTCACGCGCGGCTTGTCGCCGGGCTGCTTCTCGCGGCGCTTGGGACGCACGCCCTTCTTGAGGCCGTACTCCGTCCACAGCCAGTACAGGGCACGGTTGGCGGCCTGCCACTGGTCTTCGTCGATGGTGCGCGGCAGGAAGCGCTGGATGTTGGTGCCTTCCGGCGTCACGCCACCGCCGATCATTTCGGCGATCGAGCCCGTCACGACCACGCTGGGCAGTTCGGGGTCGAGGGTGCTGTGCGCCCGCTTCATGGCGCCTTCGGTACCGTGCTGGCCCAGCTCCTCTTCGCCGAGCCCCGTGACCACGATGGGCAACTCATGCGGGGGCAGGGCATCGGTGTAGTGCAGCACCGAGGTCACCGGCAGGTTCTCGCACCCCACCGGGCCGTCGATCACGACCTGCATGCCCTTGATGGCGGTGAACACGTACACCGCGCCCCAGTAGCCGCCGGCGCGATCGAGATCGAGGATGAGCGTCATCTCAGACCATCTCCTCGGCCTTGCGGGCGCGCGCGAGCTTCGCGATGTGGCGCTTGTAGTGCTCGCGGAATTCCGGCTTGTCCTGCGGCACGTCTTCCCACACACCGGCCTTGAAGCCGCTGCCCACGTCGCCGAAGAACGCCTTCATCTCGTCGAAGCGCACCTTGTTGCCGATGGCGGCGTTCACCACCTGTGCCAGCGAGCCGGCACCGGCCGGACCCATGAGCGGACGCGCCGAGATGAGATTGGTGAAGTAGAGCGCCGGAATGGTGAGCTCCTTGGCCTTCTGCACGACCGGTGTGGTGCCGATCGCGAGATCGGGCTTGAACTCATCCATGGCCGCGCAGTCCTGTTCGAGCGACGCGCGATACTGGATGTGCACCCCCTTCGCTTCGAGCCATTCGCGATCGGCATCGCTGTACGGGGTGCGCGGGCAGGCGGTGCCCACGTAGCGTACGTCGGCGCCGCTCTCCACGAGCAGGCGCGCCACCAGCAGCTCCGAGCCTTCGTAGCCCGACATCGTGATGCGGCCCTTGATGGGCATCGCCGACAGCGCGCCCTTGATCGCGGGGAGCATGCGGTTCTTCACGGCGTCGATCTGCTCGCGCGACACGTTCGCGGCCTGACCGATGTGCTCGAGCCACGCCTCGGTGCCGTCGTAGCCCACCGGCGCCGAGCCGATGATGGGGCGACCGGCCGCTTCGAACTCGCGGTAGGTGGCCACGTAGAACGGGTGAATGGCTGCCGCCACCACGCAGTCGAGCGCCGCATACAGCTCGCGCCACTCCCGGGTGGGCACCACGGGGCCGGCCGCGAGACCGAGCCCGTCGAGCATCATGCCGATGCCCACGGGATCGGCCGGGAACATCTCGCCGATGAGCGAGACAGTGGGCTTCTGCGAACGGCCGGCGCGCGGCGCCTGCACGGGCCCCTGTTCGGCCTCGAGGCGCGCGTACTTGAGCATGGCGCCCGCGAGCACGTCCTTTGCCTCGGCGTGCGTGGGCACACCGAAGCCCGGCACGTCGATGCCGATGATGCGCACGCCGTTGATCTCCTTGGGGAGGATCTGCAGCGGCACACCGGACGCCGTGGGCACACACAGGTTGGTGATCACGATGGCGTCGTACAGCGCCGGGTCGGCCATCTGATACACGGCGTCGCGAATGTCCTCGAACAGCTTGCCGGTGACGAGCGTCTCGGAGTTGAAGGGCACGTAGCCCACCGTGCGACGCGCGCCGTAGAAGTGGCTCGTGAAGGTGAGCCCGTACACGCAGCAGGCCGAGCCGCTGAGGATGGTGGCGGTGCGGCGCATGCGCAGTCCCACGCGCAACGACCCGAAGGCGGGGCACATGCTCTGCGGCTGATCGTGGGGCCCCTTCGGATAGTCGGCAGCGTAGCGATCGAGCACGTCGCTCTTGCCGGCGGCGCGCGCGGCCTCGAGCATCTGCTCCTTGCCCGAGTGGCAGCCCAGGCCATCGGCCTGCGTGGCGGCCATGTTCACCGCCTTGCCGTCCACCACGGGCAGTGCCTTCCCCGACGGGCCGCTCGGAGCGCACCCCATGCCGCCCGGCGCGTCGGCGTCGTTCAGCATGGGCACCTCAGAAACGTCGTCGTAGACGACTTCCTTCTCGTTGGACATCGCGCAGGCCTCAGACGGTGTCGTAGACGACTTCGAGCGTCGGCTTCACGATCTCTTCCTTGCCGACCATGTCGAACATGGTGGCCGGCTCCATCACGAAGTCGCGCCCGGTGGTTTCGGCCGAGAAGAGGCCGAGGAGCTGATCCTGGGTTTGCGGCTTGGGGCGTACCGGCGGGGCGTCGGCGACGTTCTGCGCGAGCTCGGCGAAGAGCGCGCCCCACTCGCCATCGGGCTTGCCGATGATCTCGTAGCTGGCACTCTTGCGGCGGATGTCCTCGTGCGCGGGAATCGCGGCGAGCACCGGAATGCCGGCGTTGCTGGCAAACGCCTGCGCTTCGCCGGTGCCGTCATCCTTGTTGATGACCATGCCGGCCACGCCCACGTTGCCGCCCAGCTTGCGGAAGTACTCGACCGCGCTGCAGACGTTGTTGGCCACGTACAGCGACTGCAGGTCGTTCGAGCCGACCACGATGACCTTCTGGCACATGTCGCGCGCAATGGGCAGGCCAAAGCCGCCGCACACCACGTCGCCCAGGAAGTCGAGCAGCACGTAGTCGAACCCCCAGTCGTGGAAGCCGAGCTTCTCGAGCGTTTCGAACCCATGGATGATGCCGCGCCCGCCGCAGCCGCGCCCGACCTCGGGACCGCCCAGCTCCATGGCGTACACGCCGTCGCGCTTGAAGCAGACGTCGGAGATGGAGACCGCCTCCCCGGCGAGCTTCTTGCGACTGGAGGTTTCGATGATGGTGGGGCAGGCCTTGCCACCGAAGAGCAGCGATGTGGTGTCGGACTTCGGGTCGCAGCCGATGAGCAGCACCTTCTTGCCCTGCTGCGCCATCATGTACGAGAGATTGGCGAGGGTGAAGCTCTTGCCGATGCCGCCCTTGCCGTAGATCGCGATGATCTGCGTCTCCTTGGTCACCGGGCCCGTGTGCACGGTGTCGACATCCGACGAGGCCTCATCGCGGATATTCTTGTGCAGCTGGTGCAGACCGTTCTCGCTCATGCAGCAGATCTCCAGTCGAGGATCATCTTGACGCAGTGGGGATCACCGAACGCCGTGGCGTAGGCGTCGGCGGCACGCGCCGCGGGTTCGCGGTGCGTGATGAGGCCATCGAGGTCGAGGCGTCCGCTGTTGGCGAACGCCGTGATGGCGGTGAGGTCCTGCTCCTTCCACTGCGCCGCAATGCGGATGCGCGCTTCGCGCAGGAACGCGGGCGGGAAGGTGAACGACACCGGTTCGCTGTAGAAGCCGCCGAGGACGATCTCGCCGCCCGGCATGAGCTTGTTGACGAGGGAATCCATGATGCCGTCGGCGCCACTCACGTCGCAGATGACCTGGTAGCCGCGCGTGGTGTCGTCGTTGGGGTGGATGACGGCATAGCCGCGCGCGCCGTCCATGCGAATGGGATTGGTTTCCCACACGGTGGGAGCCGGCGCGCCGTAGAGGACACAGAGGCGAGCAATGAGACGGCCGAGGGCACCGTGCCCCACGATGAGCCCGGGCAGCTTGTCGAGGTGGTTGGCCGGATCGGGCTCGAGACAGTGATGCGCCGTGGCCGCGAGGGCGAAGAGCGCCCCCTGCTCCCCCACATGATCGGCAAGCGGGATGGTCTTGGCACCGGGCACCACCACGCGTGACGCCTGTCCACCGAACAGGCCGCGGGCTTCGTTGAAGCCCTTGGAGCCGGGCACGTACACCAGCTGCCCCGGCTCACGTCCGGATTCGGCTCCCGCCTCGACAATGAGCCCCACCCCTTCGTAGCCGGGGACCAGCGGATAGGCGAGACCAGGGAAGGGGGGCATGCGCCCGGTGAAGAGCAGCTTCTCGGTACCGGTACTGATGCCGGAGTACTGCATGGCCACCACGACATCGGCGGCGGTGGGTTCGACGAGCGTCAGTTCGCGGACGGACAGTTTCGTCGGTTCTTCGAAGACTACGGCGAGGGTGTTCACGAGTGTACAGTGAAGTTGACAGTGGTTGCTGTCAATAACCAGAGATAATCGTTCGGGTATGGGGTCCGAGACTGATAGGACGGTTCGGACCGAGCTTCCTAACGAGGAGCAGGGGGAAGACGGTCAGGCGGAAGGGGAAAGGCGGGGTCCTACGGCCTTCCCCCTGATCCCTTCGCCCTGCGCCCTGGTTCGGCCATCGCGCCCTAGACTTCCGCCACGATGAGCCCCGTCTGGATCGGGAAGCGGGTGCGAAGTTCGCGGCTCCTCCGGAACCCGGCCGTCTGCAGCATCTGGTGCAGCTCGGAGGCCCGGCGCGCGCGCCCCTTGCCCATGGCCATGAGGTAGAACGAGAAGTAGGCGTCGCCCACCGTCTCGGCGCCCTTGGCGCCCGCCAGCGCCTCGGCGATGAGCAGGACCCCGCCCTTGGGGAGCGCGGCCCGCACCCGCTGCAGCAAGCGCAGCACCGACAGATCGTCGTGGTCGAGCAGCACGCGCACCAGCGAGCAGACATCGGCGCCCGTGGGGAGGGAGTCCGCGTGGAAGTTGCCCCCGTAGCACTGCACCCGGTCACCCAGGCCGATCTGTTCGAGTCGCGTACGGGCGCGCGACGCCACGGCCGGCAGGTCGAACAGCTGCAGCTGCAGCCGCGCATGCCGCGCGCCCACGAGCGACAGGAATGCTCCCTCCCCTCCGCCAACGTCGAGCAGGCAGTCGTGCTTCGACAGGTCGTAGGCGTCGAGCACATCGTGCGCCACCGGCGGCAGGGTGGCCGCCATGATTTCCGAGTAGGCGGCAACCCGCGAATCGTCGATCGCCTGCGGCCGCGGGGCGTCGGCGTACGACCAGTAGCGCGACAGCTCCGTACGGAAGTTGGAGCCCTGACGCAGCAGCGAGACAGGGTCGGCCAGGTCGTGATACGCCATCTTGTGATGACGGATGAGCGCCGTGACCCCGACGTTGCGCACCAGCGGAGCCCCCAACGGCCCCAACCCATAGCGGCCGTGCCGGCGCTTGATCAGCAGGCGCAACGACGCAGCCGCATTGAGCAGGCGCTCGGCGCTCGGGATGGGCATCTCGCCGTGGTGGGCGATCTCCTCGATGGTGCGGGCCCCATCGGACAGGTAGTCAAAGAGATCGATCTCCACGCAGGCATAGAGTGTCTGCGTGTAGACGAACCCCGAGACCAGGTCGAAGACCTTTCGCGACCGGTAGCGCGTAATGGGAGCCGTGAGCGGAAAGCGCGCACTCCAGCGCTGGAACTCATCGGTCGCAACCAGTTTGTACCAGCGATCGCGCACGCGCTCGAACCACGAGGGCGCCGGCGCACGGACGGTTGCCGAAGCAACCGGGGCGAGATCGGCCGTCGCGCGTGGGCGATCGGCGGCCGGAACGGTGGGCGCGGACAGCGCCTGCTCGGGGGGATTCACAGCAGCTAAGCTCGCGCGAGGAAACCGCAGTGTCAAGAAAAGTGTACACCTGCAGGCGCCGGGACTGTCAGGACATTGCGACATAGAATGTCCGGTCCTAACGTCATAGAAACATGGATTTCTCCAGCTGCCCTGCGCCACCCCCGGCGGCCGGCCGATTTTTTCAGGATTCTGATGCGACCTGTGTATCCGTTCAGCGCCATCGTGGGACAGGACGAGATGAAGCTCGCCCTGCTGCTGGTGGCGATCGACCCCTCCATTGGCGGGGTCATGGTGTTTGGCGACCGAGGCACCGGCAAGAGTACGGCGGTCCGTGCGCTGGCTGGGCTGCTGCCGCCGATGAAGGTGGTGCAGGGGTGCAAGTACGGCTGCGATCCGCACTCCACCACGCAGCGCTGCGATGACTGCCTCAAGCGGCTGGCCGAGGGGCAGCATCCGCGGGCGCTGCTCGCGCCGGTACCGGTCGTCGACCTGCCGCTCGGCGCCACCGAGGACCGCGTCGTGGGCGCCCTCGATCTGGAGCGGGCGCTCACGACGGGTGAGAAGGCCTTTGAGCCCGGGCTCCTCGCGCGCGCGCACCGTGGCTTCCTGTACGTGGACGAGGTGAACCTCCTCGAGGATCACCTCGTGGACCTGCTGCTCGACGCGGCCGCCACCGGTGAGAACGTGGTGGAGCGTGAAGGGGTCAGCGTGCGGCATCCGGCGCGTTTCGTCCTCGTGGGGAGCGGCAACCCGGAAGAGGGGGAACTGCGGCCGCAGCTGCTCGATCGCTTCGGGCTGGCCGTGGATGTGCGCACGCCCACGGTCATCGCGTTGCGCATCGACGTGATTAAGCGGCGCGATGCCTTCGATCGCGATCCCATCGCCTTCCTCGCCCAGTGGCAGAAGGCCGATGCCAAGGTGCGTCGCTCCATCGAAAAGGGGCGGACTCGCCTCGACGAGCTGACCGTACCCGACGCCATCCTCGAGCGCGCTGCGGCGCTCTGCTCGGCGTTGGGTACCGACGGACTGCGTGGCGAACTCACGTTGCTGCGTACGACGCGCGCGCTGGCCGCCTTCGAGGGCGCCAACGTGGTCACCCTCGATCACCTGCGGCGCATTGCGCCGATGGCGCTGCGCCATCGCCTGCGCCGCAACGTGCTCGATGACGCCGGCTCCACCACGCGCGTCGAACGCGCCGTGGCCGAACTCTGGGACGCGCCGGCCGGCGATGTCGTCGCCGCAGGCTGACCTGTCCGGCCGCTTCGGCGCCCTCGCGGCGCTGTTGCTGGCCGTGGACCCGCACGGGCTGGGAGGCGCCGTGCTCGACCACCCGCTGCACGAGCAGGCGCGCCAGTTCGGGGCCCTCGTGCGGGCGTGGCTGCCCGCGGGCGCCCCACTGCGGCGCGTGCCCGCGGGCGTGACGGCCGACCGCCTGTACGGCGGCGTCGATCTCGCGTCCACGCTCTCGGCCGGCCGGCTCGTCGCGGAGCGGGGGGTGCTGGCGGCGGCCGATGGCGGCGTGCTGGTGTTGCCCATGGCGGAGCGCCTGGCCGTGGCCGCGCGTACGGCGCTGTGCGAAGTGCTCGACCACGGGGAAATCACCGTGCAGCGCGATGGCATCGCCGACCGGCATGCTTCGCGCGTCTGCGCGCTGCTGCTCGACGAGTCGGTGGATGAGGAACTGGTGCATCCGGCGCTCGGTGACCGGGTGGCCTTCCGCGTGCGCTTCGATGGACGCACCAGTGAGGAGCTCGAGGGGATGGCCGACGAATCGGCGGCGCATCACTTCGCGCGGCTCGTGCGCGAGGCACGGGCCCGGCTGCCGCAGGTGACCGTGGACGATGCGTGGGCGGCGGCGCTTTGCCAAACGGCCGATGCCTTCGGGGTGGACAGTGTGCGCGCGACGCTCTTTGCGCTGCGCTGCGCTCGCGCCCACGCGGCACTCGACGGGCGTCTGGCGGTCACCGAGGCCGACGCGGAGAAGGCCGCCGCGCTCGTGCTGGCGCCGCGGGCCACGCGACTGCCTCCTCCGCCGCCGCCCCCCGAGGAGGAGGAGGAGGAGCAGGGTGACGATCCCGCGCCGCCGGAGCAGGAGGAGACACCGCAGCAGCCGCCCGAGCCGCCGCCGCAACTGGAGCAGCCGCCGGAGCCCCCCGAGTCGGAGCAGAAGGACAACGATGACGACAGCACGCAGCCCACGCCCGACAGCGGCGAGTTGCTGCGTGATGCGGTGCAGGCCGCGTTGCCCCCCAACCTGTTGGCGCAACTGGTGCAAAACAGCACGGCGGGATCCATGCAGGGCCGCGTGGGCGAGGAAACGCCCAACCTGCTGCGCGGGCGGCCACGCGGTGCCCGCAGTGGGCTGCCGCGCGGTGGTGCCCGGTTGCATCTGCTGGAGACCCTGCGGGCGGCTGCGCCGTGGCAGCGGGTGCGGGAGCGCAGCGCGGGTCCGGCCAGCGCCACGGCGGCACCACGGCCGCGTGTGGCCGTGCGCCGTGAGGACTTCCGCATTCGACGCTTCGTGGAGCGCACCGGCACCACGGTCATCTTCGTGGTGGACGCGTCGGGGTCGTCGGCGCTCTATCGTTTGGCTGAGGCCAAGGGCGCGGTGGAGCTGTTGCTGGCGGAGAGTTACGCACGACGTGACCGCGTGAGCCTGGTGGCGTTCCGTGGCCAGGGCACCGAAGTGCTGTTGCCGCCCACCCGGGCGCTCGCGCGGGCCAAGAAGGTGCTGGCGGCGCTTCCCGGTGGCGGGGGCACCCCCATGGCCCATGCCATCGATGCCGCCCTGGAACAGGCGATCGCCACGCGACGCGGCGGCAGCGCGCCACTCGTGGTGATGATGACCGATGGGCGCGCCAACATCGCGCGCGACGGAACGCCGGGGCGCAAGCAGGCCGAAGTGGATGCGCTGGCTGCTGCGGCGCGCTTCGCGTCGCAGCACATTCCGGCCATGTTCGTGGATACCTCGCCGCGGGGAGAACTTGTGGCGCGCAAGCTGGCGGAGGCCATGAAGGCGCGCTACATCCTGCTGCCGTCGGCCGATGCGAGGGCATTGGGAGGACTCGTGAGGACGGCAATGCAGATGGCCGAGGGAGGCGCATGAGCGTGGGGATGGATACGGTACAGATCCCGTTGGCGCCGACGCGTCCTACGGGCTGGCGGGCATGGCTGCCGTCGCTGTTGCGCGCGCGTCACCCGGACATGGTGCATGCCACGGACATTGCCACGCGCGAAACCACGATGCGGGTGGCGCTGCGCTCGTTCGGCGTGGTGGTGGCCTTCTGGTGGAGCACCACGGGCGTGGTCTTCGCGCTCGAGCGCACGCCGGGCACCCGGCTGCTGGGGCTCGTGGTGGCCAGCGCGTTGGCGCTCTGGGGAGCCTCGCTCGTGTATCTCGAGCGCGATCGCGACACGCCCTCGGCGGCCCGACGCAGCTTTCTGGGCGGCGCGTTTCTCTGGACGTGGGCGCAGGTCACGTTCTATGGCGGATGGATCATCGGCCCCGAGGCGCTGCGTCTCTCCATACCCGCCGAGCCGCCGTCGTGGAGCTTCGCCGTGCGGGCGGTGCTCTCGATGTTCTGGTATCAGCTCGTCATGCTGGGGGTGCTGGCCACCACCGCGTTCTTCACGCACAAGCGCGTGAATCGGGTGGGGTGGTACACGGCGGCGCTCTTCTGGGTCGTGCACCAGGTGGCCAGCATCAACATCTTCCTTGGCGTGGAGAACCCGGGTCGCGGATTCTTCCCCGACCAGCTGGTGTTCCTCGAGTCGTATTTCGGCCCGGTGCAGAACAGTTGGTTCCTGCCGTTCACGCTCGCGTGCGTCATCACCTACACCGTGGTCACGGCGGTGCTGGCCATTCGCGGGCGCACGCCGGCGTATCGTCAGGGCAAGATGCTGCTCACGGTGATCGGGGCGCTGTCGGTGCTCGAACTCGCCGTGCTGGGTGCTCCCATCCAGCTCCCGCTCTGGGAAGCCTTCCTCGCCGTGCGCGGGTACTGACGCCCGTTCCCGCCACTCCACGCTCGCGGAGTTGCTCGCCTCGGCGTTGGCGGCCACGGTCTGCGGGAGATGTTGATCTGCTCGATCGTCACGCCTGCCGCGGCGGCGTCCACCACGACTCACTCGTAACGCAGCGCTTCGATGGGATCGAGCCGGGCCGCGCGGCGCGCGGGAATCATGCCGAACACGATCCCGATACCCACCGAGACGACGACCGCGATCACCGTCAGGGTCACGGGGACGGGAGCGTCAATGTCGAGCGCCACCGCCGCTACCCGTCCGAAGGCGAGGCCCGCCAGAACGCCGATGACGCCACCGATGCCGGTGAGGGTGCTCGCCTCGACGAGAAACTGGATCAGGATATCGCGGCGTGTCGCGCCGAGCGCCTTGCGGACGCCGATTTCGCGCGTGCGACTGGTGACCGAGACGGTCATGATGGCCATCACGCCAATCCCACCCACGAGCAGGGCCACGCCGCTCAGCACGATCATCACCAGAAAGAAGACGCTCGTGAGGCTGTTGAAGGTGTTCAGGATCTGGTCCTGCGTTACGAGGTCGAAGGTATTGCCGTCGCCGGGGCGCAGTCGCCGGCTTTCCCGCAGCGCCATCTCCACGGCGCCCTGCGCATCGGCCACGCGCACGCCCGCTCGTGGCTTTACCGGGATGAACAGCGCGTTGGTGCGATCGATGGTGTACGAACGATCCATGAAGCGAAACGGCACCACGGCGCCCACGGATTGCCCGGGAGGCGCAAAGATGTTCCCGGGCTGTGCCCACAGGCCGATCACCTCGAGCACGCGCCCACCGATCTGCACGCGCCGCCCCAGCAGGCGCTCCTGGCCGAACATCGAGCGCGCCGTGTTCTCCTGCAGCACCACCACCGGGGCCCCGGCGGTGATTTCGCCGCGCGTGAACCACCGCCCCTCCACCAGTTCGCCACCCTGAATGAGGGTGAAGCCGTCGTCGGCCCCCATGATGGCCATCCCCTGCGTGCGTACGCCGTCAGCCTCGATGCGCGCCAGCGTCTGCGCCCACAGCGAGGCGTAGCCGATCTCCGGGAGCAGACGAATGCGCGCCACTTCCGCCTCGGTGAGATCGGGGCGGATGCGCACCTCCTTGGGGAGGTTGTCGGGATTGAGCGGGGTCTGCGAGAACTTCTTCAGCACGTAAAAGGTCGTGGGGCCGGCCACTTCGATCGTGGTCACGATCTGATCGCGAATGCCCTGGACCATGGCGGCCATCGTCATAACGGTAGCCACGCCAATGACCACGCCGAGGATGGTGAGTGACGAGCGCAGCTTACTTACACGCAGCGCTTCAATCGCCAGCTTCACATTCTCCGCGAGACCACTGCCCGACAGCGGCATGTCAGGTTTCCGCGCGCATGGCCGTGATGGGGTCGAGCCTCGCGGCGCGCGAGGCCGGGTACACGCCGAAGAGCACGCCGATCCCCGCCCCCAGCACCAGCGACAGGGCCACACTCCACGGCGTCACGCGGGCGGGCAGGGGGCTCGCGCTGCTCACCACGAACGCCAACGCCCATCCCGCTGCCACGCCCAGCACGCCGCCGGCGAGCGCCAGCGCTACCGCTTCGGCGAGGAACTGCCACCGGACGTCCGCGGACGTGGCGCCCACCGCCTTGCGCAGCCCGATCTCGTGCGTGCGCTCGGTGACGGCCATGAGCATGATGTTCATGATCACGATGCCGCCCACGAGGATGCCGATGGCCACCACCGCCGGTACCACGGCAAAGAGTACGCTGGTGAGTTGCTTCCAGAAGGCGATGAATGCTTCCCCGGTGCCGATATCGAAGTCGTCCCGGTCGGCGGGGCGCAGGTGACGCGTCACGCGCATCGCCTCCTGCGCGCGCGCCATGGCAGGCGCCACCTCCTCGGCCGTCCGCATCTTCACCGACACGACCGTCTGCTGGCGTCGCCCCCAGATGGACTCGAAGGCGGGAATGGGAATCATCACGAAGGCATCGAACGACTGCCCCAGCACGCGCCCCTTGGGTGCGACCACGCCCACCACGGTGAAGCGGCGGCCGGCAATGCGCACCTCCTGGTCGATGGCATTCCCCTCGTCGAAGAGATCCTTCGCCACATCGGCGCCAATGGCCACCACGGGGCGGCGCTCGCGCACGTCGAGTTCACTGAGTGGCCGGCCGGCCACGAAGCGGTAGTCCTGCACCGCCTGGTATCCCTCATTCACGCCAAACACCAGCACACTGCCGAGGGTGCGATTGCGCCACACCACGTCGGCGCGCGGCGTGGGCCACCCGGTGGAGAAGCCAATGGACTGGGCGTCGGGGAGCACCGCCGCCACGGCGGCCGCGTCACGCTCGTCCACGCGCGGGCGCTTCTGCAGCAGGCGGAACTCGTCGTCGGTGAAGAGCCCCAGGCTGAGCGGCAGGCGACGCACCTGGAAGGTGTTCATGCCGATCATTGCCTCCGCGATGTTCTCCTTCACATAGGCATTCATCCCCTGGATGATTGCCACCACCGCCACGAGAAACCCCACCGACACCACGATCCCCAGCAGCGTGAACGCGGTGCGCAGGAGGTTCACACGCAACTGGCCGAACGCCAGACGGAAAATGTCGATGGGGAGCATGGCTTACTCGTATCGCAGCGCCTCGACCGGATCGAGGTTGGACGCCTTCACGGCCGGCAACATGCCGAACGCCACGCCGGTCACGGCGCTGGCGACGAGTGCGGTCACCACGATGCTGGTGGGCAACTCGGCTGGAATGCTGGTATTGGAACGGATGACCCACGCCAATAGCGCGCCCACCGCGAGGCCCACAATGGCGCCAATGCTGGTGAGCGTGGCCGCCTCGACGAGGAACTGCCACCGGATGGTGCCGGCGGTGGCGCCCAGCGCCTTGCGCACGCCGATCTCCCGGGTGCGCTCGGTCACCGAGATCATCATGATGGCCACCACGCCCACGCCCCCCACCAACAGCGCCACCGCCGACAGGGCCAGCCCCACGGCGAATATGGCACCAAAGAGCTGGTTGAAGGTGTCGAGCAGACGATCCTGCTCCACCAGGTAGAACGTTTGTCGCTCACCCGGCTTGAGGCCGCGGCTGGCGCGCAGCGCCGCCGTGACTTCGTCCATGACTTCGTCCTGTCGCGCGCTGGGGAGCGGGCGCACGGTGAGCATGAGCCCACTGCGGAACGCCTGCAGCTGGCGCACCGCCGCCTGCAACGGGATGATGGCGCGAGGTGTGTCGGGCCCCTTGCCCTGCAGCGACAGCAGGAAGCCGGCGCGCGGTGAGTACACGCCGATCACGGTGAACTGCTGCCCATTGAGCGTGATCTGCTTGCCGATGGCCTCGGACTGGCCAAACAGCTGCGCTTTGAGCGTGTCGTTGATCAGCGCCACCGGGGTGCCGGCGGCGTCTTCATTGCGCGTGAAGTTGCGCCCCGGCGCAATGTCCGACGCGTTCACCTTGGGCCAGTCCACGCTGTAGGCGTCGTAGCCCACATTGTCCACGCGACTGTTGCGGTAGGCGAAGTTCGCCGACCCACCCAGTGTGGCAATGACCGTTTCCACCCCGGGCAGGCGCTTGATGATGTTCCACTCATCGAAGCTGATGGGCGGATTGCTGCGGTCGGGACACTTCTCGTCGGTGCCGTCGCAGCCACTCAGCCCACTGCTGCGTCGCTGCACGAAGAAGCTGGTGGCACCGATCTGGTCGAGGTCCTGCTGGAACGACGTGCGGATGCCGTTCACCACCGCGCCCATGGCCACCACCACGAACACGCCAATGGCGACGCCGGCAATGGTGAGGCCGGCGCGCACCTTGTTGCCGCGAATGGCTTCGAGCGCCATGCCCACGCCTTCCAATACCAGCAGCAGACTGTTCATGAGGGCTCCTCAGTCGGCGCGCAGCGCGGCAATGGGGTCCAGTTGCGAGGCGCGACTGGCGGGATAGAGCCCGGCGCCAATGCCCACACCGGCCCCAGTCACCAGCGCCGCGGCAATGGACCAGGGCGCCACCGCTGCCGGCAGCGGCGTGAGCACGGCGACCAACTCGGCGAGGCCGATGCCCAGCCCGATGCCGATGGCCGCCCCGATGGTGCTGAGCGTCGCGGCCTCCACGAGGAACTGCGAGAGGATGTCCTTGCGCTTGGCGCCCAGCGCCTTGCGCACCCCGATCTCACGCGTGCGTTCGGAGACCGCCACCAGCATGATGTTCATGATCACCATGGCGCCCACGACAAGGCTGATGGCCGGCAGGGCCGTGCCGAAGAGCACGAGGCGCCCCTTGAGCTGCTTGATGAAGCCGAAGGCCGCATCCTGCGTGACGATGCCGAAATTGTCGGGCTCCGCGGCGCGCAGGCCGCGGAAGGCGCGCAACGCGCCGCGCGCGATTTCGATGCCTTCCGCCAACTCCGCCTGCGTGGGCGCCTGCACGATGAGTGTGCTGAAGTCGCGCAGCGGGCGAATGATGCGCTGCATGGGCGAGGTGTACGGGGCAATGGCCAGGCGATCGAGGGAGAAGCCGAACACCGAGCCCTGCTTCTCCACCACGCCGATCACGGTGAAGGGCACCCCGGACACGCGCAGCACGCGATTGATGGGATTGAGCCCCGGGAAGAAGTGCTCGGCCACTTCCACGCCGATCACCAGCACCGGCGCGCCGGCGCGCACTTCCTGATCGGTGAAGGCGCGCCCCTGGTCCACCACGAACTTCTTGATGGCGAAGTAGTTCGCGTCGGTAGCCACCGCCTGCACCTGCCGCGGCCGCGCGCCCGGGGCACCGGCGTACTTGAACGTCTCGCTGGAGATGGTCGATGTCATGGACGGTGGCAGCGCACCGCGCACGGCGTCGATGTCGGTCATGCGCAACAGCGGACGCCGCTGCGCTTCACGCGAATCGAAGCCCCGGTTGCCACCGGGACCACCCGCCACGTTGTCGAAGCGCCGCACCGTGAACGTATTGGTGCCGATAAGGCGCGACGCGAAATCTTCTTCGACGTACTTGCCCATGCCCTCCACGATCGACACCACCGCGATGAGGAACATCACGCCGATGGTGACGCCGAGGAGCGTAAAGGCGCTCTTGAGTTTCTGGACCCGCAACTGGGCGAGGGCCAGCCGAATGGCATCGAGGGTTCTCACCCCAGAACGATAACACCCTCCGGGTCGGCCGGTCGTCCCCCGGAGGCCGCTATTCGTACCGGAGCGCTTCCACCGGGTCGAGACGCGCGGCGCGGCTGGCCGGGAGCATGCCGAACAGGATGCCGGTAATGCAGCTGGCGCCCAGCGCTGCCACCACGGCCATCGGCGGGATGCTGGCGTTGATGGGGGTGAAATTGCGAATGAGCAGGGTGCCCAGCCACCCCACGAACAGCCCGATGGCGCCGCCGATGCCGGTGAGCGTGGCCGCCTCCACCAGGAATTGCCACAGAATGGTGGCCTTGGTGGCGCCCAGCGCCTTCCGCACGCCGATCTCCCGGGTGCGTTCGGTCACCGAGATCATCATGATGGCGACGACCCCTACGCCCCCAACGATGAGGCCCACCCCCGACAGCGCGATCATGACGAGAAAGAACATCCCGAAGATCTTGTTGTAGGTCTCGAACAGCTTGTCCTGCGTGATGATCGCAAAACTCGACTCTTCGGAGGGCCGGGCGCCGCGCAATCCGCGCAGCGTGGCGGTGACGTCATCAATGGCCAGGTCCCGGGCGAGGGCCGGTGCCAGCTCCTCCCGCGGCTTCACCGCCAACGCCACGCCGCTTTCCCGGGCCCCGATCGAGCGGATGAGCGCGGTGATGGGCACCACCGCCTTGGGGCGGTCGCCACCGTTCAGGAAGCTGACGTTGTCCTTGAACACGCCGATCACCTCGAAGGGCACATCGTTCATGGCAATGGCCTTGCCAATTGGGTCACTGTCGGCGAACAGCCGCTCTGCCATGAGCGTACTGATGACCGCCACGCGCGCCCCGGTGCGGACCTCCGACGGGGTGAAGGCCCGCCCCGGATACACCTCCGGCGCGTTGATCAGCGTCCACTCCGCCGAGTACCCCTCCACGCTGGTGGATGCCAGCTCGGTGGAGCGGTAGGCCACCTTGGCCCCCCATTCGAGCCGCTCGCCCACCGCGTCCACCGAGGAGAGCCGCCGCAGGGCGTCCACTTCGTTGGGGCGCAGTGGCGGGTTGCGCAACCACTGGCAACTGTTCTCGCTACCGTCGCAGCTTTCGAAACTGATGGGGTAGCGCGCGACGAAGAACGTGGTGGGCCCCATGCTGGCAAAGTCCCTCGCCACGGCCTGGTTGATGCCGCGTACCGCCGCTGCGATGGCCACCACCACGAACACGCCCACGGCGATGCCGAGGATGGTGAGCCCCGCGCGCACCTTGTTGGCGCGCGTCGCATCGATGGCAATACGGACGCCCTCGCTCACGGCCAACAGCCCCGTGGGGAATGCACTCATGGCTTACTCCTGCCGCAGGGCAGCGATGGGATCGAGCCGCGAGGCGCGGCTGGCGGGATACACGCCGGAGATGATGCCCACGCCCGCGCCCAGCGCCACGCCTGCAACGATGGACCAGGGCGCGACACTGGCCGGGAGGGGCGAAACCGCTGCGATGAGCTGCGCCAGCCCGATACCGAGCCCCACCCCGATGACCGAGCCGATGGTACCGAGCGCGGATGCCTCGATCAGGAATTGCAGCAGGATGTCCCGGCGCCTGGCCCCGAGGGCCTTGCGAATACCGATCTCTCGCGTGCGCTCGGCCACGGCCACCAGCATGATGTTCATGATCACGATGGCGCCCACCACGAGCCCGATGGCGGGGAGCGCCACCCCGGCGAGCACCAGATAGCCCTTGATCTTGTTCCAGAATTCCAGCGCGGAATCGGCCGTTTGCAGCGAAAAGTTGTCCTTCTGTGCCGGCCGCAGCTGGCGCTGCGCGCGCATGGCGGCGCGCACCAGTTCCATGTTCTCCGTCATGGCCGGTACCGTGGGCGACTGAATCACCACCGCATCCACGATGTTGGGGCGCGAGTTGAGCAGCCGCCGCGCCGGCGAGCGGAAGGAGGCCACGACGAAGTTGTCGAAGGACATGCCGAACACCTGGCCCTGCGACTCCGCAACGCCCACCACGCGATAGGGCACGCCACCCATCTTGAGCTCCCGGCCGATCGGGTCGAGCCCGGGAAAGAGCCGGTCGGCGGCATCAGGGCCAATCACGACCGACTTCTCGCCGCGGTCGAGCTCCTGTTCCGACAGCAGGCGTCCGCGCGTGACCCCCATCTTCTTGATCGCGAAGTAGTCCCCCTGCACGGCAACGCCGCGTACCTGGCGAGGCTTGCCGCTCGTGCTGCTCGTGGCCATCACCATGTCTTCGCTGTACAGGTACCAGCGCGAGTCGGCGGGGAGTGTGGCCGTGGCCGGTGCCACGTCGGTGATGTCGAGCCGTGGGCGCTTGCGGTACTCCTCCCACGTCGACTCGTCGACGTCGCCGATATTGATGTTGGGACGATGCCGCAGCTCGAACGTGTTCACGGCAATGAGCTTGCCGATGAGGTCCTCCTCCATGTACCGCCCCATCCCTTCCACGATGGACACAACGGAGATGAGGAACATCACACCGATGCACACGCCGAGCAGCGTGAAGGCGCTCTTGAGCTTCTGGGTGCGGATGGTACGGAGCGCCAAACGAATGGCATCGAAAAACGGCACGGGGCCTCGCGGTAAGCGGTGACCCCGTGCCGTACGTGCCGCAGCTGCGCCGGTTTCAGTGCGTCGCGTGGGTCAGACCGACGCGCTCGATGAACTGTTCACGCTGCTCGTCGCTGGCAATCACGCCGTCGCGCAGCACCACCACGCGCCGGGCATGCGCGGCAATGTCGGGCTCGTGCGTGACCATCACCACCGTCTGCCCCTGCTGCGCCAGCTCCTCGAAGACCTTCATGATTTCCTCGGAGGTGGTGGAGTCGAGGTTGCCGGTGGGTTCGTCGGCCAGCAGGATGGACGGCCGGTTCACCAGGGCGCGGGCAATGGCCACGCGCTGGCGCTGGCCGCCGGAGAGCTCGTTGGGGCGGTGATGCATGCGCTCCCCGAGCTGCACGCGCCCGAGCGCCTCGCTCGCCCGCTTCTTGCGCTCGTCGGCGGAGATGCCGGCGTACACGAGCGGCAGCTCCACGTTCTGCAGCGCTGACGCACGCGGCAGCAGGTTGAAGGTCTGGAAGACGAAGCCGATTTCCTTGTTGCGTACGCGCGCCAGCTGGTCGTCGCTCATCTCGCTCACCAGCATGCCGTTGAGCCAGTACTCGCCCGCGTTGGGCGTGTCGAGGCAGCCGATGAGGTTCATGAGCGTGGACTTGCCCGAACCGGACGGTCCCATGATGGCCACATACTCGTTGCGCCGGATGGCCAGATCGACGCCGCGCAGGGCGCGCACGATTTCCCCGCCCATGTCGTACTCGCGCTTCAGCTGGCGCGTGACGATGACCCAGTCCTTCGTGGGTGCGGCGCCGTTGGTCGCGGTGACGGCGAGCCGTTCCCCGGTGGTGCTGAGGCCGATATCGCCCAGCGCGCTCACGACTTCTTCTCCGCCGCCACCTTCTTCTCGGGCACCGCCTCCTTCACCAGCGCGCCGTCCTTGAGTTCGCGGATGGCCTGGTACGTGCCGGCCACGATGCGCTCACCCGGCTTGAGGCCGTCGAGCACCTCGAAGTGGCGCTCACCCGCAATGCCCACCTTCACCGGGCGGAAGGTGACCTTGTTGTCGGTGCCCACGATGAACACGCCTTCCACGTCGCGCTTGCCGACTTCCTTGGTCGGCTGACGTCCCACCGTCACGGCGGAATCACCGTTGGGCAGGTCCTCGTTCTCACGCACGGTGAGGGCGATGATGGGAATGCTCAGCGCCTTGGTCCGCTTGGCGGTGACGATCTTGGCGGTGGCCGAGAAATCGGGGCGCGTGTCGATGGGCGGATTCACCAGCTGCACGCGCACCTCGTAGTCGATGGCCTGGTCGCCCGTGGCGCCCGCGGTGGCCGACTTGGTGACCGAGCTGTTGGAGATCTCCACCACCTTGCCCACGAACGCCGTGTCGGGGAAGGCGTCGATCTGGATGAGCGCCGAGTCGCCCACGCTGATGCGCGCCACGTCGGTCTCGTCCACCTTCACCTTGGTCTCGAGCACGCTCATGTCGCTGATGGTGAGCAGCGTGGCCGCGTCCTTGTTGAGCGTGCCCATGATGGCCGTTTCGCCCTCTTCCACGTTGAGCCGCGTGATCTTGCCGCTCATGGGGGCCGTGATGGTGGTGCGGCTCAGCGCCTGCCGGGCATCACGGACCGAGGCCACCGCCTGCTCGACGGAGTAGTTGGCCGCTTCGGCCAGCGCCTTGTTCACGTCCGCCTGCGTGCGCAGCTGCTCGAGCTGCTCTTCGCTGATGAGGTTGGGGGACTGCTTCTGGATGGCGGCCGACCGTTCGTAGTTGCGCTGCGCCTGAATGAGGTTGGCCCTGGCCTGCGCCGCCTGGGCCCGGGCCGATGCCAGCGTGGCCTCGGCGCGCTGCATGGCCGCGGTAGCCTGCTCGGGGTCGATCTGCAGCAGCAGCTGCCCCCGGGTGACCATCTGCCCCTCCTGCACCACGAGCCGCACGATCTTGCCGGTCACGTCGGCGGACACGTCCACCTTGGTGCGGGGCTGAATCTGGCCGCTGGCCGTGACCGAGGCTACGAGGTCGCGCGCTTCCACGGCTTCCACGCGCACTTCGGTGGCCTTGGTCTTGTTCTTGTTGGCGGCCACGACCGCGAGCCCGACCACACTCGCGAGGACCACACCACCGATGGCGTATTTGGCTGTCTTGTTCATGATGATAGGGCTCAGTTAGCGAAGCGGGCGACCGGCGGCATTTTCGAGCGCGGCAAACGCCCGTTGCACGTCGTATACGGCGGTGATGCGATCCGTCTCTGCACGCTCGAAGTCGCCGCGCGCCTGCACCAGGTCGACGAGGTTGCTGGCGCCCACCCGGTAGCGCTCCTGCGCCAGCGAGAGGGCGGTGCGCGCCGTGCGCACGTTCTGTTCCTGCAGCGATACCGCCTGCTGCGCCGTGTTGAGCTGCAGGTACGCCGCCGTCACGTCGGCGATGACCCGCAGCTCCTGGCCCCGGGTGTTGTTCTCGGCATTGCGACGCTGCACCTGCGCCTGTTCGATTTGCTGTTCGCGCCGGAACCCGTTGAACAGGGGCAGCGAGAGGCTCGCCGACACGCTGTACGGGTTACGGGTGAAGTCAAACGGGTACTGCCCCTGCGCGTCGCGGATGGATTGCTCCTGTGCCGGGGTGAAGGCAATGTTTTCGCACGCGGCGAGATTGTTGGCGAGCTGCAGGCGGGCACGGACCTCCTCAGAGCGGATGCATCCGGCACGCTGCGATGCCGCGCTGTTGCGCGCGGTGCTGATCAGCGCGTTGGTGTTCAGAAAGCGATTGGTGAACGCCGAGACGCCAGCCTGGAGCGCGAGCGACGGGTAGTAGCCGCTCTTGGCCGAGGTGAGCTGCCGCCGTGCCGACTCCTCGCGCATCTTGAGGGCGCCAAGTGCCGGATTGGCGCGTTTGGCCATGTCGAGCACCGCGGGCAGTTCGAGCGCCGGGGCGGCCGGCAGGTTGGGGTCGAGGGTGGTGCCTGGCACAGGATCGATGCCGATCTGCTGGAAGAGCCGCACCACTTCCACCTGGACCGTGTTGCGCGCGCGGAGCTGGGCCACGCGCTGCTGGCCATCAGCCACCTCGGCCCGCTGCACGTCAAGCTGCGTCCCCGAGCCCACTTGCAGCCGCGCGCGCGCGAGCTGCAGCTGTGCGGTGGTCGTGACGAGGAGCGTGTCCTGCAATATGGCGTTGGCCTGTGCCTGCAAGGCTGTGAGGTACTGATTGATGACGTTGTTGCGCACCGCCACTTCAGCCGCCGCAATGTCCGACTCGGTCGCTTCCTGCTCCGCCTTGACGGCGCGGCGGTCGTTGATGGCGCCAAGGGAAAGATTCAGGTTCGCCGACGCGCCGGCGTCGGTGGAGAGCTGGTCGTTGGTGGAGCCGAAGCCCTGACCCTGGAAGAACGTCTGGCGCCCTTCGCGATAGCCGCCGCCGAAGCTGGTATTCACGCTGGGGAGGAAGGCGCCGTTGGCCGCGCGCAGGTTCGCGGCGGCGTTTCGCCGCGCGTTCACCGAGTTGGCCAGTGCAGGGTTGCTGCGCCGCGCCAGGGAGAGGGCGTCGGCAAGCGTCAGGACGTTCCCCTGAGCGGTGGCCGGTGCCTGGGCGTGGGCCACCGCCGGAGTCATGACCCCGGCCAAGCAACCGATCGCCAGCGCGAACACGTGAAATCTCACGGGAAGCTTCATGATGTTGGTGCAGGGAGAAGAGAAAGAGGACAGGGGGGCGTACGGCGGTCCCCAACTGATGGTTTCAGCCTCTGCCCAGTCGAACGCACAGAGGGGCGTTGAACGTTGCCGCGGCTTCATCGCGGCACGTCGTCGCGCAACGCGTCCAATCCGCGTGCCGGGATGCGCAATCGCAGGAGTGCGCCATCGGCCTCGGCCCACAGCACCCGCACCTCCCCGGCGTCGGTCACGATCCGGTAGCGGCGCGCATCGCGGCGCGCCCCGGCAATGATGACCACATCGTGAGCCGCCTCGAGCACGACACGGACCACGCCCTGGCTGTTGGCGACCGGGGTGAGTGAGGGGAGGGTGAGGCCTTCGCCCTCGGCCAGCGTGCGCCCACGCACGAGCAAGGCATACTGCACGATGCCGTCATCCTCCACGACCACGGCGCCGGGGCGCAGCAGATACTCGCGAGCCGCTTCCCCGGTGACGCTGCGCGCCAGCGTGGCAAAGCGGCCACGGACGCGCTGGCCGCCCAGGCGCAAGATCTGCTCGGTGCCACGTCGCGCTTCGATGGAATAGCGGACCGGGGTTCCCGCTGAGTCCGCCTCGAGGCGCACGGCGGTGCGGGTGTCGCCCACCGCCGATTCCGAGCGCACTTCGATGGTGCCGCCGTCGTTGGACTCCACCCGCTGCACGGAGAACTGTTCGCGCCCCGCGCGCTGTCCGCCAACGCTGATGGTGAAGCTGCCCACGTCGAGCCTGGTCGATTGCGACGGCCCCGGGTGCACTGCCCCCGCCGGGACTGCTGGCAAGGCGCAGAGGAGCCCCAGCAGGGCTGGGACGAAAGGCAGGGCGGGACGAGACATTACGGAAGTATAACCGAATCCGGTCCCCCCTTCGCCTGAGGGAACCCGTCGGGGTATTGTGGGCCATGGCCGACTCTGCTCCCGCCGAACCCCAACTCGTCCCCACCGGTCGCTGGCCGGTGGGTTGGGTAGCGAGCTGTGCCGTGGCATTCGTGGCACTGGCCTATTGGCAACAGGCACCGGCATGGGGATCGCTGCTGACGGCCATGGGCGGCACCATGGCGGCCGCCTGGTTCCTGCCGCAAGTCAAGCGCCCCCGCGCGGCAGCGGTCCTGGCGGTGGCCGTGCTGGCCGCCGGCTGTCTGCTGGGCGCGTCGGACACGGCAACCTTCGTGTCCATGCGCAACGACTGGCCGGCGTGGTCGGCGGCCGAACGGGAGTCGCGGGCGCGGCGTGTTGCCGAAAGCGTCACTGAGGTGGCGTCGGTGCTGCGTGAGGCGGCGGAGCGCGCCACGGCCGACAGTGCCCTCATGGCGCGCGCACTGGCGGGGCAGACGGTGGACGTCGAGGCGCCGCTGCCCCGGAATGTGGAGTCGGCGCTGCTGGTGTACCGGCGCGGCATGCTCGTGGCGAGCGTCGGCCAGATGCACACGCCCGTGAATCCCGGAGCGCCGGCGGGCGTGATGATTGTACCCGGCGCGTTCCATACGTCGCTCGTGGCGCGCTCGCGCACCGCCGACGATGCCATCGAGGTGGTGGCGACGGCGCTCATCACGTCGGCGCCGCCCGCCGATCGTTTCACGCGGACGCTGCTGCAGACGTTGCCGGGCAACGTCGACGTCGCCCACACATATGTGGAATCGCCGGACAGCCGCGGGATGGTGGCGGGGGAAACCGCGGTTGCCGCGCGCGACGGCGAGCGCGCGGTGGCGCGGGTGCGCGCCACCACCTACACCGAAGGCGAGACACGGCTTGCCCTCGAACAGCGCGCCCGCTTCCGCAGCAGCGTGGCGCTGGCGCTGGCGCTGGTGGCCTTCCTGGTGGTGGCGTGGTACCGGCCGGCGCGCACGGCGGAACGCTTCGGGGCGACCGCCGCCGTTCTGCTCACGGTGGCCGTCGCGCCGCTGTCGGGGCTGTCGAATATCTCCAGCCTCTTCGATCCGCGCAGCTACTTCGCGCCCATGGGGGGACCGTTCACCTCCACCGTCGTCGCGTTGCTCATTACGGCGGCGCTCACGCTCGCCATGCTGCTGTTCGTGCTGCGCGGCACGCTGCAGCGCCTGTCGCGTGGCGTGGCCGTGGCCCTCGTGTTGGCCACGGCGGTGGCGGGCCCGTTCCTGCTGCGCGATCTCGCGCGCGGCATCACGTTGCCCCCCTCGGGCGCGGGCTACACGCTCTGGCTGGCGTGGCAGTCGTCGCTGGCGCTGGTGGGGGTCTCGGTGCTGCTCATCGCCGCCGCCGGTGGCCAGGCAGCGTGGGGGCGGCGGCGTGCCCTCTCACCGGCGGTGGCCGTGTCGGTCGCACTGGCCGGCGGCGTGCTGGCGCCGTTGCTCTGGCGCGGGCAAGGGGCGTGGCCCGCGTGGTTCCCGGTGTTCTGGGTCGTGGCGATCGCCTGTCTCGCTCTTACGCGGCGCGGTCTCGCGCAAATCGCCGCGGCGGCTGTGGTCGCCGGCACCGGCGCGGCCACACTCACGTGGGGCGCCACGATCAAGGCGCGCACCGCCCTCGCCCAGCACGACCTGCAGCTGATCGGCGAAAGCGACCTCGATGGGCAGCGCCTGCTCGAGCGCTTCGCGATTGGTCTGCGCGACGACGGGCGCCCGGTCGTGAGCAGCGAGGAACTGCTGCGTCGCTATGCGGCCAGCGAACTGGCGCGCGCCGGCTACTCGGCGCGTCTGGCGCGGTGGAGCCCCGCATCCATCGATGCGCCCGAGTCGGTGCTCGAACTCACCCCGGTGCTCGATACCATCGATGCCCAGTCGTATGTCGCGATGATTGCGCGCGAGAGCGGCACCGTGGAGTTCCGTGAGGCGCGCGACGGATTGCGCCGTCTCCTGCTGGCCGCCGTGCCAGCGAACGACGGCACCGTCACGACCATCGTGCTGCCCCCGCGCACCAGCCTGCTCCCCTCCGACCCGTTCTCGTCGTTCATCGGCATTACCGGCGAACGGTGGCGCGAGGCGCCGTACCGCCTCACGCTGAGCGCGTCGGCCGAAGGGGATACGCCGTCGCCCGCGCTCACCTGGCATCGGCGGGGCAATGCGCTGCACGGCGATGGCGTGGCGGGCGAAGGGCGCGACGTGAATCGCGTGCACGCCGAGGTGGACCTGGGCGGGCTTGATGTGCTCCTGCCACGCGGCGCGCTGCTGGTGATCTTCGACGTGCTCGTGGTGCTGCTCATCTGGGCCATGACGGTGCTGGCCGATGGCGCGCTGGGGCGCATGGTGGCCGTGCGCCGGGCGCGCTGGTCGCGCTCCTATCGCGTGCAGCTGTCGGTGGCCATGCTGGCCTTCTTCATCGCGCCCGCCGCCATCTTCGCCCTCTGGGCCTGGTATCGGCTGCAAGGCGATGATCGGGCAACGCGCGACCTGCTGGTGCGGGAAACCCTGCGAGTGGCGGCCGCCGAACAGGAGCAGCGCGCGCTCGGCTCCGCGCCCTCGAGCACCGGGGCACCGCTCTTCCTGTACCGCGACGGCGTGCTGCGACAGGCCAGCAACCCGCTGCTCGATGCGCTGGCCCCGCTGGGGCGGCTGCTCCCCGTCTCGTTGAGCGACGAGGAGATCGGCAATGACGACACTTTCCTGTCGCGACGCCTGGTGACGGGCATGACCCGCCCGCTGGTGGGCTTTCGCCTGCTGTCACGACCGGGGGCGGTGAACCTGCCGGGGGCCGCCGTGAGTGTGCTGGCCACGCCGGCACGGGGCAACGAATTCGCGCTCGACGACCGCCGGGAAGACCTTGGCATTCTCGTGCTCTTCGCCACCGTCCTGGGGGCACTCGCAGCGGTCTGGTCGAGCGGCATTGCCGCGCGCACGCTGGCGCGCCCCGTGGGGGCACTGCGGGAGGCCGCCCTCGGTCTCGCGGCGGGACGCGCGGCACCGGCGCTGGGCACCGCGCCGGCAACGGAGTTCGCCCCGGTGTACCGGGCGTTTTCCCGCATGGCCGAGGATCTGCACACGAGCCGCTCCGCGCTCGAAGCGGCGCAACGTCGCACCGAAGCCGTCCTGCAGAACGTGGCCAGCGGCGTGATCGCCATGCTGCGCAGTGGCGACATCATTCTCGCCAATCCGCGTGCCGGCGCGCTGCTGGGGGAAGGGGTGCGGCGCGCGGGGGGCACGCTGGCGGCCTTGCCGCCGGAACTTGCCCCGCTGGCCGAGCAGTGCCGCCGCTTTCTGCAGGCCGAGGTCGATGAGGAAGCCTTCGAGCTCACCGTGAACGCACGGCAGCTGCAGGCGCGGCTTACGCGGCTGCCCACGGGCGCGGTGCTCACGCTCGACGACATCACCGATCTCGCGTCGGCGCAGCGGGTGCTGGCGTGGGGGGAGATGGCGCGGCAGGTGGCCCACGAAATCAAGAATCCCCTCACGCCCATTCGCCTCGGGGTGCAGCACCTGCGCCGCGCCTATCGGGATGGCCGCAGCGACTTCGGCGACATTCTCGATCGCAACGTGGGGCGCGTCCTCGAGGAAATCGATCATCTCGACGAGATTGCGCGCGCCTTCAGCCGCTACGGGACCGCGCCTTCGGAGCGCGCGCCCGGTGTCCCGGTGGACGTGGGGGCCGTGGTGCTCGATGTCGTGGCGCTCGAGAAGCTCGGCGACCACGCCGAGCCGGGGCAGCGCGTGGAATGGCGCGTGGTCATGCCGGAGTCGGAGGGCACGCTCGTGGCACTGGCACAGCGCGACGAGTTGCGTGAGGTGCTCATCAACGTGCTGGAGAACGCGCGACTGGCGGGGGCACGCTGCGTCACGGTGCACGTCCGTCTCACCGAGGCCCAGCTGCATCTCGACGTGGTCGATGACGGCGCCGGCATCGCGCCCGCGGTGCTGCCGCATGTCTTCGAACCGCACTTCTCGACCCGGACCAGCGGCAGCGGACTCGGGCTCGCCATCAGCCGTCGGCTCATTGAGGGGTGGGGCGGTACGATCAGCGTGACCAGCAGCGCGGGGCAGGGGACCACGGTCCATATCGGTCTGCTGCGTGCCCTTGGTACACCGCGGGAAGCGTCTGCAGCGGCAGCGCGTTAAACTTCGGCATGGATGATTCTCCGCTTCCCTCCGACCAGACCCTGACGGCGTCACCGCCGGCGCACCTGGAGGAGTGGCAGCTGCCGCCCGGCTGGTCATGGGGCAACGAAGCCATCCAGCGCGAGCACCGGCACTACCAGGAAGTGGTGGATGCCCTCGGCCGCTCGCTGTCGCTGGTGAGCATTCCCGATCCCGCCCACGCCGAGTGGCTGAGCCACGAGGCGCGCGCGCTGGCGCACCGCAATCACCCCTCGATCCCCACCACGTACCACTACTGGGCGTCGTATCAGGAAAGCCGACGTGGCCCGGGCTATCTGCGTCGCTGGATCAGCGGCGAAACCGTGTACTCGCGCGTTTCGCGACTGGGCCCCGAGTCCATTCAGGTGGGCTTTCAGGTACTCCGCGAAGCGGGGAGCACGCTGGCGTATCTGCACGACACCAGCGCGGCGCATGGCGCCGTGTCAGCCAGCACGGTGTGGCTGACACCGGGTGGCCGGCTCTGGTTGCTGGGCTGGGAGTGGGTCCTGCCGCGCGAGCAGCGTCCGGCCGGAATCATGCCCGACCCGACGTTCATGCCGTGGGCGCCCGAGTGGGGCGCCGGCACCTGGAAGCCTACTGCCGCCTCCGACCAGTGGCAGCTGGCGGCCATGCTGTTCGTCATGCTCACCGGCGAGACGCCCCCCGAGCACGATGTACCACCGCTGGCGCTGCTGCGCAGCGACTGTCCCGGGGCCCTGGCCTCGGTGCTGGAGCGCGCATTGTCGGTAAATCCGGCCGAGCGCTATCCGAGCATTGCCACCATGCTGCGTGAACTCGACCGCAACGTATCCGTGCGCCCGGTGCTCATCGCCCCGGAGGGCGACGAGTTGCCGAAGGCGCTCGACACCGCCGAGGGACGGTTGCGCTGGGCCACGGCCGACGACTACGAGATTCTCGCGCCGCTCGGTACCGGCCAGTTCGGGAGCGTGTGGCGGGCGCGCGATCTGTCGCTGTCTCGCGAAGTGGCCATCAAGGTGCTGCATCCGCACATCGCCCGCGACGACGTCGCCGTGGCGCGCTTCCGCCGCGAAGCGCGGTTGGCGGCCCAGCTCGCGCATGCGGCCATCGTGCCCATCTACGACACCGACGGGCGCGGCGGTGTGGTGTGGTACACCATGGAACTCGCCGAAGGCGGCTCCGTGGCCAACCTCGTGGCGCGCAGTGGGGCGCGACCCTTCGAGGAGATTGCGCCGCAGGTGGATGAGGTGCTGGAGGCCATGGATGCGGCCCATATGAGTGGCATCATCCATCGCGACCTCAAGCCCGAAAACATTCTCATCGACCGGTATCGCCGCTGGCGCATCGGCGACTTCGGCATTGCGTACGCGTTGGGCGACGAGAAGGTGGGTACGTCGGGTACCCCGTCGTTCGCGGCACCCGAGCAGCTGCTGGGCGAGGCGCAGGGGCCGGCCACCGATCTCTACGCGCTGGCGAGCATCGTGTATTACGTGCTCACGGGGCGTCCGCCCTTTGGCGACGGACCGGCCGAATTCATCCTGGCGCAGCAGCTGGCCGACACGCTGCCGGAACGGCTACGGCAGGACGAATTCCCGGAGGAACTCGCGTCGTGGATTGTGCGCGGGCTCGCGCAACGCGTGGAAGACCGCTTTGCCGACGCGCAGGAGATGCGAGCGGCGTGGCGTCAGGTGGTGCGCGCCATTCGCCGCGCCGAAGATCAGCGCCCCTGGTGGCGCCGGCTCATTGAGGGGCTGCAGGAAGACGAGCCGGCCACCACCGTTACGCCGGACTGGTAACGCCGCGCTCCATCGGCAGAGCCAGTGGAAGGGCGGTTGCCGGGACCGCTGCCGAGGTGGTGGCATTGGCGGCAACGGCCACCGGCGATGGCAGGCTGCGCGCGGCCGCCATGGCCACGGCGGCGACGTCGGGCGGAATGGGGACGGTAGGGAGGGTGCGCGGCGTACGACGTGGCGCACGCGCGGGCTTGGCCGTGGCGGCTGCGGCAGCGAGCGCGCGACGACGCTTGCGGGCGTACAGCAACTGGTCGGCACGCGCGAGCAGCTCGCCAATGTTCGCCGGGTCGGTTGAGCGCACGCGCGTGCAGCCGATGGTCAGGGCGAGCGGGGTGGGAAGCAGGCGGCGCGCATTGAGCGACGCCAGCTGGTCCTCGATGCGCTTCTGCATGACACGCGCGCCGTGGCCGTCGGCATCGAGCGCGAGGACGGTGAACTCATCGCCACCAAGGCGTGCGACCACATCGCAGTCGCGTACGGTGCGGCGCAGCAGGCGCGCCACTTCCACCAGGGCGCGATCGCCCACCGCGTGACCGAACGTGTCGTTGAGATCCTTGAAGCCGTTCATATCCACGTACAGCACCACCGAGTCCTTGGCATGACGGCGCGCGAGCCGCAGCTGCTGCTCGGCCAGCGCCATGAAGCCGCGGCGATTGTGCAGGCCCGTGAGGTCGTCGGTGAGCGACGCCTTGCGCAGGCGCAGCTCCTCCCGCTTCTGCCGCGAGATGTCCTGCAGGGTGACAGCGAGGCCATCGCTGGTGGGGGAGGCCTGATGCCGCACCCAGCTGGCGTTCAGGTGGCGCCTGTGCACCCGCGACTCTTCGGCCACCGCCGTGCGGAAGGTGACGGCCTCGAGATACTGTTGGAACAGCGCGCGTCCCAGCCCATCCAGGTCCCGGCGCAACCGCACGCCTGTCACCTGGGTGGGCAGCCGATAGAGCATCGCCGCACCGCGCGCGTTGGCGTCGGTGATCTCGAAATCGCGAATCTCCCCGCTGCTGTCGCGCACCGTGCGCAGCAGGAACATGCCATCCACGCTGGCCTGCATGGCGTCCTGCAGCCGGCGCATGCGCGGTTCCAGCACGGCATCCTGCTGCATGCGACGCAGCAGCTCGCGGTGCAGCAGGCGCCACCCCGTCACGGCGACGAGTAGCGACAGCGCCGACAGGTATGGCGCGACAGCGACGAAACTGGGTCGTGTGAGCCACCCGGCCGACGCGAGGACGGTGAGGGCCGACGAGAGGGCGAGCAGCGCCCAGAAGAGGCTGCGCAGAGCGATTCGGTCGAACATGGAGGGGTCCACGGGGTCCGGCGGGAGTCGCAGCCATCGTTGGCCTGGACCCCGCGCCTCACCAGCCTCAGCCGGCGCGGCGCGTCCGTGTGAAGCATAGACCGTGCCAGATCCGGAACCGGCAGGGCGCGCGCGCCAGTTCTGACCCGTCAAGCTCAGTGTAAGACATTTTTCAATAAAGACTTGCCGGATTGCTCCGGCGGTCCGTACGGACCCGAACTTCAGACAAGAAATGTGAGGCGGTCATTTCTGCCGAGGGGGTGGCGCGGGTGCGTTTTGCCGCGTGCGTCTCGGATCATGCTCGGACGAATCTGCCGCGTGAGGTCGTCGCCGAGGGGTGGCGGTCAGTCTTCACCCAACAGGAGCCGCTGTTCGAGGGCGGTATAGCGGGTATCGCCGTTGGCATCCGGAGCCAGCAGCGACACGAGTATGCCCGTGAGGAAGGACAGCGGAATGGTGACCAGCGCCGGGTTCTTGAGCGGGAACATGGCGCTGCTCTTGTGCAGCAGATCCATCTGGACGGCGGGCGACAGCGCAATGAGCGTCAGCGTGGCGGTGGTACCCACCACCATGCTGGCGGCGGCGCCGGCCGTGCTGGTGCGGCGCCAGAACACGCTCAGCACGAGCGCCGGGAAGTTGGCGCTCGCGGCGATGGCGAACGCCAGCCCCACCATGAAGGCCACGTTCTGCCCCTTGAAGGCCACGCCGAGCGCCATGGCCACGAGCGCAAGGCCGATGGTGGCCAGGCGGGCCACCTTGAGCTCCTCGCCAGGCTTCGGGTGTCCCTTACGCACCACGCTCGACCAGAGGTCATGGGAAATGGCGGCGGCACCCGACAGCGCCAGTCCGGCCACCACGGCGAGAATGGTGGCAAAGGCCACGGCGGCGATGAAGCCCAAGAACGGGCGTCCGCCGAGCAGCTCGGCCAGCATCGGTGCCGCCATGTTGCCGCCGGCGTCGATGCTCTTGATGGCAGTGGGACCCACCAACACCATGGCGCCGAAGCCGAGGATGAACGTCATGAGGTAGAACAGCCCAATGAGCCCCGTGGCGATGAACACCGACCTGCGGGCGGCGACGGCATCGGGCACGGTGTAGAAGCGCATGAGGATGTGCGGCAGCCCCGCCGTGCCGAACATGAGCGCGAGCCCGAGGGAGATGGCATCGAGCGGGTTGGAGACCAGCTTGCCGGGAGCCAGCACGCCCGCGCCCTGTTGCGCGGCGGCGGCCGCGAAGAGGGCCCGCGGGTCGAAGCCGAAGCGCGACAGCACCAGCAGGGCGAGCAGGGCGGCACCGCCCAGCAGCAGCACCGCCTTCACGATCTGCACCCACGTGGTGGCGAGCATGCCGCCGAAGAGCACGTACCCCATCATCGCCACGCCCACGATGAGCACCGCCGACTCGTACGGGATGCCGAAGAGCAGGCGGATGAGGCTCCCCGCCCCCACCATCTGCGCAATGAGATAGAACGCGATGGTAGCCAGCGTGCCATACGCCGCGCTGATGCGCACCGGCACCGGATTCAGCCGTGCTGCCACCACATCGGCGAAGGTGTAGCGCCCCAGGTTGCGCAGCGGTTCGGCGATGAGAAAGAGCACCACCGGCCACCCCACGAGCCATCCCGTGGAATAGATGAGGCCATCGAAGCCGCTGGTGGAGACGAGCCCCGCGATCCCCAGGAACGAGGCGGCGCTCATGTAGTCGCCGGCGAGGGCAAAGCCGTTCTGCCCGGCGGTCACCGAGCGACCAGCCGCATAGAAATGCTCGGCCGTTTGCGTACGTCGCGCCGCCCACCACGTGATGCCCAGGGTGACGCAGATGAAGACGGCGAAAAAGCCGATGGCCACCGGGTCGGGGGTGCCGAACGTGGTGGCGGGGGCGGCCGCGGCGGCTGCGGTGGTCTGCATCACGACGTGGGCTCCGTGGCGGCCGAATCGGCGCGGCCATGGTTGGCCTTGAGCGCCGCCAGCGCCGGGTCGTACACGCGATTCGCCCACGTGACGTACAGCCACGTGAGCAGCCACGCCGACACGATGACGCAGGCGCCCAGCACGATGCCCACCGACAACCCGTCGCTCACGAGCGCGCCGAGCCGGGCGGGCTGAAAGGCCACGAGGGCGATGAACCCGAAGTACACGAGGACCATGCCCGCGGTGAGGAGCGCCGCGACACGCCAGCGCTGGGCCGCCACGGCCCGGGTGGCAATCAGTGCCGCCTGGCGCGGCGACGACGAGGCAACGGGCGGTGGGGCGGGGGCGGGCGTCATGGCGCGCGAAGCTACAGCGCGGTGCTCTTATCCGAAAGCGTACGGGTATCTAGGATTCACGGGAGCCGGGTCGCATCCGGCCGCCATTTCCTCCGCACCGAGTCCACCGTGAGTCTTCGCAAGTTCATCGCCATCGTGGCGCTGATCAACGCCCTCGTGGCCACCTATCTGCACCTGTGGAAAATCGGACTCGCCGGGTCGCTGGCCTGCGGGGGGACCGGGGGGTGCGAGTACATCCAGGGGAGTCGGTATGGCTGGTTCCTGGGTGTCGATGTCGCGCTCATTGGTGCGGTGGGCTACACGCTCATCTTCGTGGTGGCCACCGTGGGCTCGCTCACGCAGTTCGAAGACGAGGCGTGGCCGGCGCGCGCGCTGCAGCTGCTGGTGTTTCCCGCGTTTCTCTTCACGCTGCGGCTCAAGTACGCCGAGTTCATCATTCTCAAGGGCTTCTGCCCGTGGTGCGCCGTGTCCGCCGTGTCCATCACGGTGCTCACGGCGCTGATGTTCGTGGAGTGGAAGCGGGTTACGGCAGCTCCGTCTCCCGCACCATGACCGCGAACAGGCGGGCCAGCTCCGGCCGAATGGGATAGCCGGGAATCGTGTGCACCACACGGCCGTTGCGGTCGAACGCGATGAAGGTGGGGGTGCCGGGATAGCGGAACAGCCGCTCGGCCTCTTCGCGCGAGCCGGCGGGCCCCACGAGCCGCGCCCCGCGCAGCCCTTCCTTCTCCAGCATGGGGCCGCCGTCGGCCGCCCCCTCCAGCGTGAACAGCGTGAGCCCCGGCACGGGCTGGCCCTCGGCCATCTGCCCGAAGTCCGCCAGCGCTTTTTTGCACCAGGAGCACGTGCGCGAACTCACCATGACCACGGTGGGTTGGCTTTTGGGCACCAGCGCCACGCGCTGGCCCGTGGCGTCGCGCACGATGGCGGTGGCGAGCTTGTCCTGCGCCGTGCGCGCGTACACGCGCTGGCCCACGAGCGCGGCACAGGCGAAGGCCACGACGAGCAGCACCACGGTACTGACACGGACGGTTCCGGAGCGGTGACGCATCGCATGCGGGTGATCAGGGTGTACACTTCCTGACGATGACGGAATATACCCCGCCCCCGGAGGCCGTGCTCCGGTCACTCGACGTCGAGGAGCACTTGAGCGACCCGACGCTCAAGCAGGCGTTCGTGACCCCCATGTTCGACATCATCGCGCCGCGCTACGACCAGTTCACGCGCTGGTTCTCCTTCGGCATGGACGGCGGGTGGAAGCGCGAAGCGCTCGACGCCGCGCGCGAGTCGGCGCGTCGTATTCGGCCGGTGCGGGAGGCGCTCGACCTTGCCACCGGCACAGGTGACCTCGCCGTGGCGCTGGCGCGGCTCTGGCCTGGCGTACAGGTGGACGCGCTCGACGCCTCGCCCCGCATGATCGACGAGGCGCAGCGACGCCTCGCGCAGCGCGACCCCGATGTGCTGGCTGCCGTGACCCCCATGGTAGGGGACATGATGGCACTACCGCAGGCCGATGCGTCCGTGGACGTGGTCACCGCGAGCTACGCCGTGCGCAATGTGCCCGATGCCCGCGGGGCGGTGCGCGAAATGGCCCGCGTGCTGCGCCCCGGTGGCGTGCTCGTGACGCTCGATTTCTACCGCCCCGACTTTGCGCCGTGGCGCGCGCTTTTCTTGGGGTACCTGCAGGTGGCCGGCGACCTGGTGGGCTACCTGTGGCATCGTGACCCGGTGGTGTACGGTTACATCGCGCGCAGCATTGCGCATTTCATGAGCGATCGCGCGTTCAGCGCGCTGCTGCACGACGAGGGCTTCGACGTGGTGAGCGTGCGGCGGTACCTGTTTGGCGGGGTGGCGCGGCACGTGGCGCGGCGGAGGTAGGACGAGGTAGGCGGGGGGACAGGGGGAGCAGCGGCCGTTACACGCGCCGTTCCCGATGACTCTCCGCCCACGCCACAATCCACTCGCCGTCCAGCTGCCAGCCCGCCTCGACCCGCACGTCGGCCACCGAGCCCTCCGGGAGCAGCAGGGTCACCTCCGGCCGACCATCGCCGGCCATCTCGAGCTCCACTTCGGTGAAACGCACGTAGCGCTCGACGAACGGGTCGATGGCCTTGTAGACGGCTTCCTTGAGCGCGAAGTGCACCAGCACGTGCTCGCGCCCCACCAGCGTGTCGTCGCCCCACTGCTGCACGTATTCGAATTCACGCCCGGTGAGGATCTTGCGGGCGATGGACGGGCGCCGCAGGTCGTCCGCCTGCGGGCGCCGCTCGAGGTCGAGCCCGATGTGCTGCAGGGTGCCGCCGCGCGGGGCCACCGCCGCCATGGCGAGCGTGCGCTTGTGCGACACCGAGCCTGTCACAACCGACGGGAGGGCGGGAGCCCCGCGATGCGTGCGCAGAATGGGCGCGTCGAGTGTCGCGCCGACCACGGGCGCCACGGTGCTCAGCGCATCGCGCAGGGCCTGCCGGCCGGCCACGAAGGTGGCACGTCGTGGGGCAGGCAAGCCGCGCGCGAACGACGCCTCCAGGGGATGCAGCGAGCCTGAGCCAACGGCGCGGTCGAGCAGATCGTCCCACCCCTCGTCCGGCACGTCGGGCACGACGGCGCGGGTCACCACGGTGTTCTCACGGATCATGCGGAAAGGTACGATCCCCGGGTGCAATTGTGTGAGCCGCCCATCAGCTTTGACAGGTGACCGCGCCGCCGCCTCCCGCATCGTCTACCACCGCCCCCGCCACCGCCCCGGCGGCGCCCAGCCTCGCGCGTGCCTGGTATGCGGTGGCCGTGCTCACGCTGGCCAACGTCTCGGGGTTCGTGGACCGGCAGATCCTGTCGCTGCTGGTGGAGCCGATCAAGCGTGATCTGCACATCACCGATACGCAGGTCAGCCTACTCGCCGGGCTCGGCTTCGTGCTCTTCTACTCGGTGCTCGGACTCCCCATTGGCCGCTGGGTCGATCGCGGCATGCGGCCGCGCATCGTGGCGCTGGGCGTGGCAGTGTGGAGTCTCATGACGGCGGCCACCGGCATGGCGCGCACCTTCGGGCAACTCTTCGTGGCGCGCGTGGGCGTGGGGGTAGGGGAAGCCACGCTCGGGCCGGCGGCGGTCTCCATCATTGCCGACCAGTTTCCGCGCAAGCTGCTGGGCACCGCCATGAGCACGTACATGGTGGGCACCTTTGCCGGATCAGGGGTGGCGTACGCGCTGGGCGCGTATGTGGTGGGGCGCGTGGACGCCCCGGGGTTCATGACCCTGCCGCTCGTGGGGGCCATTCATCCGTGGCAGACGGTGTTCTTCTGGGTGGGGCTGCCGGGGCTGCTCATTGCGCTGCTGGCGCTCACCATTCGCGAACCGCGCGCCGAAGCGGCCGCCCAGGCAGTTGCTGACCGCTCCGCCTCGGCTGTGGACGCGCGCGCGGCCGCGGAGCCGGTGGCCTCCTTCGGAGAGGTCATGCGCTACGTGCGGGCCAACGCCCGCACCGTTGGCGCCCTCTCGTTTGGTTTTGCGGCGTCGGCGAGCGTGAACTACGCCATCGGGTTCTGGCTGGCCACTTTCCTCATTCGCACGCACGGCTGGACGGTGCAGCAGGCGGGGACGCTGCAGGGCGTTCTCACCTTCACGATCGGCCCCATCGGTGTCATGCTGGGCGGCCGGCTCAACGATGCGTGGGCGCGGCAGGGGCACCTCGACGCGCCATTGCGCGTGGGGCTCCTGGGGGCGTTGGCCATGCTGCTGTGTGCCGGACTCTACCCCGTGGTGCCCAGTGCCACGCTGGTGGCCGTGCTCCTGGTGCCGGTCAACGTGTTCGCCGCCATGCCGTGGGGCGCGGCCAATGCTGCCATCGCCGAAGCCATGCCGCCGCGCATGCGCGGGCAGGGGAGCGCGATCTATCAGCTGGTGGTGAATCTCGTGAGCGGCGCGCTCGGCCCCACCGCCGTGGCGCTGCTCACCGATCGGGTCTTCGGCGACCCGCAAGCCCTGCGCTGGAGCCTCGCCATTACCACCGTCGCCGGCATGAGCATCGCCCTGGCGCTGCTGGCGTGGGCGCGGCCGGCGTTCGTGACTACGGTTGGCGCGCTGCGGGCCACGGTCACCGACTAAGCACTGTCGACCACAACTACGAACTTCAGACTCCCCGCCACAACGAGATCTCGTTCAGGCAGGGAGTTGCTGGTTCCTGGTGACAGTTCTCGGTTCTCAGTCCGAACCCTACGGCCGAATCCGATTCGCCGCCCGCGTCACCACATTGCCGGCCAGAATGCCGGCCGCCAGCGAAATGCCCACGATGGCCACGCGGAAGGCGGTCTGTATGCCCGTCTCCACCTCCTGGCCCAGCAGCGAGGTCATGCTGCGAAAGCCGATGCTGCCCGGCACGAGGATGAGCAGCCCCGGCACCTGCGTGACCATGGCCACGCGACGCCGCACGCGCGCCAGAATGTTGCTGCCGGCACTTACCACGAAGGCCCCCAGAAACGCGCCCAGCTCTTCACCCACCGCCGCGCCAGCCAGCTTGCTCGTCACATAGGCGGCGGCGCAGGCCACCACGATGAGCGGCGCATCCTGCCGTCGCGCGCTCAGGAGCACGGTAAATGCGAGTGGGGCCACCAGCAGCCCGGCCCACTCCGTCCACCAGGGAAGCGGCGCCCGCGGCAGCGCCCCCCCCATGACCGGGAGCAGGTCGCGCAGCAGCGCCCCGGCCGCCCCCCCTGCCTTGGCCCCCAGCGCCAGCCCGAACCCGAGCCCCAAGAAGGTGACGATGGCGCCGCTCAGGCGTGCCGTGCCCGATGCCAGGTGCCGGGTGGACAGCTCGGTGAGGGCCACGGTGAAGGTGAGGCCGGGCAGCAGGATCGCGAGGCCGGCCAGACTGGTGGCGTACCCCGTGCGCGTGCCCAGCAGGCCATCTACGGTGAATGCCAGCGTGGTCACGATGAACGCCGTGAGCGGTTCGGTCACGTGACGCGTGCTCTCCCACCGGCTGGCGGTGATTACCGTGACCGCTGTGACGAGCCCCAGGGCCGCCGCCACCGCCACATCGCCCACCCGCAGCTTGAGGAAACAGGCGATGGCCGTGGACGCCAGCACGAACGCGACCATCACCAGCCACGTGGGATACGCCGGCGGCTCGGCATCCATGACCTCGATGCGCCGCAGCCCCTCGGCGGGGGTGATCTCGCCGTCCATGACCTGACGCACGATCTCGCCCAGCCGCGACAGATGCCCCAGGTTGGGCTCCCCGGGATTCACGCGCAGCAGATGCACGCGCTGCTGTTCGAGGGTGCCGATGCCCACCATGATGCTGGTGGGGGTGGAGAAGAACTCCGCCTGCACCCCCAGTCGGCGCGCCAGCACCGACAGCGTCACCTCGAGCCGATGCGCCGGGGTGCCGTGCTGGTGCAGCTGCCGCGCGAGCTGCAGGATGAAGCGCCGGGCCGCGGCAAACTCCGGGGCGTCGACCGATGCGGCGGCCGCTGCGGGCACGTCGAGGGCACCTCCGGGAGCGGGAGGCGTATCGAGGGAGACGAGGTCGTCACCTCCCGCCGCGGGCGTCCGGCGCAGCGCACACATCGTGGTGTGAGCGTAAGCGGGCCCGGATGTCCCGCGCAACCGCATGTCTCCATATCTTTACGGGGTTCGTGGCGCGTGTCGCGCCCCGCCCGCTTCTCCAGCCGCAGGATGCATCCGCTCATGTCGCTTTCCTCGTCGCTCCGCTCGTTTGCCCGACTCACGCTGGCCGCCGGCGCCGCCGGCCTTTTCGCTGCCTGCGGCGGCACGGAGAGCACGTCGCCCGATATCCCGTCCAATCCGGCCGTCGAGACGTACGCCACCTCCACCGGCGTCGTCATTGCCCAGATGACCCGACTCAACGACAACCTGTTCGTTCGCGACAACCCGGTCGGCACCGGGGCCACGGCGGTCACTGGCGACTCCATCTTCGTGACCTACCGCGGCATGCTCACCAACGGGCAGGTGTTCGATCAGGGCGCCTTCTCCTACCGGCTGGGGCGCAACGGCGTCATTCCCGGGTGGGAGCAGGGGCTCCCCGGCATGCGGGTGGGGGGGCAGCGCAAGCTCGTGATTGGCTCGCTGCTCGCTTACCGCAACGAGCGAGCGGGATCGATTCCGCCCAACTCCACGCTCGTGTTCGATGTGACGCTCGACCGCATCGTCGGCAAATGATCGCCCGGTGGCGCGTCCTCATTCCCGTCGGCCTTCTGGCCGGCGGGTTTTTCTTTGCCCGGAGCAGCGCGGCCGCCCGCTCGCAGGGCGTGGACCTGCTCATCGTGAACGGCCTGGTGGTGGACGGCACCAACAGTGCGCCGCGCCGGGCCGATGTGGCCATTCGCGGTGATCGCATCGTGGCCGTGGGCACCACCCTCTCGCGCGCCGGCGCCGCCCGCGTCATCGATGCCACGGGGCGCATGGTGTCGCCCGGGTTCATCGACCTGCACGCGCATCTCGAACCCCTGCTCGAGCTGCCGCTCATGGAGAGCGCACTGCGGCAGGGCGTCACGTTCGCGCTGGGCGGCCCCGATGGCGGCTCCCCGCTGCCGCTGGGCCCCTATCTCGACAGCGTGCGCACCGCGAAGCCCGGCATCAACGTGGGCTACCTCGTGGGGCACAACGATGTGCGCCGTGCGGTCCTGGGCATGGCGGCGCGCGCCCCGAACGCGGCCGAGCTGGCGCGCATGCAGCAGCTGGTGGCCGTGGCCATGGGGCAGGGGGCGTTCGGGCTCAGCACCGGGTTGCTGTACCTGCCGGGTACCTACAGCAATGTGGAGGAGGTCATCGCGCTGTCACAGACGGCCGCCGACAGCGGGGGCATCTACACCAGCCACCTGCGCAAGGAAGGGATTGGTCTGCTGGAAGGCGTGGCGGAAGCGCTGGAGATTGGCCGTCGCGCGAAGATTCCCGTGGTGCTCACGCACCACAAGGCGGTGGGGCAGCAGATGTGGGGCAAGAGCACGCTCACCCTGGCCATGGTGGACAGCGCGCGCCGGGCGGGTACCGATGTGATGGTGGACCAGTACCCCTACACCGCCACCCACACGGGCATTGGGGTACTGGTGCCCAGCTGGGCCATGGCCGGAGGCGACGCCGAGTTCCGGCGACGTCTCGCGAACGCCGCGCTCAAGGACAGCATCGTGCGCGGCATCGTCTTCAACATCCTCAACGATCGCGGCGGCGGCGATCTCGCGCGCGTGCAGTTCTCGCGCGTGAACTGGGACAAGTCCCTCGAGGGGAAGACGCTCAAGGACTGGGCGGCGCGCCGCAACCTGGCCCCCACACCGGAGAACGGCGCGGCGCTGGTGCTCGAGGCCATGCTGAATGGCGGCGCCAACGCCATCTACCACGTGCTCGACGAAGGCGACGTGCGTCGCATCATGACGGCGCCCTTCACCATGATCGCCAGCGACGGGCGGCTGTCGCGCCCGGGTGACGGGCATCCGCACCCTCGCGCGTACGGCACCTTTCCACGGGTGCTGGGCGAGTACGTGCGCCAGCAGCGGCTGCTGCCGCTCGAAACCGCCATTCACAAGATGACGCAGATGCCCGCCCGCCGGCTGGGGCTTGCCGACCGCGGCGTCCTGCGTGAAGGCGCCGTGGCCGATGTGGTGATCTTCGACGCCACCGCGGTGAAGGACCAGGCCACCTTCACCGAGCCCCATCAGTACCCGCTGGGCATCGAAACCGTGGTGGTGAACGGCACCGTGGCGGTGGACGGCGGCAAGGCCACCGGCGTGCGTGCTGGACGTGTGATCACCCGCCGGTAACTTCGACTCGAACCCCAACCCTCCCCATCATGCGAACCCGGTTCCTGCTCGGCGTGCTTCTGCTGCCGTTCACCCTGTCGGCCCAACCCCGCGGCCTCGACGAGGCCGATGTGATGCGTCTCAAGGCCGTGGCGGGCGTGGCCATGTCCCCCGACGGCAGTCGCGTGCTCTACACCGTGAGTGCGTGGGAACATCCGCAGGCCAAGGGTGATACGGCACTCGGCGAGGTGCACGAGCGCCGCTCGCACGTGTTCATCGTGCCGGCGGCCGGCGGCGCCTCGCGTCAGCTCACCTTTGGCGAGCGCGGCGAAAGCCAGCCCACCTGGAGCCCCGACGGCAAGACCATCGCCTTCGTGGCCGCGCGTGGCACGGGCACCGGCGAGAACGCCCCACGCCCGCAGCTCTGGCTGCTGCCCGCCGACGGCGGGGAAGCGCGGCAGCTCACCACCATCAAGGACGGGGTGAACGGCTACGTGTGGAGCCCCGATGGCAGCAGGATCGCGCTGCTCACCACCGACACGCTCACGCGCGAACAGGAGGCGCGGCTGCGTCGTCGTGACGACCCCAAGGTGTACGAGGGCGACTTCCGCTTCGTGCACATCTGGGTGGTGGACGCCACGAGCGGGGCCGCCACGAAGGTGACGAGCGGCAACTACACGGTGAGCGCGCTCCCCAGCTGGTCGCCCGATGGCCGCACGCTGGCGTTCTACGCGAGCCCCACCACCATGATCCGCGACGAGCGGCACGATGCGTATCTGGTGGACATTGCCAGCAAGCAGCTCACGCCGCTCACCACCGATCATCAGGTGGAGAGCGCGCCCGCCTTCTCGCCCGACGGCAAGACGCTGGCGTGGACGAGCGTGCCGCACGAGTTCGCGCCGCACAAGGACGGCATCATGCCGCGTACGCTGCGCAACGCGCGCCTCATCACCATGGACGTGGCCACGCGCACGCTCACCAACCATGCGCAGCCGTCGTTCGACGTGAGCCCGGGCGCCGTGCGCTGGTCGCCCAACGGCAAGGAGCTGTGGTTCACTGCCAGCGACCGGGTGTACCAGTCGCTCTACGCCTACGACGTGGCCAGCAAGACGTACAGCCAGCGCACGCAGAAGCTGCTGGTGGGGGGCGTGTCGCCCAGTGCCAACGGGTCGGTGCTGGCGCTGGCGCTCAACAGCGCCGAGTGGCCCACGGAGGTGTACGTGACCGATGCCTCGCTGGCGTCGCCGCGGCGCATCACCACCACCAACCCGTGGCTGTCGGAGCGCACGCTGGGTGCGTCACAGGTGATCACCTGGAAGAGCTTCGACGGCAAGACCGCCGAAGGGGTGCTGCTGCTGCCCGTGGGCTATCGGGAGGGCACCAAAGTGCCGCTGGTGGTGTCGGCGCACGGCGGCCCCACGGGTGTGCACACGGCGGGATTCAAGGCGGGCACCGACCCGGGGCAGACCTGGGCGGCGCGCGGGTGGGCGGTGTTCTACCCCAATCCGCGCGGCTCTACCGGTTATGGCGAGTGGTGGATGCACGCCAACACCGGCGACTGGGGTGGCGGCGACTACAAGGACATCATGACCGGGGTGGATGCGCTCATCAAGCGCGGCGTGGCGGACTCGTCGAAGATGGCGTTCGAGGGGTGGAGCTACGGCGGCTACATGACGAGCTGGGTGGTGAGCCAGACGGGGCGCTTCAAGGCGGCCATGATGGGCGCCGGGCTGCCGTCGCTGCTGAGCATGGCGGGCACCACCGACATTCCGGGGTACATCAACACCTTCTTCGGGCAGCCGCAGTACGACGGGTCCATCGTGAACGCGAACGTGCGCAAGTACCTGGAGCGCTCGGGCATTTCGTACAGCGACAAGGTCACCACGCCACTGCTCATTCTGCACGGCAGCAACGACGAGCGGGTGCCCATTGGGCAGCCCATGGAGTTCTACCGGTCGCTCAAGGACAGGGGCAAGACGGTGGAGCTGGTGTTCTACCCGCGTGAGGGGCACGGGCTAGGCGAGTACTATCACCAGCTGGACCGCATGAAGCGCGAGTACGAGTGGATGGCCAAGCACACGCTGGGCGCGGCGGCGCGCACGGCGATGTAGCGGGCGGGCGCGGTATCGTCGGCTGACCGATCAAGTTCCGGGTTCTGAGTAAGAGTTCTGAGTCGTGAGTGTAACTCGCCACTCGTCACTCGAACTCAGAACCCGGAACTGCTTTGTTTCTGCCGCCCGCGTCCGAATGACCCAACGCCCAATTTTCCGGTGACACACGAACCGCATGGCGCGCCTACTGTTGCCCCATGCTTGCCGCCGCGCCTTCCGCCGCCGTACTGGGAATCGACGCCCTCGATGTGCTTGTCGAGGTGCATGTAGCCAACGGGCTGCCGCAGTGGACGCTCGTCGGGTTGGCGGCGACGGCAGTGAAGGAGAGCCGCGACCGCGTGCATGCGGCGCTGGCCAACAGCGGGTTCACCGTGCCGCCGCGTCGGGTCACGGTGAATCTGCAGCCCGGTGACCTGCCCAAAACAGGCACCGCGTTCGACCTGCCCATTGCGCTGGCGCTGCTGGCGGCGAGTGGTCAGCTCCCTGCGGAGTGCTTGCTCCAGACATGCGCTGTGGGGGAGTTGGGGCTCGACGGGCAGCTGCGGGCGGTGCGTGGGGTGCTTGCCGTGGCGCGGCATGTGGCGGCGACCGGCAACGCCCTGCTCATCGTGCCGCCGGATAATCTGGCTGAAGCGCTGCGCGTGCCCAACGCGCGTGCCATGGCGCCGCGCACCTTGGCGGAGCTGGTGGCGGCATTGCGTAGTGGCTCGGCGGCGGCCAGTCGGCGTCCCGCGTGTGGTGGTGGGAGCGCGGACGACGTCCCCGATCTGGCCGATGTGGTGGGGCAGGAGTTTGCCGTGCGGGCGCTGGAGATTGCGGCGGCGGGGGCGCACAACCTGTTGCTGGTTGGTCCTCCGGGTGCAGGGAAGACCATGCTGGCGCGGCGACTGCCCGGCATTCTGCCACCACTCGATGAGCAGGAAGCGCTGGAGGTGCTGGCCATTCACTCGGTGGCGGGGTTGCTGGGGGCGGCCGATCAGCAGCTGCTCAGTCGCGCGCGGCCATTTCGCGCCCCGCATCACTCCATCTCCACGGCGGGGCTCATTGGTGGCGGCGGCTGGCCGCGCCCCGGCGAGGTGAGTCTTGCGCATCACGGCGTGCTCTTTCTCGACGAGCTGTCGCTCTTCCCGCGCCACACGCTCGAGGCGCTGCGGCAGCCGTTGGAGGATGGCAGTGTGATCGTCGCGCGCGCGGCGCGGTCGCTGCGCTTCCCCTCGCGTTTCACCTTCGTGGCGGCCAGCAACCCGTGTCCCTGCGGCTACGCCGGCTGCGACGACCGTCCCTGTCGCTGTTCGGTGGCCGATCTCGAACGGCACCGGCAGCGCCTGTCGGGGCCGCTGGCCGATCGCATCGACCTGCACGTGCATGTGCAGCGGGTGCCGCCGCGGGCGCTGGCACAGCATGGCGCCGATGTGGAGGTGGAGCGCAGTGGCTCGGTCCGCGAGCGCGTGCTGCGCGCCCGGGCGCGGCAGCGCGAGCGGTACGCGCACACGGCCCACGCGACCGTGCTGTTGGCGCCGACGGGCGCTGTGGCAGCCGGCGCCGGGCCGGTTGCCGGGGCACCGGTGCTCACCAATGCCGCCGCGCCCGTGCGCCTCGTCGCGCCGGCGGCGCGGCTTGATCCCGCCGCGCGCGCGCTGCTCGTACGCGCGGCCGACCGGCTCATGCTCTCCGCCCGCTCGTATCACCGCGTGCTGCGCGTGGCGCGCACCATCGCCGATCTCGACGATATGGATGCCGTCATGCCGGCGCACATCGGCGAAGCGCTGCGCTTCCGGCCCGTGGATGATGCGGGTGGGGAACACGAATCAGGGATTCAGCGCGCGGCAATCACCTGAGGACCGCTTCGGCGTCGCAGGTGCAGCCCGTACCATGGTCGTCATGCCTTGCGGATGTACACCAAATGTTGTACAATAGGGAGCGACGATGAGTTTCTCGCTTGTCCGAAGGTCGCTCTGTCGGGCGCTTCGAACGGGAGCGTACGGTCATGTTCCTAGAGGCGAAATCGAAGCGAAGAACTGGCTTTCAACCGGTAGAGTGAGCCGTCAGGAGGTCGTGGAGTTGTTGCTGGCCTGCACTCCCGCGAATTACCGGCTTTCCGACCATCACGGAATTCCACGAATCAAGGTTCATGAGTTTACCGTGAACGCGACTGTGGCCGACCATACTCGGTGGTATCTCAAGTTCTTTTTTCAACCGAGCAGCCCCGTGCAGGGATGGAAGGTGTACAGCATTCACCCCAGCACGTGAGTGAGTGACCACATGAAATCGGTGGCGCATGACGACCTTGCAAGCCTCTTCTTCGTGGAGGGTGACACGACGCTGGACCTTTGCCTGTCCTGCGAGAAGGAAGTGATGGCGAGGTTCGCTTTGCGGACACTGCGACTCGAACAGAGCGGCGTGAGCGTGGACGGAGTGCTCGTGGCTGTCTGCCCCGAGTGCCAGCGGATCACGTCCATACCAGCGCAGTCTGAGCCTCGTCTGCGTGATGCACGTGAACGGGCGGCGGAAGATCGACTGGAGTCGCGCGTGACACAGGCTGCCGAAGATGCCTTTCGCACCATCGCACACGCGCTCTGCGCCGAGGAATCCGCCCTGCGGTCGAAGCTGGTCACGTACTATCTGCGGCAGCTGCAGCGCGAACCGGCATTGCTGGACCGCGTGCGGCGCTATGCAGAGGGAACCTTGGCGCGTGGCCCCCGCATGTTGCGCTTCGCCGCGCGCATTCAGCACGCCGACATTGACCCGGTGGCACGGCTGCTCCAGAGCCGAGGTGTCAGCCGGAGTGACTTGGCCATCGGCATCATCGGACTCGCCGCAAGCGACGTGCTGGTCGATGGATGCAACAGCCGTGCGGATGATCTTCGCGTGATTGCAGGCGCCCTGTGAGCGCTGGCGGTGATTGGCGCGGAGCGGCGATCCGGCCTGCGCGGCGCCGAGTGCCCTTGACGACCGTTCGCCGATAGCCACCGCGCACCCGCCAGACTGCCGTTGCGGTCACGGCTCACGTAGCTTCTGCACACGCTGTGGCCGCGCACGCTGCCGTGGTGCACGCTGGCCGTCGTCTCCCCCTCCTGCACAACGCCTGTGGGCTGTCTGACGCGAATCGGATGTGCCGTGGTCCTCGTGGTCGGTGGCGCGGTTGGCTACTGGCTGTACGGCGATCGCCTGCCGTCGGTCCTGTCCCGCGCCGCCTCCGGTGCCGCCGACAAGGTCACCGATGCCGCCGTGCGCACCAGCGAGCGGCTCGACAGCGAGGAGGGCGCCCGCATTGCCGCCGAACAGGAGGCGCGGCGCCGCGCGGCGCGCGAACGCCGCGACCGCGAGCTGGGGTGGGTGACCGTGAACGTCGATGCGCCGGTGGCGCCCAAGACCAACCCGCTCGCGCCGCTGCGCCGACGCAACGGCCCGGCCTATGTGTCGCTGGGCGCCAACGAGGTGGCGGGGTTGCTCGCGCCGCTCTTCGCGCAGCTGCCGGCATCGGCCATCACCGCCCAGGTGGCGCTCGACGGCGACCTGCTGCTGGTGCGCACCGCCGTGTCGCTGAGCGACTTCACCGGCCAGTCGGCCATTGGCGCCGTGCTGGGGAAGGCATTGGTCGGTGAGGACACGCTCTTTCTGGCCGGGCCGCTCGAACCGGTGCGCCCCGGGCTGGCGCAGTTCCGCGTGCAGGAGCTGCGCCTCAAGGGGATCGATGTGCCCACCCGCCTCATCCCCGGGCTCGTGAGCAGCCTGCGCGGGGCGGCACCGCGCCCCGGCGCGGAACGCCCCGGCGCGGAACGCCCCGGCGCGGCGGCGGTAGATAGCGCATCGGGTGCCGGTACGCTCGCTGCCGATGCGCTGCCGGTGCCGCTCCCCACGTCGGTCAGCGATGTCCGCGTGGTGAACGGCACGCTCACGCTGTACCGCGCCTCCACCTCCACTGCCCGCACCCCGTGATTCACTCATGAACCGTCGCGTCCTCGTCATCGACGACGAACCGGGAATTCGCCAGGCCCTGGGCCAGCTGCTGGAATACGAAGGGTTCGAGGTGAAAACGGCGAGTGGTGGCGCCGAGGGGATCACGCTGTACGATGCCTTCCGTCCGCAGCTCGTCTTTCTCGATGTGAAGATGGCGGGGCTCGACGGCCTCGAGGTGCTCAAGCGGCTGCGGCAGGCCGACCCCACCGCCACGGTGGTGATGATCAGCGGCCACGCCACCATCCAGACGGCGGTGGAAGCCACGCAGCTGGGCGCGTACGACATCCTCGAGAAGCCGCTCGATACCGATCGCGTGCTGGTGCTGCTGCGCAACGCGTTCGAGAACCGCACGCTCAGTGAAGAAAACGCGCGGCTGCGCGAAACGATCGAAAGCCGCTACGAGATCGTGGGGCGGTCGTTCGGCATTCGCGCGCTGCTCGATCGCATCGAGAAGGTGGCGGCCACGCCGGCGCGCGTGCTCATCACCGGGGAGAACGGGACCGGCAAGGAGCTGGTGGCGCGCGCCATCCACCGGGGGTCGCCGCGCGCCAAGAAGCCGTTCGTCGAGGTGAACTGCGCCGCGATTCCCAGCGAGCTCATCGAAAGCGAGCTGTTCGGGCACATGAAGGGCTCCTTCACCGGCGCGGTGAGCGATCGTGCCGGCAAGTTCGAACAGGCCGACGGCGGCACGCTGTTTCTCGATGAAATCGGCGACATGAGCGCCAACGCGCAGGCCAAGGTGCTGCGCGTATTGCAGGATGGCGTGGTCACGCGCATTGGTGGCAACAAGCCGGTGCAGGTGGATGTGCGGGTACTGGCGGCCACCAACAAGCAGCTCGAGGAGGAGATCGCCGCGGGGCGCTTTCGCGAGGATCTCTTCTATCGGCTCAACGTGGTGCCCATCACGGTGCCGGCGCTGCGTGAGCGGCGGGAGGACATTCCGCTGCTCGTCGTGCACTTCCTGCAGCAGCTGGCGGCCCGTGACGGCCTGCCGGCGCGCGGCATTACCGACGACGCGCTGCGCCGCCTGCAGGAGCTCGAGTGGCAGGGCAACGTGCGTGAGCTGCGCAATACGGTGGAGCGGCTGGTCATTCTGGCCAGTCACGCCACCATCGGCGCTCCCGACGTGGAGCGTCTGGTGGGGCGTCGGGCCACCGAATCGCCGGGGCTGGGGGGGCTGCTCGACATTGCCACCTTCGAGGAGTTCAAGCAGGCAGCCGAGCGGGCGTATCTGCTGGCCAAGCTGCGCCAGTTCGACTGGAACGTCTCGGAAACGGCACGCGCGCTGGACATGCCGCGCTCCAACCTGTACAAGAAGATCGAGCGCTACGCCCTGCAGCGCGAAACCGCCGAGTAGGGCGCCCACGTACGCTTCGTCATGACCGACTGGGACAAGGAACTCGCCAAGATCGACAAGCAGCTCGCGTCCATCTCCGACGACGAGCTGCTCAAGAGCGCCCAGCCGGTGGCGCCGGTCAAGGGCGCTCCCGCGCGCGCGCTGCCGGCGGGGGCGCCCAAGTCGGCGGCGCCCCAGGCGGGTGCGTTCCCCGCGGCCACGGTGCCCGGGGCGGGGAAGCCGTGGGTGTCGTGGGCCAAGGTGCTGGTGGCGGTGGCGGCGGCGGCGGGGCTCATGTTCTGGCCGTGGCCGGCGCGCTGCGGGGCGCCGCTCGTGGGCTTCACGGCGGCCACCGGGGGCGTGGCGCTGCTGGGGCTGTGGAGCGCCTTGGGCACATGGCGGCATCGTCTGGGGCTGGCGCATGTGGCCTCGCTGCTCGTGACCGTGTGGGGGCTGGCGCTGGGCGCGCGCGAAGTGCTGCCGCGCGTGGGCTACGCCGTGCCGACCGCCGTGCGCCCGGGGCAGTGGAGCTGCGACGGCCTGCCGGCGCTGCCCGGCAACCCCGGTGTGACCCCGGGCACCGACGGTACGCCGTCGACGCTCCCTGTGTCACCGGCCCCGGCCGGATTGCTCCCACCGGGGCGGAGTGGCACCACGCTCTAGTCCGGTCGGTCGGCTACATTTGCAGGTATGACCACCACCTACCGGAACTTCATTGGCGGCCAGTGGATTGCCCCCTCCACCGGCGCGTACTTCGAAAATCGCAATCCTGCCGATCAGCAGGATCTGATCGGGCTCTTCCCCGCCTCCGGCGCCTCGGACATCGAGGCCGCCGTGGCCAGCGCCCGTCGTGGCTTCGAGCAGTGGAAGCGGACGCCGGCCCCGGCGCGCGGCGACGTGCTGCGACGCGTGGGCGACCTGCTGGCCGCGCGCAAGGAAGAACTCGCCGACCTCATGACGCGCGAGATGGGCAAGCCGCTGGCGGAAACGCGCGGGGATGTACAGGAAGGCATCGATACCGCCTACTACGCCGCCACCGAGGGGCGCCGCCTGTTCGGGCACACGGTGCCCAGCGAGCTCGCCAACAAGTGGGCCATGAGCATGCGCCGCCCCATTGGCGTGTGCGGGCTCATCACCCCGTTCAACTTCCCGCTGGCCATTCCCACCTGGAAGGCCTTCCCGGCGCTGCTCTGCGGCAACGCGGTCATCCTCAAGCCCGCCGAAGATGTACCGCACACGAGCACGGTGCTGGTGGAGGTGCTGCTGGAGGCGGGGCTGCCCCCCGAGGTCATCCAGCTGGTGCACGGTATGGGTGAGGTGGTGGGCAAGGCGCTGGTGGAGCACCCGCAGGTGCCGGTCATTTCGTTCACCGGCAGCACCGAGACGGGGCGGTTCGTGGGTGAGACCTGCGGCCGCATGCACAAGCGGCTGAGCCTCGAAATGGGCGGCAAGAACGCGCAGATCGTGCTCGACGACGCCGACCTCGATCTGGCGCTCGACGGCGTGCTCTGGGGCGCCTTTGGCACCACCGGGCAGCGGTGCACCGCCACCAGCCGTCTCGTGCTGCAGGAGAGCATTCACGACGCCTTCGTGGCGCGCCTCGCCGAACGGGCGCAGGCGCTGCGTCTGGGCGACGGGCGCCGTGCAGGGACCGACGTGGGACCGCTGGTGAACGAAGCGGCGCGCGAGAAGGTGGAGCGGTACATCACGATCGGTCGCGAGCAGGGGGCCACCCTCGTGTGCGGCGGCGCCCGCGCCACCGGCGGCGATCTCGATCGCGGGTTCTTCTTCCAGCCCACCATCTTCACCGGGGTCACCGCAGGGTCGCGCCTCGACCAGGAGGAGATCTTCGGCCCGGTGCTGAGCGTGATCAAGGTGAAGGATGCCGCTGAAGCCTTCGACGTGAACAACGGGGTGCGCTACGGGCTCTCCAGCTCGGTGTATACGCGCAACGTGAACGTGGCCTTCCGGGCGCTGCAGGAGCTCGACAACGGCATCACGTACGTGAACGCGCCCACCATTGGTGCCGAAGCGCACCTCCCCTTTGGCGGCGTCAAGGAAACCGGCAACGGGCACCGCGAGGGGGGCTGGGAAGTGTACGAGTTTTATTCGGAAACCAAGGTGGGATACGTGGACTACTCGGGCGCGTTGCAGCGTGCGCAGATCGACAATTACTGAGGTACGCGCATGACGCACCGGACCGGGTGGTGACCACGGGGCAGGGGCGCCATGCCCGTGGTGTGTGCGCCCGGTGAACCGGGACCGGCGCAACGAGGCGCTGCGCGCGGCCAACCGGCCGCGTCGCGGCGTGCGGCTCCCGTCGTGGGGGGCGCGCGGTGCCACCAGCAGTCGGGCGGCCGGCGGCCGCAGCGGAGCGGGGCGCGCCGCCGGCTGGCTCGGCATCCTGCCGCTGGCGCTGCTGCTCTTCCTGTTCCTCCGCACCTTCGTGGTGGCAGCCTTCCGCATCCCGTCGTCGAGCATGGAGCGCACGCTCCTGGTCGGCGATTTCCTGCTCGTGAACAAGTGGGTGTACGGCGCGGAGATTCCGCTGCTGCGCCGTCGTCTGCCGGCGTTCCGTGAGCCCCGGCATGCCGATGTGATCGTGTTCGACTGGCCCGTCGATCCCGACAAGGCCTTCGTGAAGCGTCTGGTGGGGCTGCCCGGTGACACGCTGCAGATGGCGCAGGGTGTGCTGCAGCGCAACGGCGTGGCGGTGGCCGAACCCTATCTCACGCGCGCCACCGCCGCGCGCGGGCCCGGGGCGGCCGGAACCAACGGCGCCATCGGCACCGCCAATGCGGGGGAGCCCGACGTGCAGGTGGGGGCACCACGCGACAGCTGGGGGCCGCTGGTGGTGCCGCCGCGCCACTTCTTCGTGCTCGGTGACAATCGCGCCAATTCGCTCGACAGCCGCTACTGGGGATTCGTGCCCGAGTCGCAGCTGCGCGGCGCGCCGTGGTTCGTGTACTTCAGTTTCACCCCCGACTCCACACAGGTGGCCCCGTGGCTCACGCGCATTCGCTGGGCGCGACTCGGAACGACGGTCCGATGATTTCCGGCCTGTTCCGGTCACCGATTTCACGCGCGGAGTCGTTGACGAACGCCCTCATCCCGGTCAGCCTTATATCAGCTGGCGGGTGGTAACGCGTCGGCGACGGCACCACGACGGACACCGCGTTTCCCTCCTGCGCGGTGGATACCATGAGCCACTCAGCACCCGAGCCGGTCGAACATGGCGGTTACTCCCCCGAAAAAGAAGGCGTCGTACGAGGAAGGCTCCCTCGATCAGTACCTGCGCGACATCAGTGCATATCCGCTCATTTCCCGAGAGGAAGAAGCCGAGCTGGCACGACGCATTCGCGTAGGGGATCAGGATGCGCTCGACAAGCTGGTCCGCTCCAACCTGCGCTTCGTTGTCAGCGTCTCCAAGAAGTACCAGAATCAGGGCGTGTCGCTCTCCGACCTGATCAACGAGGGCAACCTTGGCCTCATTCGGGCGGCTCACAAGTTCGACGAGACCAAGGGGATCAAGTTCATCTCCTACGCGGTGTGGTGGATTCGTCAGGCCATCCTGCAGGCACTCGCCGAGCAGTCGCGCATCGTACGGGTCCCGCTCAACCGCGCCGGCACATTGCACCGTATCGGCAAGCGCGCCAACGCCCTGCTGCAGGAGCTGGGGCGTGAGGCCACGCACGCGGAAATCGCCGACGGCATGGACATCACCGAGGAGGAGGTGGCCAAAACCATGTCCATCTCGCAGGTGCACCTGTCGCTGGATGCGCCGCTCACGCCGGGAGAGGACAACCGGCTGCTGGATTACCTGCCCGACACCCAGAACGCCAACCCCGAAGACCAGACCTTCGAGAAGGCGCTCGTGGAGGCGATCGAGGAATCACTCGGCAGCCTCAAGGAGCGCGAAGCGAAGATCCTGCGCCTGTACTTCGGCATCGATGAGACCGAGCCCATGACGCTCGAGGAAATCGGCTCGCAGCTGGGGATCACGCGCGAGCGGGTGCGGCAGATCAAGGAGAAGGCGCTGTCCCGTCTGCGGCACGTGAGTCGCGCCAAGTCGCTCGAAAGCTTCCTCGGCTGACCCCATCATGGCTTCCACATACTCGTTCGACGTCACCACCGGCTGCGACCTGCAGGAGGTGGACAATGCGGTCAATCAGGCGCAGAAAGAGGTTGCGCAGCGCTTCGACTTCAAGGGCTCGCAGGTGCTCATCGAGTTCAAGCGCACCGACAACCTCATCAAGCTCGAAGCCGAAGGCGAGATGCGGCACACCGCCCTCGTGGACGTGCTGCGCGGCAAGCTGGTGAAGCGCGGTGTGAGCGTGAAGAATCTCGAGTTCACCGACCCCAAGCCGGGCAGTCACGAGATCCTGCGCAGTGAAGTGAAGCTCAAGATGGCGCTCGACGCCGAAACCGCGAAGAAGGTGACGGCGGCCATCAAGGAGGCGAAGCTGAAGAAGATCACGGCGAGCATCCAGGGCGAGCAGGTACGCGTCTCGAGCCCCGACAAGGACATGCTGCAGGAGTGCATCGCCCTGCTGCGTCAGGGCGAGTTCGGCGTGGAGCTGCAGTACGGCAACTTTCGCTGAGCGACGCGCCCCGACGACTCCGCTCACCCCGTTCGCTGCTCTCTTCGGGGGTGGCCGTGCGCTCCGCTTCGTCGCTCCGCTCCTTCGCTTCGCGCCGGCGTCACCCCCTCAGGGATCCGCTCACGGGGCGGCGGAGCCGCCGGGGCTGCATCACTCGTGTGGCGGCATCACGCGAGGCCAGCACGCGCACAGCTCGCGACGCTCCTCTCCGCGCCCCGCACGGCCACCCCCGAAGCAAGCCGCGAGTGGGGTGAGCGGGACTCCCGTGGCGTCTCGCACGCGAAACAACCGGAGCCACCCGGGGCGTGTCCATCACCCCCGAACCCGCTATGATTCCCGGATGCTCAAGTTCGGCCTGGTCACCCTCGGGTGCGACAAGAATACGGTAGACTCCGAGCGGTATCTCGCCGACCTCGTCGCGAATGGCGCCGAGCCAGTGCAGAACCTCGGCGACGCCGATGTGATCGTGGTGAACACCTGCGGCTTCATCGATGCGGCCAAGGCCGAAAGCATCGAGGCCATCGTGGACGCCGCCCGCCTCAAGGACGACGGGCAGGTGAAGGCCGTCTTCGCCATTGGCTGCATGGTAGAGCGCCACAAGAGCGAGCTGCTCGAAGCGCTCCCCGAGGTCGACGTCTTTCTTGGCAACTCCGAGACCGACCGTCTGGTACCGGAACTGGTGGAGCGCGGGCTGCTGGGCGGCTCACTGGTGGAGCACCCCGGCGTGCGCCTCTTTGGCGGCGACCTGCCGCACGTGCGCTACCTCAAGATCTCCGAAGGGTGCGATCACGGCTGCGCCTTCTGCGCCATTCCGCTCATGCGCGGCAAGCACCGCAGCTTCGCCTTGCCCGACCTGGTGCGCGAGGCGCAGCTGCTGGAGGCGCAGGGGGCGCGAGAGATCAACCTCGTGGCGCAGGATCTCGCCCACTACGGGCGCGACCGCCGCGACGGTACGGCGCTCCCCGAGCTGCTCGAAGCGCTCGTGCGGGAGACCAGCATTCCGTGGCTGCGCAACATGTATCTCTACAGCACCGGCATCACGCCGCGGCTGCTCGAGGTCATCGCGGCCAACGACCGCATCGTGCGCTGGCTCGATACCCCCATGCAGCACGGCAGCGATGCGGTGCTGGCGCGCATGCGGCGCCCCGAGCGGCAGAAGACTATTCGTGAGCGCCTGGCGAGCTATCGGGCCATCGTGCCCGATCTGGCCGTGCGTACCAGCGTCATCGTGGGCTTCCCGGGCGAAACGGAGAGCGACTTTCTCACGCTCTGCGACTTCCTCGAGGAGATGCAGTTCGACCGGGTGGGGGTGTTCACCTACTCCCCTCAGGAGGGCACGCGCGCGTTCGCCATGGACGACGACGTGGCTGAGAGCATCAAGCAGGAGCGCAAGGAACGCATCGAGGAGCTGCAGCGCGGCATCACCGCGTCGCGCTACGAGCGGTTCCTGGGGCGCGAGGCCCGCGTCCTGGTGGAACGCGCCGGCGATGCCCCCGATCTGTGGGTGTGCCGTGCGCCGTGGCAGGCCGACGACATTGACGGTCTGATGCACGTGACCGTGCCGTCCACCCTGCTGGCGGACGGGGTACGCCCGGTCCCCGGCGCCTTCGTTGACGTGCAGGTCGAGCAGGTCGTCGACGATTACGATTTCACCGCCTCGCTGCTGCGCGTTGCCGACGCGCCGGCGGTGGCCCCTTCGGTCCGCTCCACCCGCGCCCTGCCGCTGGTGGGCATCGACACCTCTTCCGCCGGGAGTTTTGGCCGATGACGATCCCCTCGCCGCTGCTCACCACCAACGCGCGTTCCGCCGACATCATGGCGCGGGCGCGCGGTCGTTTTCCCGGCGGGGTCAACTCGCCCGTGCGCGCCTTCCGCGGCGTGGGCGGCGAACCGTTCGTGGCCGCGCGCGGCAAGGGGGCGCGCGTGTGGGATGCCGACGGCAACGAGTACATCGACTACGTGCTCAGCTGGGGGCCGCTCGTCCTCGGCCATGCCCCCGACGTTGTCCTCGACGAAGTGGCGCGCGTGATGCAGCTGGGCACGAGCTTCGGCATGCCCACGGAGCGCGAGGTCGAGCTGGCCGACATGATCGCCGCGCGCATGCCGCACCTGGAAATGGTGCGCTTCACCAGCAGCGGCACCGAAGCGGCCATGAGCATTGCGCGGCTGGCGCGCGCCATCACGAAGCGGGAGTACATCCTCAAGTTCGAAGGGTGCTACCACGGCCATGCCGACGCCTTTCTGGTGAAGGCGGGGAGCGGGGTGGCCACGCTGGGGCTCCCCGACAGCCCGGGGGTGCCGGAGGCACTGGCCAAGCTCACGCTGACCTGTGCGTACAACGACCTCGAAGCGGTGGAGCGCATCGCGCGCGAGGTCCCGCTGGCGGCGATCATGCTGGAGCCCGTCGTGGGCAATGGGGGCTACATCGAGCCCACGGAACAGTTCATTCCCGGGCTGCGACGGATCGCTGACGAAACGGGGGCCCTGCTCGTCTTCGATGAGGTTATGACCGGCTTCCGCATTGCCTATGGTGGCGCCGCCGAGCGCTTTGGTGTGACCCCCGATCTCACGGCCCTTGGCAAGGTGATCGGGGGCGGCCTGCCTGTGGCCGCCTACGGTGGCGCCCGGAAGTTCATGGAGCACATCGCCCCCACGGGCCCGGTGTATCAGGCCGGTACCCTCTCGGGCAATCCGCTGGCCATGGCCGGCGGCCTGGCCACGCTGCGCGCGCTCACGCGCGAGGTGCACGACGGCATCACCGCGCAGACGGCGGCGCTGGTGCAGGGGATGCGCGAGATCGCCGCGCGGCACGGGGTGCCGTTCACGGCGAGCCACAGCGGCTCCATGTGGGGCTTCTTCTTCCATGCGGGGCCGGTGCGCACCTTCGAGGAGGCCAAGCAAAGCGACGTGGCCCTCTTCCGCCGCTTCTTCCATGCGGCACGCCGTCGCGGCGTGAGCCTCGCTCCCAGCGCCTTCGAAGCGGCTTTCATGTCGGCGGCGCACGGCCCGGCGGAAATCGTCGAGACGCTCACGCGGCTCGACGATGCGCTTGGCGCCGCGCTGGCCGAGCGGGACTGACGTCGTGCCGCCGCGGTCATGACCCTCGACGTGCGCAGCGGGCTGCGCCTGCTCGTCCCCGCGGTCTTTGGCGGGGTGGTCATGACGTCGGCGGCCATGGTGGCGTGCGCGCCCACCGGGAGGGCCCCGGGTGCGCCCACGCCCGCCGCCGAGCCCCCGGTCGCGCGGGCCGAAGCGCCCGGGCGGTTGGCGAACGACCGCGTGGCGCTCGTCTCGCTCAGCGCGCGCACGCGGGAGGCGCCGGTGAGTGCCACCGGGCGCTGGCGCATCGACGAGCAGGGCGGGCGTGTGCAGCTGGTGCGCGGACGCGGCGACGAACCGTGGCGCATTGAACAGAAGAATGGCCTGCTGCGTGTTGCCGGTGATGGCGGTGACGCCACCCCCTGGCGCGAGGGCCCGTTCGTGGCGCGTCCGCTCGACAATGCGCTGCTGCGCTACGGGACGCGCCGCTATCGCGGCGAACTCGTGTTCACGGCCACCGACAGCGGGGTGATGGTGGTGAACCGCCTGCCGGTGGAGGACTACCTGCGCGGGGTGGTGCCGCTCGAACTGCCGGTGCGCAATCCGGCCGAGCGGGCGGCGCTGGAGGCGCAGGCCATCGCGGCGCGCAGCTATGCGTACGTGCGGGTGCCCGGGGGCATGGTGGAGGCGCCGGTGAGCGGCTTCAACCTCGTGTCCACCGTACAGAACCAGGTGTACGGCGGCGCCGATGCGGAGCATCCGGTGGTGAACGAGGCCATCGACCGCACGGCCGGGCTGGTGCTTCGTTACAACGGCCTCATCGTCGATGCACCCTATTCGTCGAGCTGCGGGGGGCGGAGTGCCACCCCCAGCGAGGCGTGGAAGGGGGCGCGCGATGAGCCGTATCTGCAGAACGTCGACGATCTCGACCCGCGCACCGGCAAACCGTACTGCGACATTTCGCCGCGCAACCACTGGCACGCCGAGTTCGACGAGGGGCAGCTGCGGGAGATCGTGCGCCGGGCCCTGCAGGCGGGCGGGGCTGCCGAGCCGCGGCCGGCGGCGGTGCACTCCTTCACGGTGCCGGGCCGCAGCCGCTCCGGGCGGGCGGCGAGCGTGGTGCTGCGCACCGAGCGGGGCGACGTCACCATCGCGGCGCGCGACATCCGGGCCGTGATGCGCGATGCGCGTGGCGCGATCCTGTCCAGCACGTATTTTTCGGTCGAGCGCGGGTCGCGCGGCGGTGGGCGCCTGCGGGGGCTTTCGCTGCGTGGCGCCGGCCACGGCCACGGAGTGGGGATGTGTCAGTGGGGGGCAATCGGCCGGGCACGGGCCGGGGCCGATGCCCGCGAGATCCTGCGTCATTACTATCCGGGGACCGTCGTCGGCTTCGCCGACTGATCTGTTTCTCCCCGGAGGCGTGAATGAAGGACGGCGTACGCATCGCCGTCGTCGGCACGGGTGCCATTGCCCAGCTGACGCACATCCCTGTTCTCTCCAAGCTGCGCGGTGCCCAGCTCGTTGCCCTGTGTGACAACGACGCCGCCAAGGCGCGCGCGCTGGCCGACCGGTTCGGGGTGCCCGACGTCTTCACCGACTTCGAGGAGCTGCTCGACAGCGACGCGCTCGACGCGGTCGTCATTGCCACCCCCAATCACCTGCACGAGCCGCACGTGCTGAGTGCGCTGCGCAAGAAGCTGCACGTGCTCTGTGAGCGGCCGCTGGCGCTGACGTCGCGCGGCATCGAGCGATGCCTGGCGGCGGCGCAGAAGGCCGACGTACGGCTGGTGGTGGGGCACAATCACCGCTTCCGCAGCGACACGCAGGCCCTCGACCAGTTCATCCGCAACGGTGAACTGGGGCAGGTGACCAGCATTCGCTGCGGCTCGCTGCAGGTGAAGAAGAACGCCGACGGCTGGCGCAATCGTCGCGCCGAGTCGGGCGGTGGGGTGTTTCTCGAGCACGGCTTCCCGCTGCTCGACCTCGCCCTGTGGTTGGCCGACGGGCCGGCGCCGGTGCGCCTGTCGTCGAGCATGCGGCGCGGCCGCGGCGCTGGCGCGGTGGAAGACGCCATGCAGCTGTTCCTCGAGTGCGCCAATGGCATGGTGCTCAACATTGACGTGTCCTGGTCGTACGTGGGTGACGAAGACCGCTGGTGGTTCGAAGTGCACGCCACACGTGGCTCGGCACGGCTCGCCCCGTTGCGGGTGACCAAGGAGCTCAACGGCCGCGCGGTGGATGTGTCGCCCAGCGGTGCCGGTGTGCGCGAGAGTCCGTTCCTGCAGAGCTATCGCGCCGAAATTGCGCACTTCCTGGCCGTCATCCGCGGGGAAACGCCGTACGAGCCGCCCACCGATCAGGTGGCCGTGCAGAAGATCGTCGAAGCCATATACAAGGCCGCCGACGACGGCAAGGAAGTCCGGTTCTGAACGCCGTGACGATGCGTGTGAATGCGTGGACGCGCCGTGTTGCCTTCGCCGTGAGCGTGGCAGCCGGCGCGCTCTGCGTTGCCGTGGGCGCGCCCTCGCCGCTGCAGGCGCAGGGCAACGGCGCGCCGCTCCCCGACAACGTGGCGCAGACGCCGCCGCCGCCGCCGTTGGGGGCTGACGCCGCACTCGACAGCGCGCGGGCGCAGCGCGGGGCGACGCTGCAGTTCACCCTCTACACCTACGGCCCGGGCGACGAAGTCTTCGAGCGTTTCGGACACATCGCGCTGGCGGTGACCGACGCGAACACGGGTGAGGACACCGCGTTCAACTGGGGCATGTTCGACTTCGAATCGCCTGACTTTTACACGCGCTTCCTCACCGGTGACACGCGCTACTGGATGGCCGGCTACCGCACCTTCGAGTTCAATGCAGCGTACCAGGCACAAAACCGCACCATCCGCAAGCAGGTGCTGAATCTGTCGCCCGTGCAACGCGGCGCGCTGTACGACTTCGTGGCGTGGAACGCGGCCGAAGCCAACAAGTACTACCGCTACGACTACTACAACGACAACTGCAGCACCCGCGTGCGTGATGCGCTCGATTGGGTGTGGCGCGGCGCGCTCCGGACGGCGCTCGACAGCACCAGCGGGCATCACACGTGGCGTGGCGAAACGGCGCGCATTACGGCCGACAACCTGCCCGTGTACGCCGGCATCCAGATCGCGCTGGGGCGCAACGCCGACCGGCACCTCACGCGCTGGCAGCTGGCGTTTCTCCCCGAGTATTTCGCCGACGACCTCGCGCGTATTCGGGTGAACGGCGCCTCGGTCATCACGCAGGACACCGTGTTGTTCACGGCCGATCGGATACCCATGCCTGAAGACGCGCCCGATCGTGTCATGCCGTACCTCGCTGTGGGGCTCGCCCTCGGTGTCCTCGTGTTCCTGCTCGGACGCGTGTCCCCGGCGGCACTCGGCGTGTTCGGCGTGGTGTGGTACGGTATGGGAGGCCTTCTGGGCACCGCGCTGCTGCTCGCGGGCACGGTGACCAAGCATGTGCCGTACATGGGGAGCAATCTCAATCTCACCATCCTGTCGCCGCTGCTGCTGGCCGCCGCCGCCACGTGGTATTGGCGCGGCCGCGCCTCGCGCGCGGGTCGCGCCGGGCGTGCCCTCGCCGTGGTGGTGGCGGTCATCGCGCTGGTGGGGCTCGTGCTCATGCACTTCCCCCGCTTCACGCAGGGAAGCATGCTGCTCTTCATGACCATGGTCCCGGTGCATACAGCGCTCGCCATCGCGGCCTCGGGGAGGCGGAGCGCCGCGTGAGTCACGAATCGCGCGTGGCCGTGGGCATCGACGTGGGCGGCACCTTCACCGATCTCGCCGCCCTGCACGACGACGGCACCGTGCATACAACCAAGGTGCTGAGTGTCCCCGCCGATCGCGCACAGGGGGTGCTCGACGCGCTGTCGGCAGCGCGGTTGCCCCCCGACCGCCTGGCGCACATCGCCCACGGTACCACGGTGGTGACCAACCTGCTGCTCGAACGCCGAGGGGCGCCTGTCGTGGCCTGCGCCACGCAGGGCTTCACCGATGTGCTCGAACTGCGGCGGCAGGAGCGCGCCGCGCTGTACGATCTGGCGCAGCAGCATGTGGCCCCGCTGGTGTCGCGTGAGCAGGTGGTGGGGGTGCCGGAGCGCATCGTGCCCGAGGGGGTCGTGACCCCGCTCACCGATGCCGCGCTCGAGCGGGTGGTGCATGAGGCGCTGGAGAAGGCCAACGCATCGCACGCCGAAACCATCGCGATCACGCTGCTGCATGCCTACGGCGAGCCAAAGCACGAGCAGCGATTGGCCGAGGCGCTGCGCCTCGAAATTGCCCACCGCGGGCTCGCGCTCGACGTGGTCACGAGCCATGAGGTGCTGCCGGAGATCCGCGAGTACGAGCGCATGGCCACTACCGTAGCTGAGGCGTACGCGCGTCCGGCGGTGCGCCGATATCTCGCCGGCCTTTCGGGCCGTCTCGCGGCGCACGGCTATCCCGCGCCGCGGGTGATGACGTCGGCGGGAGGGACGCTCGAGGCACACGAGGCGGCGCAGCATGCGGCGGCGTTGGCGCTGAGCGGCCCCGCGGGGGGCGTGACCGGTGCGGCGGCCATCGCGGCGGCGCTCGGCGTGTCGCGCGCGCTCACCATCGACATTGGCGGCACCAGCGCCGATGTGGGGCTCATCGTCGACGGCGAGCCGCTGGTGGAGCGCGGTGGAGGGGTGGCCGGCATTCCCATTGCGCTGCCACGCGTGCTCGTGGAAGCGGTGGCCGCTGGTGGTGGCAGCATCGCGTGGCTCGACGATGGCGGTGCTCTGCGCGCCGGTCCCGAGAGCGCGGGCGCTGCACCAGGGCCGGCGGCCTACAACCGCGGTGGCGAGCGTGCCACCGTGACCGATGCACACGTGGTGCTCGGTACCATCGCCGCCGGTGATTGGAGCGGTGGCGTGCACATCAGCCGTGAGCGCGCGGTGGCCGCCGTGGCGCGCATCGCCGAGCCGCTTAACGTGTCGGTGGAGCGCGCCGCCGAGGCCATCATCGCCACCGCCGATGCCACGATGGCGCGCGCGTTGCGCCGCGTGAGTGTGGAGCGCGGGGTGGACCCCCGCACCATTCCGCTCGTGGCCTTTGGCGGCGGCGGGCCACTGCACGCGTGCGGCCTCGCCGAACGCCTCGGCATGCGGCAGGTCATCGTGCCACCGCATGCGGGTGTCCTCAGCGCCGTAGGACTCGCGCTTGCCCCGGAACGCCGCGAGCAGCTCACCAGCTGCGTCGTGCACGCTGATGCGCTGAGCGACGACGCCCTGGCCGCGCTGCTCACCGACAGCGCCACGCGCCTCGGCGGCGACTCGGCCCCGCTGGCAACGCGCTGGTGGCTGCGCAGTCGCTACGTGGGTCAGGGGTACGAGCTGGACATTCCGGTGCAGCCAGGCGACCGCGTGCCCGAGGTGGCCGCGCGCTTCGCGGCGCGACACGATGCGCGCGTGGGCTTCACGCTCGACCGAACGGTGGAGTTCATCAGCGTGCGAACCACACGCAGCAGTGCTCCCTGGCCGGTGCAGTTCGCGCGCCGGTCGGGGCACGGCACCCTGCCGCACGACATGGATGACGGACGCGCCATGGAGCGAACATTGCGCGGGGCCGCCGTGGTGCGACTCCCCGACGCCACCATGCGCGTGGCGCCAGGATGGACGGCGCGCGCGCTCGACGTTGGTGGCTGGCTGCTGGAGCTTACATGATCGGGACACACGCCATGGGTGAAGGGCGAGCATGAGCGCGCAGCGGGTCAACATCGGCCGCATTCTGGGGACGCCCGTGCCCATGCTGCTTCCGCCGGAGGGTGCGGTGCATGTACTGATCGTGGGGGAAGCGCCGGGGCCGCGTGGCGCCGACAAGAGCGGTGTGCCCTTCTTCGGTGACGCCGCCGGCAAGCATCTCTACGGCGCGCTGCAGCGACTGGGGGCTGTGGTGCTGCCCCCTGAGGTCGACACGCTGCCGTGGGATGGCGCCGCATTCACATCGGCAGGCCTCGCACCAATCGCACACGGTGTGGCGCTCGGCAACGCCTTCGACCGGTGCCCGAGCGACGATGGTGCGTCGTTTCGGGCGCCCCTTCGCAGCGAACTCGAGAGCCCCCGCAACCTGTCCCGGCTCAACCGCGACCTTGACCAGCTGATGACGCACGGGCTCAAGGGCATCGTCACGCTGGGGCGCGTGGCCACGCGCACCGTCGACGTGCTGCTCACGCAGAACCCGCGGCCCGCGCTGGCGCGGCGGGCGTTGCCGCACCCATCGGCGCAGGGGCTGCTCTCCATGGCGCCCGACCGCGGCAAGGGCGCGAAGATGGCGGCGTTGCAGGAGGTATGGATGGTGCGCTGCCAGTTTGCCATCATGCAGGCCGGCTATCCCGCTCCCCCGGAGGCGTTGTCGTGACCCCCTCCACCACGGCATCGGGCACCTTCGATGCGCTCGAGCTCACCGTCTTCTCGCAGGGCGTGGCCATGCTGGCCGAGGAGATGGGCGGGCTGCTCGAGCGCAGCAGCATTTCGCCCAACATCCGCGAGCGGCGCGATGCTTCCTGCGCGCTCTTCGACGCGGCGGGGCGCATGGTGGCGCAGGCGGCGCACATTCCCGTGCATCTGGGCGCCATGCCCGAGTCGGTGGCAGCGGTACGCGCCGCCGGGGCGCGCGCCGGTGACCTGTTTCTGCTCAATGACCCGTCGCACGGTGGGTCGCATCTCCCCGATCTCACCATGGTCGAGGTCATCGCGCATCCGCAGGATGCCGAGCGCATCATCGGCTATGCGGCCGTGCGTGCGCACCACGCCGACGTGGGGGGGATGAGTCCCGGCAGCATGCCGTTCGGTGCCACCGAGCTGTACCAGGAAGGTCTCATCGTGCCGCCGGTGCGCCTCGAAGTGCAGGGCGTACTGCAGCGCGATCTGCTGGCGCTGCTGCTGGCCAATGTGCGCACCCCTGCCGAGCGTGAGGGCGACCTGCGCGCGCAGCGGGCGGCGTGTGCCGCGGGGCGTGTTGGGTGGCAGGCGCTGTTCCTGCGGCTTGGCGAGCAGTCGCTGACCGCTGCCGTGGACGCGCTGCTCGATTACACCGAGCGACGGGTGCGTGCACGACTCGCGCTCCTCGATGGCGCGGAGGGGCATGCCGCCGACGCGCTCGAAGGCGATGGCGTAAGCGACGAGGCGATTCCCGTGGTGGTACACGCGCGCGTGGAGCATGGCACGTTGCACCTCGACCTCACGGGCACGTCGCCCGCTGTGCGCGGCAACGTGAACGCGCCCCCCGCTGTGGCGCGGGCGGCCGCGGTGTTCGTGTTGCGGGTGCTCTGCGACGACGATGTGCCGGTGAACGACGGCGTGGCGCGCGCGCTGGCGCTCACCATTCCCGATGACTGCGTGGCGAATGCGAAGCGGCCGAGCGCCGTGGCAGCGGGCAACGTGGAGCTGTCGCAGCGTCTGACCGATGTCTGCTTTGCGGCGCTCGCGCAGGCGGCGGCGCGCATCGGCGTGCACGATCTCGTGATCCCCGCCTGCGGTCAGGGCACCATGAACAACGTCACCTTGGGCGCGCCTGGTTGGAGCTTTTACGAAACGCTGGGGGGCGGGCAGGGGGCCACGTGGCGGGGCCCGGGCCCCGATGCTGTGCACGTGGGCATGAGCAACACCCGCAACACCCCCGTGGAGAGCCTCGAACGCGCTTACCCGCTGCGCGTGGTGGAGTATGCGGTGCGCCGCGGCAGCGGTGGAGCCGGCACGCACGGTGGCGGTGATGGGGTGGTGCGCCGTTATCAGGCGCTCGTGCCGTGCACGGCCACGCTGCTCACCGAGCGGCGGCGTGTGGCGCCGCCGGGGGCCAACGGTGGCGCCGCCGGTGCCACAGGGCGCAACCGGCTCAACGACCAGCCGCTCCCCGCCAAGACGCGGGTGGCCATGCAGCCTGGCGACGTGCTGACCATCGAAACCCCGGGCGGTGGTGGCTGGGGCCCGGGGCTACACCGCTAGCGCCAACCCTTCCCAGGCGGCCAGCACGCGCAATGGCGCGCCTTCACGGCTCACAAACGTGCGGCACTCGTCGAGCATACGCTCCACGCCGTCGTCGTCGCGGTCGGGATGATGATGAAACAGCACCAGCGTGCGGGCGCCGCATTCGAGAGCCAGCCGGGCTGCTTCGAGATGTGACGAGTGCCCCCATCCGATGTAGCGCGCCAACTCCTCGTCGCGATAGGTCGCGTCGTGCACCAGAATGGGCACGTCAGCCAGAAAGTCGCACAGTGCCCGTCGCCACGCACGCACGGCCTCGGCCCCGTCGTGATACGACAGCTCATTATCGGGGGCGTAGGCCACGAGCGGGCCGGCGTCGTCATCGAGACGAAAGATGGCCGCCTCCCCCGGATGCCGCGCCGTGAAGCGACGGACGGTCAGCGATCCCGCGAGCGGATCGCGGCAGACGTCCCATTCCATGATGTCGAGCCGCGTGCTCATGCCGTCGACATACGGAAACAGGGGGGGCGTGAGCATGCTCCGGGTGAACGCGGCCAACGATTCCGCCTCGCCGTCGCCGCCGCAGACGCGAATGCGCGGCGTGCGATTGAAGAGCGGGGCGAAGTGCGCCAGCCCCAGCACGTGATCGCTGTGGCGATGGGTGAGGAACAGGTGAATGGGCGCCGTATGCCCGCTCTCCACGAGCTGCGCCCCGAGGGCGCGAATGCCCGACCCCGCGTCGAGGATGATGAGCGCCCCGTCGGCGCCCCGCACTTCGACGCACGGCGTGTTGCCCCCGTACCGTACGGTACGCGGGCCCGGCGAGGGGCAGGTGCCGCGCGTGCCCCAGAATCGGATGCGGGCGCGTGGAGGGACGCTGGCCGCCATGTTGGAACGACGCGCTCGCGCTCAGAGGCGCGGGCGCGCCCTGGCTTCCAATGCCGTCCGGTCGGTGACCGTGACGAGGCGCCGTTGCACCGAAATGATCCCCTTCTCCTGGAACTCGGCCATGGCCCGCGAGACCGTCTCCCGGCTCGCGCCGATCATCTGTGCGATGACCTGATGGGTGAGCTGCTTGACCAGCGTGGCCGGTTCACCGGGCGTGGCGTGTTCGAGCAGCACCTTGGCCACACGGCCGGGCACGTCGAGCAGCACGAGGCTGCCAATGGTGCCGTCTGCCTGCCGCAGTCGCCGCGACAGCTCCACCATGAGCCCCCACGCCACCTGCGGGCTCTGCTCCACCTGCCGGCGGAAATCGGCCCGGCTCAGCATGAGCAGGCTGCTCGCCTGCGTGGCGATCACATGGGCGGAACGTGGCCGCCCGTCAATGAGCGCCAGCTCGCCGAAATGGTCGCCCACATTGAGCACGTTCAGGATGACGTCGCGTCCGTCCTCCCCAGCCAGGACGACCTTGACCTCTCCCGAGCGCACCACGAAGAGGGAATCGCCCGGGTCGCCTTCGGCCACGATCATGGCCCCCTTGCTGAACTTGCGTTCGCGGGTGTACTCGGCGAATCCGCGAACGGCAGCGCGGTCGAGCTCCCGGAACAGGGGCACGGTGCTCAGGAAGTCGGTGATCCGGTCGAGCGAAACGCTCATGGTAGACGGCGTGTAGCGCATCGGCGGCGTTCTGAAAGTGACCATGATTCCTGCACCTCGCCTGTTGTATCTTTGGGGCTTCCGTACAGTAGCGTAACCACGCACGGCAACCAGCCGCTGTGACTGATATCACGCAACTCGTCCCATCTCAATTCGCATGCTGAGCCACCTCCGCGACCGTATGGTCGATGCGCTTCGTCGCGCCACCGAAGTGGAGCAGCTGCTTGCCGATCCCGAGACCACCAGGGACGCGCCGCGGCTGGCCGAGCTGGGGCGCGAGCACCATCGTCTCGCCGAGGTGGTGGTAAAGGCGACCCGCCTGACCAAGGCCGAGCAGGAACTGGCCGAGGCGCGCGAGCTGGCCAATGGCGACGACCCCGAGTTCGCTGCCGAGGCCCGCGCGGAGGTGGCGCGACTCGATGCCGAGGTGGACGAGCTGCAGAAGGCGCTGTTGCCGTTGCTCATCCCCCGCGACCCGCTCGACGACCGCCCCGCCATCGTGGAAATCCGCGCCGGTACCGGCGGCGACGAAGCCGCCCTCTTTGCCGGCGACCTGCTGCGTCTCTACACGCGGTTCATCGAGCGGCGCGGCTGGCGCATCGAACACATTTCGTACTCCGACGGGGCCATGGGCGGCGTCAAGGAGGCGGTGTTCAAGGTCATCGGGGACGGGGCCTTCGGCATGCTGCGCTGGGAAAGCGGCGTGCACCGGGTGCAGCGGGTTCCGGCCACCGAATCGCAGGGGCGCATTCACACGTCGGCGGCTACGGTGGCGGTGCTCCCCGAGGCGGAGGAGGTCGACGTGCGCATCGAGGACAAGGACCTGCGCATCGATGTCTTCCGGTCATCGGGGCCCGGTGGACAGAGCGTGAACACCACCGATTCGGCGGTGCGCATCACGCACATTCCCACCGGGATCGTGGTGTCGCAGCAGGACCAGAAGTCGCAGCTGCAGAACAAGGCCAAGGGCATGGAAGTCCTGCGGGCGCGCCTGCTCGACCTGCGGCTCTCCGAGCAGGAAGCCGAACGCTCACGGCTGCGCAAGTCGCAGGTGAGCACCGGTGACCGATCGGCCAAGATCCGCACCTACAACTTCCCGCAGGGGCGCGTGACCGATCATCGGGTGGGGGTCACGCTGTACGACATCGACGGGGTGATGAACGGTGACATTGGCGGGTTCATCGACGCCATCCAGTTGGCCAACGCCGAGGAGAGCCTCGCCGGGTGACGCTGCGTGAGGTGGTCCACCGCGTGGTCGCCCTCATCGGCGAGTGCGCGGCGCTCGAGCCGGAGGTGCGGGCCGACGCGGCGCGCGAAGGGCGGGTACTCGTGGCCGGTGTGCTGCAGCTGTCCACCGGCGGCCTCGCCCACCGGATGCTCGTGGAGCCCGCCCTGCGTGCGGGAGAGGCCGATGCCATCGAGCAGGCGCTGCACCGGCGACTGCGCGGCGAACCGCTCGCGTATGCGGTGGGGCACGCCGCCTTCCGCGACCTCGTGCTGCAGGTCGATCAACGCGTGCTCATTCCGCGACCGGAGACGGAGCTGGTGGTGGAGGCGGCGCTGCGCGTCACGGCTGGCCGGCCCGGTGGGGTGGCCGTGGATATCGGTACCGGCTCCGGTGCCATCGCGCTGGCCCTGGCCACTGAGGGGCGTTTCGACCAGGTCCTGGCCACCGACCTGTCGGCCGACGCGCTGGCCGTGGCCCGGGCCAACGCCGAACGGCTCCTGCGGCCGTCTCACCCCCCGGTGGAGCTCCGCCACGGGGCGGATCTGGCGCCACTCGGCGGCGTCCAGGCCCGTGTGATTGTCTCCAATCCCCCGTACATTGCGTACGACGAGGCGGCGGCCCTGCCGGCCTCCGTGCGCGACTGGGAGCCCCCCGTGGCCCTCTTCGCGGCGCAGGGCGGGTTGGCGCGGTACGAGGTGCTCGTGCACGGGGCACGTGCGCATCTCGAAGGTGGCGGGTGGCTGGTGCTCGAACTCGACGCCAACCGCGCCGCCCCGGTGGCGGCCATGGCCGCTGCCGCGGGGTACGAGCAGGTGCAGGTGGCACAGGATCTCGCAGGACGTGACCGGGTGCTGCTGGCGCAATCGCCGGCAGCGTAGTGGCAGCATCGCGGGTTCCGGGGGCGCATTCACGCAGCTCTACACGGCCGGGAGGCCGGCACCATGCTTGAAGACAAGGCGAAGGACCTCGGCCGATCGATCGGCCAGAGCAACGAATACAAGGCCGTCAAGCGTTCGAGCGAAGCGCTCAACAACGACCGCGAGGCCACGACGATCCTGCGGCAGATGGAAAAGATCCGCACCGACGCGCAGTCCATGATCGACCGTGGCGAGGAGCCCACCGGCGAGATGGAGCAGCAGCTCGACGCGCTCCTCCAGCAGGTACAGGGGAATCCGGCGTACCAGGCGGCCATCTCGGCGCAGGACAACTTTGACAAGCTCATGCTGCGCGTGAACCAATGGATCGCCGACGGCATTCGCACCGGTGCCACCAGCCAGATCATCCTTGGCTGAGCCGGTGATGGTGCCGGACAACGGGGCCGGCGAGCACGCGCGCGGCCTTTTTCTGGTGCTCGAGGGGGGTGAGGGGGTGGGCAAGACCACGCAGTGGACGCGTCTTGCCGACACCCTGCGCGCCGTGGGCCACGATGTGGTGGCGGTGCGGGAGCCCGGCGGCACGGCGGCCGGCGATGCCATTCGCGCCCTGTTGCTCGACCCCGCCAGTGAACTGGCACCGGAAAGCGAGGCGCTGCTCTTCGCCGCGTCGCGCGCGCAGCTGGTGCGCGATGTGGTGATTCCCGCCCTCGGGCGCGGGGCCGTCGTGCTGGTCGATCGCTTCCTGCTCAGCACCTACGCGTATCAGGGGGCCGGGCGGGGCCTCGCCGAATCGTCGCTGCGCGCGGTGAACGCCCTGGCCACGCAGGGGGTGGCTCCCGACCTCACGCTGCTGCTCTCGGTGCCTGTCGAGGTGGCGCAGGCGCGCCTCGAGGTGCGTGGGCCGGCCGATCGCATGGAGCAGGAGGATGCCAGCTTTCACCAGCGGGTGCGGGAGGCCTTCGACGCCGCGCTTGCCGCCGACTGGCAGGCGGCCCATCCGGAAATCGGGCCGGTCATGGCCATCGACGCCGACCGCCCGGTGGATGTGGTGACGGTGCGGTGCCTCGAGGCGCTGGTGGCCCAGTGGCCGGTCCGCTTTGCCTCGGCCGCCACGGCGGCACTTGGCGCGCTCTGAGTCCGTAGAGAGATCATGCCTGACATGCTTCCCGACGCTCCTCCCGCTCCGCGCCGTCCCGTGCGCGCTCTTGTCGCCGCGCTGGGCTTTGGCGGCCTGCTGGCGGTCGGCGGCTGGTGGGCCGGCCGTGACCTCACCGCGGCGGCGCAACCGGTGCGCGCCCCCCTGGGCGGGGCCCGGCTGTTCGATCAGGTTGTCTCCGCCGTGGCGCAGAAGTACGTCGACTCCATTCCCGCCGACACGATCTTCGCGAAGTCGGTGGCGGGGATGCTGAACGAGCTCGATGACCCGTTCACTTCGTTCCTCCCCGAGGAGCGCCTGCGCCGGCTCAACGAGCAGATGAACGGGACCTTCTCGGGCGTCGGCATTCAGGTGGACATCCGCGACGGTTGGCCGGTGGTCATCGAGCCGCTGGTGGGCGGACCGTCGGAGCGGGCTGGCGTGCTGGCCGGCGATCGCATCGTGCTCATTGGCAAGGAAAGCACCAAGGACCTCGATCGCGATGAAGTGTTCAAGCGGTTGCGCGGGCCCTCGGGCACCTCGGTCACCTTCACCGTGGAGCGTGAGAGCCAGCGGCAGTCGTTCACCCTCATGCGCGACAAGGTGCACCTGCGCGCAGTGCAGCGCGTGGCGCTGCTGCCGAACGGCGTGGGGTACGTGGATGTGAACGTCTTCAATGCCTTCACGGCCACCGAGCTGTCGGCCGCGGTGGACTCGCTGGTGAAGATGGGGGCGCGGTCGATGGTGCTCGACCTGCGCGGCAACCCCGGGGGCCTGCTGGAGCAGGGCGTGGCCGTGGCGGAGCTGTTTCTCGACCGCGGGCAGAGCATCGTGCAGCTGCGCGGGCGAGCCGGAACACCACCGCAAACGTTCACCGATTCGCAACCGCAGCGGTGGCCTACGCTGCCACTGGCCGTGCTGCTCGATCGCGCCAGCGCGAGTGCCTCGGAGATCGTGGCCGGGGCGCTCCAGGATCACGATCGCGCCGTGGTGCTGGGCGTGACCAGCTTCGGCAAGGGGAGCGCGCAGAATGTGTATCCCCTCTCCAACGGCGGGGCGCTGCGCCTCACGATTGCCCGCTGGTACACACCGGTAGGGCGCAGCATCAATCAGCCCCCCGAACGCCGTGCCGACGAACTCGACGCCAGTGACACCGGCGACGTCACCCTCCCCGATACCATCAAGCCGCGCTTCCGCACCGATGCGGGGCGTACCGTGTTCGGCGGGGGCGGCATCACGCCGGATGTCGTCGTGGGCGACACTCTCACGCCGCAGCCGGTGCAGGCGCTGGCGCGCACGATGGGCAAGAACCTCGGCGCCTACCGCGACGCCCTCAGCAAGCTGGCCCAGCAGCGCAAGCGCACCATGCTGTCGGCCGGCGACATGGTCACCCGCGCCGAACTCGACGAATTGTACGACGACCTTGTGCGCCGCCACGTGGCCCCGCCACGTGCCGTCTTCGACGCGGCAGGACCCTGGATTGCCCGCTCGCTGGGCTACGAAATGGCACGTGTGGCCTTTGGCAGTGAGGCGGAGTTCCTGCGTCGCACGCAGGACGACGCCACGCTGCAACGGGCGTCCCAGCTGCTCCAGAGCGCGCGTTCACCGCGCGACGTGTTTAGCAACCTCGAGCGTCCGCGCGCCGCTACCGTGCCCTGAGCGCGCGGTTACATGGGCAGCTTCGTGGCCACCTTCACCCCTTTCGGTACGGCAAAGCGGAACGCGTCGCGCGGCAGCGTGGCGCCCGGGGTCCACGACGTGAGCGTGATGGTACGATCGACGCCCTGGCTGTCGATGACCTGCACACGCACCGGACGCGGGTACTGTTCGTCGAGCCACAGCGTGGCCTTCTGAAACGGCGCGGCGTCGGGGCTGCGCGGCAGCAGTAGCACGCGGCGCGTGGCGCGGCCGTCAATCGTGACCGCGTCGCCACCGGAAATGATGAACGCGCGTTTCGGTGTCTCGAGGAGCTGCCCCAGCAGATCGGCCACAATCGCGCCGTCGGCGTCGCCCGGCAGCTTGAGCACCTGCCCGGGCGCGCTGCTGGGCAGATACACCCACAACGTCTTGCCGTCGCCGACAATGCGATCGCCGGCGGGTTGCGTGAAGGTAATGGACACCTTGCCCGGGCGCTCCTGCAGGAACACGCCCTTGGAGGTCACGGAGCGGCCGAGCAGCGGGTTGGTGATCTTCTGATCGAAGGTCGCCTCGAGCGTCCTCAAGCTGCTCCATGCGCGGGCCATGCGGTCGTACGCCGTCTCGGCACCGTTCTGAGCGGCGAGTGGAACACTCATCGCGAACGTGAGCGCGATCACCGCGGCGCTGGTTGTCAGTGTCGTCATGTGCTGTGGTACCCGGTGCAATGCGGCAGGTGCCGCGGGGGAAGAGCTCGTCGGAGTGAACGGAGCCACGGAGGCACGGAGAACTGCCAAGGCATTACTCTCTCCGTGTCTCCGTGTCTCCGTGGCTCCGACGAGCGGTTTCTCAGCCCTTACGCGGTCTCGGTAACGGAGCGCCCAATCGCCGTCGCAATCGTACGCAGCTGCTTTACGAGTTCGGTGAACTGATCCGGGTACAGCGACTGGGCCCCGTCGCTCAGCGCCTTGTCCGGGGTAGGGTGCATCTCCACGAGAATGCCGTCGGCGCCGGCTGCCACGGCGGCACGCGCCATGGGGGTGACCTTGTCGCGCAGGCCGGTGCCATGGCTGGGGTCGGCCACGATGGGCAGGTGCGACAGCTTCTGCACCACCGGCACCGCCGTGAGATCGAACAGATTGCGCGTCGCGCTGTCGAAGGTGCGTACGCCGCGCTCGCAGAGAATCACGTGGGGATTCCCCTCGGCCAGGATGTACTCGGCGCTGAGTAGCAGATCGTTGATGGTGGCCGCCATGCCACGCTTGAGCAGCACCGGCTTCTTGAGCGTGCCCACATGCCGCAGCAGCGAGTAGTTCTGCATGTTGCGCGCGCCAATCTGGATGCAGTCGGCGTACTCGGCGACCATGTCGGCGCCACGTTCGTCCATGGCTTCCGTCACGATGGCCAGCCCCGTCTCGGCGCGCGCGAGCGCGAGCAGTTCCAGCCCCTGTTTGCCGAGCCCCTGAAAGGCATACGGCGACGAGCGCGGCTTGAAGGCGCCTCCGCGCAGCGCCGACCCGCCGGCCGCCTTCACCTGACGCGCCGCCGCGAGAATCTGCTGCTCGCTCTCCACCGAGCAGGGGCCGGCCACCACGGGCACGTCGGGACCGCCGAAACGCACGCCCGGCGCGATCTCCACGATGGTGGTCTCCGGCTTCCACTCGCGCGACGCCTGACGGAACGGCTTCTGCACGATGAGGACGCTCGACACACCCGGCAGCCCCTCGATGTACGACCAATCCACCTTGGCGTCGTCACCAAGGAGACCGATCGCCGTGCGCACTTCGCCCGGCAAGGGAAGGGGCTTGAAGCCCTGACGCGTGATCTCTTCGCAGACCCGATCGATATCGGCGGAAGAAGCGTTGGGCTGCATCACGACCAGCATGTCACGTCCTCGGGAAAGACTCTAGAAGTCGACGGACCAACCGTCGGTGGCACACACCACCGGGCCCGCGTACTGCTCCGCGACCTCGGCCAGAATGTCGATGGCTTCGACCGGCGGATAGAAATGCGTGAGCACCAATTGACGGGCTCTGGCCTGTGCTGCCAGCGCACCGGCCTGCCGCGGCGTGAGATGTTCGCGGATGGCCATGGTGTCGGGCAGGGAGCACTCGGCCAGCAGCAGGTCGCAGTCCTGCGCCCACAGCCCCAACGCCTCGCTCACCCCGGTGTCGCCGGTATACACGAGTCGCCGTGCTCCATCACTCACGGAATATGCCATGCTCTCCGCAGAGTGTGGTACCGCACAGGGCTGCAGCGTCACGTGGCCGGGGAGCCGCACGATGTCGTCCGGACCGATGTCTCGGACCGTGAGCGGAAAGCCGGGAGCCAGCAGCCAGGCTCCGTACACGGCCGCCATGCGCTCCAGCAGCGCGCCCGTGCCGACGGGGCCATAGATCGTGACCGGGGCCGTGCGCGCGGGCAGCTGGCCCCAGCGCCACCCCATGATGAGCAGTGGCAGATCGGCGATATGATCGGCGTGGAAATGCGTGAGCGCCACGTGGGTGATGTGGCGCCACTCGACACCCAGGTTGGCCATGCGATGCACGGCGCCGCTGCCGCAGTCGAGCAGCAGCCGTACGTCGCCGGCCTCCACGAGATGCGCCGCGGCGACACGCGACGCATGCGGTGCCGCCGTCCCGGTCCCAATGGTGGTGAGTTTCATGAGGTCATGACTCAGCGCCCGCGGAACACGATGCGCCGGAACGTGGGCGCCCCTCCGTCCGCGCGAAAACGCGCGAGGTACACGCCGGGCGCCACGGTGCGGCCGTCGGCGCCCGTGCCGTCCCAGACGAATCGGTTGTCGCAGTTGCTGGCCGAGCCGGCTGCACCGCGTCCGTAGCGCCCTGCGTCGAACCGGCTCACGCCATCGCTGCCGGGCACGATGTTCTTCACCAGGTTGCCGCGCAGGTCGAGCACATCGAGCGCCACGCGCGCACCGGGTTGTCCCACGTCGAACCAGAAGCAGGTGACGAAGGCCGCCGGGCTGGGAAACGGGTTGGGGAAGTTCTGGTAGAGCAGCGTCGTGGTGGGGAGCGGCGGGTCGGTGATCACGAACGACCCTACGCTGGTTACGCGCACACTCTCCCCGTTACCCAGCGAGGCGCGCACGTTCCAGCGATACGACGTATTGGCCTGCAGGTCGGTGGCGGGCCGGTACGTGGTATCGCGCAGATTGATGACTCCGAGCTCGGGTCGGCCGGCCCCCAGCACTTCCAGGTCGTAGCGCCACGTTCCCGCCGCGGGCGTGACGCGGGCACTGCGCCACACGAACAGCGGCCGCCGGATGTCGAAGGCGTTGCCGGCCGGCGAATTGGGAGAAACGAGCGTGAGCCATGGTGGCACCACGCGGGCCCCGGAACTCACCGACACGCCCTGCGCGCCCTGCGCGCCACGGGCGAGCACGCGCCAGTACACCGTGGCTTCACTGGGGAGCGGCCGCGTGACCTGCACGGTGAGCGCCGTGTCGGCGGCGGTGAACGTGCTGTCGAGTACGAGTGCCGAAAAGTCGGCCGCCGTGGCGATCTGCAGGGTGTACTGCACGGGACCCGGCCCCATCCCCACGGCACGCACCTGCAGGGCGGGCGTAATGGAAGGGAGCGGCTGCGTGGTGGGCCCATCCACGAACACCGCCTGCGCCTCCAACGCGGAGGGGGCGAGCCCCGCCAGCAGCCATCGCAGCAGGATCGCCCCCCGTCGTTGCATGCACGCCAGTCCGGTCACGCCGGCGAGGGTTCCGCTTCGGGTACCACGTCGGCCTCACCGTCTCCGTCGGCAGCCGCGTCGGGTGCGCCGGTGCCGTCCTCGTCAATGGACGGCCCGTTGCGCAGCCGCACACTCACGATGCTCGATACGCCGGGCTCCTGCATCGTCACGCCGTACACGGCGTCGGCCGCTTCCGACGTGGTGCGCGGATTGTGCGTGATGACGATGAACTGCGTCCGCGTCTTGAAGTCGTTCAGCATCTTCACGAAGCGCCCGATGTTCTGGTCGTCGAGCGGCGCGTCCACTTCGTCCATGAGGCAGAAGGGGCTGGGCTTGGTGAGGAAGATGCCGAACAACAGCGACAGCGCCACGAGCGCACGCTCCCCGCTGGAGAGCAGATGAATGCGCTGCGTCTTCTTGCCGCGCGGCGACGCATGCACCTCGATGTCGCAGTCGAGCGGCGCGTCGGGGTTCTCGAGTCGCAGGTCGCACTCGCCACCGCCGAACATGCGCAGGAAGATCTGCCGGAAATTCTCGCGCACCTGCGAGAAGGTGGCCAGGAAGAGCTCGCGCGCCGTGCTGTCGATTTCGCGAATGGCCTGGTGCAGCGACTGCTTGGCCGCGACCAGGTCGTTGCGCTGGCTCGTGAGGAACTCGAGGCGCCGCTGCTCCTCTTCGTGTTCCTCGATGGCCAGCGGATTCACGGGGCCCAGCTCGTCGAGTGCGTTGCGCAACGTGGCCGCCTCGGTGCGCAGTTCGTCGGTGGCCAGCTCCAGCTCCTCGAAGCCGGTGAGCAGGTCGTCGAGCGAGCGGCGCCACTCGGTTTCGAGGCGTGACTTGATGTTTTCCCGGCGACCGGCCAGCTCCGTGTGGCGCAACTGCGCACCATGCAGCTGCTCGCCAAGGGCGGTGGCCCGACGTCGCGCCTCGTCCAGCAGGCTCTCGCAGGCATCGCTGGCGTGCGTGGCCGCCGCCACCGCACGCTCCGCCTCTCCCAGGCGCCCGTCGGCGTCGGCCAGGTTCCTCTGCTCCGTCTCGAGCTCCGTGCGCCAGCCGTCGAGCTGCTGCGCCAGGTGCTGGTCGGCCTCGCTCAGTGTGGACAGCTCGTTGGCCAGCGCCGCAATGCGCGCGGCCGCCGTGCTGTCTTCTTCCAGCAAGCGCTTCTCGCGATCGACCGCCACGCTGAGCCGCGCCTGGGCCTGCGCCTGTGCCACCTGCCAGGTGGCACGCCCTTCACGCGCCTGCTCCTGCTCGCGTTCGGCCACGCTCAATTCTTCGCGGGCGGTGGTGATGTCGGTGTCGGCTTCGCCGGCGCGCGCGTGCAGCGCCTCGGCCTGCTGCGCCAGCTGCCGCGTACGCAACTCGAGCTCCTCCAGACGCGCCACCAGCCGCTCGGCCAGCGCGCTGGACTGCGCGAGTTCGCGCTCGGCACGTTCGCGCCGCCGCTCCACTTCGTTCTGCACTTCCACCGCGCGCCGCGACTCCTGCTGCGCCCGGTTGTTGTTCTCCATGGCCAGCTGTTGCGTACGCTCGGCTTCGGTGAGGGCGAGACGCGCCGCTTCGGCCGCGAGCGCCGCTTCCTCGCGGCGCGCGTCGGCGGCAGCGAGGTCGCTTTCCAGGCGCGTAAGCTCCGCGCGACGTTGCAGCGGTCCCGGACCGCCGGCCGTTCCCGGCAGGTACACGGCGCCGCGCTCGTCCACGAAGGCATCGCCGCCGTCGAGGGCGCGCACCTTGCCCAGCAGCGCCTGCACCCAGCGCGCGGCCGGCCCCTGCGACTGGACGCTCCCCGCCAGCGCGCCCTCGAGCGCCCCCATCTCCGCCACCACATCGAGCGGCAGCAGCAGGATGGGACCGGGCTGTGCCTGCGCATGCCACTGGCGCACGGCGGCGGCCGCAAGGGCATCCCGCACGACAATGGCGTGCATGGTGGCGCCAAGGTACCGCTCCACCAGCCTCGCGGTGTCGCCGTCGGCGGTGAGGAAGTCGGTGAGCGGCCCCAGCACGGCACCGTCGCCGAAACGCTCGCGCTCCTTGAGCAGCTTGGCGGCCGATGGCGCCAACCCCACGCGCTCCCGCTCGAGGGCGGCCAGCGCGTTCCTCTTGCCTTCGAGGTTGGTGCGCAGCTCCACGGCGTTGGCCAGCATGGCGCGCGATTCCGCGTCGGCGGTGCGCGCGGTGGCGGCGGTCAGACGCGCCCCCTCCAGCTCGTGCATGGCGTCCTGCGCCGCCTCTTGCGTCAGCTGCACCTGCTCGCGTGCGTTGATCAGCTCCCGTTCAATGGCATCGAGCGCGTCGGCGAGATTCTGCCGTTCCAGGTCGAGCGCGTCGCGGCGCTGCTGCGTCTCCCCCTGCTCACGCGCCGCGCCGTCCCGATCGAGTTCGATGCGCCGAGCCTGATCACGGTGCTCGCGTACCTGCCGTTCGAGCTGGTCGAGCGCCGCACGGGCGCGCTGCACCGACTCGCGCGCCTGCTGCTCGGCCGCGAGACGCAGCTGCAGGGCCTCGCCGGCATCGCGCAACTCCTGCTCCAGGGTGGTGCGGTCCGTCGCCGCCTTCTCGCGATCCTCGCGCAGCCGGCGGCCGAAGGCCTCGTTCTCCTCGCGCTCCTGCTCGGCCCGCTGCTTGCGCATGGTCGTGCTGCGCTGGCGTTCTTCCGCCACGGCCAGATCCCGCTCGAGGCGCTGCGTCTTGTCCCGCTGCTCCGCGGCCAGCCGCGCAAGCTCCACGCGGCTCGCTTCAGCAGCCCCGCGCGCGGCGTGGGCTTCCTCGCGCTGCAGTTCGGCGGCGGCAATGGCCTCGTCGGCTCCCGGCAGTTCGCCACGCAGCGCCTCAAGGCGCCCGTCGAGCGCTTCCAGCTCGTCCTTCCACGCGGCCATCTCCCGCACGGCCAGCGAGATCTCCACAGCAAAGCGGCGCGACGTGAGCTCGGCGTGGCGTTCGGCGCGGCGGCGCTGCCGCGCGAGCGAACGCACCTGGCTCTGCACTTCGTTGATCAGGTCGTCGAGGCGCGCGAGGTCGGTGGTGGTCTCCTCCAGCCGGCGCTCCGCGCTGCGGCGGCGGTCGCGATAGAGCCCCACCCCCGCCGCTTCCTCGAACAGCTCACGCCGTTCATCGGGGCGGTCGGAGAGCAGCGCGTCGATCATCTTGCTCTCGATCACCACCCCGGAATCGGCACCCAGGCCGGTCCCGCGCACGAGATCCTGAATGTCGCGCAAACGGCACGGCGCGCGGTTGAGCAGGTACTCGCTCTCCCCACTGCGCAGCAGACGCCGCGTGATCACCACTTCCTTGAACGGAATGGGGAGCTCGCCTTCGGTGTTGTCAAAGTGCAGCGATACTTCCGCCATGTTCACCGGCTTGCGCGCCGAGGAGCCGTGGAAGATGACGTCTTCCATCTTGGCGCCACGCATCGCGCGCGCCCGTTGCTCGCCCAGCACCCACCGCACCGCGTCGGAGACATTCGACTTGCCGGAGCCGTTGGGGCCGACGATCGCCGTCACCCCTTTCTCGAACACGAACTCCAGGTGATCGGCAAAGGCCTTGAAGCCATGGACCTCGAGCTTCGTCAGACGCACTAGAACCCTCTCCCCGTTCGGTAGACCAGCACAGGCGCGACACCGGCGACGCGCAAGGAATCCGCAAGCGCGGTCGCCTGCGTGGGCGACTCGAACGCGCCGGTGTAGATGGTGGCACTCCCGTCGGCCTGACGGAGCGCGTAGGCAATAATGCCCCGGGTGGCCAGCACGGCGAGGCGCGTGGGCACCAGCGATTCGGTGACTTTCGATTCGATGCGAAAGGCGAAGGGCACCGAGACAATGCTCCCCGAGCCAATCACCTGGTCGGCGCGCAGCCGCGCCAGGAGCCGTTCTGCGTCGGCGCGCGCCGACGCGGCGCCCACCGTGACGCGATACCACTGCTCATTGCCTTCCATGACGGGCGACAAGGCCACGGCCTCGAGGGCACGCACCGTGGGGTCGGGCATGGCGCCGGCCCGCGTGTTCGCGGTGGCAAAGTACACCGCAAAGCGCGACGCGTTGGCCGAGTCCACGGGGTTGACCACACGCGGCGCCGCCGCGGCGGCCCCCTCGCCGGCGGTGCTGTCGCGGCGGACGGAATCGCTCCCCACCGCCGCGGAATCCCTGGTGCGGCGGTCGGCCGGCGGCACCGTGTCCATGGGCGTGGGCGGTACCACGACCGCGGTGCTGTCGGCTGGTGGCACCACCGTGGCAAAGAACTCCGTAAGGGGAGCCGGCAGCCGCTCGACAATTTGCGGCCACAGGGCCCCCACCGCCACCGCGACGGCCGCCAGCACGATGAGCAGCACCCAGCGCAGCCGCGAGCGGCTTGCCACCGTCTGCTGCGCCTGTTCGCGGGCGCGGGCCTTGCTTTCGCGCTTGGGGGGCGTGGCCACGCCCTCCAGCGGCGGCGGTGAAGGCGCCGGCGGCGTAATGAGCGGAATGCCAGGCGGAACCGGAAACACGGCCTCACCCACCGGCATGAGCGTCCCGATGTGCCCGCACAACTCGGCGAATCCGTCGACCTGCGGACGGGCCACCACCACCAGCAGCGCGCCGACCTGATGGAAGCCGGCGGCGAGTCGACGCCACCGTTCGTGCGCGTACACCTCGTGGTGATCCACCGCTTCGGTGCCACTGGGCATGAGGAACACATTGTCGGTCCCCTGCATGGGGCGCGCGATCTTGTTGAGCGACACCCCGTACAGAAAGCTGTCGGCAATGCCGTGCGGGTCGTCGCCGGCGAGTTGCGATTCGATGGCCGGCGCCTCGCCGATCAGATCGGCGATGGCCACGCGACGGCGCTGCCCCTGCGAGCGGGCGATCCCCACGGCCATGCTCACGGCAATGGACGGATCGGTGGCCGCGATGACCACCGCGCACACCCCATCGAGCAGCGGCGCCTGACGACGCCCCTCCACTTCCCAGGGGGCAATCAACGAACCGGGTGCGGTCATGGCACGCCCTCGAAGACCCAATAACTCTGACCTGATGCCTTGCCCACGCGGTCGGCATCGGCGCGCGTGGAGAACGGACCGAGCACGACGCGATACAGCGTCTTGCCTTCACGTTCCGACGTGGTGATGCGCGGCGTCTGCCCGTCCACGCGGATGCGCGCGGCGAGCGCCCGTGCCTGCGCCTCATCGAGAATGGCCGCAAACGACACGGTGAACGGCGCGGCGGCCGCTACCGGCGGCGCACTGTCGGCCGGCGCGGCCGTACTGTCCGCCGGCGGGCGCAGGCTGTCGGGGAGCAGGTCGGCCGAATCGCGGGGCGCACTCGTACGGAACTGCACCGGCTGATCGAGCCCGGCGGCTCGCGGACGGAATCCGTTCCAGCGCAACGTATGCCAGAAGCTCTGCGCGCCACCGGCAACCACCTGCATGTCCTTGAGCGAGCGCGGATGGGCGAACACCACATCGGCGCCGCGCGTGATGGCGATGGCCGCGTCGGGGAGCACCAGCGGCAGGTCACCGCGCCACTCGGTGCGCACCACGCCGATCACTTCGTCGCTGGCCAAGCTCACCACGAACACCGAGTCACCGTTCCCGCGGGCCAGCAGCACCCGCCCGAGCGGATCCATGCGCAAGGCCCGCACGGTGCCGGGGAGCGCGATGGTTCCGGTCACGCCCTCCTCGAAGCGATCGACCACGCGTAGCTCCGCCTCGTCGGCCAGCGCCACGAACAGGCGGTCACCACTGGGGGTGGCCGCAATGGCCTGCACCGGATCGCCCATGTCCACATCGAGCGCCTGCCCCAGATCACGCGCCCGCACGGCCAGTACCCGATCGCCGGCACCGGCAAAGATCCGATCGCCCACCCCACCGGCGGTGCGCTGCAGCGCCTGCGCGATGGCGGCTTCGGTGCTTCCCACGGCAAAGGAGATGCTGTCGGAGACGGTTTGCTGCGGGGGGCGCACGCGCCACACCACCACCCGGTCGTTGCGCGCGCCGGCAACAATGAGCGACCCGTCGGCCTGGGCATGGAGCGCCTGCGCCGGGAGTGGCGGGGTCATGCGCCAGTCGCTCCCGCTGGGGGTGAAGCGGGCGATCTCGCCGTTCGCCGTCAGGCCGAAGATGGAACCGCCGTCGGCCGACGAGACGGCGCGGACGGTGTCGCTGCGCACCGTGCTGACCGTACCGAGCCGCAGGTCAACCCGGACTGGGGCCCCGCTGGTGTCGACGGCCGCCAGATAGCCGTCGTCCCCCCCGAACCCGACGATGGACCCGAGCGCCGGCAAGCGGGCGGCAGAGCGCCAGAGGGTACGGTCGAGCACCGGATAGCGCGCAGCCGTGAGTACGCCCCCGGTGCGCGCCACGCGCAGCACAATGGGATCGGGACCACCGGGGATGCTGGGAGTGGCGTCGGCTCCAGAGGGGCGGGACGAGCCGTCACCGCAGCCGCACGCGAGGAGCACGAGCGCCGACGCGATGAGCGTGCGCACGGGCGAAAAGTACCCGTCTCGGGGGAGGGAAGGGAGGGGTTGCGCCCGGCGCCTCGGGTGGTGCGAAATCAGTACGAGGCGCCGAAGAACCAGGTCCCGAAGCCGCGCGCCCCCGGCCGGCTTACCGGAACCGCCCAATCCCAGCGGATGATGGCGATGCCGAACAGGTTCATGCGCAGGCCGAAGCCATAGCTCTGCAGCAGGGCACGCTGGGTGTCCACGTTGTAGCTGTCACCGCGCGTGAATGTCACGCTCTGCCCCTGCGACCACGCCACGCCGGCGTCGTAGAAGAACAGGCCATCGACCGGGGGGAGACCGCCCAGCAGGTTGGTGCGGTTGCCGTAGCGGCGCAGGATGGGGAAGCGCAGCTCCGCGTTGCCGAAGGCCACGCGGCTGCCGATCAGCTCCGCGCTGCTGCAGCTGCTGCCGTTGTCGCTGGGGAGCCCGGTGCACCCCACCGTGCCGATATCCTCGCGGTTGTAGCCGCGCACAAAATCGGGGCGCCCAATCCACTTGGGGAAACGCGCCTCGTCACGGCCCACCGACATGCTGGTGGTGAAGCGCGTGGCGAAGGTCACGTAATTGAAGAGGATGGGCACGTACGAACGGGCGTCGGCCATGTACTCCGTCCATCGCCACGTGCCCACACTCGGTTCCACTTCAATTCGCGCCCGTCGTCCGGAAATGGGCCCCGTGAAACCGAACATGGTGTTGTCGGTGACCCACGCCAAATACGGGGACACGGTGTTGGCCGATGCCACGTTGCGCGTGGGCCCGCGTTCGAAGCCGGTGGCAAACCCGAAGTTGTAGTCCACCAATCGGTTGAACGAGAACACCTGCTGGTCCACGTTCTGGAAACGCGCGCCCAGTTCGAAGCGGGTGAACCGATTGAGCGGATACAGCCCGGCCGCGAACATCTGCCGGACCACCAGGCGCGTAATCTCCTGCGTCTGCACGAACTGCGTCTGGCTGCCCTGCTGCGGCGTTTCGAAGAACCCCGACACGAGATACAGCGGCTGCTGGATGACACCGGTGGTGTACTGCAGACGGCGCCCCAGGCTCGTGTACCCCACGAACACCTGCGCATCACTCAGCTGTCCGTTGATGGACCCCGACAGCGCCAGCCGCCGGTTTCCCAGCAGGTCGCTGAGCACGATGGTGGTGCCGCCAAAGGTGCCCTGTCCAAAGCCGCCCTGCTGGAAGCCAATGCTGGGCTGCGCCACGTACTCGGGGGTGAGCTTCCCCTTGTAGCGCGAGTCCGACAGGCGTGTGGTATCAGGCAGATTGAAGTCGAAGCTGTCGAGCATCGCCTTCACGCTGATCGTCTCGGCCTGCCGGGCCAGCAGCGTGGCGGGGAGCTCCGACGACTGGCGCGCCGTGGCGCCCGTGATGGGGCGATAAAACGACTGGCGCGCGGCCGACGTGTCCTGCACCGTGGCGCGACGCAGGTGCGCCGTGGGGTCCAGCGGCACGGTCGGCCGGGCGCCCAGTTGCGCCGCCCGCTGCGCCTGTGCCACCACCACCGGGTCTCGATACGGCTGCTTCCTGAGCTTGCGCGGGTTTTCGATCTTCCAGATCGAGTGGTCGGTCTTTTCGTAATACACGAACGCCATGAGATCGGCACCGCGCGCCCAGGTGAGCGCCGGTGACTGCTCGGCCGTGGCGGTCACGGCCCCCAGGACATTCGTCAGCTGGTAATGCTCGCGATCGGCGAGGTCGTACAGGAAGATGTTGGCGATCCCCGTGCGATCGGAGATGAACGCCAGTGACTTGCCGTCGGGCGCCCACTGCGGGTTGATGTTGCGCCCGCCCTGGTTGGGAAGCAGCGTGGTCTTCTGCGTGTCGAAGTCGTACAGCGCCACGCGCCATGGCCCGACCTTGAGGATCTCCATGTCGGTGTCGGGGCCGCGCTCGGTGATGAACGCGATCTGCTTGCCGTCGGGTGACCAGGACGGTGACAGGTCCCCGTAGGTGTCCTTCATGAGCTGGACAAAGCCCGGGGTGTCCATGGAGGCGATGTACAGATCGCTGGTGCCCCGCCGCATGCCGCTGAACACGATGCGACGCCCGTCGGGAGAAAAGCTGGGGCTCAGCACCTGGTCCATGCCGAAGTCGAAATCCTTGACCACCTTGCGACGTGCCACATCGAGCACGTACAGCACATCACGCCCGCCGCGCTGGCCGGTGAAGGCCAGCAGCTTGCCGTCGGGGGAAAAGCTCGGCTGCGAATAGATGAAGCGCAGCTGCTCGTAGTCGGGGTTGGTGGTGGTCTTGACCAGCCGCTTGAGGCGCTTGCCGGTGGCCACGTCGGCCAGGTAGAGCTCCGGGAACACCTCGCCGCGCAGGAAACTGCCGTAGCCCACGTACGTGATGTACTTGCCGTCGGGAGAGAGCGCCGGCGCCACGTACGTGTTGGCGAAGCCGCCCGTGCGTGACTGCGTGAGCAGCGGTTCGGCGAAGCTGCGCGGACGGTCGAGGTTGGCGACCGCCGTGAGGTACTTGGCCTGCATCGCCGCCTTCCAGTCGGCGCTGAGTTCATCCAGCGACAGGCCGATCTCCCGACGGAACGCCCGGTCGATACCGAGACTGGGCGTGGCGTTCATGATCTCGCCAATGACCTCGTCGCCCCAGCGGGCGCCCACGTACTGCCAGAGCGCGAGGCCGTAGCGGTAGGGGAAGTACTTGTCGGGGCGCTCCGTCATCTGGGCGATGGTGGGGAGCGTGTTGTTCACGATCGCGTCGCGCACCCACGCATCGGTCCACGGATGGTTGGGGCCGATCGAGAGATACTCCGCGAGCCCTTCCATGTACCAGAGTGGCGGGTTCACCATGGCGAGGTTCTGCAGCCCCGCCCCCGCGCGCCCGCGCGAAAAGATGTCGAAGGTGAACACGTGCACCATTTCGTGAATGAGCACGTGTTCGAAGCTGGCCCAGTCGCCGCTGAAGAACTGCGCCATGCGCTGGCGCAGCGGGTCGGTCACACCGCCGGTGCCTTCGCCGAGGTCGCCAAAGACGTTGCTCTGTGCGAAGTCGCCCGACGAGCCGAAGATGAGGATGGGCTTCTTTTCGCGGAACTGGTGCGCCGTGAGCCGCGACAGCCGGGCGTAGGCGCGCTCCGACATGCGCGCGGCGTCGGGGGCCACGTCGGCGATCTGCGGGTAGTAGTGCACCAGGAAGTGCTCAGTCTCGATGACCCGCCAATCCATGCGGTCATATTGGACCTGGTTCTGCCCGAAGAACTGGGCGTCCGCCGGCGTGAGCGACGCCGAGGCAGCGAGCGCGGCGGCCGCGAACGAGAGTGCCCTGCCGAGTCGAGTCCACCGCGTCGCCTGCGCCATGCGTGTTATGCTCCCTGCGTGATTTCGGCGTTCAGCTTGAGGGGGGTGGCATCACCCCACAACCGCTCGAGCTGGTAGAACTGCCGCAAGGTGGGATGGAAGACATGGATCACGCAGTCGGCATAATCGAGCAATGCCCACCGTCCCTGCGTGAGTCCTTCGGTCATGGTGGTAGACACGCCACCTTCCTTCAACCCTGCCTGGATGTGCTCCGCGACCGCCCGCACATGGGTGTCGGAGGTCCCGGAGGCGATAACAAAGAAGTCCGTCATGTCCGTCACCCCGCGGAGATCGAGGACCACGATATCGGTGGCCTTGAGGTCGCTGGCCAGCGCAGCAGCGCGGCGGGCGATGGGTTCTCCGGGGCTCGGGCGTCGTTCAGCCATATGTTGATACGGGTAAGGGCATCGTGGCGGGCCGTGAGTTCCAGACGCAACTCCGGTACCCCGCCATTCTGACGAAGGTTGGCTCAGAAACAACGAACCGGACAGGGGGGTGGATGCCCAGTCTGCCGGAAGGATCACAAAACCAAGGGGGAGTCCGGACGCCGGACTCCCCCTGTTCGCGCGACCTGCCCCGGGGGGCGGAAGCGGACGCCTTACTGCTTGATGACCCACACCTTGATCTCGGGGTGCACGTCGGCGTGCAGCTTGATCGGCACCTTGTACATGCCGAGCGCCTTGATGGGCTCGTTGAGCTCGATCTGGCGCTTCTCGATCTTGAAGCCCTGGGCCTCGAGCTGGTGCGCGATGTCCGACGTGGTCACCGAGCCGAACAGCTTGCCCTCTTCGCCCACGCGGGCGGCGAAGGTCACCGACACTTCGGCCAGCTTGTCGGCCACGGCCTGCGCCGCCGCCTTGCGCTCGTTCTCGAGCGCCTCGAGACGGCTCTTTTCGGCCGCGATGCGCTTGCGGTTGCCCGCCGTGGCCTCGTAGGCCAGGCCGCGCGGCAGGAGGAAGTTGCGGGCGTAGCCCGGCGACACGGAGACGATGTCACCAGGATGTCCGAGCTTGTCGACGGCGTTGCGGAGAATGACTTCCATGGGAACTCCGGGTCGAACCGGTAAAGGAAAACTGAAAGAAGGAAGGGCGGGGACGCCCCTAGGATGACCAGGGCCGGCGCGCTTCCGCGCCCGCCCGAAAATCACGCCAGGTGTCACCCAGACCGAGCGCGAAGGTGACCGTCAGCAGCGCGACGAGCACCCACACCGGTCCGAGGACCGGCACCAGCACCAGCAGCCCGAGCGGCGCCCACACTGCAGCCCGATCGGGGATGTACCACGTGAGGACCCCGGCGCCCCGCAGGGCGTACAGCGTCCCGAAAAACGCCACGAGATTGATGCCCGCCGTGCGCCACTCCGCCATGGTTGGCAGCAGCAGCGCGGTGAAGCCGACAATCAACCCCCACACCCACTGGTCGTTGAAGCGCAGGTGGCGCAAGGCCGCCAGCGGCGGGCCAATGCGCGCCCGGGCCAACCGGTGGTATGCCGCCCACCCCAACGCCAACGCCAACAGGGTTTCCAGTCCCAGCAGCGCCGGGGCCAGACGCACCAGCGGAGCCAGCTTCACCCCGCCCACCGCCGCCGACGCCGGCTGCGGGTCTGCCAGCCGATGCAACAGCGACTCCATGCGATCGGCCCGCGCCGCCGCTTCCGGCAACCGTGCCGCGAAGGCCTGCCACGAGGGCGAACTGGTGCGCGACCGCCAGAGATCGAGCGACGCCGTCAGGCGTTGCTGGTACTCCTGCGACAGCATGATGGCCGCCCCGTCGAAGGCGCCGCGACCAGCCGCCCGGGTGGAAAGCCCACCGATGGTGACCACCCCCGCCAGCGCCGTGGCCGCGAGGGCCCGCGACAGGAACGGCTTGGAGGCGGTGACCAGGCAGACGAGCCCGAACGCGGCGCCGGCCGTGACGGCCCAACCGCGCAGGAACGCGCCGTATCCGGTGAGCGGCAATGGCACGCGCCACACCACCCACGCCGCCGCCGCCGCCCACACCAATCCCAGCGTGAGGCGACCGCCGGCCCACCAGCCCACGACCGCACAGGCGGCAATGGCCACCAGCACCAGCAGGGCAAACTGCTCTACCGGCAACAGCAACCGCACGGCTCCGGCCAGCAGGGCGAGGGCCGGTGGCCACGCCGGCGCGGCAGTCACGGCGACCATGAGCACCATGCCCAGCACGAACCACCGCCACCCGCGCTCCTGCGGAGCCGCTCCTGCGGGAGCAGTCGCGGCGGGGTCCGGCGCGACCGCTCCGTTCATGCTCAGGCCGTCTGGCCCTTCACGTACGGCAACAGCGCGAGGAAACGCGCCTTCTTCACGGCCTTCGAGAGCTGACGCTGATGGCGCGCGTCCACTCCGCTCAGGCGGCTCGGCAGGATCTTGCCGTAGTCGGTGATGAACCGGGCAAGGAGACGGTCGTCCTTGTAGTCCACATAGCGGATGCCCGCTTCAGTGATCGGGCAGGGCTTCTTCTGGCGGCGCATGGGTTAATCCTCGTCGTCGTCGTCGTCATCACCCGCGCGACGGCGCGAGGCGAGCTCTTCGTCGGAGAGCTTGGGCGCACCAAGCTCGTGCTCATACAGCGTCACCAGGTAGCGCACCACGCTCTCGTCGAGCTTGAGCGCACGCTCGAACTCGGGGAGCACGGCCGGCACGGCGGTGAAGTTGCTGATCACGTAGTAGCCGTTCTCGTGACGGCCGATCTTGTACGCGAGCTGACGGCGGCCCCAGTGCTCGATCGTCGCCGGTTCGGCGAGATGGAGCAGCCCCTGCAGCTTCTCGAGCTTTTCTGCAATGGTCGTGTCTTCGAGCGCACTGTCGAAGATGTACACGGCCTCGTACCGCCGCGTTGGGTTACGGCGGATCTTGAGCTTTGCCACTCGGCAATCCTCCCTGTGGTCATGAGTGCCACCCGCAGTGCCGAGCCGCGGGCGGAGGGTCGAAGGAACCACCCCCTGACGGGGACGATTCCGGATGAGCCTTGAAGCCTAGTCAGGCAAGGGGGGCGGAGCAAGCGGCCCCCTCGTTCCTGGGGGCGTTCACGTAGGTGCTCACCGGGTAGGCGCGCATGGCCCCCTCGTAGGGGCGGATCAGCGCCTGCGCCGCCGCCGCCGAGGTGCCCGGGTCGAGCCACTGGTCGTAGGCGGGCGGGGGCACGATGACGGGCATGCGGTCGTGGATGGGCGCCATGACCGCGTTGGGCTCGGTGGTGATGAGACAGCAGCTCAGCAGCGGGTCGGCGTCCGGCTCCCCCTTGGGTACCCACCGCTCCCAGAGGCCGGCGAAGCAGAAGGGGGCCTCGTGGTCCAGCTGGATGCACCAGGGCTGCTTGACCTTCTGGCCGGGGAGCGCCTGCCACTCGTAGAACCGGTCGGCAGGCAGCAGCGCGCGCCGGGCCTTGAAGGCGCCCCGGAAGCTGGGCTTGCTCGCCACGGTGTCGCCGCGAGCATTGGCCAGCCGGTTGCCGATCGACGGGTCATCGGCCCAGAACGGGACCAGCCCCCACCGCGCCATGGTCGCGTGTCGCCCCGCCGCATCGTGGAACACGATGGGCACCGCCTGTGACGGCGCGACATTGAAGCGCGCCTGGAGGGCGGGGAGCTCGACGCCGAGCGGGAGCGACGAGAGGCGGGCGGGGTTGCCGAAGCCGTAGCGGCCGCACATGGGGGGAAGGGGGAGCAGGCGTCGGGGGTAGGACGCAGCGGAACCTGTCCACTGAGAACTCTCACTGGAAACTACAAACTCGCCGCGGTTGGCGAGGAGTTTGTAGTCCGTAGTAAAAGTCGACAGTGACGAGTCTTCCTGTCCTACTTCGCGCCCCGCACCTGCTCGAGGTACAGGTTGAGACTGCCGAAGCTGAGCTTCGACTTCATCTGCACCATCAGGCGCCGGTCGTCGTCGGTGATCCACACCTCGGCCCGGCCGTTCTGGCTGAAGATGCCTTTGGTCTGGAAGGTGGGCTGCAGCACCACCGTCTTGAAGGTGCCGGCGGGCACGGTGACGGTCTCCGCACGCAGCACGCGAATGCGCACCGGGTTCCCCTGCGCCTTGAAGTAGCGCTGGAATTCGTAGCTCTTGCCCACCTCCAGCGGCAGGGTGCGCACGAAGTACAGGAATGACCCTTCATCGAGGGGATTGGCCACCGTGGGCTCCTCCTCGCGGTCGCCTTCGCGCATCATCCCGCGCTCCGGATAGATCTCGTACCGACGCTTCCGCTCGTAGCTCCCCTCGTCCACGTCCTGGTGATAGCGCAGCGTGTTGAGCGTCTGCACGTCGAACCAGGACTCGTACACATCGTTCACGCGATACAGGGGAATGCCCCCCTTGATCGTGAACGTGGTGTGCCACACCGGACGGCCACGGACTTCGGTGATCTCCTTCACCTCCATGCTGCCGTTCCCCACCTTGAGCGACCCGAACTTTACCTGGTAATCGAGGCGCTCACCCACGGCGAACGGAACGGGGACGCCCTTGGCCGACGGCGACGCCGGGGCGCCGGCCCCCGCAACCAGGGGCTGCGCCGGCATGGCGGTGGGGCCGACGACCAGAGCTGCCGCCAGCAGTGCCAACTGTTGGTAACGCGCACGCATCATGGCGCGCTGCTACCCCGCAGCGGCAAAAAAGGTGCGGCGGGGCACGCGTGGCGACTCAGACGTTGAAGCGGAACAGCAGGACGTCACCGTCCTGCACCACATACTCCTTGCCTTCGGAGCGGGCCACCCCCTTCTCCTTGGCGCCCTTCCACCCGCCGTGCGTCACGAAGTCGTCGTACGCCACGGTTTCGGCGCGAATGAACCCCTTCTCGAAGTCGGTATGAATGACGCCGGCCGCCTTGGGGGCCGTATCGCCCTTGTGGATCGTCCAGGCGCGCACTTCCTGCTCGCCGGCGGTGAAGTACGTGTCGAGCCCCAGCAGCGCATAGCCGGCCTGAATGAGGCGGTCGAGCCCCGCGCTTTCGATGCCAAGCGAGGCGAGGAATTCCGCGCGCTCCTCGGCGCCCAGCTCGGCCAGCTCGCTTTCGATCTTGGCCGAGAAGGGCACGATCTGCGCGTTCTCCCCGCCGGCGGCCACCGCCGCCCGCAGCGCCATGAGGTACGCCCCCTCGTCGCCCGACAGCTCGGCGTCGGTCACGTTGGCGGCGTACAGCACCGGCTTGGCGGTGAGCAGCTGCAAGCCGGCCAGCTTCTCCAGGTCGTCGGCCGACAGCCCGGCGCGCCAGAGCGGCTTGCCCTCCGCCAACGCGGCGTTGGCGGCCTCCAGCGCCGGCAACTCGGCGAGCGCCTCCTTGTCGTTGGCCTTGGCCGCCCGACGCGCCTTGTCGAGCCGCTTCTCCACCTGCGCCAGGTCGGAGAGGGCGAGCTCGAGCTCGATGATTTCCTTGTCGCGTGCCGGATCGGGCTGCCCCATCACGTGCGTCACGTCGTCGTCGGCAAAACAGCGGATGACATGCACGATGGCGTCGGTCTCGCGGATGTTCTGCAGGAACTTGTTCCCCAAGCCTTCACCCTGCGACGCGCCCTTCACCAACCCCGCGATGTCCACGAACTGCACGACCGCCGGGACCGTGCGCTTGGGCTGCACGATCTTCGCCAGCGTGTCGAGCCGCGGGTCGGGGACCTCCACCATGCCCACATTGGGCTCCACGGTGCAGAACGGATAGTTCGCGGCTTCCGCCTTCGCCGCCGTGAGGGCATTGAAGAGCGTGGACTTGCCGACGTTGGGGAGACCGACGATTCCGAGACGGAGCATGATTCGAGGCTTGAGTTTGGGGGCAGCCTTGAAAGGTAATGGGGAGCGGGGGGCGTACGAATGGTCCACCGCGGTTGGAAATGGTACGGGGGGGCAGGCGGGGACGGTTTATGGTGGAGGATGCAGGACCACCGAAAACTTCACATCTGGCACCGCGCGCAGGATTTCGCCGTCCGGGTACACCAACTCACGGAAGCTGGGACCGGCAGTGCGTACGGCGCTTGGCGGAGTCAGCTCCGGCGGTCGGCGCAATCAATCGGGGCGAACATCGCAGAAGGAGCCGCCAGGGGAACGCCGAAGCAGTTCGGCCACTTCCTCGAAATCGCCCAAGGTTCGGCTTCAGAAACGGAAAGCCACCTCGATTTCGCGATGCGAATCGGCGCGCTGAACACCGCGGACGCGCTCTCGCTAATCGATGAGATCGGACAACTCCAGCGAATGATTGCAGTGCTTCGACGGAAAGTGCTCGAAGGAAGTCGGTGACGAACACGCGTCAAGCGCTGGCACTTACGACTGGCAACCAAGACCAAAAACTACAAACTCCCCGCGGTCGGCGAGGAGTTTGTAGTTCGTAGTTTCAGTTCTCGGTTCTCAGTTCTTCAACTGAACTCTCGAGTCTCACCCCCGGCTTACTGCTTGCAGCTCCCCCGCGGGTCCATCTTCTTCCCGTCCACCAGCGGTCGGCTCGCCCGATTCCCCACCTCGGCGGCAATATCCGCCACCAGCCGCGTCACGCGCTGCATGTGCGGGTAATCGATGTACTGCGGCTCGTCGGTGAGCTGGTGGTACGCCGAGTGTCCGCCGGTGGTGAAGAAGGTCACCGGGATGTTCCACTTGGCGTACTCGTAGTGGTCGCTGCGGCAGTAGATGTTCATGGGGTGCCCGTTGGCGTCCATGGCGTAGTCGAACGAGAAGTTGTGCTTCTTGCTCGTGTTCACGCGCTCCACCAGATCGCCCAGCTCCGTGCTCAGGCGACGCGACCCCACCAGCTGCAGGTAATCCGGACCGCCGCGCAGCTCCTTGCCGTCGGCGCTCATGCCGGTCTGGTCGGTGGCACTGCCGCGCCCCACCATGTCCATGTTGAGCTGCGCCACGATGCTGTCGCGCGGTACGGTGGGGTGTTCGGTATAGTGCGCCGACCCCCACAGCCCCTTTTCCTCGCCGGCGTGCCACACGAAGAGCAGGCTGCGCTTGGGCTTCACCTTCTGCGTCGCGAAGTATTCCGCCATCTCCAGCACGGCCATCGACCCCGAGCCGTCGTCGTCGGCGCCATTGAAGATGGAATCGCTGCGCGCCGGGCTGTTCTTGCGTCGCTCCGCCAGTTCGGCGTTGATCTGCGCGAACTGTTCGGCGTTCCCCATCTTGTCGTCGTTCTCGGCGCCGGCGGGGCGCACGATGCGGTTGAACACGTACACCGAATCGTGATCGAGGCCGCGCCGCGCGGTACCCACGTGGTCGCTGTGGGCGCCAATGGCCACGTACTGCGACGCGAGCTTGGGGTCGCTGCCGGGGAGCATCGCCACCACGTTGCGGGCCGGGAAGGGCGGGGATTGCATCTCCACCAGCGCCTTCACATTCACCTTGGCCCCCAGTGCGCCCGGCACGAGCAGCTGCATGCCGCTACCGAAAATGCGCATGGTGGCCGAGTCGGTCACGAAGAGCCGCGCGTCGGCGGGCTGCGTGGGGTCGACCGGCGACAGGCCGCCTTGCAGCACGTAGTTCAGCACACCGCGCGCCTGCTGTGGCATGAGAAACAGCACGCCGGCCGCACCGGCCGGCGCCTCGATGCGCCCCACCACGGCCCGCTGCAGCGCGCCGTTGCTGGTGATGCTGTAGGCCACCACGCGTCCTTTCGCCTGCTCGGGGGTCACCGCCGGCATCCCCTCTTCCGCCAGCGGACCCGCAAAGAACACTTCGGCGTCGTCGATGCTGATGTTGGCGGGACCACTGAAGCCCCACGCCTGACCGAGCGTGAGGTTGGTGCCGCCGGCCACGAAGCTGGACATGCGATCCACCTTGCGTGACTTGAGCGGCAGCGTCTGGAAGTAGCTGCCGCTGTCGCCGGCCGGGCGCAGCCCGAGGCGCTTCAGCTCACGCGCCAGATACTCGGTGGCCTTGTAGTGCCCCTCGGTCCCCACGTCGCGGCCGCCGAGCGAATCATCGGCGAAGATGTACAGCCGCGTCATCAGGTCCTGCGACGTGATGGCTCCCGTGGTGGGGCGCGGCGTGTGCTTGAGCGGCAGCGGCGAGCTGTTCACGCCGGCGTCCACCGGCTGCTTTTTGGGGGCGTCCTGAGCGCCGGCCGTGGCGGCGGCGAAACACAGTGGCGTCAGCGCCACGGCCAGGCGATGGCGCGAAGTCAGCGAGATCATCGAGTCGATGTGTGAGAGAGCGGAAAACGAGCGACGTGGACCTGCAGTGGATTCACGCTGGTCCACGCCGCCACTACGTGGGCACCGTGCCGGATGATTCGCGGGAAACCGCTCTGGCGCGCGCCCGAGGTACGGGATATGACCCGCACGGGTCCGGGGGCGTTGCCATGCACCGTGCGCGCGAGCACGTCGGCCACGTCGGGGCCACGCTGCTCGAGCCACACCACGACCGGGTTGGCGGCATCGTCGAGCACCACATCCACGCGGCCCATGGGGTCGCCGTCGTCCACGCGAACCGGGGGGGCAAAGGTGGCGCCCCCGTCCACGGAGCGGGCGATGTGCACGCGCGCCGTGTCGTGCGCCGCCGTGTACCACGCCACCACCACAGTGTCGCCCATGGCCGCGACCTGTGGGCCGTTCACGGGGCACCCCGGATAGTGCCATTCATCGGCGTGCACACGTACCGGAGCCGTCCAGCCGGTGGCCGTCTGGCGCACGATGGCAATGTCGCGAATCTCGGCCTCGCTGCGGTCACGGTACACCAGCACGCGACCGGTGCGGGTGGCCGCAGTACCCGTCTGACAGCAGTCGCAGCTGCGCGCATCGATGAGCGCCTCGCGCGCAATGGCCCCCGTGATCGACACCGAGGCTGTGCGAATGGTCATCTCGCGCGCGCTGTCGGCCATGGCGCTCTTGCGGCCGTCGAGCCACACCAGCCCCACGTCGCTCGCCCCCTCGCTCCACAACGAGACGAACCCGTGCTCGGCGGCGAGACCGTCGGTGTGCGGGGTAACGGGGGCGCTCCAACTGCGCCCCTCGTCACTCGAGCGTACCAGGCGCACCCCGTAGGTGTATTTGCCCCCCGCCTCGCGCTCCAGCCAGTGCGCCGCCAGGTCCCCGTTGCCCAGCGCCGTGATGGCGGGAAAGTCGGCCCAGTTCACGAAGTAGTCACGCGCCTGGGATATGGTGCGCGTGCTGTCCCACGCGGTGCCGTTCCACGTGGCCATCTGAATGGCGACCGACGAATCGGGGAGCCGCTGCGTCCATGAGAGCAGCACGCGGCCGCTCGCGTCGAGCGCCAGATGCGGGGTGTTGCTGCCGGGGGGAGCGGGCGACGGCATCGCGAGGAGGGGATCGGCCGCGGGCAGGGCGCCATCGCGTGAGGCCTTCCCGCCATCGCAGCCGCCAAGCACAGCAAGTGACAGCAGGGCCGCCACACGACGCCGGGAGGCGCCGCGACCGCGGCCAGTCAGCAGATTAGGGGGACGGCGCATGCACTAAAGTGCGGGGCCGTTCCGCCCCTTCACAACCCACGCTGATGAATTCCTCCCTCGTGACACGTCCCGCTGCTCCCTGGCTCCGAAGCGGGGCCGCCCTCCTGCTGGCCGCGGCACCGCTACCCCTCTCGGCGCAGACGCCGGCCAGCTTCCCCACGCCGGAGCCTACGCTCGAGCGTCTCTGGCGCCTGGGGATGGACAGCTCGCAGGTGCAGCGACTGGGGCAGGTGCTGCTCGATTCCCTTGGTCCGCGGCTCACGGGCACGGCCCGGCAGAAGGCCGCCAACGACTGGCTCGTGTCGCTCTACCAGCAGTGGGGGGCAACGGGGCGCAACGAGCGCATCGGCACCTGGCGCGGGTGGCGCCGCGGCCACTCGCACATCGATCTCGTGTCACCGCGGGTGCGCACACTGGAAGGCACGATGCTGGCGTGGAGCCCCGGCACGAAGTCGAAGGACGTGACCGCCTCCACGGTCATCCTGCCGCGCTTTGCCGACAGCACGGAATTCGCGCGCTGGCTGCCGCAGGCCAAGGGCAAGTTCGTGCTCGTGTCGGCACCACAGCCCACCTGCCGCCCCACCGACAGCTGGGTCGCCAACGCCACTCCGGCCAGCAAGGCGCGCATGGACAGTTTGCGGGCCGACGTGCAGCGTGAATGGGGCGGCACGAACGTGCGCGGTACCGGCTACAGCAACGCCCTCGGGACCGGCAGTCTGGGTGTACGCCTCGAGCAGGGCGGTGTGGCCGGCGTGATCACGTCGCGCCCCAAGAATGCCTGGGGCACGATTGACGTGTTCGAGAGCTACAATACCGTCGCGCCCGCGGTGGCGCTGTCGTGCGAAGACTACGGGCTCGTCTTCCGGCTCACCGAAAACAGCCAGTCGCCGCGCCTCCGCCTCAACCTCGACGCGGAGTTGCTGGGTGAGCAGCCCATCTTCAACACCATCGGCACCATCAAGGGCACCGAGAAGCCCGAAGAGTATGTGTTGCTCTCGGCCCACTTCGACTCCTTCGATGGCGGGAGCGGGGCCACCGACAACGGCACCGGGTCACTCACCATGCTGGAAGCGTTCCGCCTGCTGACCGTCGTGTACCCCAAGCCCAAGCGCACCATTCTCGTGGGGCATTGGACCGCCGAAGAACATGGTCTCGTGGGCTCGCGCGCCTTCACCGAGGATCACCCCGAGGTGGTGGAGGGGCTGCAGGCACTCTTCAATCAGGATGCCGGCACGGGGCGCATTCTCAGCATCGGTGCCGGTGGGCTTCCCAATGCCGGCGTGCATCTGCAGCAGTGGATGGCGAGGCTGCCGAGTGAATTCACGAGCGTGGTGACACCGCGCATCCCGGGTTCACCGTCTGGCGGCGGCAGCGACGACGCCAGTTTTGCCTGTCACGGGGCGCCGGCCTTCGGCATGGGCGGCACCAGTTGGGAATACGGGAGCTACACCTGGCACACCAACCGCGACACGTACGACAAGGTGGTGTGGGACGATCTCAAGCACAACGCGACCCTGGTGGCCATGCTGGCCTATCTCGCCAGCGAAGACGACGCGAAGATCACGCGCGAGCGCGCCACGGCCGAACAGATCGCGCCGGGGCGCAGCGGTGCCGGCGCCTTCGCGTGGCCCACCTGCCAGAAGGCGCCGCGGGTCACCAATCCGCGGCTTCGCTAGCCACCGCGGAACGGCCGTCAGCGCCCCATGGTGCTGACGGCCTTCTCCGTGCCGTCGGCGATCCAGAGTTCGACGGCCGTGCACATGCGCTCGTACTGAGCCTCCACCAGCGCGCGCTCGTCGCGCGGCATGGGGTGCAGCACAAAGTCGGCGAGATCGCCGATCTGGCGCCGCTCGTCGATGGGCTTGATGCCGATGCGCAGGCGCGGGTAGGTGGCGCTCTTGAGATGCGCTTCCACGCTCTTGAGTCCATTGTGCCCGCCCGGACTGCCGGCCGCGCGTAGGCGATATTCGCCCACGGGTACCGCGACTTCGTCGACGAGCACCAGCAGGTCCTGCGCGGCGCTCCATCCTTCGCGCTTGAGATAGCTGCGCAGCACTTCGCCGCTTTTGTTCATGTACGTCTGCGGCTTGACCAGCTTGACCTTCTTGCCGCCCACCAGCCCGGTGGTGCTCACGGCATCGCCGTCCTTGCGGAACGGTTCAAAATGCCAGCGCTGCGCGAGATGATCGAGCAGCCACCACCCCACGTTGTGGCGCGTGGCGTCGTATTCGCGCCCGGGATTGCCCAGGCCCACGATGACTTTCATGCGAAGGGGAAGACGCGCGGGGCGCGGAATGCGCCAGCGTGGAGTGACCATGCTGAGCGAACGCCGCGCCCCGTTTGTTGTACCCGGACGACTTTACTTGTCGTCGGGCTTCGGCTTGCGGATGAGCTCCGGCTCGGCCGCGCCGTCGGCCGGCGCGGCGGCCGCCTGCTTCGGCTGCTGCACGATGCACACCGTGCTCGTCCCGTCGTCGACGATCTTGATGCCCGCGGGCACCGTGAGGTCGGAGACGTGCAGCGACTTGCCCACCTTGAGCGCCGAGATGTCGACGTCGATGTGGTTGGGGATGTTCGACGGATCCACCTGGATCTGCAGTTCGTGCATGATCTGGTCGAGGATGCCGCCCTCGAGGCGCACGCCTTCGGGGGTGCCGATGTACACGATCGGGCACTTCACCGTCACCGTCTCGCCCGCCACCAGCTCCTGGAAGTCGATGTGGAGGATGGTGCGCTTGAACGGGTGGCGCTGGATCTCGCGAATGAGCGTGCGGGCCGTCGTGCCGTTCACGGAGAGCTCGATCACCGTGCTGCTCACGGGGATGCTTTTCACGAGCTTCTCGGTTTCACGCGCGTTGAGCACGAGCGACTGCGGCTCACGGTTGTGACCGTAGATCACAGCGGGAATGTCCCCCGCCTGGCGAATCTTGCGCGCGGCGCCCTTGCCGGTCTCGGCGCGGACGTTCGCGGTGAGTGTAGCGTTGGCCATGCGTCTTGCCTCTGAAAAAGTGGTTCGGGAGTAACCGGAAGTGGTCGTCCCGGCCGGTCCTGCGGTCCTGCACCTGCACTTGCACCTGCCACCTGCCACCTGCCACCTGCCACTTCGGGCGAGTTTCGAGTGGTGAGTGGAAGTTTCCAGTGGTCAGTTGCACCGATGACTGGAAACGTTCACTCGGAGCTCACCACTCGCGTTGGTGGCCCCCGACCAGACTCGCCCTTCTCCTACTCGAACAGCACACTCACCGACTGGTCCGCATGCGTGAAGCGGATGGCCTTGGCGAGCAGATCCCCCACGGACAGCGTGCGCAGCGTGTCGAAGCGGCGCTCGGGGGGGAGATTGATGGAGTCGGTCACCACGACTTCCTTGATGGGCGCATTCGACAGGCGCTCCACGGCGGGGCCGCTGAAGAGCGCGTGCGTGGCGCACACGTAGATGTCGTTGGCGCCGAGATTCTTGAGCGCCCGCGCCGCCTCGGAGACGGTGCCGGCCGTGTCGATCATGTCGTCGGGAATGAGGCAATCGCGCCCCTCGACTTCACCGACCACGTTCATCACCTCGGCCACATTGGCCTTGGGACGGCGCTTGTCGATGATGGCGAAGGTCGCGTCGAGCCGCTTCGCGAAGCCGCGCGCCATCTTGGCCGAGCCCACGTCAGGGGCCACCACCACGAGGTCCTTGAGCTCCTTCCGGCGGAAGTAGCTGGTGAAGACCGGGGCCGCGTAGAGGTGATCGACCGGCACGTCGAAGAAGCCCTGCAGCTGGTGCGCGTGGAAGTCGAGCCCCAGCACGCGGTCGGCACCGGCCGTCTCGATGAGGTTGGCCATGAGCTTGGCGCCGATGGCCACGCGCGGCTGGTCCTTGCGATCCTGTCGCGCATAGCCGGTGTACGGGAGCACGCAGGTCACGCGCGCCGCCGATGCCCGTCGCGCAGCGTCGATGAGCAGGAGCAGCTCCAGCATGTTCTCACCCGGCGGATTCGTGGGCTGCACCACGAAGACGTCGGCGCCGCGGATGTTCTCGTCGATGCGCACGAACACCTCGCCGTCGGCAAACCGCGTGCAGGTGACCTTGCACAGCTCCGCGCCCAGCGAGCGCGCCACCTCTTCCGCCAGCGGCCGGTTGGCCGTGCCGGAGAGGATCTTGAATCCGCGGGGATTGGACGTGGAGGGGACGTCCGATGCGGCGCTCATGCGATGCTCGCGCGAGTGAAGGTGGCAGAACGGAATCGACGGGCGGAACGGGGGGACGTTGCACGTTCCCACGTACTGGAACGCGCCGAACCCACAGCCTCGAAAGATAGGCGAATTGGGCAGAGAGCGGAACCCGAACGGTCCTGTCCGGCAGCCGTCGGACGACCGTCCGGCGGTCATTCCACCAAGTGACAAGCGGGACTGTGACACGTCCGTCGCCAATACGGAGGGGCAGGGTAACCGGCTTGTGACGGAGCACGGTGACGGTAAGGGGCCGTGCGGGAACCCCGGCGGCTCGTCTACCCTCCACACCTCTCAGGATGATCCCCGATCGTCTTCGCAAAGTCGCGGCAGCCGTGCTGCTGGCCTCCGCGCCCCTCCCGCTCGCCTGCTTCCCCGCGCGCCTCCCTGCCCAGGCCACGGAAGGGTTCGTGTCCGGCCAGGTGCGCACCGCCGCCGGGGCCCCGGTGGTAGGGGCAACGGTGACTGCCCGCAACGAGGCCACCGGCAACACCCAGTCGCGTACCACCGACGCCCGCGGGCGCTATGTGTTCCCCCAGCTGCCGATCGGCGGTCCCTATACCATTTCCATCCGCCAGCTCGGCTACCGCCCGGTGCGGCGCACGGGGCTCATGCTCAATCTCGGCGATCGCGTGCCGCTCGACATCACACTCGATCAGTCGGCACAGGAGCTGAGCGCCATCGACGTGCGCGCCGACCGCGAAAACAAGCGCACCGAGCGCGTGGGGGGCAGCATCGTGGTGGGCGAGAAGGAGATCAAGCAGCTTCCCATCCAGGATCGTTCGTTCGCCGACCTCGCCATCATTGCACCCACGACGAGCCGTGCGGGTACCGGCGGCATCATCACGTCGAGTTCGTCGATTGCCGGCGGCCGCGTGACGAGCACCGACATTCGCGTGGACGGCGTGCAGGCCAAGAACACGCTCTGGGGAGCCGGGTTCGGGCGCGGCCCGTACTCCATTTCGGTGGAGGCGGTGCGGGAGTTCGAAGTCGTCACCAACGTGTACGACGTGACGCAGGGCCGGCAGGGCGCGGGCGCGGTGAACGTGGCCACGCGCGCCGGCACCAACGAGACCAAGGGGTCGCTCTTCGCGTACAACCGCAACCAGGCCTTCACCACGAACACCAACTTCCTCGGACAGCGCAACACCAACTTCGAGAACTGGCAGTTCGGCGGGGCCATGGGCGGCGCCATCAGGAAGGACAAGCTGCACTACTTCGTGGCATACGACCGCCAGCAGGTGGCCGAGCCGTTCAGCACGCTGCAGGTGGACAACGCGGCCGACTGGGCCCGACTGCAGGTGGCCCCCGACTCGGTGGCGCGCTTCCTCAACATCCTCTCGGCGCAGTACGGCCTTCCCGCCGGCCGGCAGGTGGGGCTGTTCGACCGCAGCAACACGCTCAACACCATCTTCGGGCGTCTCGACTGGCAGCTGAACGACGCGCACCGCGCCACGCTCCGCACGACGTACTCGAACTGGTTCTACAGCAACTCCATCCCCGACCGCGAGCTGTCGGTACTGGAAAGCCGCGGCAACCAGAAGTCGAACGAACTGCAGGTCATGGGCAGCGTGAAGAGCAACTTCGGCACGGCGCTCACCAACGACTTCCGACTGGCGTACACCAACCGATTGCTGGAGAACGAACCGAACACCCGTCTGCCGCGCGCGTGGGTGAACGTGTCGTCGGCGCTGCCGAGCGGCGGCACGGGCACCAACCAGATCCTCCAGTTCGGGGGCCAGCGCACCAGCCCTGAGCTGCAGACCGAGGAGTCGTACCAGCTCGTGAATGTGCTGCGCTGGGACGGTGAGAAGTCGGCGTTCACGGTGGGTACGGACCACTCGATCAACAACCTGTCCATGTTCGTCTCCATCGAGACGGACGGACTCTTCCAGTTCCCCAATCTCGCGGCGCTCGAGGCGCGGCGGCCGTCGAGCTTTGCACGTCTGGTCCCGTTGCAGAACCTCGAACCGCGCATGCGGCAGTGGGTGTACGACGGCGGTGCCTACGTGCAGGGCGAATACCGCGTGCGTCCCAACCTCAATCTCACCGGCGGCCTGCGCGCCGACCTGTCGGCGTTCCTCACCGGCGCCAATGCCAACCCCACCGTGGAGCAGGCGTTCGGTCGCCGCACCGACGTGACGCCGGCTGATTTTGCCATCCAGCCACGCGCACAGCTCACGTGGACCCCCGGCGAGGCAGGCACCAATCTGTTCCGTATCGGCAGCGGGTACTTCACCGCCCAGCCGCACTACATGGTGCAGATCAACCACATGCTGAACGACGGCACACAGCTCGCCGATGTGCTGCTCACCGGTGCCGCGGTGCCCACCCCCGACTTCCTGTCGTACCGGCAATCGTTCGCCAACGTGCCGGGCATCCCCCAGGGGAGCGCGCAGCGCCCGGCGTACATCAACATGTTTGCCGACAACTTCAAGGTGCCGCGCACCTGGAAGAGCGACGTGGCCTATCAGCGTCGCCTCTTCAACGGCAACCTCACACTCGGCGCGTCCGCCCAGTATTCGCACACGAGCGAGCTGTACCGCTACTTCGACCTCAACCTGCGGGCCAATCCGGAGTTCACCCTCGCCAACGAGGCCGGCCGCAGCGTCTTCGTACCGGCGAGCAGCATTACCGCCACCGGCGGCCGCAACCCGGTTCTGGCGCGCCCTTTCTCGCAGTTCCAGCGTGTGCTCGAGCTGCGCAGCGACGCCGCGCAGCACCAGAAGGCCTTTGTGATCGACGGAGCGCTGCGTCTGCCGCGCAACGGCTCCCTCAGCGGCTCGTTCACGTGGAACGAAACGCGCGACAACAGCTCGTTCAACTGCTGCATCGCCATCACGTCGGTGTTCACGCCGGTGCCGAGCGATCCGCGCGTGCCCAGCTGGGGCGCCAGCAACACCGACTTCCGCCACAAGCTGGTGTTGTACGGAGCCACGCCGGAGATCGCGGGTTTCCAGTTCAGCGCGCGCATCATCGGGCAGTCGGGCTCGCCGTGGAGCGCCACGGTGGCGCAGGACATCAACGGCGACGACGTGGGCGCCGGCAGCTCGTTCGGCAACCAGAACGATCTGGCGTTCATCTTCAACCCCGCTACGCCGGGGCTGCGTCAGGGCTTTGCCGACTCGCTGCGCCTAGTGTACAACAACCCGGCCAATCTCGGCGGGGCGTACCTGCGCGACAACATCGGACGCATCGCCGACCGCAACACCATCCGCAATCCGTTCGTGACGCAGGTGGATGTACGCCTCACGCAGAAGCTGCCCAGCATTCGCGGGCAGAACGCCCTGCTTACCCTGGACGTGTTCAACGCCGCCGCGCTCATCAATCACAACTGGGGCGCGGTACGGGTGGTGCCGGGCGCCAACCAGACGCTGCTCAACGTGATCGGCTTCGATCAGGCGTCGCGTGAGTACCGCTACCGGGTGAACCCGAACTTCGGGCGCGCCGTGCGCTCGGGGAACCGGTACCAGATGCAGCTGGGCATGCGCTACGAGTTCTGAGGCCCGCCAGGCGGCGCCCGGAGCGATGGCGTCACCACGACGGCGTCAGGGGCAGCACGTTGCCCCTGGCGCCGTTTCGCATCCTCACTTCCCCGGTTTCGCCATGTCGCATTACTTTCCGGCGTTGTCCGGTGGCCCATCGTATAACGGCTATTACCTCGGCCTTTGGAGCCGAAGATCTTGGTTCGATTCCAAGTGGGCCTATCAGCGGGAATCTCGCCGCGGCCGGCGGGTTAGAAGCAGTTACTAGTCACTAGTCACTAGTCACTAGTCACTAGTATCCGCCCACTCCCCGCCTGGCGCACGATCGTGAGTTCGTGCCTGGTCGCCACGTGGTGATGGTTCCTGGTGGGCACTACCTTGCCCGCCGCTGTCTGGTGAACCCGAGCTCACCCCCACAGCCACGCCGCGCCACGCACGCCGCTGGCATCGCCGTGGCGGTTCACGACCACCTGGGTGGTCACGCGGTCGGAGAAGACCCACGGGGCCACGGCACGCTCGAGGTCGGTGGCCAACCCCTCGGTGTTCGAGAGGCCACCGCCCAGCACGATGACATCGGGGTCGAGCACGTTGATGACGGTGGCAAGGCTGCGCGCCGCCCGGTGCACGAGGCGCGCGCGTGTGGCCACGGCGCCGGGCTCCCCGCGCGATGCGGCCGCCATGATCTCCGGTGCCGTCAGCGTCTCGCCGGTCGCACGCGTGTGGTCGGCCGCGACCGCCGGGCCGGAGATCCACGTCTCGATGCACCCCCGCTTGCCGCAGTAGCAGGGTGGCCCGGGGATCTCGTCCAGCTGCGGCCATGGCAGCGGGTTGTGCCCCCATTCGCCAGCAATGAGGTTGCGCCCCGTGAGCAGCTGGCCGTTGACCACGATGCCGCCGCCGCAGCCGGTGCCCATGATCACCCCGAACACCACGCGGGCCCCGGCAGCCGCGCCGTCGCTGGCTTCCGAGAGGGCGAAGCAGTTGGCGTCGTTCTCCATGCGGACCGCGCGGGCGAGGGCCGTTTCGAGGTCGCGCTGCAGCGGCTGGCCAATGAGCCAGGTGGAGTTGGCGTTCTTCACGAGCCCCGTCTCGGGGACCACGACGCCGGGAATGCCTATGCCCACCGTGGCCTGCACACCAAGCGGGCGCTCGAGTGCCCCCACGAGGTCAGTCAGCGCCTGGACCGTTTCCGGGTAGCTGCGGGGCGTCGGCACGCGCTCCCGCGCCACGATGTGGCCGGCGGGGTCGAGGGCCACCGCCTCGATCTTGGTACCACCCAGATCGATGCCGATGCGAATGGCGCGCGGGGGCGGGACGCGGGGGGCAGGGACGGTCGGATGCGGAGAGTCGGGCATGGCGGCGACGTTGCGGACCGCGCGCCCATTGGGCAAGAGGGGGCCACCTCACGCGGGGACTGGCACGACGGCGCGCCGCTTGGCATCCTCCGGGACTTCCCACTCCTCCCACCGACCTCCCCACCCATGCAGAACGTCCCCATTACCGTGGCCTACGGCGACGGGATCGGCCCCGAGATCATGCGCGCCACCCTCCGTGTGCTGGAGGCGGCCGGTGCCCGCATTGCCCCCGAGACCATCGAGATCGGCGAGGCCGTGTACAAGCGCGGCCAGTCCAGCGGCATCGAGACCGCCAGCTGGGACAGCCTTCGGCGCACCAAGGTGTTCCTCAAGTCGCCCATCACCACGCCGCAAGGGGGAGGATTCAAGAGCCTCAACGTGACGGTGCGCAAGACGCTTGGCCTGTACGCCAACGTGCGACCCAGCGTGAGCTACGATCCCTACGTGGCCACCAAGCACCCCGGCGTGGACGTGGTCATCGTGCGCGAGAACGAGGAAGACCTGTACGCGGGCATCGAACACCGGCAGAGCGACGAGGTGTACCAGTGCCTCAAGCTCGTGTCGCGCCCCGGCTGCGAGAAGATCGTGCGCTACGCCTTCGAGTATGCGCGCGTGAACGGCCGCAAGCGCGTCACGTGCATGACGAAGGACAACATCATGAAGCTCACCGACGGGCTCTTTCATCAGGTCTTCAACGAGATCGCGAAGGAGTACCCGGACATCGCCAGCGATCACATGATCATCGACATCGGGGCGGCGCGGCTGGCCACGCGCCCCGAGACGTTCGATGTCATCGTCACGCTCAATCTCTACGGGGACATCATCTCCGACATCGTGGCCGAGGTGACCGGCTCGGTGGGGCTCGGCGGGTCGGCCAACATCGGCGATCATTGCGCCATGTTCGAGGCGGTGCACGGCAGTGCGCCCGACATCTCGGGACAGGGGATCGCCAACCCCAGCGGGTTGCTGCTCGCTGCCGTGATGATGCTGGTGCACATCGGCCAGGGGGAGGTGGCCGAGAAGATCCACAACGCGTGGCTGGCCACGCTGGAAGACGGCGTGCACACCGGCGACATCTACCACGAGAAGGTGTCGGAGCTGAAGGTGGGGACCGACGCCTTTGCGCAGGCGGTGATCGATCGGCTGGGCCGGGTGCCGCAGCGCTTCACGCCGGTGGCGTACGCCGGCGGCTCGCCCATTGCCGTGGCGGGGCGGGTGTCCACGCTGCATCCGGCGCACAAGGAGCTCACCGGCATCGACGTGTTCCTGCACTGGCGGGGGCGCCCCGATGTGCTGGGGCCGCAGCTGGCCGCCCTCGATGGTGATGGGCTGGCGCTCACCATGGTCACCAATCGCGGCGTCAAGGTGTACCCCGACGGCTTGCCGGAGACGTTCTGCACCGATCACTGGCGGTGCCGCTTCATGGCGCCGGCCGGCAAGACGGCCACGCGGTCGCAGGTGCTCTCGCTGCTCATGCGGGTGGGGAATGCCGGGCTCGACTTCGTGAAGACCGAGCATCTGTACACCTTCGACGGGCAGACCGGCTTCTCGCTGGGGCAGGGGCAGTGAGGTGGCGCGCGTGCCGCGCCGGCGTGGCGCTGGCCATGCTTGGTGCGGCCGCGTGCGGTGGGACCACCACCGACCCCGCCGGGGGCAGCGCACCGCCGCCCCCACCCCCGCCGCCGCCGCCGCCGCCGGTCGCGTTCACGGTGCCGCCCATTGCGCGGGAATTCCGGGGCATGTGGATCGCCACGGTGGCCAACATCGATTGGCCGTCGCGCAGCGGGCTCACCGCCGCCCAGCAGCAGGCGGAGCTGGGGCTGCTGCTCGATGTGGCGCAGCAGACGGGGCTCAACGCCGTCATTCTGCAGGTACGCGCCGCGGGCGACGCGCTGTACCCCTCCACGCTCGAGCCCTGGTCACGCGTGCTCACGGGCACGCAGGGCGGCGACCCGGGCTATGACCCGCTTGCCTTTGCGGTGCAGCAGGCGCGGCTGCGCGGGCTCGAACTGCACGCGTGGTTCAATCCGTTCCGGGCCGGCAACCTCAGCGACACGGCGCGGCTGGCGCCCACGCACTTCGCGGTGCGCCGTCCTGATGTGGTGCGGCGGTGCGGGCAGCTCTGGTTCGATCCGGGAGAGCAGGCCGTGCACGACCAGGCCATCGCGGTCGTGCGCGATGTGGTGCGCCGCTACGACGTGGACGCGGTGCATATCGACGACTTCTTCTACCCGTACCCCGACGTCTGCACGAGCTTCCCCGACAGCGCCACCTATCGGCGCTACACGCAGGGCGGGGGCACGCTGTCGCTGGGCGACTGGCGCCGCGACAACGTGAACCGCTTCGTGGAGCGGCTCTACCGCGAGACACACGCCGTCTCGCCGCTGGCGCGCGTGGGCGTGAGCCCGTTCGGTATCTGGCGGCCCGGCAATCCCGCCGGCATCGTGGGGCTCGACGCGTTCGCGACCATCTATGCCGACTCGCGCCGGTGGCTGCAGAGCGGATGGGTGGACTACTTCGCGCCGCAGCTGTACTGGAGCATCGCGAGCAGCGGGCAGAGCTTCCCTGCGCTGCTGGATTGGTGGGCGCAGCAGAACAGCATGCGCCGCCATCTCTGGCCGGGGCTCGCCTCGTATCGCATTGGCACCGGCGTGTCGCCGTTCAACGCGGCGGAAATCCCCTCGCAGGTGGCGCTCACGCGTGCCGCAACCCCCGCCAGCGGCGGCGCGAGCGGCAGCATTCTCTACAACGCCAGCAGCGTGCGCAACAATCTGGGCGGCTTTGCCACCACCCTGGCGGGCGGGCTGTACGCGAACGGCGCCATTCCGCCCGCGAGCAGCTGGCTCGATGCCACGCCCCCTGCGGCGCCAACCGTTCGCGTCAACGCCGGCACCACGTCGCACACCCTGTCGATTGCCTCGGGGAGCGCCGACAGCTGGTGGTACCTGGTGCGCTGGCGCGCCAGCGGCGCATGGCGTCAGCGACTCGTGGCCATTTCCCAGTCAACCGTCGAGGTGCCCGCCGCTGGCGTGGACGGCATCGTCGTGAACGCGGTGGACCGGGCCGGGAATGCGTCGAGCGACGCGGTGTGGAGGCCGTAGCGGCGGCGGGTGACGGCGGGAGAAAGCGTCATGGGAAACGGCGTCATGGGTCATGGAAGACGGCCGGACCGGTAACTGCGGCAGCGGAGACTGCGACCGGGGGGGCCCGCTGTTACCGGTTCGGTCGTCATCATGACGCGGTCAGACGTGACGCTTTCAGGCATGACGCCGTTTCCCCCAGCGCCCGCGCGACGCTCCGAAGTTCACTCGCTCATGTGGCCCAGCTTCGACGATTCCCGCATCGTCGCGTACACCAGCAGTGAGCACACGATGCAGCCGGTCACGTAGTAGTAGAACCAGCTCTCGCGCCCGATGTTCTTGAAGTAGAGCGCGATGTACTCGGCCGTACCGCCAAAGAGCGCCACGGTGACGGCATACGGAAAGCCCACGCCGAGGGCGCGGATGCTGGTGGGGAAGAGCTCGGCCTTCACCACGGCGTTGATGGCCGTGTACCCGCTCACCGCAGTCAGCGCGGCCAGCAGCAGCCAGATGGCACCGCTCACGCTCTGCGTGCTCTCGAGAGCGCGGAAGAGCGGGATGGTGCCCAGTGAGCCCGCGATGCCGAAGGCGGTGAGCACGGGACGCCGGCCCACCACATCGGAAATGGCACCCACGATGGGCTGGAGGCAGAGATACACGAGCAGCGTCACCGCGTTGATGAAGGTGGCCTGCTGCGCCGTAAAGCCCACCGTATTCACCAGGAACTTCTGGGCGTAGGTCGTGAAGGTATAGAACGCCACCGTGCCACCGGCCGTGAGCCCCACGACCGTGAGCACCGCGCGCGGGTGCTCCATGAGCCCGCGAATCGTGGCGGCGGCGCTGGCCTGCGGGCGCGACGCGCGGTCCTTCTCGAAGTCGGAGGTTTCCTCCATGCTGCGGCGCAGCCAGATGGCCACCACGGCGCACAGCGCGCCGATCACGAACGGAATGCGCCAGCCCCACGCTTCGATGGCCGGCTTGTCGAGGTAGCGCTGGATGATCAACAGCACCGCCAGCGCAATGAGCTGGCCCCCAATGAGCGTCACGTACTGGAAGCTCGACCAGAAACCGCGGTGCCGCTGGCCGGCCATTTCGCTCAGGTAGGTGGCGCTGGCGCCGTACTCGCCGCCCACGCTCAGCCCCTGCAGCAGCCGCGCGAGGAGCAGCAGTGCCGGGGCTGCCAGACCAATGCTGGCATAGCTGGGCGTGACAGCAATGAGCAGCGACCCCGCGCACATGAGGATGACGCTGAACGTCAGCGCCGCGCGCCGGCCATGCCGGTCGGCGTAGCGCCCCATGAGCCACCCGCCAATGGGGCGCATGAAGAAGCCCACGGCAAACACCGCCGCCGTGTTGAGCAGTTGCGCCGTCTGACTGGCCGGTGGGAAGAAGCTCTTCGCGAAATAGAGGGAGAACGCCGAGTAGGCGTACCAGTCGTACCACTCCACCAGGTTGCCGATGCTGCCGCCGATGATCGATCGCAGCCGCGACGGACTGCTCGTGACGGCGCCGCTCATGCGCGCTCCTCGCGACGGCCGGCCGTGCCACCCACGCTGGTGTCGATGGTGCGCGCCAGCAACGCCAGCAGGTCGTCCTCGGTCTTCACGCCCGGCACCGCCTCCATGTCGATCACGTACCCATACCGCTCCGCGATGGCCTCATAGAGCGGAATGCGGTGGGCGAGCAGCTGCTCGAATCCCCACACGGCGAAGTCGTCGGGGTCCACCTGATCATCGGCGTCGATGCCACGCACCACCTTGTACTCCGCCCACTTGGCATCGAGGAACGACGGATTGTAGTACATGGGCTTGGGGTGCTTTTGGAACCGATCCACCAGCATGCGCGTGTGGCTGGCCGTGCCGCGAATGTAGACCAGCATGGTGTGCGCGCTCAGGCACTGCAGCACCGCATCATGCTCGTCAAAGGGATCCACCACTTCGCAGAGACTCCCTCCGGAATCGCACACGAAGTGCGCATAGCCGTAAATGTCGGTGGCGCGCTCGATGAACTCCGGTACGTCGAGCAGCGCCCGGATCTCCGCCTGCCGGTGCTGCGCCTGTCGGCGCTTGTACTCGGCAAAGGGAATTCCCCCCTGCGCTTCGTTGCCGGGCTTGCCCAGGTACGTGGACAGCGGGCTCAGATTCTCGAAGGAAATGTTCGAACGGATGTAGATGGAGTCGGAGCGCAGCAGCTGGCGCAGGAACGGCACCTTCATCGCCTCGCGCTTGAAGTTGTCCACGATGTGCTCGCCCATGTACCGCGTCCCGATGCGGTAGTCGACCGAGTACTGGAACCAGTCGTGCTTCTGCAGCAGCCCGGCCAGCGTGGTTTTGCCGACGCCCGACATGCCGAAGAAGGTCACGGCATGGGCCGGCTGATCGCGCAGGGCGCGTCCCGAGGAGAATCGCATGCGCTAAATTCCGTCATGGACACGGGTTGCTCAAGGCCCGCGTCGCGTCTCCCTCCGCTTTTCTTCATGTCATTCGCCAAGCACGGCCTGCAGGTCTTCGAGATCCCCATCGACGTCCGCCCGCAGGATATCGACGACAACGACCACGTGAACAACGTGGTCTACCTGCAGTGGATCTTCGATGTCGCGCTCGAACACTGGAACGTGAGCGCCCCCCAGGCGATGAAGGACGCCTACGGGTGGGTGGCCACACGGCACGAGATCGACTACCGGCGGGAGGCGCTCCTTGGCGACTCCATCGTGGCACGCACCTGGATTGGTACCGTCGATTCCCGACGCTTCGAGCGTCTCACCGAGATCGTGCGTACCTCCGACGACCACGTGCTCTGCCGCGGACGCTCCATCTGGACGCTGCTCTCGCGCGAAACCGGGCGCATTATCCGTATTCCCCCCGATATGGTGCAGCTGTTCTCGGCGTACATGCATCCGGGGTGAGGGTGTGTGAGGCACGGAGGGGCGGAGGCACGGAGACGGAGAGACACGGAGGCGGAGAGACACGGAGAACAGCCGTGATGCTCCTCCGCGCCTCCCTTACCCCATGCCTCCCCGCTCGAAGAGCGCATCGATCGCGTCGTAGCCAGTCGGAAGCGCAATACCCTCGGCACTTGCCCCCGCCTCCAGCAGCGCCCGCACCGACGTGGGCTGCCGACGGTTCATCCAGAATGAGGCCACGCAGGCCGCCACGGCCCGCTGCAATGGGGTGCGCCCCCGGCCGTCGCACGCGTGCACATCGGCGCCCGCTTCGATGAGCTGCTGCACCACCGCGTGCTGCGCGCGCCACGCCGCCACGTGCAGCGGCGTACTGTGGGGCGCAATGTCCCAGTAGCCGTCGCCCTCTCCCCAACGTACGTCCACCGTGGGGAGCAGCTGCAGCAGCACGCCCAGCGGCGCGAGCATGCCGTTGCCGGCGGCACGGCAGGCGAAGGCTGCGGCGCGCGCCAGAAAGGCCTCGCGCACCATGGCGTCACGGGACAGCCGGGCCCGCACCGCGTGGAGGTCACCCAGAGTGGCATCCACCGCCACGGCCGCGAGCCCGTCGTCGGGGAGCGGCACGCCCCGCTCGGCGAACCGCTGCAGGAGGTCGGTGCGCCCATGCCACGCTGCCGTCTCCAGTGCGTTCGCGTCTCCGAAGCGGCGGAGTGGGTCGGCGCCCGCATCCAGCATCCGCTCCACAATGCGCGCCTCGTTGTCGCGCCGCACCGCCTGCAGAAACGGCGAGTGGGGCCAGCGGCCAGGATGATCGGGGTGCACGCCGTGCTGCAGCAGAAGCCTCACGCCGGTGTCATCGTGCCAGTCCGCGGCGCGCAGCAGCATGGTGGCCAGGCTGTCGCGCGTGAGCGGCACCGGCGCCGCCAGCAGCGCGGCCACGACCTCGTGCGCGTACTCCTCGGCCGCATGATACGGCACCTCCTCGTCGTTCGGGTCGGCGCCGTGCGCCAGCAGCAGCGCCGTCAGTGGAGCACAGAAGGCCACACCGGCCGCCCCATACAGCGCACTCTCCCGCTGCGGCGTTTCGCCGTGTGTGTGGTCGACGAATCCGGTGTTCGCCGGCGCCCCGGCCTCGAGCAGCACCCGGGCCACCTCCACGAACTCGGCATGCCGCGACGGGTCGTCACGCAGCCAGCGCGAGAAGCAGCACCACGTGAGGGGATCCCAGTGGTGTGGGCCGCCGCTGGTGGTGGCGAGTGTGGCATTTTGTTGCAGCCACTGCCGTACGGCGGCAGCGTTGCCCGTAACGGCAGCGGCGTACACACTGTGTTCCGCAAGCGCGGGCTGCGACGCCAGCAGGGCCCGTGCGGCGTCGAGCGTGCCCGAACGATGCGCGGCGTCGACGGGAACGGCCGACGCCACGAGGAACGGCGTGGAGAGCGACGGGTCGATCATGCCTGGGCCACCGCGCAGCCGTACCGACTCACGGTTGCCGCGCCAGTGCCCGCGAACCGCTGTACAGGTACGTCACCCTCCCGTTCTCCACGCGGGTGTGCATGCGCACCGTTGCCGGGGCGCGTCCTACGATTTCGTTGTCACCACCGCGCAACAGGGGCACGGACATCCCGTCCTGCACGAGAACCAGCCCACCCTCGGCCTCCCTCACCTCCACCACCCTGCGTCCCATGGCGTAGCGCCCCACGAGTTGTGCGCGTTCGGCGGCGGTGAGTTCACGCGTGGCGGTGACCGGGCGCCCCTGCGGTGCAGTGCCCAGCGCCAACTCGAGCGCCTTGAGGCGAATGCCGGCAATCCCACTGCCCGGGCCGTTCACCAGCGTCACGACGGCGGTCTTGCGATCGGGGAGCATGTACACATCGGCGTTGTAGCCGTTGATCGATCCGCCGTGCGTCCACACCCGCTCCGGGCGGCCAAAGAGCGCCGTGCGGCCAACGACCAGACCATACGCGTACATGGCCGAATCGAGCCCGCTGCCTCCGGGGTGTGGCACGTAGCCGGTGGTGAGGCGCCGGATCACCCCCTGAGGAAACACGCGCGCGCCGTCGAGTTCCCCGTCATTCATGACGGCCATGGCAAAGCGCGCCAGCTCGGGCGCACTCGAGAGGAGAAAGCCGGAGGCCCACTGCGCCGTATTCTCCGTGAACGGCCGCACGATGGTGGGCGGGTTGTTGGCGCCGGCCACCAGATGCCCCATGGCAATGGGCCAGGTGAGGGCCTCGAGCGGCTTGAAGGTGCTGCGGCTCATGCCGGTGGGGCGCATCACGAGCGACTCCACGAGCGAGGCGTATCGCTGCTTGCCCGCCACCTCGGCCACATATCCGGCCATGCTGATGCTCGGATTGGAGTAGCTGAAGGTGCGTCCCGCGTCGGTGAAGAAGAGGGTGTCCCCCACCTCCCGCATCACCTCGCCCAGGGCGCCCTCACCCATGCGCCCGTACGCCACGGCGTTGTCGATCCAGCCGGCGCTGTGCGTCATGAGCTGGTGCGTGGTCACGGTGCCCACGCGCTTGCCGGCGAGCGACGTCACATACGTGCCGATGGGCTGCTGCATGTCGAGTTGCCCCTTCTCGGCGAGCGAGGCGAGCAGGGCGCCGGTGAACATCTTGGTCACCGACCCCACGCGGAGGAGCATGCCGGCCTCCATGGGGAGGCGGGTTTCGACATTGGCGAGGCCGTAGCCCTTGGTGTACACCAGCCGCCCGTTGTGCACCACGGCGACCGTAGCCCCCGGCGCCCGTGAGGTGGCCAGTGCCGCGGTCACGACGGAGTCGAGGGTGGGCGCCCAGGCCGGGATGGACTGGGCGCGTCCCGCGACCGGCAGCAGCAGGAGGGCCGCGGTCATGCCACACGCGACGCCCCGAAAGAATGGATGGCTCATGCCTCCATTCTACGTGCCGGACGGAAAACTGGGTTTCGCTACAGGTCCGTGCTCACCCGCAGCACCAGCGCCCGCCCAGCGGCGTTGGCGAACTCCTTGTAGCGCGACATGAAGTCGCGGTAGCGCGCATTGGTGGCATTGCGCAACGCCACGTCCACATGCACGAGACCACGGCTGGTGAGGCGGCTGAAGCCGGCGCTCAGGTGCAGCGCTCCCCACGCGGGCGGTGCGAAGTCATCGCGAAACACGCGCGTCTGGCGGGCGTTCCACTCACCCGTGATCGCCAGCGACCGGCCCGGGCCACCGCCCTCCTCCCACCGCAGCGTGCCGGTGGTGCGCAGAGGGGGCACGAAGGGCAACGCGGTCCGGTCGGCGGTGTTGGTGGCATGCACCATGTCGCCGGTCACGTTGGCGCTGAGGCCGCCCACGAGCGGCGCCGTGAAGGCGGCCTCCAACCCCACGAGACGGGCGTTGCCCTGACGCACTTCCAGTGAGTCGAGTGCGCGCCCCGGTACCCCCACCGGTGCGAGGAAGATGTAATTGCGGATCTGGTTCACGTAGCCGGTCACTTCGCCGAACACGCGCGCGGTGCGCAGCCGCACCCCGAGGTCGGTGTTGAGACTCGTCTCCACGCGCAGGTCGGCGCGGCCGATCTCGAACGCGCGGGTGCCCTCGTGAAACCCGTTCGCGAAGAGATCACTGGCGCTCGGCGCCCGGAACCCGCGCGCCACGTTGAACGCCACCGACACCGGCGCGGCGGCCTTGTACACCACGCCGGCCGTGCCCGTGAGCGCATCGAACCGGCGCGAGGTGGCCCCCAGCTGCAGCACGTCGTTGCCGGGGGTGTCGAGCGTGCGCCAGTCGTAGCGGGCTCCGCCCGAGAGCGACCAGTCGCCCACCGTCTTCTGCTGCAACGCATACACGCCAACGGCCCGCGCCGTATTGTCGGGGATGAGCGTTTCCTCGCCGAAGGTCCGGAAATCCGTGTGCTGCACCTGCGTGCCCACCACCCCCGTGATCCCTCGCCACGGGGCGTGATGCCAGTTGGCGAACGCGATCGCCGTGCGTGAGTGGAGCCCCAGCGTCACGTCACGTGTGGTGGCATCCTCGAACTCGCTCCGGCGATTGCTCTCGTAGCCGGCCTGCAGGTGCAGGCGGTGCTCACCGCGGCGCGCGTTGCTCTCGAGGGTGAACCGCTCGGTGCGAATGCGCTGGCGCCCGGTGTAGTCGGGTGAACTCACCGGGTCGTCGGCAATGCGGATGGTTTCGTCGCGGCTGGAGACCGTGAGCTCCACGTCGCGGGTCGTTCCGTGGTAGCCGCCGGCTGCCTCGAGGTAGCCGGTGCGGTTGCCGCTGTTGAAGAGCGGGCCGGTGGGGGTACGCAGATCTTCTGCGCGTCGACCCGTACCGGATACCCGCCAGCCGAACGCCCCGCGGGCGCCCTCGCCGGTGAGGGTGGCGGTTGGCGCCAGGTTGGCGGTGTTGTAGGCCAGCGCCATCCGCCCGCGCGTGACGTTCTGTGGCCCCTCGGCGCTGGGCAGCCTGCGCCGCACCACGTTCACCACGCCTCCCAGCGCATCGCTGCCATAGAGCACGCTGGCGGGGCCCTTCACCACTTCGAGGCGTTCGGCGTCGGCGCTTTCCACGTTGGGGGAGTGATCGTGCCCCCACTGCTGGGTCTCGGTGCGCTGGCCGTTGCTGAGTGTCACCACGCGGTTGTTGGTGAGCCCGCGAATGACCGGCTTGCCGATGCCGGTGCTCATGGAGAGCGACCGCACGCCGGGGATGAGTTCCATGGTTTCGCCGAGCGAGGCGCCCTGCGTGCGGCGGAGCGCCGCGCCCTCGAGCACCGCCGTGGGCTGAGCCACCCGTCGCGCATCCGTGGCCACGGCCGACGCGGTGACCTGCATGGTCGGCAGGGCGCGCGCGCTGTCGGAGCGCGGGCGAGCGGCCGTGTCGGGGCGGGCTTGGGCGGCGGTCGTGGCGGGTAAGAGCAGGCAAAAGTTCATGAATCGTCTAATCATATTCCAAAATTAGGTTCTACTAAATTACGAGGCAAGTTCCATGTCTCGTTTTCCTCTGATTCTCCGGTTCTCCCAAGGTCAGTTCGTTTCGCGCGACACGGATGCCGTGGGCGGCACGCTCAGCGAACTGATGTTGAGAGAACCCGGGAAAGGGAGAAAAGGGGGAACGGCGTGGTGCGCTGCGCCATGTCCCCCCTTGCTCAAGTTGTCCGATGCTGCCGTGATGAGTTCAGATCATCGGGTTTGCGCACCGACCATGCGCTTGAGCCGCGCCACGGCCTCGGTCACGGCGGCTTCGTCGGGGCCGAAACTGAAGCGCATGTACTGCGTGAAGCGCGAGGTGTGGTTCGCGCGGCGCTTGCCTGGGTTGATGTCGAAGAAGAGCCCGGGTACGGTGATCACGCGCTCCCGCAGGGCGGCCTCAAAGAACGCCTCGCCATCGTTGAGCGGGGCGGGGAGCGACGCCACGCTGGCCCACACGTAGAAGCCACCGTCCGGCTCGTGGTCCACCGTGAGCCCGGCGGCGCGCAGGCCATCCACGAGAATGCGCCGCTTGCGCGCAAAGGCGGAGTGAATGGCCACCACTTCCTGGCGCGCACGGGCGGGTTCCAGCAGATCGCACGCGGCCTCCTGCAACGGACGATTGCCGCCGCCGTCGAGGAAGCTGCCGGCGCTCGTGACCGCTTCGATGACACTCTCCGGCCCCACGATCCAGCTGAGGCGCCATCCGGGGCAGCGCCATCCCTTGGTGAGCCCGTCGAGAATGACCACCGGGTCGCTGTTCACATCGTCCACGAACTCGGCAGCGCTCACCGTCGCTCCTTCCACGAGCCCCTCATCCCAGAGGTAATGGGAGTAGAACTCGTCGAGCACCAGGGTGCACTTGAGCTCACGCGCCTCGTGCACCCAGGCATTGAGGGCGCTGCCGCGCAGCACGCGCCCCGTGGGGTTGGCGGGGTTGGACAGCAGCAGCGCGCCCAGTCCGCGACCGGTGATTTCGCGCCGCAGGTTCTTGGTGCTCAACGCGTACCCCGCTTCCGGCTCGAGCAGCAGCGGAATGGCGCTGAAGGTGCCGAAGATTTCCAGCAGCTCCTCGTAGGCGGTGTAGTCGGGGAGGACGTGCCCCAGGTTCACGTTGCCCAGCGATGCCACGACGCGCGTGAGCGACGAACGCCCCCCGCCGCAGATACACACGTTCTCGGGGCCGTACTGACTCGCCTTCCCCTGCCGATAGCGGGCGTTGTACAAGTTGGCCACGGCCTTGCGCAGTGCATCGATGCCCCCCACCGGCGCATACTCGTAATCGTCGGCGCTGATGGTCACGTCGCTCGGTCGCGCCGGCGCCCCGGGGAGCGCGCCCGTTTCCGGCTGCCCTTGTCCCAGGTTGCACCACCCCTCGGCACCGGCGCGGAAGCCCAGTTCACGCGCGCGGTCCATGACGTAAATGACCCCGGTGCGGGGCACGGGGCGGAAGCCGGGGATGGGGGCAGTGAGGGACTCGGTCATTGGTGCAATATAGGATCGAGTCGATAAAGGGTGGGACTGACAACTGAGGACTGCAACTACGCACTACGAACTCCCCGAGGCCGGCGAGACCTCTTCTTTTGGACGCAGAACTCGCGGGGGGCGAGGAGTACTCGGTTCGTAGTGATAGTCTTCCGTTTTCAGTGTCGACTGCCCTGACCCCGCCGCGGACTCGGCCTCAGATGTGGCAACCGCACCCCCAGCTCCGAGCATTCGATGAGCATTTGCAACCGCCGCTCCCGCGTTGCCTCTCGCTTGGCGCTCATCAGCCACCCCGTCGCCGCCTTGCGATAGCTGGGGGCACTCGCCTCGAACCAGCGCCACGCCTGCTTCTGCTTCCGGAAGATCGCGATGAACTCCGCCGGAAGTTCAACGGCGTCCTTCTCGAACGAGTACACCCCGGTCTTTGCGTCCTTGCGCGCCTCGAACGCCTTAAGCCCCGCCGGCTGCATGAGCCCCGCGGCGATCAGCTCCTTCACGTGCTGCACATTCACCGCGCTCCAGATACTCCTGGGCTTTCGCGGCGTGAAGCGAATGGTGTAGCGCGCCTCGTCCACGCGCTGGCGGATGCCGTCAATCCACCCGAAGCAGAGCGCTTCGCGCACACTCTCGGTCCACGTCATGCTTGGCACACCGGTGCCGACCTTGTGGTAGCCGACGAGGAGCTCGGTGGCGCTGGCGTGATGGGTGTGCAACCAGGCGCGGAAGGCGGCGGGGGTGGGGAAGTAAATGGGGGGCATACCGTTCAACTAACGACTGAAGACTTTCACTCACAACTGCAAACTCCCCGCGGCCACCGCGATCCCAGTCACTTGGGAGATCGCGTGAACGGCGGGGAGTTTGTAGTTCGTAGTGAGAGTCTTCAGTTGCTAGTTCAACCCCTCACGGCTGCACCGCCCTCGGCTGCTCCACCTTGCCGCCGTTCTTCACGTGCACATCCATCCACGCCACCCAGCGCGCCCATAGGTCAAGATCGCTCGCGTAGGTGGCCACGCTGTGGTCCTCGTACGGGTACATATAGAGCGCCGCCGGCTTGCCCAGCCCCTGCAGGGCGGCAAACAGACGGGTGGAGCTGAGCGGCGCCGTGCCGGTGTTCTGGTCTTCCCACGCGTGGTACAGCAGCAGCGCACCGGCAAGCTTGTCGGCCCGCAGGAACGGCGACATGTCCATGTACGTCGGCTGGGCCTGGAAGAAGCTGCGGCGCTCACTCTGGAAGCCGAAGGGGGTGAGCGTGCGATTGTACATGCCGTCGCCGGCAATGCCCGCCTTGAAGTTGGGCATGAGCGTCATGGCGTTCACCGTGCTGAACGCGCCGTAGCTGTGACCGCCGATGCCCATCTTGTCGCGGTCCACGAAGCCGCTATCCACGGCCGCGTCCAGCACGGCGTCGAGATTTTCCTCGAGGTCGCGCGTGTAGTTGTCGTTCATGCGGCCGGCATCCCCGTAGATGGGAATGTCGGGCTGGATGAACGCGTAGCCTTGGCTCACCCACAGCTGCATGCTGCTGGCCGGTCGCGCTGACGGTACGAGGGGGAAGGCGTTGATGTTCACGCTCTGCCGCGACTGCTCGTACTGTGTGAGCGTGCTGTACTCGCGCGGATAGAACCAGATGATGCCGGGCAGGCGCTGCCCCGGCGTCCAGTCGCGCGGCAGCGTGACCTCCACCCAGTACTTCGTGCCGTCGCGCGGGCGCGTGACCTGGAAGCGCTTGAACTGCGCGCCGCTCACCTCGGGGCCCACATCCACGTTCTTCGTGAGCTGCTTCGCCTCGCTGCTGCCCGCGGTACGCAGCCACGCGTCGGGAATCGTGGTGCGATTCTCCCGCGTCACGAGGAACTGTTGGAGGTCGCGGTCGAGCGGCGCCACGAACTCCTCGTACACGTCGGCCGGCGAGTCCATGAGCCGAGTGCGGGTCTTCGTCGTAATGTCCATGCGGTCGAGCCACGGCCGCGGCGCCTGCTTGAACCAGTTGGCGCCCGGCGCCCGCGTGCCGGTGAGCGCCACCTGCTTGCCGTCGGTACCCAGCATCACGTATGTGGCGTTGCCTACCTTGCGGCTCACCAGCGTGCCCGCTGTGCTGTCACTGCTGCTGCGGCCACCACCAAAGCCGGCACCACCAAAGCCGGTAATGATGGCAGGCAGCGACACGTTGCGCCCCAGATTCCATCGTTCCGCCGGATTGTTCACACGCACGGCAATCACGGCGCCGCTGTCGCTCACGAACATGGTGCTGCTGTCGAGGCTGAACAGCACCGTGCCCAGCTGCGGACCGCCGCGATAGAGCACCGTGGTGTCGTTGGGACCGTACGGGGCCTTCCACACCATCACCTGTCCACGCGGAGCCCGCACCTGCACCGGCGCGGCGCCGGCGCGCGCACTGGGACCGCCTTCATTGCCACTGCGTCCGTTGGCCGGCGGGGTGGCAGCGGCAGCGGGCGCCGGCACGTTCTGCACGTACAGCAGTCCTGCGCCAATAGGGTTCCACTGTAGGTTGCGCTTGCCCGTATCGCTGGCCACGGCCATGGCCGGCGCCGCGTCGCCGCCGTCACGCCCACTCTCGCGCAGCGGCGTACGTGCCAGCGTGGCCACCACCTTGCCGGACGCGTCCCACAGCTCCTGCACGCCGCCGAAGCTGCTCACCGGCACCAGGTACGAGAACGGTTCCGTCATGCGGGTCACCCGCAGGTACTGCCCGTCGGGCGACGCGTCCACGTTGCGCACCATGGCCGGCGCGCCCACGGTCTTGAGCGCCCGCGTACGCACGTCGATGAGCGCCACCTGCCCGGTGGTGTGGTACTGCAGCAGTCGCTTTTCGTGCGGGTTGGCGAGCAGCGAAAAGTGCACCGGCTGCGGCACCGCGCGGGATTCCGTGAGCCGCACATCGGGGCCGTCGGCAATCCCATCGCCCCCCAGCACCGGCTCGGCGCCGCGGTTGGCAGGCACCACCACTGTCACCACGTGGCGGCCATCGGCGGTGAAGTCGATGTCGGTAACGAGCGTGGCCAGCAGCGGGCGTTCACTTAGCCGCGTGCTGCGGCCGCTCGCCACATCGAGCACGTAGGCGTAGCTGGCGGTGGGAAAGTTCACCAGATACGCCACGTGCGTGCCGCGCGGCGACCACACCGGCGACGAAATGGTGGTGCCGGGAGGGGCCGCAAACGTGCGCTCGGCGCCGGTGCGCGGGTCCACGAGCACCAGCCCCGTGCGCGTGCTGGTGGTGACGCTGCGCGCGCGGTTGGCGCGCGTGTCGATCTGCAATCCGCCCAGCCAGATGTGCGGCGCGCCGTACGCCTTGATGTCACCGCGGTCGGCGCCCGAGGTGCGCAAGAACCAGCGCGCATCCGGGCTGGGGCTCGTGAACGAGATGTCCACGCGAGGCGCCATGATCATGCGCTCGATATTGGCCGGCGGTTTCACGAACGCTTCGGTGCGCAGAATCTGCTGCGGGTCCCAGCCGTTGGCGGCGGGGGCCTGCTGGGCGGAGAGTGGCGCGGTGGCCAGGAACGCCAGCGCAGTGAAGGGCAGGGGGAGACGACGGGGCATGCGGGCTCCGGGGGGTACAGAAAGGAGGGATTCCGGAGAAATACGCGCTGGCGAGGGGAGGCGTTAGGAGACGCCTCGGGGCGGACGGTCGGCAGCAGGCCGGTGCCCGCGGACGGTACCTGACGCAGCGATCAGGATCGATCTGACGCGCTCCCCGCCGTGGTGCTTCTGGATTGTCATGTATACAGTGCTAGCAATATGAAGACGATCATCGATATTGCCGACGCTCTGCTTGGGCAGGCGAGAGAGACCGCCGCCCGGGAGGGTACCACCGTGCGCGCGCGTTGGCGGTGCGGAATCCGTTGGTGCAACGATGAGCCACGGCAGGACATGTGAGAGTCGGGTGCCTGCGCGGTCGCTATCGCTGGCGCTGAGTGAGGTCGAACACGACGATGTCCACGTCCCCATCGTCGTTCTCGCGTGTGGCGATGATGCGGTTCGTATCGGCGGCGAGAATGTGTACACCCGGCGGCAGGCGCAGTGTGTTCCGCACTCGGCCGTCCGCCGCGATCACGAGATGATCGGCTTGTCCATCAGGGGCTGGCCATGGCCGCAGCAGCACGCTGCCGTCGTTGCGCACCACGAGCTGCGACACGGCCGGCACACGCGGAGGCACCGCGAGCGCGCGCCGATACTCGGCGGTCGTCGTGGGCGGAAGACGCGGGTTCCGATTCAAGGTCGCCACGGCGGAATCGACGAGCCGCGCCACTTCTGCCGGGGGGAGCGTCCGGGCGGCGATGGGGAGCGGCACGTCGTACACAATGCGCCCGCGTGCGTCGCGCAGCGAAATATGTGGCTGGGTACCGCCGAGTGGCCCTTCGGATTGGCTGGCGCGATCGGCGCGCACGAGCCAGGTCCCGTTGCCGGACCATCCCACCAGCGTCCGCAACGAATATGGCTGCCGCAGCACCATGGTCCCGTTCCCGCGCTTCACGGTGAGCGCCCCGGCAGGATCGACCATGTCGAAGAGCGAGTCACGCACCTGCGCACCGTCGGGCGACGCGAGAAACAGTGACCAGCGCCGCGGCTTGTACAGCGTGGCGGCCTGTCCATCCCCCATGCTCGGCGCGACTGCGCCAAGCGGGGTGAGCGCCATGGGCAGGTCGAGGAGCTGGCCGCTGCGTCGGCCGCCGACGAACGACACGGTGTGATGCAGCCGGCCCGCGTGGAACCACGTGATTCGCCGCAACCGCGAGTCGATGACCCAGAGCGTATCGCCCACCCATCCGAGCGCGCTGGTCTGCTGGATTTCGCCCGGCCCGCTGCCGGCGCGTCCCACTCGCTGCACGCGTCCGCTTGCATCGGCAACGCCGACGAACGTGGCGCCATCGGTAATCGCGATTTGCCCGTTATCGCCGATCGCGACGATCGGCTGGCGACGCAGGTCCATGTCGGTCGATGCACCGGAGATGAGCACACGGCGCGCGCCGACCGAAATCGCGGACGGTGCGTCCTGGGCATGCAACCGATTCGTCAAAACCACCGCGCCGTATATCAGCACCCCCGCACGAACCGAGAATAACATACCGGTTCAGGCCCCGGGAGAGAGCCAAGCGGAGGAGTGATTGCTTTTTCCCGTACAGTCGACCGGAATGAGGAAGCTGGCAAGTGTTCTGGAGGAGACGATCTCTTTCGCGAAAGATTGAGCTGGCGGGCCAGCAAGAAGCTGCCAGTGTTGACGAAGCTCGGGTGCCGCAAGCTTCGCGAAGCTTCCTCCGCAGGCACCCCAAACGAAGCAGTAACTGTTCCCGTCTGACTCACATCCTTCGGCAGCATCACGGTAAGGGCCCCACGCGCAGTTCGGAACCTCTGATACGGAGAGGGTGCAGATTGCACACTGCGCTGACACACTCTTGCCGATCAGAAAGAATGACGCGGCGAATGCGACGAGTCGACTGCGATTCATCTGTTTCTCCTCAAAGAACGTTGGTGCACTTCGCTCGCGCTACATTACAAACCTGACTCTGGACGTTGGCATGCCATTTCTTGCTTTGTCAATAGCACAAGCGCTCATTGGCCGTTGAATCGCGTGGTCGAAGCGCCGGCGACGAGTGTCCGAGGCAGGCCGACGGAGAGCCTTGGAAGCGCGCCCCTTGAGCACCGGCGGCGCGGCCGCGAAGGCCCAGCAACCTACCCGGTGGATGGGTGCCAAGCACTCATGGTCCCTGTCCACGGTCTACCGAATGATCGACATGGGGCGAAACAGGTGGATCGACATCTGCCGAGAGACGCAGTATCGAACGGTGGTTCGAGGCACCGCGTAACCGGCACCAACGTTCAGCATGCGCGAGGCCTCAGCTCACGCCAGCACAACCAGCCGTCGCTCGGGCGCTTCCGCCTCGCTCGACAGCGCGCGCGCGAAGCGCGCCGCGACCGTCCGCGCCGCCTCTCCGCGCGGCCACTGGCGTATCGAGGCCTGCACGGTGCGCGATGCGACCTTGCGGAGAGCGTCGATGGACGCGAAACCGAGGTGACTGCAGACGGCGTCCGGTGCAATGCCATCGTCGAGCAACATGGCGGCGCGCAGCAATCGCGCGTGCGCAATGAGGCGCTGCGGCTCCGGCAATGCGTGGCGGGTGCAGTACCTCCGCAGCGAGCATTCGTGCAGTCGGCAGACCCCGGCCAGCTGCGAGAGGGAGACGGGGGAGTGAGAGAGTGCCCGAGTACGGCGAAGCAGTGTTTCCGTTTCGTCTGATATTGGTCGAGATATCGCACTGCCAAGGATGTCCCACATTCGCGAAGCCAACAGCGCCTCACCAGCCTCCTGTAGCGCACCCACAAGGACGTACAGGTCGAAACGCGGCGAGGCCATGATCAACGCGGCTACTCCGGCACGCGCACCATCGAATGCCGCTGTGTAGGACGAGTGGCCGGCGACGGCCACGGCCGGCAGGGCCACCCGCGTACCCTTCGCAGGATGCCGAAAAAGCTGGCGTCGCCTCTGGTGTGACGCCAGCGATCTTGTGTACTGGCGCGACTTCTGCCGGAGGCGAGCGATGCGGGGAGACGAGCGCGTGCAGGGGATGATGTTCGCGACGGTGGTGCTCGAAGATCGGATTTCGGCCGACCACCCGCTGTGGGCGATCCGTCGCCTTGTCGATCCGATCCTGCGTGACCTCTCGCCCCAGGTCGAGGCGCTGTACAGCCAGACGGGGCGCCCGTCGATCCCGCCCGAGCAGTTGCTGCGCGCGTTGCTCCTGCAGCTCCTCTATTCGATTCGGAGCGAGCGTCAGCTCGTCGAGCAGCTTGAATACAATCTCCTCTATCGCTGGTTCGTGGGCCTCGACCTCGAGGCGACGGCGTGGCACGCCACGACCTTCACGAAGAATCGGCAGCGCCGGCTCGACGGCGATATCGCGGCTCAGTTTCTCGCCCGCACCGTGGCCACGGCGGAGCAGGCGCGCCTGCTCTCGCGCGAGCACTTCTCCGTTGATGGGACGTTGCTGGAGGCCTGGGCAAGCCAGAAGAGCGCGCGGCCGAAGGACGACGACCCGGATCGCCCGGTGGATCCGGACAATCGCGGCGTGAGCTTCCATGGCGAGCAGCGGAGCAACGCGACGCATCAGTCGGTGACGGATCCCGAGGCGCGCATGGGGTGCCTGGTGTCCCCACTAACCGGAAGGCCGCCGCCTGACGCGCGTTTACACACTTCTTGACAAGACCTCCACGGTACATGGCGTTCACGCTCGAGCGGTTGAACCTGTCGCACGACGTACGCGAGTTCACGTGTGGTAGCCGGCCCAGTGCCAAGACATCGATCGCTATCTGCACGAACACGCCGTCGCGGAGCAGAATGCCGGACTGGCGACTGTGTGGTTGGCCCTCGAAGGCGCCGCGCCGACCGTGCCATACATCCTGGGATACTTCTCGCTCTCACCCACATCGGTGCGCCTCTCGCCCGCGCTGCAGGATCTGCTCCCGTTGCGCGTGAGTTACTTGCAGGTCGGCGGGTACTTACTCGGTCGGCTCGGTGTTGCCGTGTCGTATCGGGAAAGCGATTGGGGAGCCACGCTGGTCGCTTTGGCTATTGCCAAGGCCAATCAGCTGCGTGAGGACGGCGGTGGAGCGTTCCTCGCTGGGGACCCGAAGAACGACAGGTTAGCGCAGTGGTACGACAGCCTCGGGTTCGGATTCGTCGCCCTCGACACGACCGGCAAGACGCGGCGGCGGGTGCTGAAGCTTGGATGAGGCCCCCGCCTTCCTCGTTTGGTGTTCCGGGCCGTATGCTTTACCGAATGCACCGTCGCTCCTTCCTCGCCTCCGCGGCCGCCGCCCTGGCCAGCCGCCACCTGCCTCTTGCCGGTGCGCTCCGCGTACCGGGCCAGCTCGACCGCATCGGCATCGAGCTCTATGCCGTGCGCAACGCCATGAAGGCCAGCCCCGAGCGCACGCTCGAGGCACTGGCGAAGATCGGCTACACCGACGTGGAGCTGCTCTGGAGCTTCAAGAACTTCGGACAGAGCATCAAGGAGGTGAAGGCGAGTCTCAAGGCCACCGGGCTCAAGGCCCCGTCGGCGCACATGGCGCCAGAGACGATCCTCACCGAGTGGGAGCAGCGCTGCGCCGAAGCCAGGGAGCTCGGCATGACGTATCTCACCGCGCCCAGCCTGCCCAGTGAGGCCAACCGCAGCATCGAGGCGGTCAAGTTGTGGGCCACGCGCTTCAACAATGCGGGCGAGGTGGCGCGGCGGTTCGGGTTGTGGATTGCCCTGCACAATGAGCCCAATCACGAGAAGCCCATCATGGGGCAGAAGCCCATGGACGTGTTCCTCGCCGAAACCGACCCCAAACTGGTGCGCTTCCAGCTGGACGTGGGAAACATGCTCATGGGCGGCGGCGACCCGCTCGCCTTCCTGCAGCGGCATCGCGCGCGCTGCTGGAGCTTTCACCTCAAGAACGTCGTTGCCGATCGTACGAAGGATACCGAGCTCGCGAAGGGCGTGTTCGACCTCAAGACGTTCCTTGCCGCCGTACCGGAGCTCGACAAGAAGCCGTGCTTCGTGGAGCAGGAAGGGAGCGGTGACGAGCTGGTGAGCGCGACGGAGAACTACGAGTTCCTTCGTTCACTGAGCTGGTGATCCAGAGGCGAAGTGCGAGCCGCAAAGCGCAGTTCAAATCTCGGATGTCCCTAGTTCATCTTCGCCACGGCAACCACGGATTCTCCCCGTCCGTCCCACTCCTGAACGCCGAGTCTCTTTAGTCGCTCGATTGTGGTGGTTGGGAGATGACTCAGCTCAGTGGGGGTCGTCCCGTCGCAACCTCCCAAGACCAGTAGCGCATTACGAGAGGCCATCGTTCGAATCTTCTTTCCATGAAGTGCGACCAGTCCCTCTATCGCACTAGTTGAGGATCGTCGAAAGCGGATCGATAGTTTCTCCTTGCTCTCAATGGAGCTCTCACGTGAAGTGAAGTTGCATGCTACGCAACTATAGCTTGGCGTACAAAAAGCAAGGTGGTTCGTGCCGTTTAGGCCGCCATACTTCCAAGCGCTGGAAGGGGCACCAGCACACGGCAGACAAGCACCACCGCATCCGCCTTGAGCGGAAAGCTGTGCAGGGGCGAGGGCCCAGAGAAACATCGACAGGCGAAGTACAAGTCGTCTCAGATCATTCATGGTTAGTGCTCCGGCTAGGGTTTCGGTGCAAAGTTGACACTGTAAACCACGAGTTGCGGCTCGCTCTGTGTCCCATAGGTGTACCCATACAGGCGCGTTGCGCCAAGAAAACCCCATAGCTGGTCGTCAAAGACCCTTGATGCCAGGACAGTGCCAGTCCGGAGGTCCAGCACCTCCAAGCGGCTCCGGAACCACGGGGGCGAATCGGGAATAGGCATCAGCACCGACATCCCATTGGGTAATGCAGCATTCTTCGCAAAGCGCTCCCAATCACTACGAGGGTCCATGGAGAGCACCCACACGCTCCCGAGTGAGTCCACCTCGATGTCTTGCAAGTATCCATTGAGCTTTGCGCCGCGCTTTATCGGGTCGGGCTCGCCCGATGTTTGGGGCCACACCCCCCCACGCCGTGCGAGCAATCGACGTTCGCCGGTCGGCGAGAAGATCTCAATCACGTACTCGAAACGGCGCCCAGACACCAGGTTGCCGGATGGGTGCATCGCGAGCTGCCGCTGAAGCGCAACCGAGGCGGGTGCAAACGTCGAATCGTCCGGCTCGCCAAAGGATACGGTGACGGAGTCATCGTCAACGCGGTGGATGGTATTGCCGATCTTGACGGGTTCCATCGACAGCGCGTTGACAAATCGCGTATGGCCGTCGCCCACAGCGATCGCGTCATACACCACTCCAAGGCGCAACGAGCGTTCGCGAATGAGATCGTAGTGGCGATCAATGACGGACTCGCGATTGAGCGCCGGGTCGAAAAAATGGATGTTCCCCTTAGCGTCCACGGTGACAGGCCCAGGCAACGTGAACTCCAGTGGTCCACTCCCCTGACGACCAATCGTCCGGGAGTACAGCCCGTTCGCCTCGTACACCTGATGTCCCGAAGCTCTGCTGACGATCAATCGTCCCATGCTGTCGATGGAGACGTAGTGGCTTTCGTCTACCATGCCCGGCCCGCTGTCCGGGGCGATACGCACGATCTCCCGCAGAGACAGGCACTTACCACATGTCGTTGCTGTCTCGGCGATTGAAACGGAGAGTGTCGGCGCGCCGGCGTTTTCCCAATCAGGCACGGGCGAGTCAGAACGACACGCTGCGGTCAAAAGGACCAATACAACCAACGCTCCACGCAATCGCATCGAAGCAACCTCGAAGTGATGTACCACTGTCAACCTGCCACTCATTCGCTGAAACCTTACCGTAGACTCCCCGTCAAGCTCACAGTCTGAGAATTAGACGAGGTGGTGTTGGTTGGTCTCGGGAGAAAGGTCAGGGGGGCACGTTCCCGCGGCTTTCGTGGGACCGTTCGGTGCTGTAGCCGTGTCGCCACTCGTCGCTGACCGCACGCACTTCGGCCAGCGTAGTGAAGACCCATGCATCGAGCACTTCCTCCCGGAAGCTACGGTTGAAGCGCTCGAGGTAGGCATTCTGGTTGGGATCTCCTGCTTCATAGAAGGCGGTCCGCGAGCATCGGGCGATCTGACAGGCGCGCTGCACCGGCAGCCCATGGTCCTCTGTCAAGATAGTCACAACGGCTTGCCTCGCAGACCGCGTTACAGTTTTCGAGTGAGCACATCCTTGATGGCGGTGAGCTCCAACGCTTGGTCCTCATGCATGCGCCTCAGGCGAGCGTTCTCCCGCTCGAGTTCCTTCCAGCGCTGGATCTCCGCTACCCCTACGCCGCCGTACTTCTTCTTTCACAAGAAAAACGTCGGCCGGCTGATCTTGTGCATCCGCGACAGGTCGGCCACGGCCGCGCCAGCCTCGGCTTCGCGTAGGATCCGACAGTTTGGGTCTCGGTGAACTTCGACTCCCGCATCAGCTGCTCAGGTGAGGGTCAACGAAGTCTAACTTTCAACTGTTCGGTTCGAGGGGGAGTCTACGGAACCACCGCAAACCTTCGTCTAGTTATGTTTGAACGCCAGTACCCGATTCCGGGGGGGGCGATGGATCAAGAACAGTTTCGAGTATCTGACTTGCCAGCAGAACGACTACGGCGCGATCTCCGATTCCCACGATCCGATAGATCGCCTTGAGATGTGCGTCAATGGTATGAGGCGACTTGTTCATTCGCGAAGCAATTTCTTTTCTGGAGCATCCTTGCATCAGGTGCACCACTACCTGCCGGCGGACCGGACTTCGATTCAACAAGTCGCGCAAGGCAATGACTTGAGCGGAGGACCCGGGCAGACTCGCCATATCGTTTCTCTCGGGGTAGCGACTGTCATTGAGAACAAAGGAACACGTTGAAGCTTACAGATCCATCACGCGTTCGCAACACAGGTCGCCGATCCCCGCTACGGTTGCCATCAGTCAGCGAATTGCAGCCGCCAGTATGCTTCACCATTGCTTGAATCGGTGGGTCGCTGCGTTACGATCAGGCGAGGTTGGCGCTAGCCTTCTTTCGCAACCATTGACTGGAGTCATCTTCAACCTTACGGTTTGCGGATATGCGCGCAGAGCCCACATCGCTTTCCGAGCTCGGACTACTCCCCGACGCCGCTGGGCAGTGGCCTTTGGCCAGTCTTCTCGATCACACCCATGCGCGGCCAGCATGCGACGCGCTCAAGCGCCTCATCGCCGCGCCACTCAGCACGATTGCCGATATCATCGCGCGGCAGCAGTTGCTGCGCGCACTCGCGGCGTTGTCACCACAGTTTCGATAGTCCGAGCTGCACGGACTCGCGGTGCAGGTCGGCCGCTATCTGGCGAGTAACTGCGTGCTGCTCCCTACGTCTCCGGTGGAGCGCGCGGTATTCGCGATCCGGCATCGGGACATCGTAGCTGAACTCACGGCACAGCTGCGCCACGTAGTAGAACTGCTGCGACAGTGCGAACTGCTGCAGCCTCGGCTGGCGGCACTGCCGAGTGACGCCGCATTCGAGCGCATTGTCGGCGCGTTTACCAACGCCGTGCACGACCCGCGCGTAGCGACGCTTTGTGCGGCAGTCGCCCGGGACAACACCAACGCACTCGCCGGGCTCGATGCCATGGTTCGCGGTACGTCAACTGGCGTGACGGCGTCGGTGCATGCCGATACACTGGGAACGCCACTTCGCGACCTATTGCTTGCGCTCATCGATGCCATCTGGCAGCTCGACGCGTTCTGCTCGCTGGGCACCGCATCGGAGGCCCTTGGTGGGATCACGCCGCAGCTCGCGCCGCTCGGTGCCGCCCAGGTGTCTTTCGAGAGACTTCGCCATCCGCTGCTGCCGCACGGTGTGGGCAACGATATCGCGCTTTCCCGTGAGGAACGCGTGCTCTTCCTGACCGGTCCGAACATGGCCGGCAAGAGCACGCTGCTCCGTGCGTTAGGGATCGCCATCTACTGCGCACACTTGGGCATGAACGTGACCGCGGACTTGGCCATGGTACCGCTGTTTGACAGGCTAATGGTGTCGATCACCGTGCGCGACAACCTGCAGCGCGGCGAGAGCCTCTACCTCGCGGAGATACGCCGTGTGCGCACTATCGGCGACGCCGTTGCGCGCGGCGAGGCCGTGGCGGCGATTTTTGATGAGGTGTTTCGCGGCACCAACATCGCCGACGCAACGCAGGCCACCGCCTTGCTGGTGCAGGGACTCGCGCATGCGCCGCACGGTACGTTCGTCATTGCGTCCCACCTCGCCAGTGTTGCGCATAGCGTCACGCACGATGGCGGTATTGCGTGCTGGTGCATGCAGGTAGACATCGCCGGACCGACTCCGCTGTTCACGCATCGCGTACTGCGCGGGGTGTCCGACGTGCACCTTGGCATGATGCTGCTCGACGCGGAAGGCGTTGTGCCGACGCTTCGACGAATGGCCGGACTACCGTAGCGCGTCTTGGATCGGCCCGTGGTGGTGTTGGTCGGGGCCGTGGCGATGGTCTGACTACAGCCACCATAGTCGGGGCACTGCTACACCAGTCGGGTCACTTTCACCACAGTCGAGGTCTACCTGCGGTCGGGGTCTCACTGACGTGACCTCCAATGCTGATCGATTGCTGCTGCTAGTCGTTCGTTCATCAGATATGCACCGCGTTCGCTGGTCCTGCAGGTCGGTCATGTATTCCATCGGTGTGCTTCCTCCAAAGTGTCCAGGTAGACGAGGCGCGTCATCGTCGGGTCGCCATTTGGTACTTCTGTTCCGGAGTGATGAGTTTGCACAGACGTGCCCACGCGATCTTCGGCATGCGTTTGCCAGGCGCGACATGCGCTTGCTCTCCAAGCAGCGACACACCGACGCCGGAATCGCCTGGCGCCGCCATCGCAGTCTGGGAGCTCTCCGAGGCACCGCTCGAGATTGTCGGGGTCGATCCGGCGCGGCCTGGTCAGGACCCATTCAGCGTTGTCGACGTCGCGATTGGACGAGCCGGATCTGTACACCTCGGCGACGCCGCTGTTCGGGAAGTGCGGCGCTTCGGCCCAGGTGGAGAGTTGTGTGAGCGAACAGGTCGTCCGGGAGAGGGGCCTGGTGACCTCGCGTTCCTCGCGGGGGTACACGAGTGCGACGACGGCGCGGAGCACGTGGCGGTGTAAACGCTCCAGCGCCGCTGAGCGACACGTTTCTGCTGGCGCTGTCGGTACGCTGAGAGACTGGGCAGACAGTAGGCCACGAGATGAGGCTTGCGGCTCGTCCCGCAAGTTCGTGTAGCTGATTATGTGAAGTTCGGGATGGTGGCCGCCTGCGTTGGACGCGGAAACGGCCACCGACCTTCTTCTGGGTGCCCTTGTTCACCAGTGGGATTGCCGACTCACGAAGCCCGGAAACTGACCGATGACCGTTGCCGTTATGCAGGGTAGCCCGAAGCGGCTCCTCCAGTAATCCAGCGGCCTGACCCTGGCGCCGCCCGTCGATCACTTGGGCGCCCTGCGGCAGACGATCGTCCTGCAAGCCGTTGAGGCCCAATGCGCGCATTTCCTTGGGGCCGCGCCGTACAATCGCAGCGAGACCCGGCGGGGGCTGCACCATGGGTCCCGCACGCGCTGCTCAGCACGCTGGCCGAGTGCTATCTGCAGGGCGTGTCGACACGCAAAGTGCGCCAGATCGTCGAGCAGCGCCGCGGCGAAACGGTGAACTCGAGTACCGTGAGCCGGGCAACCAAGCAGCTCGATGGCCAGCTCGCGGCGTGGCGCGCCCGGAAGCTCGAACGCGAACACGAAGAGATCCGCCGGCGCACCCGCGTCGTTCGCAGTTTCCCCAGTGAGGCGAGCGACCTGCGTCTCGCCACGGCGCTCGCCGCCGACCGACGCGATCAGTGGGCGAAGCGGCGCTGTATCATGCCCGCCTCGCCCACGATCAACGTGAAGCGTGCCCTGAAGACCCCATGCGCGTCGTAGCCGCCTCCCCTACTGGAAGCGAACTACACACTTCTCGTTACTTGACCACGAGCCTGGGTATTGACAGGAGATTAACTCGGCGCAATCGTTGCCGCGAAGAGTGAAGTCGGCCGTAGACGTTTCGCAGACAATGACGCAGGGCAACCTCGGAGTAACGGGCGGCCCTCAGAGTGAGGTTTGTGGGCGCTGACGAGGCGCTATCGATTCAATCAGTTTCTCGCAGGAGAGCATGAAGCGCATTCTTGTGGCCTTGGGAGTCGCTGCTGCGACGGTGGCTGTGCCAGCGGCGTTGGCGAAGCCGTTGACGGCGGAGTGTACGCCTTCAGCTTGCCGACTTCGACGCACCCACATTTGACGATATGCTTCGGGAATCCAAACAGTGATCTCACGAGTGGTTGTCTGCGAGGCGCTCGCGCGTGCGGTATCGCGCCGGTGGAAGATCATCGTGGGTCTTCCCCTCATCGCCTTGGTAGCCTGTCGTGATGCCGAGCCTGAGCAGCGTGCGAACGCAGCGGGTGCGATAACGGAGGCGGCGTATGCATCGCAGGCTGCCGAGCCTGCCGTGCTTGACACCATACTGTGTGTGGCTGTGCCCGCAACTGCATGTGTGTTTGATCCAGTGCAGGACGTCGCGATAGCGAAGCGTGAGACGTGGGTTCTCGCTCGCGGCGCCCTGTCTCGTATCGATTCGGTTGGTACAGTCCGCATCGGCGCGCGGTCCGGCGGGGGGCCCGGGGAGGTGCGCGCACCCATCGCGCTTGGTGAAAGCGGACTCGAGGGCGACGGGGTCACCGTCTTCGATGTCGCCAATGCGCGCCTCTCCACGTTCATCGCTGGCGATTCCGCAGTCGGGACGAGCGTGATGCCGCCGCCGTACTTCCGGAACATGCGCATCCGCCGCGGTGCGCTGCACGCGTACACGCTCCCGCCGGCACGAGCCATTGGCGATACGATTTCGGCAACCATCCTGCGTTTCAGCATGGCGCGAGACGGATGGACCGATACCGTCGCGCGGTTCGTGGATCGTGCGGTGGCGGTGCACGGCATTGGAGGGCAGGCTCTCGCACGACTCCCGTGGGAGCGCGCGCTCCTTTGGGATGTGTGCGGCAACGGTGATCTGATCACCGCGTTCAGTGACGGGTGGACCGTGCGACGCTTTCGTGCGGGGACCTCGAGTGCGAGCGACTCGATCCATCGCCCGGCGTATCAGGCCGAACCCATGTCCGATGAGGAATACACGGCGCTCTCGACGCAGGCGCTCGAAACTGCGCCCCCTTTGCCCGCCTTCCGGGAGGTCCTGGCGAAGCGGCTCGCCGTCAAGCCGGCAGCGCGCCTGGCGCTCGAGCAGCTGTTCTGCACCACGTCGGGGAACGCCGTCGTCGTGAACACCTCGTCAGCTGGCGCGACAGATCGCGTGGTGGATGTGATCGGTGCCGATGGCACCCTACAGCGGCGCGTGCGGGTACCCAATGTCGTGCGATTGGTGGGGGCCTATGGCGAGCGACTGGTCGGGGTGCAGGAGGCGGACGAGGGAACCTCCCGCATCGTCCGGATCGATGTCGCCTCGGCTTCCAAACGCTGACGGCACAGGACGGACGGGTCGCACTGCACGCTGCATTGTTCCGCTCCGGACGCTACTAATCGGATGGCGCGCATGCAATGACGGGCGCAGCCGCTCGCTGGATCATTCGCAGCACGAGGGATCATGACACACGGGATGGTTCGGGGAGCAGTCATCGAACGATGTATACCAGCGAAAGGGTGGTCGCTCGCAGTTGCTCTGGGCAGCCTGATCATCGCCGGGTGCAACAGTGCTAAAGGAGATGCGGCCAACGGCGACCCACTCGCGGCGGCATCCACTACGGGATCATCCACAACGGCAGCTACGGTGAACGCACCCGCCGACTCCGCCCCCGCTGTCGCCCTCCCTGTTGTCACCGAAGGCGCCACCGACGGCGATCTCATTCTGCGCGTGAGCACCACGGGCCAGGTGCGCTCCGAGGCTGTGGTGCCGCTCAAGGCCGAGGTCGCCGGCACGGTGCTGCAGCTGATCGTGCGCCCGGGCCAGAGCGTGGCCGTGGGCCAAACGCTCGTGAAGTTCGATCCGTACCCCTTCGATCTCGCCGCCCGCGAAGCACAAGCCAAGGCCGACGAAGCCGAGCAGAGATTCCTCGAGAGTTATGTACCGGAATCGCTCGTCACCGGACGCGGCCCCACCACCGAACAGCGCCGCGCCCTCATGAACAAGGCGGGGCTCACCGGGGCGCGGCTGCAACTCGAACGTGCACGCTACGAACAGACCCGCGCGCTCATCACGAGCCCGGTGGCCGGGGTGGTGCAGGTGATCAACGTGGCCACGGGGGAAAAGGTCGCCGCCGGCCAGGCGATCGCCACGGTGGTGGACACCCGCCGGCTGGTCATCGACGCGCAGGTGCTGGAGCACGATCTGCCGCTCATTCGCGAGGGGGGCGAAGCGCTGATCACCAGCGCCGGTGCTCCGGAACAGCTGGTGCGCGGACGCATCGAAGCGGTACTGCCGCTGGTCGACACCGTCTCCCGGGCCGGTCACGCTGTGGTACGAGTGGCGAGCACCGCGCTGCTGCGCCCAGGCATGTACGCCGATGTACAGCTCGAGGCCGCTCGCCTGCGCAACCGGCGACTTGTCCCAGCCCGCGCGGTCATCGAGCGCGATGGGCGACCCCTGGTGTTCGTGGTGAAGGACGGTCGCGCGCAGTGGACGTACATCGTGCCGGGGCGCAGCAATGGCACCTTCACCGAGGTGCTCCCCGACAGCAGCAGCGGCGAGATTCCCGTGCGCGCGGGTGACGCGGTGATTGTCGATGGGCACCTTACGCTCACACACGATGCGCCGGTGCGCGTGGTGCGCGACCGGGAGCGCAACGGCCAGACGAACAGCCGGTGAGTGTCGCCGCCGCCGCCGTACGCCGCCCGGTCGCCACCGTGGCGGTGGTGCTGGCCGTGCTGCTGCTGGGCAGTGTATCGCTGTCGCGGCTGCCGGTGTCGCTCCTTCCTGACGTGTCGCTGCCGGTGCTCACGGTGCGCACCACGTACACCGGCGCTGCCGCCACTGAGGTGTCGCGCTTCGTGGCCGAGCCGGTGGAGCAGGCCATCGGCGCCACGCCGGGGCTGGTGGAGCTGCGCAGCGTGAGCCGCAACGGCGAGGCCACCACCACCGCGCGCTTCGCCTGGGGCACCGACATGCGTGCCACCGTGCTGGCGGTACGCGAACGGCTCGATGCCTCGCGCAGCACGCTGCCCGAGAAGGCCGATCGCCCCACGCTGCTCACCAGCGACCCGGGTGAACGGCCCATCGCCGTGCTCGCGCTCACGTCACGCGCTACCGGGAAAGTGGGTGAGGGAGGCGTGGACCTGCGCACCCTCGCCCGCACCGCCGCTGATGTGCACGCGCGTCGCCTCGAACAGATCGAAGGGGTGGCGAGTGTCGCCGTAGCCGGTGCTCCGCGCGATGAAGTCCGCGTGTCGCTTGACCCCGACCGCCTGCGCGCACTCGGGCTCACCACCACCGATGTGGCCGATGCCATATCGCAGCAGAACGTGACCGGCGCCGGCGGCACCATTCGCCGCGGCCAGTTCCGTTTCGCGGTGCGCGCGCTCACGGAGTTCCAGTCATCGAGCGAACTGCTCGATACGCCCATCGGCCCGCCCGAACGGCGGTTGCTGTTGCGCGATGTGGGTGCGGTGCAGCTCGCGCTGGCCGAGCCCGACACGCGTACTCGGCTCGACGGTGCCGATGCCGTCGGCCTGGTGGTGTACAAGGACGCGGGCTCCAACACGGTGGCGGTCACGAAGCGGCTCACCGAACAGATTGCGCAGCTGGAACAGGAATACCCGGGGCTCGCGCTCACGGTGGTGGCGGCGCAGGCCGACTTCGTGGTGGATGCGCTCTCCAACCTGGGTCAGGAAATCGTGGCCGGCGGCATCATGTCGCTGCTGATCATTCTGCTCTTCCTGCGCGACTGGCGCCTGTCGCTGGCCATCGGGCTCACCGTGCCACTGTCCGTGCTCATGGCGCTGGTGGCGCTGCAGGCACTGGGCGTGAGCATCAACGTGCTGTCGCTGGGCGGGCTCGCGCTGGGCACGGGGCTGCTGGTGGACACGGCGATCGTGGTGGCCGAAGCAGTGGGGCGACGCCGTGATGAAGGGATGCCGTTGCGCGAGGCGGCGATCATGGGCACCAACGATGTGAGTGCACCGCTCTTTGCCGGCACGCTTACCACGATGCTGGTGTTTGGGCCCATCGTGTTCGTGCAGGGGCTGGCGGCGGCGTTGTTCAGAGACTTGAGCTTGAGTGTGGTGACGACGACGGCGGCGAGCCTGCTGCTGGCGCTGACGCTGATGCCGGTGATGATCGTGGGAAGGAGGCGGGGGAACAGCGGACCGCCGGAAGCACGGCGGGTGGAAACTCGGATTGCGGTAACTGATGGAACGGCGCTGACGGCGCTGGGGCATCGGCTGACGCAGCTGTATGAGCGGGGGATGGTCTGGTCGTTGTCCCACGCGCGGGCGGTGTTTGCGATGGCGCTCGTTGCTGTGGTGGTTACCACGGTACTGGTGTGGCATCTCCCCAAGGAGATTCTGCCGCGGGTGGACGACGGGGTGCTGGTGGCGCAGCTGTCGTTGCCGCAGGGCACGAGTCTCGATGCCACTGCCACGCAGGTGGCGCGGGTGGAGCAGGTGGCACGCACACTTGGCGCGCGCGATGTGTATGCGCGCGTGGGCAAGGCCACTGATGAAGAGATTCTCGCGGGTGCCGACCCGGGGTCGAGCGCCACGGCGCAGGTCATCGTACAGGTGCCGTCGGGCACGAAGGCATCGGACATTGCGGCGGCGCTGCGCACGCGGCTGCCTGATCTCGCGAACGGGGCGCTGTCGGTAGATCTCGCCGGGCAGTCTGAGTTCGGCGCACTCATCGGCCGCGAGGGGCGGTTGGTGCGCGTGGAGCTGTCGGCGCCGTCGGCAGCGGTTTCGCAGGCGTGGAGCGATTCGGTGCGGCGCGTGATGGCCCCACTCGAAGGATTGGCCGATGTGCGCGAGGCGTATGCGAGTACGCAGCCGGTGGTGGAGGTGGCGCTGCAGCGCGATCGGCTGGCCGAGCGTGGCATTGCGCCGCAGCTGGTGGTGAGTGCGTTGCAGGGCGCGCTGGGTGGGGTGACCGCGAGCACGCTGCGCGAGACCGATCGCCGCACCCCCATTGCGGTACGCTACGCCGGACTCGCGAACGAGAACCTCGATGCCGCGCTGCGCACACCGCTGCGCGGTGCGCCACTCGCACAGCTGGTCACGGTGAAGGAAGTGCGCGCGCCACTCGAGGTGGTGCGCGTGAATCAGCGGCCGGTCGCCATCGTCGAAGCGCTGGTGGAAGAAGGCGGTACCGCGCGCGCCACGCAGGCGGTTCAGCGTGCGCTGGAAGGCGTGACCTTCCCGGCTGGTGTGATCTGGCAGGTGGGCGGCGCCGATACCGAACGCGCGCGCACGAGCAATGAACTCGTGTTGGTCGCGGTGCTCGCGGCGGCGCTGGTGTTTCTCGTGCTCGCCGCCGAGTTCGCGAGCTTCACCATTCCGCTGGTGGTGATGCTCACCGTGCCGCTCGCCGGTGCGGGCGCGGTGATGTTCCTGTGGCTCACGGGGCAGTCGCTCAACGCGGTAAGCCTTATCGGCATCGTGGTGATGATCGGCATGGCCGACAACGAAGCGGTGGTGAAGCTCGATGCCATCCGCACACTGCGCGAACAGGGCGTGCCGCTGCACGACGCCATTCTGCAGGGCGGCGCCAAACGGCTGCGCGCCATCGCGATGACGAGCATCACCACCATTACCGGCGTGTTGCCGCTGGTGTTCGGCTGGGGTAGTGGCGGCGCGCTCTATCAGCCGCTTGCGGCCGGCATCATCGGCGGCAGCATCTCGGCGTTGCTGGTCACCTTCTTCCTGCTCCCCACGGCGTATGCCGTGCTCGAAGGACGCCACGGCGCCACCGTGCGCGCGTTGCCGGAGCCACCTTCCACCGGGCGCACAGCGTGATTCGCGCCGCCGTGAACCGGCCGGCGGTCATGTGGGCGCTGGCGGTGGCACTGCTGCTGGCGGGAAGCATGGCCTTCACGCGATTGCCCTTGGCCACGCGCACGGCCGTGGAGCTGCCGCGTCTCAACGTGAATGCCACCTGGTCCGGCGCGTCGCCCGAGGTGATGGAGGCGTACGTGACCGCGCCGCTCGAAGGGGCGGTGCAGGGCGTGCGCGGCGTGAAACGCGTGAACAGCACCAGTCGTGATGGCACGTCATCGCTCACGGTGGAACTCGAGCCGCAGGCCGATGTGCAGATGGCGCGGCTCGGCATTCTCGAACGGCTCGAACTGCTGCGCAAGGAGTTGCCGCCGGGCGTCACGCAGCCGAGTGTGTCGAACTTCGTGCCCGAGGGGCTCGAGGAAGCGCCGCTGCTGTCGCTCATCATCACGGGCCCGTACACGCCGGGCGCGCTGCAGCGCACGCTCAACGAACGGGTGAAGCCGCGCCTCGCGAACGTTCCCGGCGTGGCCGGCGTCACGTCACGTGGTGGAACGACGTTCGGCGTTGCGGTGAGCTACGATGCCGCACGATTGCGCCAGCTCGGCATCGCTCCCGAACGCTTGAATGAAGCCGTTGCCTCGGCCCGTGTAGTGGCCTCGCTGGGTACACTCACGCGCGGTACCCAAGTGAAGGCCGTGGTGCTGCGCGATCAGCCGGCGGCACTCGACTCGCTCGCCTCGCTGCCGGTGGTGGCGCCGGGTGGCCGGCGCTTCCGGTTGGGTGAGCTCGCGGTGGTGCGAGCCGAAGAAGACGCACGCGGCCAGTTCTTTCGCATCAACGGGCGCCCCGCAGTGGCACTCGATGTGACACGCCAGCCGGGCGCCGATGCCATCGCCACGGCGGCGATGTTGCGGCGCGAGATTGCGGCGCTGGGACCGCAGCTGCCACCGGGCATGCGGCTGAACGTCGCGAGCGATGATAGCATTGCCCTGGCGGAGGAGCTGCAGGATCTCGCGCGGCGCGGCGGGCTGGCGATGTTCGCGGTGACAGTGGTGCTGCTGCTGATGCTACGGCCGCGGCGCGCGGTCTGGGCGGTGATGGGTACCACGGCGGTGGCGGTCGCGGGAACGGCACTCACGCTGTACCTCTTCGGTATTCCCGCCAACCTGCTCACGCTCGCGGGGCTCGGGATGGGCGTGGGCATTCTGGTGCAGAACGCAGTCGTGGTGGTGGAGCGGCTCGCGCTCGCGCCGGATACGCCGTCGCTGCGCGCCGAGGTGGCGGGGCGAATGGCGCCAGCGGTGCTGGGGAGCACGCTCACCACGGCGGTGGTGCTGCTGCCGTTTCTTTACCTGCAGGGCAATACGCGCGCGGCATTCACACCGTTTGCGCTGGCGTTCGTGATCGCGCTGGCGTGGAGTGTGTTTACGGCGTTGGTCATGGTGCCGGCGGTGGGGAAGGGGATTGGGAGGAAGGCAAACGCGCTAGGGGCAGGACATGGAGAGCGGCGTGGGGCGGGCTGGGCGCGTCGGGAGTACATGCGAGTGCTGGTGCTGTCGCTGCGGCATCGCTGGGTCACACGGGTGGTGAGTGTCGCACTCGTCGCGGGCATGACGTGGGTGTTCGTCGAGAAGGTCCCGCGCAGCAGTTGGGGCAACTGGGGTGACCGACGTACCACCGTGAATGTGTACCTCTCGTTCCCGCGCGGCTCCGACCCGGCCACGCTCGATGCGGGCATGCGCGACTTCGAGCAGCTTGCCGTGGCCACGCCGGGCGTGGAGCAGGTGCGGGCACAGGGCGGTGGCACAGGCGCATCACTCACCGTGCGCTTCACCCGCGAAGGTGGTTTCACCTCCTCGCCACTCATGCTGTACGAGCAACTCACACAGCGCGGTGTGCTGCTCGGGGGAGCGAGTGTGTCCGTGTCGGGCGAGGGCCAGTCGTTTTCCAACGGTGGAGAGGGCGGCAGCTTCGCGAGCTTCCGCATTCAGGTGAAGGGCTTTTCGTACGCGGGGGTGGAAGCGCTGGCGCTCGACGTGAAGCAACGGCTCGAGCGCATCACACGAGTGCGCGATGTGCGTATCACCAGCGGTGGCTGGCGCGGGAGTCAGCGCAGCGCCCTCATCACGCTCGAACCCGACCGCGTAAAGCTGTCGCGGGTGGGGCTCACCACCGCCAACTTCACCGCGGCACTGGCGCGCGAAGTGCGCGGGCAGGTGGGCGCGCAGCGCCTCGAGATCGGCGGCGAAGAGCTGCCCGTCACCGTGAAGGACGCCGGCGCCGCCAATCGCGATCTCGCGGCGCTCGAACAGGCGATCATGATGTCGCCCGCCGGCACGCCGGTGCGCCTCGCCGACGTGGCCGCCATCCGCGAAGGTGAAGCCCTCGGCAGTGTGGAGCGCGAGGACCAGCAGTACATCCGGCAGGTGAGCTACGACTTCCGCGGCCCCAACAAGCTGGCGCAGCGCACGCACAAGTCGTTCATGCGGTCACTCTCCGCGCCGGCCGGATACACGTTCGTCGATCTCACCGAGCAGTTCTTCGGGCAGGACGACGAAAGCGCGAAGGGGTTGTGGCTCGTCTTCGCGCTCGGTACTGCGCTGGTGGTCCTTGCCGTGGCGCTGGTGTTCGACAGCGTGTGGGGGGCCATCATGGTGCTGCTCTCGCTCCCCATCGCCCTCACCGGCGTGGTGTCGGCGTTCTGGGCCACCGACACCGCGTTCACGCGCGAAGCCGCGGTGGGCGTGATCCTCGCTGTGGGATTGTCGGTGAATCAGGCCATTCTGCTCGTGGATGCCGCGCTCGAAGCCCGTCGCCGCACGGGCACCATGCGCGCCGCTGCCGTGATGCGCGCAGCACTCGACCGCGCCGGCATGATCGTGCTCGTTACTCTTGCTGCGCTGGCGTCACTTGCGCCGCTCAGTCTTGGCACTGACGCCGACTCCCTGTTCGGCGGCATTGCCCTGGCCACGGCGGGCGGAACGGTCGCGGGCACCCTGGGTGTGCTGCTCCTGCTGCCTGCCATCCTGAACGACGGTCGGCGCGTTACGGCACCACCAGCGACACCGTCGTGACCGGGCGCGCATTGCGGTTGCTGCCCACCACCACCGTGATCGAGCGCTCCGCCAGCGGCAACCCTATCACGGGCGTGAGCACGCGGCACACGAAACTCGGGCCCTCCAGCGGGGAGAAGATGGACGGCATGTTGAGCGCCACCTCGAAGGCCCCCGACGCGTTCGCGTCGGTGGTGAAGCCCACGGGGTCGTTGCTGGCCCCCACGCACGACACCCCCACTTCCACGTTGGGCACCGCCGTGCCGTTGGCCCGGGTTACCGTGCCGCGCAGGGTGGCGTAGAGAAAGCCCGAGTTGTCGGTGGTGGCGGTGAGCGACGTGCAGGAGGCCAGCAGAAGTACGGGAGCAAGGCGAAGCGTGCGGCGCATGGCGGTTCTGGCGTTGCGGGGACTTGAACGGTCAACTGACAACTTGTCACTATCACTACGAACTATAAGCTCGCCCGGAGTTCACCTGTTTCCTGCCGTGGCGGGGGGATCGCATCCGCCTTGAGGAGTTTGTAGTTCGTAGTGAGAGTCTTCAGTTGTTGGTTCGATCGCCCATTACCAATCCGTGGGCGTGTAATCCTTGAGGAACTTGCCCCACACGTGAGTTCCCGTGTTGATCCCGTCGATGATGGGGTCCACGATGCGCGCGGCGCCGTCCACGATGTCCAGCGGGGGATGGAAACGATGCTCCTCCACCTTGCGCGCGGCAATGTGCACCGGGTCCTCGTCGGTCACCCAGCCGGTATCCACGGCGTTCATGTGAATGCCGTCGGTCTCGTAGTCGGCGGCGCTGGTGCGGGTCATCATGTTGAGCGCGGCCTTCGCCATGTTCGTATGCGGGTGGCGCGTCGTCTTGAACTTGCGGTAGAACTGCCCCTCTACCGCGCTCACGTTCACGATGTGCTTGTCTCGGTTCAGTGTGCGCAGCATGAGGGGCTTGAGGCGCGCGTTGATCAAAAACGGCGCAATGGCGTTCACCAGCTGTACTTCCAGCAGTTCCACGCTGGGTACTTCGTGCATGAGCAGGCGCCACGAGTTGCGCTCGCGCAGGTCCACCTGCTGCAGGTCCTGATCCAGGCGCCCCTCGGGGAAGAGCTGCGACTGGTCCTGGTACTCCTCGGCCAGCAGCGCCACCTGCGACAGCTCGGCCGCATGCGTGATGCCCGCCACCTCGGCCAGCGCGCGCGGCAGCGTGGCCGGCGTGATCATCTCCTCCTCACGCGACACGCCCGCCTCGGGGAGCAGGTGATAGCCGCGCACGCCCTCGTACGCGCCCAGCAGCTTGCGGGCCTGCTCGGGCATATCGCCGAGCGACGCGCGTTCGAGATCCATCATGTGCTTGTAGAAGTCGGGCGGACGCCGCACCGTCTGACAGGCGTTGTTCACGATGAAGTCGAGCCGGTCGTGCGTCTCCATCAGATGATGGCAGAACGCCTCCACGCTCGGCGTGTGGCGCAGGTCGAGCCCATAGATCTCGAGCCGGTGCTTCCACTGCTCGAAATCAGGCTCACTGGCGTAGCGCTGCGCCGAGTCACGTGGGAAGCGCGTAGTGACAATGAGATGCGCACCGGCGCGCAGCAGCTTGATCCCGGCCTGATAGCCGATCTTCACGCGACCGCCGGTGAGCAGCGCCGTGCGGCCGCTCAGATCGGCCAGCTCGGTGCGCTTGCGGTAGTTGAACTCCGCGCAGGTGGGGCAGAGCTGATCGTAGAAGTGATGGATGACCGTGTACTGCTGCTTGCACACGTAGCAGTGCTGCGGCTCCAGCGCCTCGGTGAAATCCGGCTCGTCCACCGTGATCTGCTCGTCGCTGCCGGGGAGCAGATAGTTGGGTGTGGTGAACACTGTTTGCCGGCGCAGCTTGCGGATGCCCGTTTCCTGCAGCTGGTTCTCCGCCTCCTGCAGCTTGGCCGTGCGCTCGACCTTCTTGAGGCGCTTGGTGGCCTTCACCATCTGGCGGCGCAGAATGGCATCCGGGCGCGACACCTCGCCGGCGGCCTTGAGCAGGCGGGTGCGCTGCTCGTCGGGGATGTCGAGCAGGTTGGCGCGATCGGCCGCGAGCTTCTCGAGCAGCGCGGTGGCGGCGGCGATCTGTTCGGCCGAAATGCGGTCAGCCGAGGACGACTCGGCCGGGGCAGTCTGAGGCAGCAGGGTTTCCGACATAGCCTCGGAAGATAACGACCCCGGTTCCGGAATCACATTTGTGATGTACTGTCTCTCACCACGGATGTGCCAACCGGCCACCGACATTCGATGCCTCTCTTGAGCAAGATGAGCACGGCATTCCGGCTGCCGATAGCGCTGACCGGCCCGGACGACTTCAATTGCGAGGGCCACACCATAAAGGCGCACTTGGCCCTACCAGCCGTGCGCGTCGGCCGTCATTTGCTGCGACGACGTGCCGGATCGATCGCCGACGCCCTGTATAAGTGGGGCGAAGCGCGTGGCATCACCCTCGCCTGAAACGAACCGGCGAAGCAAACCAGAACGCTTACATCGGGCGCTTCAACCGCAGCTTCCGTGAGGAGGTCCTCGATGCATGGGTGTTCACTACGCTCGCCGAAGTGCGCGCCGTGAGCAAAGAGTGGCGGCACGGCTACAACACGGAACGGTCGCACGAGAGCCTCGGGAGCGTGCCGCCACTGACCATTCTCCCGAGATCAACCAACGTCCACGAGTCTACTTTCAAACTGTGCGCTAGACGGGGGAGTCTACGGCCGCTGTACAACCCCGACGCCGAGCCGCCCGCTGGTGAGATGTGGCAGGTCTTCGAGTGCGGGGGCCGCTGGTTGGTGCCGTTCGCTTGCTGGTTCGGCTGACGGTTCGCGCGGTCGAGCGGAACCGCGTGTACGGCGTGTGGCGTGACGACGACGGGGCGGAGCATGTGCGCGTGCACGCCATCAGTCGCTGACCCGATTAATCGCAGGTCGGTTCCAGCCTTGCGATCCACGACAGATTCCGCACGGTGGTGCGAACATTCGGGAGTTTATTGGAGCGCGGCGATCTACCGGAAAGTGTAGATGGATCAGCGGTGCTCTCGCGACCATCTGCCATCCTTGCCCAGTGTATGCGATCGGATATACTTTGGTATGCATGTGTTCCCGCGCACCGACGCATTCGACGAGTGGCTGCGCACGCTCCGAGATCCGATCGGCAAGGCGCGTATCCTTGCGCGAGTCTGCGCAGCGGAACTCGGCCATTTCGGTGATCTTGCTTCCGTGGGCGGTGGAGTATTCGAGGTGCGCGTTCACGTCGGATCCGCTATCGGGTGCACTACTGGCGGCGGGGAACGGTCACCTATTGGCTGCTCTGCGGCGGCGACAAATCGACGCAGTCGCGTGACATTCGCCGAGCCAAAGCACTACGGGATTCTCTGGAGAGCGAGCCATGAACAAGCCTGTACCGTTCGACGCGGCAGACTACATGGACAGCGAAGAAGTCATCTCGGAGTATCTCAATGTCGCGCTGGCCGGCGAGCACCCGGAGCTCTTGATGCAGGCGCTCGCGGATGTGGCTAAGGCGCGCGGGATGGCACAGCTGGCACGCGATACGGGGCTGGGGCGAGAAAGTCTATACAAGGCATTGGCGCCAGGGGCGAAGCCATGCTTCGACACGGTGTTGAAGCTGATTCGCGCGCTGGGAGTGGAGTTGCACACCAGCCCGATCACGCGCGAGGCATGAGGATCGCTGAGGCACTTCCTGAAGATGATGCGAACGTTCGTGACTCTGTCAGCGCTGCTGATCACCGCATGTGAGCCCGGTGCGGAATCAAGACCGGAGTCCGTTTCCGTTGCTGTGACGGCCCTGAAGGAGTTCCCGGCATTGTCCGAAGGCGACGTGACTATTGCAGAGAGTTACGAGGGCGGGTGGATCATCGGGGAGGAGCAGACGGGTACGCTGCTGCGGCTCGATGCGGGCGGTGCAATCGTCTGGAAGAGCGCAGGGCGCGGACGCGGGCCGGGAGAACTCCTCTCGCTGCGTCAGGTCAGATCGGCTCCCAACGTGATTTCGGTACTGGATGCCAGGCAGCGGAAGGTTGTGCGCTTTGGCTCTGGCGACGGTCGGCTGCTTGGCGACATCCCGGTCGGGCTGGCGGCGCAGGCCCCCGGCGCTTCCGTTGTCGGCATCCTCCCTGATGCGCGTTGGCTTCTGCGTAACACGGGAAGCGACTATCGCTCGCGAACCGGGGCCGTTCGTCCGCTCGTTGCCCTTTCGATCATGGACACGACAGGTACCAGCGTCGCGGTCGGGAGCTATCGCGAGTCGGAACTCCTGAGGGACGTGCAGGATACTCGCTCCGTCGAGTTGTTTCGTCCGCTGGGAAGGCGATCCGGCGTGGCAATCACCGGGCATGCCGTGTACGCCTTCGACGGTGACACGCTTTTCGCCTTCACGCAAAATGGAGCCGCGGTGAGCCGCATGATCGTTGCGCTCCCGCCCGAAGTCGGTGTCATGCGGATGGACGCCAATACGCTACGCTGGGGCGAGCAGCAACTCCTCGCGTCAGGCCCGATGTCTGACGCGTTCGCCGAGTTGTATCGGCGCTATCCACCTCCCGATACACCGCCAACCTGGGGCGCAGGTGGGCCGAGCGCTGCGCCGCCCATTCTTGCGTCCCCCGGTGGCTCCATCTTTCTGCGGCGCTTCACCGCCGACGGGCCAGAGGAGTGGTGGAGGCGTTCCCGAGCAGGAGAGTGGACACGTCTGCGGTTCCCCGCGGCGAAAGAAGTCCTGGCATTCTCCGACAGCACCGCACTGGTTCGCAGCACTCGTGATGACGGCATCGCGGTCGAGGAACTCCTCTTCCGTGCGACGGTCCGCTGAACGCTAGTACTCCGCCTCGAACGCCAGCCCCTGCTTCTTGGGGAGCCGCCAGTAGTACCAGTGCTGCGCCTCGGTCCACCCCTCCTCCTCGGCGTTCTCCACGCCCCACACGCAGCGGCCACTCGGAAAGGTGGCGTGGCGGAAGCGGGTGTCGAGCTCCAGCAGGTCGGCCCACTGGTCGTCGTGCTCGCCGATCACGCGCAGCTTGTGGCGCAGGTCGAGGTCGTTGAGGTAATCGTCGAAACTGAGTTCGTAGCCACGCTCCACTTCGGTCACCGTGCGGGACCACTGGGCGAGCCATTCATCGCGTTCGTGCATTGGAAGCGGTGGGAGTAGCGGCGGGCGAACGCACGGCAAGCTCAGGAGCGCGGGCGCCGACGCGCCTGGCGCTCGAAGTACGCTTCGCCGTCGTTGGGTTTGAAGAACGTGCGAATGATGCTGTCGGCGTCGAAGGCGAGAAACGCGCCGGTGGAACGGTCGAACTTGGCGATCACGCCGTCGGTGGGGCGCCGCAGCTCCCGCACCGTGGCCGAGGGCGGGGCGGCCCGCAGCGCCTGTGCCAGCGAGAGATACGCAGCGGCGTTCGGGGCGTTGAACTCGGCGCCATGCTTGTCGAAGTGCTCGTCCAGCCGCTGGCGATTGCGGAACCCCACGGCGCTCGGGGCGCGGGGAGGCACGGGGGGAGCAGTCGGCACGGAGACGGCACCCCCGGCGGGTGCGGCCGACACGGGGCCGGGGCCCGGTGATTTGCGCGGGCCGCAGAGCAGCCACGTGCCCGCCACCAGGCACACGAGGGCGAAAAAGAAGGAGCGGAATGCGCGGCTCATGCCACATATTGCCCTCATGAGCATCGTGACGGAACTGCTGTCCCTGCTCGAGCTGGAGAAGCTCGAGGTCAACATCTACCGCGGCCAGAACCGGGACCTCGGCACCGGTCGGGTCTTCGGCGGCCAGGTCTTTGCCCAGGCGTTGGTGGCGGCCCGCCGCACCGTGGACGAGCCCCGCGAGGCGCACTCGGTACACGGCTACTTCCTGCGCCCGGGCGACCTCAAGGCGCCCATCGTGTACTTCGTGGATCGTCCGCGCGATGGCGGTACCTTCACCAGCCGGCGCGTCACGGCCATCCAGCACGGCGAGGCCATCTTCCAGCTGTCGGCGTCGTTTCACATCGAGGAGCCCGGGCTCGATCACCAGGTCACCATGCCCCAGGTGCGCGACCCCGACAGCATCAAGCCGGAACTCGAGCAGGTGCGCGAGCATGCCGCGGTGCTGCCCCCGGAGCTGCGCACGGTGCTCACCCAGGACCGGCCCATCGACTTCCGGTCGCCGCAGAGCCACCTGCCCGGCGGCCCCAGTGCCGGGGAACCGGAGCGCTATGTGTGGTTTCGCGTCATCGATGCGCTCCCCGACGACCCCATCGTGCACCAGGCCATTCTGGCGTACGCCTCGGACTACGGCTTCCTCCCCACGGCGCTCTTTCCGCACGGCATTCGCTACGGTGACCCGCGCATGTTCCTCGCCTCGCTCGACCACACGCTGTGGATGCACCGGCCGTTCCGCGCCGACGAGTGGCTGCTGTACGTGATGGACAGCCCCAACGCCTTCGGCTCGCGCGGCTTCGTGCGCGGGCAGGTGTTCACGCGCAGCGGACTCCTCGTGGCCAGCGTGGCGCAGGAAGGGCTGCTGCGGCTCAAGAAGTAGGGAGGCGCTGCGCGGACGCCCTCAGCGCGGCCGCACGAACTCCACGACGCGGTCGCGCACCATGGGGGTCTGGCTGGGCGAGACGATGCGGCCGGCCAGCACGTGCCCGTCCTCACCGTCGGCGGGGGTGACGAGCACCTGCTCGATGGGCGCGAGCGTTTCGCGCGAGAGGTCGGCAAGCCATTGCCGCGTGCGTGCGGCGTCGACCACCTGATCGTCGTCGTTGAGAAACACCAGCGTGGGTACACTGTACCCCGCCAGGTCCCGGGCGCGCACCCGCTCCACCAGCGCCTGCATGGGGAAGAGCGCGGTGCTGGGGTACTTCATGGTCCAGAAGCGCCGCTGTTCGTCGTTGCGCGCTTCCCACTCCCGCTGGGGAATGAGCCGGGGGAGCAGCACGTTGGCCCACGGCAGCGTGAGCAGGCGCGCCTTCTCGTCCTTGGGGCCGAAGTTGGGAGAGATGAGCACGAGCGCGCGCAGCCCGGCGCGGTCGCCGGGCGGCAGCGTGGCCAGCCACACGCCCAACGTGCCGCCGGTACTCGTGCCGATGACCAGCACCGAATCGCCCAGTCGCCGGCCAATCTCCAAGGCTTCCACGGCGTCTTCGAGCCACGACTGTGCCGTGACCGTGCCCAGCGAATCCCCGGGCAGTCCGTGACCACGCAACCGGGTCTCGAAGAGATTGGCTCCCAGTGCCTTCGCCACCTGATCCGAGACCGGCGCCGTCTCCTGCCGTGTGGCGGAGAATCCGTGCAGGTACACTACGCTCCACGCCGTGCGCGTTGGCGCCGCGGGGTGCACGAATTGCACACGCTTGGCGACGGCCGTATCGAACACGCCCGCCCGTTCCTCGCGCTGCTGCAGCCACGCCGGGAGCGCCGCCAGTTCACGCGGCACCTCGGCACGCACCGCCGCCATCTCCGGTTCCCGCACACAGGTGCGCGGACCGGCGAGGGCAATGACGCACACCAGCACGGCGGTGACCAGAGGCCACCGCCGCGGGGAACGGGCAGACGACATGTGGGAAATCTATGGCCGCTGCGGCGAAACGGAGGGGCGCATGGCCAGCGTCGGTTGCAGCGCGGCATCGATGGCGGCGCGCGCGGCAGGGAGCGCCCCGTGAATGTTCCCCGCCGTCTTCCAACGGACCACGCCGGCCCGGTCGATGAGCAGCGTCTCGGGGACCCCCACCACACCGTAGGATGCCTGAATGGTACCGGCAGGGTCGTGGACCACCGAGAAGCCGAGGCGCTCGGCCTGGGCAAAGCGTTGCACCTTGGCAGGGCTTCCCTGATCCACACTCACGGCCACCACCCGCAGCCCAGACTGGCGGTAGCGCTCGAACAGCGCCTGGAGATCGGCCATCTCCTCCTTGCACGACGTGCACCAGGTGGCCCAGATGTTCACCAGCGTCACCTGCCCGCTCGCGGCGAGCTGCACCGTGTCGCCAACCCCCGCGCCCACGAGCACTTCACCCGAGAAGGCCGGCGCCGCATCGCCCACGGCCAACGGGCGGAAGCGATCGCTGCTGGTACGCTCCGCCACGGCGGTGCCGCCAATTACGCCACGGCGCACCAGCACCTGTGAGTTGCCCACGCGCGGCAGCGGCATCACCGCCTTGGGATCGCGCATGTTGGGGCGTGCCTTGGCGGCGGCCTGCGCCGCATCGGGCGCCTGCTCGCTCCACGCCACGGTTACGGCATTTCCGGTGGGCGACACCATGAGCACCGGGAAGGCCGCGGCGCGGCCGCTCTCGCTGACCGGTACGGCCTCGGCAAAGCTGCCGCCACCATTGCTCGATACCCGCATCACCACCTGCGGCACCCGGCGCGTACCGTCGTCCCAGGTTGCCACCACCGACCGGCCACGCACCGCCAGCTGCACGTGGGCCGGCTGCGACGCGTCGGCCACGCCCAGGGGCTGGGCGGGCGCGAATGTTTGCGCACCATCGCGCGACTGCGAGTAGAACACGCCCGCTGCGCCCGGCTTGCCCGTCCACCAGGCCGCGTGCAGCGCCCCGGCACTATCGACGGCCAGCGAGGGGCCGGCATGCGGACAGCCGTCGAACACCCAATCGTCGTGATGCACCCGCACGGGCGTACCCCAGCTGCGCCCGTTGTCATCGCTGCGGGCCACCACGATATCGCGAATGGTACGGCGAGCGGCGGCGCCGCCATGTGCGGCGTGCGGGTCGCGGCCCGCACCCGCACCCTGTGTGGCGCCGGTCGTACCAGCCGATCCGCCGCCAGGCGCTGCGCTGTCGGTCATGACCGCGCGCCACGCGAGATACACGCGTCCGTTGTTGTCGGCGGCGATGGCGGTACGACAGCAGGGGCAGGCTTCCGTGAGCGACGCACCCGCCGGTACCACACGCACGTTGGGCGCCCACGTCACGCCGCCATCGGTGCTGTGCGTGGTGTACACCGCCGACTTGCCATGCCGGCCGTCGAGCCATGCCACGTGAAACGTGCCGTCTGGTGCGCCGTGCAGCGCGTGAAAGTTGTGTGAGCCGAAGTCCGTCTCGAGCCCCTCGACGAGCGCCTTGGTGGTATCGTCGGTCACGGTGACCGGTGCACTCCAGCTGTTGCCGCCGTCATCACTGCGCACGAAGCGCAGGGCGCTGGCCGGGAACCGGCGCCCCGGGACCAGCTTGCCCACCACGTACAGGGCGCCCAGCGTCAGTCCACCGTCCTTGCGATTCACCCAAGCCAACTTGGGCGGCGCTTCACCGTGGGGCTCGATGGGCCCCAGCACATCGGTGAGCTCGCGCATGATGCCGTCACCCGATGGTGCGCCGTCGCGCGTGACGAGCACGTGCAGGCGACCGTCGGTGCCCCCGTTGGGTGCCGACACCCACGCGGTGGCGTGCCGTCCGTCGGGGGCGAGGGCGAGAATGGGCGCCGCGCCCACATTCGACACCGCCGACAGTTCGTGCGTGCTGTCGAAGCGCACGACCGCCGACGCGGTCGATGCCGAGGCCGCGGCGCTGTCACTCGCAGCACTGCGGCCGGCATCACCCGCGCACGCCGTCGCCACGAGCAGCGCCCCGGTGGCAAGGGTGAGCGTGAGTGGCACGGCAACGCGGGGCGTGTGGCGAGATGGCGTACGTGGCATATCACCGTCCTCCGGTGGAGAGCGTCATGCCGGCGTTGACCACGCGTCCGGCACCTGGGAAGTAGAAGCGGCCGTTGCCGGCGTTGGTGGCCAACGCTGCGACGTAGCGCCGGTCGAACACGTTCTCGACGTTCACGAACAGCGACGCACGCGAGGCCCCGGTACGTGCGCCGCGCGTCTCGGGCAGCGCATACGTCACGGTGGCGTGGGCCAGCGCATAGGCCGGCACGGCGCCGAAGGCCACCGGAACGATCAACGGTGCCTGCCCCGGGCGGGTGACCTGCGTGAACACCGTGCCGTTCACCGTGTTGGCATTGTCCACGTAGGTGCGTCCCTGTGCCTCACCCCACAGTGTCACATCGAGCCCGCGCGCCGGCCGCAGGCGGAACTCCGCTGCGGCACGCTGCTGCGGCACACCGGGAATGAGCTTGCCGGCATAGTCGGCGGCCACCGACTGGCCGCGCGCGTTGATCTCGGTGCCGGTGAACTGCGTCATGACGTAGCGCGCGTAGGTGTACGACGTCACGACATCCAGCCAGGGGGCCACGAGCGTGGTGGCGCTGAGTTCGAAGCCGGTACGTCGCGTGCGCCCCACGTTCTCGAAGATGGTGCGCGGAAACTGCACGCCGGGAATGACCACGGTGCGTGACAGGAACTCCCCTGTCACGTTCGTGCGATACACCGCCACGTCCAGCAGCACACGGCTGGCCACGAGGGCCTTGGCGCCCACCTCGTAGTTGATGAGCGACGACGGCCGCAGGTCGGTGTTGAGTCCGCGGATGGTGTCGGGGCTGGCGGTAAGCTCGCTGTTGGTGGGCACTTCAAAGCCTCGGGCCACGCTCGTGTACACACTCACCCCCGGCTTCACGTCGTACCGCAGCGCCACCCGCGGGGAGACCTGATCGAACGACTGCGTGACCGACTGTAAGGGACGAATGCGATCCTCGATGTCGTACGTCACCCGATCGTAGCGCGCCCCGGCCGTGAGCGTGGCGCGGCCGCGGGTGATGTCGGCGCTGGTGTAGGTGCCCAATCCCGGCAGCACGATGTACTGGTTGGTGCAGGGTACCGATACGATGTTGCGCACGCGGTCGTTCACGCACGGCGTCGCGCGTCCCTGCGTGCCGCCCACGTTGGTCCACTGCCGCGACTCGCCGTACCACCGGTCCACATCGAGTCCGGTGTTGAGGCGCACCGCCACATCGCCGGGGGCGGTGAAGCTAACCGCATGGCGCAGCCCGCCCTGCACGCGGTGCGTGTTCTGGTCCACCACGCGGAAGATGGGGTGATCGATGGTGCGTGCGGTCCCGAAGGCGAACGCCTCCACCGTGCCGAAGCGGCTGCCGAGTCCTTGCGACGCGCGCAGGCCGAAGCGCCAGCGCTGTTCGCGTCGCCCGTAGGCGCCGGTCACGTTGAGCGGGTCGGCGGCCCAGGGCTCGTTGCGCCAGCTGCCGTTGGTCAGCGCACCGGGGATCTGCATGTCGAGATCGCTGTACGACACATCGAGCCCCACGCGGGTGGCATGCGGTGCGGCCGCCGGGGCGCCGTCCACCTGCCGCGTGTAGTTGAGGCGCAGGTTGGCGCGGTTCATGTCGTTGCGCCCCTGTACACGGATGCCGTCGAGGCGCGTGCCACTGGCCTGCAGATACGCGTCGAACGCGCCGCGGGCGCCACCGGCCGAGAGGTCGACCTTGCGCAGATTCACGCTGTCGAAGCCGAAGCCGCCGCCGGTCATGCGTACGGAGACCCCCTGCAGTTCGCGACCGCTGCGGGTGATCACGTTCACCACGCCGCCCGACGCGGTCCCGCCGTACATGGCGCTGCCGGGGCCGCGCACGATTTCAATGGAGCGCGCGGCGCCCAGGTCGAGCTGGTCGAGCCGGGTCTGTCCGTCGGGCTCCGTAATGGGGACGCCGTCGAGCAGGATGCCCACACCGCGCACGCCGAAACCGCCGCGCGCGCCACTGCCGCGAATGGACAGGCGCACGTCGTCGCCGCCGAAGAGATTGCCGGCAATGACGCCGGGCACAGTGCGCAGCGCTTCGGTCAGGGACACCTGGCTGGTGCGCGCGAGTGTGGTCGTGTCCACTACCGACACCGACACCGGCAGTTTGCGCAGCTCGCGCGAATCACGGGTGGCGGTGGTGACCACGGGGTTGAGTGCGCGAGCGCGGGCCGCGGAATCGGCAACGGCGCGTTCGGCGCGCGTGGCCTGCGCGCGCACGATAGCGGGAAGGAGCGACACGAGCGCCGCCGTGCCCACACACGAAAATGTGCGGACACCACGAACGCCCCGTGCCGTGAAGGACGGGAGCAGCATGGATTGTGGGATGTACGGGATGATCGGAGGCCCGGCGCGGCGAGCAGCGGCTCGCGCGCACGGCGCAGGTCACGAACTGGCGTGTGCCGAGTGTCCGCCCCGGAATGCACACGGGGCGGCGGGAGCACTCAAGCGCCGATCACCGGCGGGGGAGCGGTCGCGAAGGGGAGGACATAGTCGGCCCACTCGGCCACCACGGCGTGGGCGGTCCGGCCAGGCTGCACGGTGGTGGTGCGTACCAGCGCCACCAGCGCAAACGTGTCTGGAGCACGCAGCGCTGGGGGCGTGGCGACGCAACAGTGCCCAATGCAGTGGCACTCACCGTCACCCGACGGCTGGTGGTGGGAGGAATCCGGCGCGTCGTCGGCGGTGACCGCGACAGCCCCGACATGCACGTCATGCCCGGTACCATGCCCGGTTGCATGATGGGTATGATCGTCCCCAGGGGCGGACGACACCTCTGCCTGCTCGAACGCGGCTACCGCACCGTTGCCGGTGGCGCAGGCATGGAACAGCCCGGCGTCGCTCTGTACGAGCGACAGCCACACGCCCATGAAGAGGGCGAGAAACCGGGCTGTTCGGGACTTCCGCATGAACAAAAGCTAATGAGTCAGACCGCGTCCGACAGGCTGGTGAAATTGAAGTCGCGCACCTTGATGGGCGGCATGGCCACACCCGGGCCGCCTTCACCACCGGCGGTGCGCACCGCCTTGCCCACGCCTTCGAGGTTGTTGAGCATGAACAGCGGGGAGTCGTTGAAGCGGAAGTTCTTGATGCTGCGCGCGATCTTGCCGTTCTCGATGAGGAAGGTGCCGTCGCGCGTGAGCCCGGTATACATGAGCGTGCGCGGGTCGAGCGGGCGCAGGTACCAGAGGCGTGTCACGAGAATACCGCGGGTGGTGCCGGCAATGAGCGACTCCAACGAATCGGGGCCATCGGCCATGCGCAGCCCCGCACTGCCGCCAGTGGGCGTCTTCCCCTGCCGGTTGGCCCAGAAGCGGTTGTAGGCGAGCTGGTTGAGCACACCGTTCTGTACCCACGTCTGGCGTGACAACGGGAGCCCCTCGCCGTCGAACGGTGAGGCCAGGATGAGTGGGTCAGATGGATCGGAGTAGAGCGTGACGCGCTCGTCGAGAATCTTTTCGCCCAGTTTCGTACCGCCGGGCTTGGCGAAGGCCGAACGGCCCTCGTCGGCGGCGCGCGCCTGGAAGGCGTTGCCCATGAGTCCCACCAGGTTGGCGGTGGCCTCGGGCTCGAAGATCACCGTGTAGCGGCCGGGCTCCACGCCCACCGGATTGCGCGAACGGCGTGCCTTGTCGATGGCACGATCGGCCACGCTCTGGAAGTCGAGCTTCGCCCAGTCGGTGTCTTCGGCCCCCACCCAACCGCTCCCCGTGCCGTCGTTGGTGCGCGCGGTGAGCGTGTAGTTGGCGGTGGTGCCGCGGTGATAGGCAAAGAGCCCCGCGTTGGTGCCGATGGCGCTCGCGCTGGCGTTGCAGATGATGAACCCCGCCACGGTGAGCTCGTTGCCTGCGCGTGCCGGCGCCAGCGCGCTGAGCGCGGCACGCGCCCGCCCTTCCGCGGTCAATTCGGCGGTGGCATCGCTCCACGCGCTCACCGGCGTGTACTGCTGGCCGCCGAGCTCCCCCAGATACTCCGGGTCTTCCGGCGCGAGGCGCGCGATGGCCTCCGACTGCTGCACCGCGCGGCGCAGCCCCTCGTCGCTGCGGTCGTTGGTCACCACACTCGCGCGTCGCTTGCCGAAGACACTCTGCACGCGAATGGTGGTGTTGGTGGTCACGCCGCTCGTCGACATCTGGTTATCGGCGAAGCGCAGGTTGGTTTCGCGGCTGCTGTTCACGCTCACGCGCACGGCATCGGCCTTGCTCATCTTCACGGTGCGCTCCACCAGTGCCTGCGCTTCGTCGCGCGACAGCACACCGGTGGGCGCCGCGGCGCGACCGATGTTGAACAGCGACTTCGGTGCGTCGTCGTGGATGAAGGTGCTCACAGCGCGCGCCCCGTGTTGATGATGTTCGCGTTCTTGAAGCGGGCCGGCGGACAGCCGTGGCTCACCGCGTTGCTCTGGCCGGGTTGCCCCTTGCCGTCGTTGAAGGTGCCGCCGAACATGTAGCTCTTCTTGCCACCCAGCATGTCGAGGGTGTTCCAGAAGTCCGGCGTGCGCATTTGGTAGGCCGCGTCCTTCACCTGACCCACGATCTTGCCCTTGCGGATTTCGTAGCACAGCTGGGCACCGAACTGCGCGTTGTAGCGCTGCTGGTCGATGGAGTAGCTCGCGCGCCCGATCATCGCGATCCCCTTGTCGGTGGCGGCGATGAGATCGTCCCAGCCAAGGTCCTTGTCCCCCGGCTGCAGCGACACGTTGGGCATGCGCAGGAAGGCCACGTCGGCCCAGCTCTGGGCATACGAGCAGCCGTGCGAGCGCACCGGCTTGCCGGTCTTCGCGTAGTACTCGCGCAACCACGGCGCCTGCTCGCGGTTGGTCTGGTAATCCACGAAGATGCCGTCCTTGATGATCGGGAAGTCCTCCGGCACCACGCCGTCGTCGTCGTAGCCGATGGTGGCCAGTGCGCCCACTTCGCTGCGGTTACCGATGACCTGCATGATCGGCGAACCGAACTTGAGCGTGCCCAGCACCTTCTCCGGCGGCGCCACGAACGACGTGCCGGCGTAGTTGGCCTCGTAGCCCATGGCGCGGTCGAGCTCCGTGGCATGCGCCACGGACTCGTGGATGGTGAGGAACAGCTGCGACGGGTGCAGAATGAGATCGTAGCGCCCCGGCTCCACCGGCTTGGCGGTGAGCTTCTCGGCGGCTTCACCGGCCCACACCTTGGCGTTGTTCACGATGTCGGCTTCCAGCACGTACTCCCAGCCGCGACCGGCGGGCTGCACCACCTCGGGGCCACGCACGGCGGTGCCACTGCGATCGGGGGCCACGGCGGTGCAGCTCATGGTCACCCAGCTGCGCACGTAGTCCTGCGTGGTGACGGTGCCGTCGGTGTTGGCGTAGTTGCGCTCCTCCTTCACGAACGACAGGCCGCTGTTCACGAAGCGCACTGTGGGCACGGTGAGCGCCGCGGCGTTGGCGCGCAGCAGCAGGTCGGCCTTTTCCTCAATGGCAATGGTGAACGGGTCGATGGTGTAGGCCGATCGCCAGGTCTTGTCCACCTGCGCCGGGGCAGGGGCCAGCTCCACCCGCCGGTCACGCGCGAGGCGGTTGGCCTTGGCAATGGCCACGGCCTCCTGCGCGGCGACTCCCACGCCCGCCTTGCTCAGCTCCTGCGTGGCCGCAAAGCCCCAGCAGCCGTCCACCAGCACGCGCACGCCGCAACCCATGGTGTCGGCGTCCACGACGTCGGTGACCTGCTTCTCGCGCGTCTGCACGCTGTTGTTGCGGTTGCGCGAGATGCGCACGTCGGCCCAACTCGCCCCGGCGCGCTTCGCCGCATCGAGCGCTTCCATCATGAGCTCGCGCGTGGCGGCGTCGGTGTACAGCGCCGGCAGGCGCGGCGGGGCAGGGTAGCCCGTTACGGGCGAGGCCTCGAGGAGGCGGGGACCGACGGCGAGCGCGCCAAGCGCCGCGCCGCCGGTGGCGAGGAAATCACGGCGGGAGGTCATGATGAATACTATGGCCGGGAGGGCAGGAGCGTTGAGGCGGTGAACCTACGACCAACAACTATCACCAAAAACCAAGAACTCCCCCGGACATCGTGTGACCTCCGGGGGAGTTCGCAGTGCGGAGTGAACGAACCCATCACCCTTTGCCCCTGACGTCCGACCCTGAACGGTCATGCCGTCAGTCGCACACGCGGTCACCGCGGTCCACTCGCGACCCACGACTCGAACTCACGACTCACCACTCGAGCTGTGAGTCGTGAGTTCGAGTTCTGGGTGGTGAGTTCGAGTGCCGGGTGGTGAGTCGATGCGCGAGCGCCCCCACCGTCCGGTCACGGTGCTGCCTTCGCTCACACCCCAATCGCCCGCGCCAAAATCGCCGGATCGATATTCCCACCCGTTACCACCACCAGCGTCGTGCACCCGCGCGTGTCCAGCTTGCCATGCAGCAGCGCCGCCAGCGCCGCCGCGCCGCCGGGCTCCACCACCAGCTTGAGCTCGCGCACCGCGAACGCGATGGCCGCGAGCACTTCGTCGTCGGTCACCCGCAACCCCTTGCCCACGCGCGGTTGGTTGATGCTGAAGGTGAACTCGCCGGGTATATCGGTCACGATGGCGTCGCAGATGGAGCGCTTGCCCGGGGCATTGGCCACGCGGTGCCCCAGCTCCAGCGAGCGCGCCATGTCGTCGAACTCCGCCGGCTCACACGGATGCACCACCGTGCCGGGCGACACGGCCTCGGCCGCCAGCGCGCACCCCGCTGTGAGCCCGCCGCCACCGCAGCACACGAGGAACGCATCGGGCGCAAAACCGAGCGCCTGCGCCTGCTCGAGCGCCTCGAGCCCCAGCGTGCCCTGTCCGGCCACGATGTGCGTATCCTCGAAGGGCGGCACCACCGTGGAACCGCGCTCCGCGGCGATGGCACCACCAATGGCCACCCGGTCTTCGGTGTACCGGTCGTACAGCACCACCTCGGCGCCGAAGGCCCGCGTGCGCTCGATCTTGAGCGCCGGCGCGTCCTTGGGCATCACGATCACCGATCGCATGCCCAGCAGCGTGGCGCTGTACGCGACGGCCTGCGCGTGGTTGCCCGAACTGTACGCCACCACCCCGCGTTCACGCTCTTCGGCCGACAGTTGCAGCAGGCGATTGAGCGCGCCGCGCAACTTGAACGACCCGGTGTGCTGCAGCACCTCGGCCTTGAGAAGCACGGTTCCACCGGCAACCGCGTCGAGCGCAGGAGAGCGCAGGAGCGGCGTGATGGCGGCGTGCGGGGCAATGCGGGTCTGGGCCGCGCGGATATCGGCGATGGTCGGGGCGACGAGCGTGGTGGTCATGCGCGCAAAATACCGCGGGGGAGGCGGCGCCGCCTTCGGCGGCCCCCTCGCGGCCCCCCCGCCCAGCAGTTCGCTGTCGGCCGCCGTATACCTCCGATGCTCCCACTTCGCTTCGCTTTCGCCGCAGCTGTCGGTCTGCTCACCAGCACCACCGTGGCCCGTGCCCAGCGCTCGGTTCAGGTCAATGGCGTGGACCACCGCGTGTACCGTACGTCGCGCAACATCACCCTCGATGGCCGCTTCACCGAGCCGGATTGGGCGCAGGCCGACTCCATTACCGATTTCCGGCAGAAGGATCCGGCGGAGGGCGCGCCGAGCACCGAGCGCACCGTGGTGCGGTTGCTGGCCACGCCGCAGGGGCTGGCGGTGGGGTGGTCGCTCTACGACTCCGACGCCGCGAACATCGTGCGCTCGCAGGTGCGCCGTGATGCCGAACTGCGCAGCGACGACTACGTCTCCATGGGCATCGACGGGCTGCACGACCGGCGGAGCGCGTTCTACTTCCGCACCAATGCCAACGGCGCGCTGTGGGACGGCGAGCACGTCGACGTAGAGACGGGAAACGAAAGCTGGGATGGCGTGTGGGACGTGCGCACCTCGATTTCCAGCGAAGGCTGGTTTGCGGAAATGCTCATTCCGTGGGCCACCCTGCGCTACGCCGAGGGGGACAGCGTCATGGGGATGAACTTCCGACGCTTCATGCCGCGCAAGAATGAGGAAACCCTGTGGCGTGCCTGGCGGCGTACGGAGGGGCTGCGATTCCTCGAGAAGGAGGGGATGATCGGCAATCTGGATGGGTTGCCGCGGCGCCCGCGTATCGAAGCGCGGCCGTACGTCTCCGGTGAGTCGCGGCTGGCCGAACGGCGGTACTTCACCGTGCGGGGCGACACGCTGCTCTCCCCGTCGCTCCTCGACGGCGGCATCGGGCTCGACCTCAAAGCCCCCATTACCAACACCATCACGGCCGACATCACCATCAACCCCGACTTTGCGCAGGCTGAGGTGGACCGGCAGATCGTGAATCTCACGCGCTTTCCGCTCTTCTTTCCGGAGCAGCGGCCGTTCTTCACCGAAGGGTCGGCCATCTTCGACTTCGGTCGACCGCGCGAGACGCAAATGTTCTACTCGCGCCGTGTGGGGCTGGGGGCCAACGGCAATCCGGTCACCATTCCGTTCGGGGTGCGCATGCAGGGCCGGGCCGGCAGCCGTCAGGTGGGCTTTCTGGCCGCGCGCACGGCGGGCGACGAAAAGAGTACGAACGCCGTGCTGCGCGTACGTCAGGACCTGCTGGGGCGTGGCTTCATCGGCGCCATGGGCACCTTTGCCGGCGAAACGGGGCGGCCGGCAAGCACAACCGCCGGCGTCGACTTTTCACTGCCGTACATCGTACAGGGCGGGCAGAATCTCGTGTTCCTTGGCAATGCCGCGTGGAGCCGAGACAGCGCGGGCGGGCAGGTTGGCGGTCACTACCGCTTTGTGATCGACTATCCCAATGACAACGCCGATCTGGTCGTGCGCTTCGACCGCATCGAGGCGGGATATGACCCGGCGCTTGGGTTCGTCGCCCAGCGTGGCATTCATCGCCTCGGCGGCAACATGCAGATCACTCCCCGTCCCAAGAAGCGCAGCCGGTACATTCGACGCTATGAGTTCAACCTCGCCAGCTACGATGTGGTGTGGGGAATTGCCGGCGGCCTCGACAACGCGTCGTTCGGCATCAAGCCGTTCGGCATTCAGTTCCAGAACGGCGACCGGGTGGAGGCCTTCGTGCGCCGGCGCTTCGACGCGCCCGACCGCGCCTTCTCGCTCTTCACCGACGCCACGGTCACCCCCGGGCAGTACTGGTGGACCCGCAGTGAGGTGCAGTACCAGGGGGCGGAGGCGCGGGCGGTGCGCATGACCTTTTCGGCCAGCACCGGCGACTTCTACAATGGGCGGTCTAACGATCTGTCGGCCAGTCTGCGGGTGCGCAATGCCCCGCACGTACTGCTCTCGATCGATGGGCAGATTTCCGATGTGTCGCTGCCGAATGCGCGGTTCACCGCCAATACGGTGCGGTTGCGCGCCGACTATGCGTTCAATCCGCAGCTCAACACGACGGTGTTCGCGCAGTGGGACAACCAGTCGGAGCGGGCGAGTACGAACGCGCGTCTGCGCTGGACCTTGAAGCCCGGCAGCGACCTCTACGTGGTGTGGAACAGCGGTTGGCAGACCGGGCTCGAGCGCCCCATCGTGTGGACGCGTCCCAGTCGCGGCGGACTGGTGGCCAAGTACGTGTACTTCTTCCGAGCGTAGGGAGGGGGCGCCGCCGTTGGCGGCGGGAGAAGCGTTGAGTAGGACGGCGTACAGGATTGCCCCCTAACCATACGGCGGAGGGTGTATCCGCTAACGCGGTGCCGTTGGGCGGCAACCCTTTACGCCCGTTCCTCAACGCTGTTTCGCGCAGCCCTCGCGCAGCCCGCCCGCCGAGTTCGTGTCTGGCGTCCCCTCACGTGCGGTCGGAGAAACCACCGATTCGCCGCGCGCCGCACTGTCGCATACTGCCGTCGTCCACGAAGGGTTCCTGCAGCTATCCACCGACAGCAGTACAGGAGGCGGTATGTCCTCGTTGATCAGGAAGGTCCCCAGCCAGCGTGTTGCCGACGACGTGTTTTCCAGCTATCTGCGGCGCATGTTCGACGATCCGTTCACCACCACCGCGAGCGGCAGCTGGATGCCGGCGGTGGAGGTGTCGGAGACGAACGAGGTGATGGTGCTCACGGCCGAGCTGCCGGGCATCGAGGAAAAGGCGCTCAGGATCACGATCGACAACAACGTGCTCACGATCGCCGGGGAGAAGGAGCAGGAGCTTACCGACGCGCCCCCGGCGAAGAACTACTACCTGTCGGAGCGCTTCTACGGCGCGTTCCAGCGGTCGTTTGCCCTACCGCGCACGGTCGACATGGAGCACATCAAGGCCAGCTTCGACAAGGGCATTCTCACGGTCACGCTGCCCAAGCTCCCGCAAGCCAAGGGCAAGGTCATCGAGGTGACGGGCCGGTAGGTGGCGAAGTGGCGGGGTGAGGCGTAGTGTGAGCGATCCCCTTTCCCCGAATTCATGAATCGATCACGCCGGCAAGGCCTGAACTGGCGGTTGGCGGGAGTCCTGCTCCTGTCGGCCGCCTGTGTGCGTACCCCGTCGACCACGTCCGCGACGGCACAAGCTCCGGTATCCCCTTCCGGTTCGTCCACCGGGCGTGGCACCCTGTTCATCGTGGGTGGCGGCACGCAGCCCCTGTCGCTGGTGCAGGAGTTCGTGACCCGCGCCGGTGGGGCCAAGGCCCGTATCGTGGTGTTTGCCATGGCGAGCGCCTCGGGAGAGCGCAGTGGGGAGTCGTCGGCGGCGCGTTTCCGCACCATGGGCGCCGAGGCGCGCAACGTGTGGGTTACGCGCGAGCAGGCCAATACCGACAGTGTGGCGCGGCTGCTCGATGGGGCCACCGCCGTGTGGTTTGGCGGTGGCGACCAGAACCGGCTCACGGCCGTGCTGCGCGGCACGCGCACCGAGCGGGCCATTCGCGCCCGCTACGATGCCGGCGCGGTTGTTGGCGGCACATCGGCCGGCGCGGCGGTGCTGTCCACGCCCATGATCACCGGTGATGAACTGGGGACACGGCGCGACACCAGTGAAGCGTGGACGCGCGTGGAGCGCGGCAGCGTGGCGGTGGACAGTGGCTTCGGCTATCTCACGACCGCCATCGTGGACCAGCACTTCCTGCGCCGCAAGCGGCACAATCGCCTCCTCAGTCTCGTGCTGGCCACGCCACCGCATCTGGGCGTGGGCATTGACGAGGGCACAGCACTGATCGTGGAGCCCAACGGGCAATGGCGCGTGGAAGGCGCGAGCGCGGTGCTCGTGGTTGACGCGCGCGAGGCACAGCGTACTGCTGCCGCGGCGCCCGTGCTGGGCGCTGGTGGTGCCCGCCTGCACCTGCTTCCAGCCGGCAGCACGTTCAATCCTGCCACCGGTCGCGCGCAGTTGCCCCGCTGATCACCAGCTCGCGCGTCGGGAGAACGGTACGGCCGAACTCCCGGCCAATTCGGCCGCCCCCACGCCGGTCACTCAATCGCCCGGGGCGTCCCCGACTTCGCGACGCGTTGACCACCCCGCCAGTTTGCGTGCCACCGGGAGTTCGCGCACGCGAATGCCCGTCGCGGCGAAGATCGCGTTGGCGATCGCGCCACACGCGGGGGGGACGCCCGGTTCGCCAATCCCGCCCGGCAGGGCTTCGCTGTCGACAAGGTGCACGTCCACCATGCGCGGGGCGGCCCGCATACGCGCCACCCCGTAGTCGCGGAAGTTCGACTGCACCACCCGTCCGTTGGCGAAAGTCACCTCGCTGGCCAGCACGTTGCTCATCGCCATGATCACCGCTCCCTCCATCTGCGCGCGCGCGCGGTCGGGGTTGGCGACGAACCCGGCATCGACCGCCACGGTGGCCCTGGGCACCAGCACGGTCCCGTCGGGAAGCACCTCCACCTCCACCACCATCGCCACGTACGAAAGGAAGCTGCGATGCACGGCGATGCCGCGCCCCTTTCCGCGCGGCAGCGCCGGGCCACGCCAGCCGCTCCGCTCGATCGCCAACTCCACCACGCGCCGGGCGCGTGCCGAGTCGAGCGGGTGGTCGGTCCAGTTCGCCCCGTAGTTGCTGGCGGGCTTCACGAGGCCCGCCGCGGAGAGGTCGACGCGACGATCCGGCCCAATGAGCGACAGCAGGAACTGGGCCGGATCCTTCCCCGCCGCCCGCGCGAGTTCGTCGACGAACGAGCCGATCGCGAATCCATGGTGGATGGCATTCACGCTGCGAAACCACCCGATGCGCGTGTGCGCCACCGCCGGGCAAATCTCCACCTGCAGATCCGGAATGTCGAACGGGAGGTCGCTCGCGCCGTTGGTGAGCTCGTCGGGCTCGGCGCCCGCGACGTTGGGGGCGAAGGTGGCGCCGATGGCGGGATAGGCCGACCGGTGGCGCCATGCGACCACCGTGCCGTTGGCGTCGAGTCCGGCCTCGAGGCGATGCGCCGCCGGCGAATGCAGGTAGGAGTGGCGGAGATCGTCTTCGCGGGTCCATTGCACCCGGACCGGCGCCCCGACTTCTCGCGACAGATACGCCGCTTCACACACGAAGTCGGGCTTGGATTTCCGGCCGAACCCGCCACCGAGCAGCGTCACGTGCACCGTGACGTTCGCCACGTCGAGCTGGAGATACTGCGCAATCGTCTTGCGCGCATCCATCGGCGATTGGGTGGGCGCCCACACTTCGGCCTTGCCGTTCGCCACGCGCGCCACGGCCGCCAACGGCTCCATCTGCGCGTGCGAGAGGTGCGGCATGTAGTACTCCGCCGACACCCGCCTGGCGGCTGACGCGAGCCCGCGTGCCACGTCGCCGCTGGTGCGTCCGGCCGCGCCGGGCCGGCGCACCGCCTGCTGCAGCGTCGCCTTGTAGGCCGTGCTGTCGTACGAGGCGTTCGGGCCGTCGTTCCACGTGATGCGCAGCGCGTCGCGCCCCTTCATGGCGGCCCAGGTGTTGGCCGCGATGACGGCCACCCCGCCCAGCGGCAGATAGCCACCGGGCATCGGCGAGGCCGGAATGCGGACAATGCGTTCGACGCCCGGTACGGTGCGGGCGAGCGCATCATCGACCGTCGCCACGGTCCCGCCCCACACCGGCGGCCGCGCGATGACGGCGACCTTCATGCCGGGCAGCGACACGTCGGCGCCGTACACGGCCGTCCCGGTCGTCATCGGGACGAGGTCGATCGACGGCATGCGCTTTCCCTGCCACCGGCGCTCGGCAGGCGACTTGATCCGCACGCGTGACGCCGACGGCATGGCCACCGTACGGGCCGTCGCCACCAGCGCCCCGAACGCCTTCGTGCGGCCGCTGGTGACGTGCACGACGTCGCCGTTCCTCGCGCGGACCTCGGCCGCGGGCACGCCCCACTCGGCGGCGGCGGCATCCTCGAGCAGGGCGCGTACGGTCGCCCCCGCCTCTCGATACTTGGCCAGGAAGTCGCGGATGCTGGTGGACCCATCGGTGTTCTGGCTGCCGTACTTCGGCTCGTCGCCGTCGGCCTGTACGACACGGCACCGGCTCCAATCGGCTTCCATCTCGTCGGCGATGATCATGGGCATGGTCGTGCGAATGCCCTGGCCCATCTCCGACCGGTGACAGACGATCGTGACCGTCCCGTCTTCATCGAGGCGCACGTAGGCGTGCGGCTCCCACGGTTCCGCGCGGTCGTCGGCATGGTCAACGGCAAAGCCCCCCGTGGCCGCCTCGAGCCGCCGCACACCCACCGCGCTTGCCGCCACCAGCAGGCCACCCGTGCCCAGCAGCTTGAGGAAATCGCGTCGCTGCGGATGGCGCGTGCCATCGCCGCGCCCATCGGGTAGGGGCCCGGCGTCGCCATGATCCGCCGGGGGCAACGCCAACCACGGGAGACTCCGGCGCGCGCTCATCGCGACTGCTCCGCCGCGGCCTTGATGGCCGCCCGGATTCGCGGGTAGGTCCCGCAGCGGCAGAGGTGCCCGGTCATGGCCGCGTCGATCTCGGCATCGCTTGGCGTGCGGGTGCGCGCGAGCAGCGTGGCGGCCTGCATGATCTGCCCGGCCTGGCAAAAGCCGCACTGCGGGACATCGACGGTGCGCCACGCCTGCTGCAGCGGATGCGCGCCGTCGGGGTGCAATCCTTCGATGGTAGTGACCGCGGCTCCCTCGAGCGTCTGCATGCGCCGCTGGCAGGCCCGCACGGGAGCCCCGTTCACGTGCACCGTGCAGGCACCACACTGTGCGATGCCGCATCCATACTTGGTGCCCGTGAGCGCGAGTTCGTCGCGCAGGTACCAGAGCAGGGGCATGGACGGATCACCCGCAAAGCGGTGACGCGTGCCGTTCACGATGAGGGAGATGGGGGCGGCGGACATGCGCACTCCGAAGGCTGGGAGACGGGTTGCACCAACCCCTTGAGTCTGCGGTGAAATCCTCGCGAGCGTGAGGGGGATGCTCGTGGCCACCCTGTGAAGCGACGCTTCGCGACGCGCCTGGAGCGTCAGCCCGCCACGATCGACGCAGGCGTCGTCAATGGCAGGGGCCGGACATCATACGGTGCCCGTGCGCACCACCGTCCCGCCCGCGGGCGCCTCGGGGGCCACGCGCAGCTCTGGCGGGTGCAGCACAAAGCAGGTCGCGCCGCTCCCGCTCATGAGCGCCATGGCCACGTGGCCGTCGGCCCGCAGTCGCGCCGCCTCGTCGCGCAGCACCGGCAGCACCGCCGCTACGCCGGCATGGAGCGCCGGCACCACCTGCTCGAAGTCGTTGGCCGCCAGCGACGCCACGCGATGCCACGACGTAAACGCGTCAGGCGGGTAGGCGTAGGCGCGCACCGACTCCCCGCTCGCCTCGCGCGCCCGGGCGAACGCCCCGTACGCCGCCCCCGTGTTCACTCCCTCGTTGAAGGTCACCAGCGTGACCGCCATGGGAGGAAGCGGGGGGAGCGGCACCAGCCGGTCGCCGCGCCCCCAGCCCCAAGCCAGCGGGATGTCGCACACCATGAACGGCACGTCGGCGCCCAGTGTGCCGGCAATCTCCAGCAGGCGCGCCGGACCCAGCGGGGTGGGGCACAGCGCCTCGAGGCCGCGCAGGACCGCGGCGGCATCGGCGCTGCCGCCGCCGAGTCCTCCGCCCACGGGAATGTGCTTGTCGATGGCGATCTGCCAGCCGGTCTCCCAGCGGGCGGCGTCGCAGTACGCACTCGCCGCGCGCCACGCGAGGTTCTGCTCCGGGGGGCCCAGCCCCTGCGGCGGCATGCTCGGGCCGTCACACTGCAGCACACATGGATTGTCGTTCACCGTCACGGACACCCGGTCGTACAGGTCGAGCCGCTGAAAGAGCGTTTCGAGCCCGTGGTAGCCGCCCGCTTCGCGCGCCAGGATGCGTAACAGGAGGTTGACCTTGGCATGGGCGCGTTCGACGCGCAGGGGACCGGAGGAGAAGGCGCTCACGCTGTCGGGGAAAGAGTTGAGGTGCATGCGGCGACGTTCAGCGAGGCTGCGCCTGTGTCACATCGCGCACACTGAGCCCCACGCGCGCAAAGTACAGCGCGCCCAGGATGGTAATGGGCACGAAGGTGAGCAGGTGGTAGCCCAGCGCCCAGCTTACCGCGAGCTCCTTGGGCACGCCGTACACGGTGAGCCCCACACTGGCCGCCGCCTCGAACACCCCGAAGAAGCCAGGCGAACTGGGCACGGCCACGCCAATGGCCAGCACGCCCTGCAGGAAGAGCGCGGCGCTGAGCGGCGCCTCAATGCCCACCGCTTCGAACCCCAGCCAGAGCGCCAGGGCGTGCGTGAGCCAGTGCAGCAGCGTCCAGCCGAAGACGGCGGCGAAGCGTCGCGTGTCGCGCAGCACGCCGAGACTGCCCACGCCCAACTCCACGAAGCCGACAATGAGGTCGCGACGCGCCGGCAGCAGCCGGCCGGCCACACGGCTGGCGAGCCCCACCACGAACTGCGGACGCAGCACGATCACATAGCACACCGCGAGCGCCGCACCCACGAGCGCCACCCCACCTACCGCCACATCGCTCATGGAACGGCCGGCGATGGTGGCCCCGGGAGGGAACTGCGGGTCGAGCATGGCGGCGAACATGAGCAGGAACACCACCAGGGCGTCGAAGATGCGATCGACGGCGAGCGAGCCGAGGGCGCTCGTCATGGCCACGGCGGGTACTTCGCGTGAGAGGGCGAAGGCGCGCGCAAACTCGCCGGCGCGCAGCGGAAACACATTGTTCATCATCATGCCGATGGCCGTGCTGCGCCACAGCGGCCCAAAGGGCAGGCGCCCCGCCACCGGCTCGAGAATGGGGCGCCACTTGCGCGCCCGCATGGGGAAGATGGCGGTGCCAACGATCGTGCAGAGGGCGAAGAGCCAGACATTCGCCTGACGCAACACGTTCCAGACGGCATCGAGGGGCACATCACGCAACGTCCACCAGAGCAGCAGTGCGCTGAGGAGAAACCCCACCACCGTCCGGCCTGGATTCACGCGTGCGGCCTGTTCACGTGGTGACAGCCAGGTCGAGCAGGTCGCTCAGCTCCTCGAACAGCGCGTGCGCTTCGGGTTGCGCGAGGGTGCCGCGCTGCCAGTGCACCTTGAGCTGATCGCGGACCTCGCGTGCACGAGTGACCGCCGAATGTCCACGATAGAGCATGCTTTCGATGGACACGATGGCGGCCTCGGGGGCAGGGGCACCGTTCCAGGTGAGGTTGGCCTGTTTCACCTGCGCCGCCAGTTGCGCGTCGGTGAGCTCGCGATTCATGAGCAGCTGCGCCACCGCCTGCACGCCGACGCGCTCCACGCCGCTGTCGAGGGGGGCGCGGGCCATGCGGGTGGCCAGCCCGGCAATGCTGGTGGCGCCATAGCTGTCAGCCACATCGGCCAGCCCCAGCAGCGCCCGGCGCACGCCGTCGGTGAGCGCCAGCTGCGAGGGGCCCGCCTGGCTGGTGGCGAGGGCGGCGGACTCACGCGCCACGCCGTCGGCAGCCGCGGCGATATCGCTCCGGAAACGCTGCCCGATGGTGACCGCGGGGGTGGGGTTGCGCTGCACGATGGCCGGCAGCCCGTCGTCGGGGAAGAAGCGCGCAATGGGCTGCACCTGCAGCACGGGCGATTCGGCCGGCGACGTGGTGGCCAGATACCCGGCGGCCACCGAGGCCAGCGCCGCCGACTGCGTGCGCGCTCGGCGCTGGTCGGCGTCGGCCCAGACGGGCGCCCGGTCCACCAGCTGCCGCAGTTCGGCAATGGCGCCGCGCACGGCGAACTGCAGGCGCTGATCCCAGCGCAGCTCCCCGTCGCGCAATCCGGCCGCGAGGCGTTCGAGCGTGGAGGCGAAGTCGGGGAGCCCCTCGAGCCGCGTCATGGTGGCGCTGCCGCGCAGCGCCCGCGCACTGGTCAGAAACGAGGACGGATCGGGCGCCTGCGTGTCCGCGAGGAGCTGTTCGAGCCGGTCGAGGTACTCCGTGGCTTCCTTCTGGAAGAACTCGAGCAGGGCCTGGGGTGCACTCATGCGCGCTGGAAATGAGGGGTGAGCAGACCGCGATCGTGGCACGGCGCGAGCAGCAGTGGGGCGATCAGAACCGGTCCGCTTCCCGGGCCTCATCCATGGCCTCCCGCACCTCCCGCACCGCCGCGTCAAGTCCGATAAAGATGGCGCGTCCAACGATCGCGTGCCCGATATTGAGCTCCTCGATCTCCGGAATGGCCGCCACCGGCCCCACGTTGTCCACGGACAGCCCATGCCCGGCGTGCACCGCGAGCCCCAGGGCGGCCCCCAGGGCGGCGGCACTCCGCAAGGCCTGCAGCGGCGCCGCGGACCCGGGATGGTGCGCGTACGTGCCGGTGTGCAATTCGATGGCGTCGGCCCCCACGGCCTGCGACAGCCGAACGGCCGCCTCGTCAGGGTCGATGAACAGACTGGTGCGGATCCCCACCTGCTGCAGGCGCGTCACGGCCGCCCGCACCGCCGTTTCGTGGCGCACCACATCCAGCCCGCCCTCGGTGGTAATCTCTTCCCGGCGCTCCGGCACCAGCGTTACCTGGGCGGGCCGAAGTGTTTCGGCCAGACGGAGCATGTCGTCGGTTATGGCACACTCCAGGTTGAGCAACGTCGTGACCGTGGCCGCGAGGCGCGTGATGTCGTCGTCCTGGATGTGCCGCCGGTCTTCGCGCAGGTGGGCCGTGATGCCATCGGCGCCGGCCCCTTCGCAGACGGTGGCGGCGGCAACGGGGTCGGGCGTGCTGCCACGCCGCGCTTGCCGCAGCGTCGCGACGTGATCGATGTTGACGTACAGTCGCTGGTATGGAAGAGCCATGTGCGGGGAGACGTAGGTGGCCTGCAGGCAATGATGGTAGCTTACACCCATGCACGATCACACCGAAGGCAAGGAGGCCCTGGTGCGCAGCACGCGAAATCTGAACTGGCTGGTGTTGGCGGGGGTGCTCCTCACGAGCGCCTGTGCCCGGCAGGCGGTTTCCACGGATCTGTCCATCCCCGGCGCATCCGCCCCCTCGGTGGGCGCCGCTCCCAACACTGTGGGCGCGGCCTCGGGGCGCGCCGCCGTTGAAACGTTCCTCGCCGCGGTCAAGGCGCAGGACCTGCAGGGCATGTCGGGGCTCTGGGGCAACAGCAAGGGGCTCGCCCGCGACCAGCTCAAGCGGGAAGAGCTGGAGAAGCGGCTCATCATCATGCAGTGCCTCATGCAGCACGACCAGGCCACCTTCCTCGAGGAGCGGGCGCGCCTGCAGACCAGCGGCCGGCAGGAGCACCTGATCACCCTCACCAAAGGGAAGAACTCCGCCAACACCACCATCACCACCATCGTCGGACCCGGGGGGCGCACCCTGGTGGAAGACGTGGACCTGAGCAAGCTGCGCGACTTCTGCCGGTAGCGCCGCGGGGCGCCCTGTCCGGGCTGGACAGGCGGACTAGTATTCGGACAGTTCCACGAGCACCCCGCCTGTCGCGCTCGGATGGAGAAACGCGATGCGTTTCCCTTCCGCGCCGATGCGTGGGGTGTCGTCGATAAGCCGGAGACCGGCGTCGCGGCACTTCTGCAGCATGCCGTCGAGGTCGTCCACGGCGAAGCACACGTGATGGATACCGGGGCCGCGCTTGGCGACGTACTTGCCAATGGGTGTGTCCTCGGCCTGTGCCTCGAGGAGCTCCACCAGCGATTCCCCCGAGGCCAGGCCAACGATGGTGGCCCCGTCGGAGTTGCCCAGCGGCACCTCCGGCATGTCCAGCACGTCACGCATGAAGGGGAGCAACTCGTCGATGGCGCGAACCGCAATTCCGATGTGGGCAATGCGGGTGCCGCGGCGAACGGATTCGGTCATGTCGGTCTTCACTTGGGATCGGGGTGGCGGAAGTACAATTCTAATCCTGCAGCGGGGTACGGACGCCGGAGACGGCGGCTCGTCCCACGGAGCACACGATGGCCAACGCAGTCGAAGTGAAGGACGACACGTTTGCAACCGAGATCGAGCAGCAGCCCGGGCTGTCGGTGGTCGATTTCTGGGCAACGTGGTGCGCGCCGTGCCGCATGATCGCTCCCCTCGTGGAGCAGCTCGCCGTTGACTACGCGGGCAAGGTGAAGGTGGCCAAGCTCGACGTCGACAACAATCAGCGGACCGCCGCGAAGTTCAACGTGCGGTCGATTCCCACCATCCTGTTCTTCAAGGACGGGAAGCTGGTGGATCAGGTGGTGGGGGCGGTGCCGCGCCCCGCGCTCGAGGCGAAGTTCAAGGAACACGCCTGAGTCACGTGCCCCCCCACGCGGGTCCCGAGCCCGGCGACGAGGCATCCACCTCCGCGCACGCGGCGTCGGTGGCGCTGGCCGACCGGGCGTCGGCCCTCTGGCCCCAGGCGGCAACGCCTGGGGCCTTGCACGTGGTGAGCACCCCCATTGGCCATCTCGCCGACATCACGCTGCGCGCTCTCGCCGTGCTGCGTCAGGCAGCAGTGATCTGCTGCGAGGACACGCGCCACGCGCGGCCGCTCCTCGACCGCTACGGCATCGGCACCCCCACGTTCGCCCTGCACGAGCACAACGAGGCGAGCGCCGTGCCGCGCCTGCTCGAGCGGCTGCGTGGCGGCGACGCCGTAGCCGTCATCAGCGACGCCGGTACGCCGCTGGTGTCCGACCCTGGCGGGCGACTGGTGGCCGCCGCGAGCGACGCCGGCCTGCGCGTCGTTCCCATTCCCGGCGCGTCGGCCACCCTTGCCGCCCTGGTGGCAAGCGGGCTGGCGGCGCACCCCTTCACGGTGCTCGGCTTTCCCGACCGCAAGGGGCGGGGGCGCGAGGATACCCTCGCCCTGGCCGCACGACTGCCCCATGCGGTGGTACTCTTCGAGTCTCCCAATCGGTTGGTGGACACGCTGCGTGACCTGGCCGCCATTGCCGGGCGCGAGCGGCGGGTGGCGGTGGCGCGCGAGCTCACCAAGCACTTCGAGGAAATCCGCCGCGGAACGCTCGAGGAGGTCGCCGCGTATTACGAAGCGGTGCCCCCACGCGGGGAAATCGTGTTCGTGCTCGACGGCGCAACGGCTGCGGAACCCACGGAAGACGGCCTGCGTGCCACTGCGGCGGCAATGCGGGAGCAGGGCTTCCGCCCGCGGGACATCGTTCGCATGCTCATGGACGAACACGGCGCCAGCCGCAACCTTGCCTATCGTCTCGCCCACGACACCTAGCCGGTCCCGCATGCGCGTCACGCAGCGCTCGTCCCGTCTTCTCCTGCTCGCTGCGTGCATCGCCCTGCCCATGGGGCTGCTCGCCGCGCGTCCGCCGCGGGTGTTGCCGTTAGCCGTTGCGTCTGCGGGGCCGGGACGGCTGGCCATTGCCCGGCTGCAGTACGAGGGCGGGGGCGACTGGTACGCCAACCCGTCCAGCCTGCCCAATCTCATTCGTGCCATCGCCGAGCGCACGGCGCTGCCCATCGAGCGCGCCGAAGCCAAGGTCACCCTCACCGACTCGGCGCTCTTCGACTTCCCGTTTCTGCACGCCACCGGGCATGGCGAAATGAAGCTGAGCGAGGTGGAGGTGCGCCGGCTGCGCGAGTACCTCACCCGCGGCGGCTTCCTGCACGTCGATGACAACTACGGCCTCGACGAAAGCTTCCGCCGCGAGATCGCGCGCGTCTTCCCCGACCGGCCGTTGGTGGAGGTGCCCTTTTCGCACCCCATCTACCGCATCGTCTACGACTTCCCGACCGGGCCGGTCAAGGTGCACGAACACGACGGCAAGCCGGCCAAGGGCTACGGGATCTTCATCGGCAACCGGCTGGCGCTGTACTACACGTTTTCCGCCGATCTGGGCAACGGGTGGGAAGACGTGGGTACCTACCCCGATCCGCCGGCGCTGCACGAGCAGGCGCTGCGCCTCGGTGTCAATCTTTTCACGTATGCGGTGACCAGCCGCGTGCAACCGTGAGCCGCGCATGACCGCACCTGCTCTTGGCGGCCTTCCCGGCCTGTCGTCGGCGCCCACCGCGCCAGCCGGGCGCGCCCTCGCCACGCGCCTCGACGAGCAGCGCCAAACCCTGGCGGTGCGCGGCACCGCGGCGTCGGTCCTGCTGGCCGTGGCGCTGCTCGGTACCGTGGTGGCGCTGTCGGCGCTCCTGCTGGCCAACGGCCGCTGGATCGATCTCCCCGCGGCGCTGCCGCTGCTGCTGGCGGTTGTGGCGGTGAGTGCGGCGGCGGCCACCTTCCTGTGGCGTCACCGGCAACTGCAGCAACGCCTCACCCGTGATGCCCTGGCGGCCGCGGTGGAACGCGAGCAGCGGCTGCGCGAAGGGTCACTGCGCGGGGCGCTCGAGGTCGCGGCCACCGGCGTCCTTGGGGCCCGCGCTGCCGACGATGTGGCGGGTCGCCTGGTGCCGGGCACGCTTACTCCCGAACTGGTCGCGGGCGCCTCACGGGCGCTGCTGCTGGCGGGCGGTGCGGCCCTCGTTGGCGCGGCGGCGTTGTTCACGGCGGCGCGCGTGGCCCCCGATGGGCTGGCCGCCGTGCTGCAGCCCGTGAGCGCGTGGCGCGGGACCCTGCTGCCGGCACTCGCCTTCGATGGGTTGAGCCCGCGCGTCCCGCGTGGCATGCCGGTCACTCTGGCCGTGGTGGCCAGCGGCCGCCACAGCATTACCGTGTCGTGGCGCGCCGAGGGTGAGCCATGGCGCGACAGTGTGCTGGCGGTCCCGAACGAGGGCCGGGTGACGCTCGCGCTGGGCGCCGTGCGCGCGGCGACCGCCATTCGCGTGAATGACGGCCGCTCCCCTGAACTCTCGGCCGCGCTGGTGGTGGAAGAGCGGGGCTGGATTGGCGATGTTGCGCTGCGCGCCATGTACCCCGCGTATCTGGGGCGCGCCGACGAAACGCTGGAGCCGGTGCCGCCACTGCGCGTGCCGCGCGGCACCCGCATTCGCGTGCGGGTCATGTTGCGGGGCGGCGCGCGCGATGCGCAGGTGAGTGATGGGCAGACCAGCGTGCCGCTCGTGGCGGCCGCGACCGCCGGTGATGGGGTGCCTGCCGAAGCGGTGTTTACCGTGGACCGGGACGGCACCTGGGGGTGGCGTGCCAGCGCGACCCCGCGCGCCGACGGGGCGGTGCTCCCCCCCGAGTTGCCCGACTCGCTCCCCTTTACCGTGATCCCCGATCAGGCGCCCGAGGTGCAGATCGTAGCGCCAGCTACCGACACCGCCATCGGGCCCACCGGGGAAGTCCCGGTGCTGGTGGACGCGGGTGACGATCACGGCGTGGCGCGCGTGCATCTGGTGGTGTGGAAGGAAGCGGCGAGCGGCGCCGGCGCCATGCGCCGGGAGCGCGTGGAGGTGGCCACCCCCCAGTCGCCAGTGTTTCAGGGCGGGGCAACCGTGTCGCTCGACGGTCGGGGGCTCGAGCCGGGCGACCGCCTGCATGTGACGGCGGTCGCCACGGATGATTCGCCGTGGGCGCAGCAGGCCCAGAGCGCCGAGATCATCCTGCGCATGCCCACCCTCAGCGAACAGCGCGCCATGGCGCGCTCGCTGGCCGACTCGCTGGCCGCCAAGGCGCAGCAGCTGGCGCAGCAGGAACGCCGACTGCAGCAGAACACCGCCGATGCCTCGCGGAGTCGCGACCTCAAGGCGACCACTGGTGATCAGGCCACCAAGGGACAGCAGAACGACGCCAGCAAGGCCATGAGCTTCTCGCAGGCCGAGAAGGCCAAGCAGCTGGCGCGCGAACAGCAGCAGCTGTCGGCCAAGGTCGACTCGCTGCGCATGAACGCCAAGGAGCTCGAGTCGCGGCTCAAGAACGCGAACGCGCTGGACACCACGCTGGCGTCGCGCATGCGTGACATCCAGAAGATGCTGCGCGATGCCATGACCCCCGAGATGCAGAAGCAGCTGGAGGAGCTCAACAAGAACTCCGACCGGTTGAGCGGCACGCAGGCGCAGCAGAGTATGCAGCAGCTGGCTGAAGCGCAGAAGCAGATGCGCGAGCAGCTCGAGCGCAGTGCCGAGATGCTCAAGCGCGCCGCGCTCGAGGGCGCCATGCAGACCTTGCGCGACGACGCCCGTGAGCTGGCCAAGGCCCAGCAGCAGGCCGCCGATCGCATGGACGGCAAGGCACCCAAGGGCGAGGCGCGACCGGGGGAGAAGGGCACGCCACAGGGGCAGCGACCGCAAGACGACCCGCGAGCGTTGGCCGATCGGTCGCGCGATCTTGAGCGGGAAGTGCAGGCGCTGGCCAAGCGACTGGAGGAGGCAGGAGCCAAGCCCGGTGCCTCCAAGACGCGCGAGGCACAGCCTGCCGCCAAGGAAGCGGCCGATGCCATGAGCCGCGCGGCGCAGATGGAGAAGGCGCAACAGCAGGCACAGGCCCAGCCGCAGAAGCCGCAAGGCCAGCAAGGCCAGCAAGGCCAGCAAGGCCAGCAAGGCCAGCAAGGCCAGCAAGGCCAGCAAGGCCAACAAGGCCAGCAAGGCCAGCAAGGCCAGCAGGGCCAGCAGGGCCAGCAGGGCCAGCAGGCGCGTCAGGCGGCCGATGCCATGGAACGTGCCGCGCAGCAGCTTTCGCAGGCCCGGGACGCCCAGGTGAACGCGTGGAAGGGCGAGCTTTCCGACCAGCTCGACCAGTCCATCAACGAAACCATGCAGCTCGCCCGACAGCAGGCCGAGCTGGAAAAGAAGATGCGCCAGCAGGGACAGCAGGGACAGCAGGGCGCGCAGGGGATGCAGGGCGAACAGAGCGCCCTGCAGCAGGGGGTGCAGCAGGCGGCGGAACGGCTTGAGCAGGCCGGCCGACAGTCGTCGCTGCTGTCGCAGCGGTCGCAGAAGCAAATGGCCGAGGCGCAGCGGCGTGTGCAGCAGGCCACGCAGGCCATGCAGCAGGCCGGGCAGGGGCAGCCTGGCGGAACGGAGCAGGCGCAGAGCGCCATGAAGGACGCCAGCGAAGCGCTCAACCAGGCGCTCAGTTCCCTGGTGCGCGACCGGGAGCGCGTGAACAACGCCCAGTCGGCCTCGGGGTTCACCGAGATGATGGAGCAGCTCAAGCAGCTGGCGCAGCAGCAGGGGCAGCTCAACTCGCAGATGCAGGGGCTCAACATGATGCCGGGCGGCGCCAAGGGCGATCAGGCGCAGCAGCAGGCGCGTGTGCTGGCGCGCCAGCAACGCGAGGTCGCGCGCAGCTTGACCGACGTGTCTGACGTGGACCAGACGGGTCGTACCGATGCGTTGGCCAGGGAAGCGCAGCAGCTGGCGCAGCAGCTCGAACGTAATGGTCTCGACCCGGCCGTGGCGGCGCGGCAGCAGCAGCTGTACCGTCGCCTGCTCGACGCCGGCCGCTTCCTCGAACAGGAGGAACGCGACGATCAGGGACCGCGGGAGGCCAAGGCCGGCAACGGCAACGGTGCCGCCGGCCGCGTGGACGGGCCGCAGTCGGGCAAGGCGGGGAGCAAGTACGCGCCGCCCACCTGGAACGACCTGCGCGGGCTCGGGCCCGAGGAACGCCGGCTCGTGATCGAGTACTTCCGCCGGCTCAATGGCACCACGCCGCCGTAACACCACCACGCGCCCGCTGTGCGTGGCGGGCCTACGGTGCGCCGTGGCCATCTTGGCCATCGCGGTGGCCGTCACGCCCGCCAGGAGTGCCGCGCAGCTCGCCACGGTGCAACCGGTACCGGCCAGCGCCGATGCGCTGGCGCGGGCGCTCGCCGCCGAGGATCGACGCGATGTGGCGGCCGCCAGCGCGGCGTATCGGGAGGCGCTGCAGGGGGCCCTCACCCTCGGATCCGCCGACGGCGATCGCGTGGCGCTCGCGCTGCTCGGGCTGGAGCGGGTGTGGGCCGATGCCGGCATGCTCGACTCCATCGTGCCGGTCGCGGCGCGGGTGCTGCAACTGCGCCCCACCGACCCGACGGCGCGCTCCGTGCAGCTGCGCACGCTGGTGACCATGGGGCGCGATGCCGAAGCACGCGAGGCGTTCACCGCCTGGCGGCGGGTCACCGGCAGCGAATCCACGCCGTACCGCGAGTACGCCCGCCTGCTGCTGCAGCAAGGCCGCGCGCTGGCCGCCGACAGCGTGCTTGCCGACGCGACGCGACTCATGGGAGCCGCCGGGGCGCTCTCGGGGGAAACGGCACAGTTGCACATCGCGCTGCAGCGCTGGGTGCCGGCCGCGCAGGCCTTTCGCGATGCGCTCGCCGAGCAGCCATGGCTGGAAACGGCGGCGCTGTTCGGGTTGCAGCGGGTCCCCGCGGTCACGCGTGACTCGGTGCGCACCGTGCTGCTGGCGCCGCCGGTGACGCTGCCGCCACGCCGGTTGCTCTCGTCGCTGGAGTTTGCGTGGGGTGAGCCGCGCAAGGCGTGGAGTGCCATTGCCACGCTGCCGGCCACCGACTCCACCACGGCGTCGTGGCGCAATTTTGCGGAGCGGGCCGAGCTCAACGAGTCGTGGCTCGTGGCGCGCGATGCCTGGCTCGCCGTGTTCGACCGCATGGGCGACCTGGAATCGCAGCAGCGCGCCGCCGACGCGGCGTTGCGTGCCGGCGATGCCACGGGTGCCCTGGCGCTCGTGCGCCGCCGGTCGGTGGCGAGTGGCAAGGCGGCCGACTCCGCACGCGTACGCGCCCTGCTGGGCCTCGAGATTGCCGCCCTGGGAGAGTTGGGGCGCGGCGCCGAAGCCCAGCAGAAGCTTGCCGATGCCGCGAAGTCACTCGACCCCGATACACGCGCGGCCCTCACACGCCCTCTCGTGGCCGCGTGGTTGCGCTCAGGCGATGTGGCGCGGGCACGCACCGCCATGCAGGGCAGTGACCTGGCGGACGATGACGAGATGGCCGGCTGGCTCGCCCTCTACGACGGCGACGTAGTGAATGCCCGCAAGCGGCTCCTGCGCGCGGCGTCGAACCGACCGGAGCTGGTGGATGCTCTCGGCATTCTCGCGCGTACGCGGGTCGAGCAGCTCCCCGGCCTGGGCGAGGCCTTCGTGTTGCTCGCCCGGCGCGACTCGGCCGCCGCGGCCGCGCGGTTCGTGCGCCTGGCCGATTCCGTGGGCGCCGCGGCGCCGGCGTTTCTGGCGCAGGGTGCGCGACTGAGCGCGCGCGCCGCCGCGTTCACGTTGCACGAGCGCATCGTGCGCGAGTTTCCCCGCAGCCCCGAAGCCCCCGAATCGCTGCTCGCCTGGGCGCGCGCCTTGCGAGACGGCGGAGATCTTCCGGCTGCCGTGGCCCGGCTCGAACAGCTGCTGGTGGAGTATCCCACCAGTGCCCTGGCCCCGCAGGGGCGCCGGGAGCTGGAGCGCCTGCGAGGCACCATACCCCCGGCCTAGTCGGCGCCGCGCTCCCTGCCGCCTGCTCCCCGCCTCCTGCTACCTTCCGGCATGCCCGTCTGCCCCTTGGTCACCCGCGCCGTGCGCTCCACGCTGCTTCTCGTTGGGGCCGTGATCTCACTCGCGCGTCCCGCGGCCGCGCAGCATCTGCTGCTGCCCATGGACGACGCGCAGCGCAATCACCTCAAGGCGTACGGTGTCACGTACCAGGCGCTCAAGGCCGGGCAGAAGGCCGAGTGGTTGCTCAACTATCGCGGCGGTGCCTTCCTGCTTCCCGACGTGCCCGATCTGCGCAAGCGGGCCGCGCTGGAAGGGGTCAGTGTGGAGCCCATGACCGATGGGGCCGTCGCCGCGGTGCGGGCGGAGATCGCCGGCGGCAACATGGACGCCGTCGTGCTCGAACGGTCGCCCAAGATCGCCATCTACCGTCCCGTCGATCAGCCACCCTGGGACGATGCGGTCACCCTCGCCCTCACCTACGCCGGCATCGACTTCGCCTCGGTGTGGGACAACGAGGTGCTCAAGGGCGATCTGTCCAAGTACGACTGGGTGCATCTGCACCACGAGGACTTCACCGGGCAGTACAACAAGCTGTATCTCGCGTATCGTGATGCGCCCTGGTTCGTGGCGCAGCGCGAGCGTGACCTCAGCACGGGGCGGCTCTTCGGCAAGGACAACGTGCCGGCGCTCAAGAAGGCCGTGGCCGACAACATCCGTGGCTTCGTCGACCGCGGCGGCTTCCTCTTCGCCATGTGCGGGGCCACCGAATCGCTCGACCTCTCCATTGCGTCGCTGGTCGTGGACATCGCGGGGCCCTTCTCCGATGGCACACCCCCCGATCCCAACGCCGACACCAAGCTCGATTGGACACGTGCTCTCGCCTTTCAGGGAGCACACGTGGAACCGTCGCCGTATGTGAACGCGCTCAGCGATATCGACGGCCATCAGGTCAACGTTCCGTCGCGGCGGCAGCCGCTCGGCACCTTTTCGCTCTTCGGCTTCAGCGCCAAGCTCGATCCCGTGGCCACCATGCTGGTCCAGAATCACCGCACGGTGGTGGCCGATTTCTACGGGGTAACCACGAGCTTCAACAAGGCGGTGGTGAAGCGCAACGTGACCGTGCTGGCGCAGGAAGAGGGCGCGCCGTGGTCCAAGTACCTGCACGGCGATTACGGCAAGGGCTCGTGGACCTTCCTCGGCGGGCACGATCCCGAGGATCCGCAGCATGCGATCGGCAGTGCGCCAACGGATCTCTCGCTGCATCCGAACTCCCCGGGGTACCGCCTCATCCTCAACAACGTGCTGTTCCCGGCCGCCAAGAAGAAGCCGCGGAAGACGTGACGGGGCGCTGATGGCGCAGGTGGCAGGAGAAGCGCGGCTGCTGCCCAAGGCGGCGGCCGCCATGCGTACGCAGATCCGGTTGCATGGCGGCAACGAAGTGTGCTTCGTGTGCACCGTGGACGATCAGGGCCACGTGGCCACCGCGCGCAAGGTCGCCGCCGGTGACGTGCAGAGCGTGCTCGCCCTCCCCGGCGTGGCCGATCGCGGCGAATTGCTGGTGCACAACCACCCCTCGGGCGAACTCACGCCCAGTGATGCCGACATGGAGGTGGCGTACCGCCTCCACATGAACGGCGTGGGCTTCGCCATCGTGGACAACGAGGCCACGCGCATCTACTTCGTCACGGAGATTCCCGAGGGGCGCACGCTGGTGCCCGTCGATCCGGACGACGTGGATGTGCAGCTTGGCCCCCACGGGCTCATCGCGCAGGCCATGCGCCGCGTGCACGGGGCGCGCGACTACGAAGACCGTCCGAGTCAGCGCGCCATGGCGGCCGAGGTGGTGACGGCCTTCAACGGAGGCGGCGTGGCGCTGCTCGAGGCTGGCACGGGCGTGGGCAAGTCGCTCGGGTATCTCGTGCCGGCGTTGCGCTGGGCGGCCGCCAACGGTGAGCGCACGGTCGTGAGCACCAACACGATTACGCTGCAGGAACAGCTGGTGGCCAAGGATCTGCCGTTCCTGCAGCGGGCGCTCACCGACCAGCCGGTGCGCTTCGCGCTGCTCAAGGGGTGGCGCAACTACCTGTGTCTGTACCGGCTGCAGCAGGCGCAGGGGGCGGGGGCGGCGCTCTTCGAGGACAATGCGTCCGGCGAAGTGGCGAAGATTGCCGAGTGGGCGCAGCGCACGAAGGATGGCTCGCTGAGTGACCTGGGCACCGCGCCGCGCGCCGACATCTGGGACGAGGTCTCCGCCGAGCCCGATCTCTGCGGGCGTCTCAAGTGCGAGTTCTACAACGACTGCTTCCTGTTCAAGGCGCGCAAGGACGCGGCGAACGCCGACATCGTGGTCGTGAACCATCACCTGCTGCTCTCCGACGTGGCGGTGCGACGGCAGGCGCAGAACTGGGACGAGGCCGCGGTGCTCCCGGCGTACAAGCGCCTGGTGATCGACGAAGGGCATCATCTCGAGGATGCGGCAGCCTCGCACCTGGGCAGCTCCATCACGCGTCGCGCGCTGGCGCGCATGTTCAACCGGCTCGAACGGCGCGGCAAGGGGTTGCTGCCGGCCCTCATCGCGCGCCTGGCCGGTGGCAAGGATCTGCTGAGTACGGCCAGCCTCGATCTCGTGCAGGAGCGGCTCATCTCGAGCACGCTCACGGCGCGCGATCGCGTGCAGTTGCTCTTCGAGTTGCTCGCCGCCGTGCTCGAAATGCAGGGCACCGCGGTGATGCGCCTCACCGGCGAGTTCCAGCAGCACGACCTGTGGCGCAACGGCATCGAGGGCACGCTCAAGGAACTGCTCACGGAGATCGATGCGCTCGCGACCGGCCTCAAGGTGGTGCGCGACCGCTTCGAGAGTGACAAGAAGCGCGCGGAGGAGCTCGCGCCGCTGCTCAACGAGCTGCGGGCGGTACTGCGACGGTTGCAGAGTGCCGGCGATGCCCTGGCCAAGGGACTCATGCCCCCTGCTGACGGTCCGCCGGTCGTGCGGTGGATGGAGTTTCAGGGCAAGCCGACACCCAATGAGCGCAACGTGGCCGTGCACTGCGTGCCGCTCGATCTCGCGCCGGTGCTGCGCGAGGATCTCTTCGAGCGTGTGGAGACGGCAGTGATCACCAGTGCCACGCTGGCCACGCACGGTGGGTTTGCGTTTCTCGAGGAACGGCTGGGGATTGCCGACGCGCGCCGCTCGAAGCAGGCGGCGATGTTTCCATCGCCCTTCGATTATCCGCGCCAGGCGGTGCTGGTGGTGCCCACCGATCTGCCGGCGCCCAATGAACAGCCGCGCGAGCATTTCGCGGCGGTGTGCCGTCATCTGCGCGACCTCATGACGGCCAGCGACGGCGGGCTGTTCGCCCTGTTCACGAGCCACCGCGATGTCCGTGAGGCGGCAGAATGGCTGCGTGGACCGGGGCAGGGGGGCAACTGGCCGCTGCTGGTGCACGGCGAGGAACCGCGCGACGTGCTGCTGCAACGCTTCCGTGACAGCGGGCGCGCGGTGCTGCTGGGGACCGCCACCTTCTGGGAAGGGGTGGACGTGCCGGGCGACGCCCTGCGTGGGCTGCTCATTGCCAAGCTGCCGTTTCGGGTGCCCACCGAACCCATGGTGGCGGCGCAATGCGAGGCCATCGAGGCGCGCGGCGGCAACAGCTTTGGCGAGTTCATGCTGCCGCACGCGTCGCTGCGCCTCAAGCAGGGGTTCGGTCGACTCATTCGCACTGCCACCGACGCCGGCGTGGTGGTCCTCAGCGACCCGCGCGTGATCAGCAAGCGCTATGGCCGCGAACTCCTCGATGCCCTGCCGCCCGCCCGCCGCCTCGTGGGCGCGTGGGAGGAGGTGCGCGGTGAAGTCGCGAGGTTCTACCGGCAGCGGGGGGCGGGGGGGACAGCAAAAGCGTAACGTGTCAGGAGTTGCCTCCCAACCGCACCGCGTCAACGGGAGACGGCTTCTGGCGCCGTACTGTCAGGTGGCAACACTTTACCCTTTACGCTGTAGCCGTTCTTCCCCCGCCGCCGCCACCCACCAGCCATCCCCCATGCCACGTCCCTCCAAGATCGTCTGCGTTGGCCGCAATTATCTCCTGCACGCGAAGGAAATGGGCAACGACCTGCCGGCGGAACCGTTGCTGTTCCTCAAGCCGCCCTCGTCCATCATTCGCGAAGGCGAGGCCATCGTGCTGCACCCCGTGTCCACGCACATCGAGTACGAGGGGGAGATCGCCATCGTGATGGGCGCGCGGCTCAGCCGGGCGGCCAGTGAAGCCGAGGCGGTGGCGGCCATCGGCGGGGTGGTCGCGCTCAACGATGTGACCGCGCGCGATCTCCAGAAGAACGACGGGCAGTGGGCGCGGGCAAAGGGGCTCGACACCTTCTGCCCCATTGGCGAACCGGTGCCGGCGCCGGCCGACCTCGACGCCATCGAGCTGGTCACGCGCCTCAACGGGGTGGAAGTGCAGCGGGCCCGGGGTGGGGACATGGCGTTCCGCATTCCGTTCCTGCTGCACTACATCTCGCAGTACCTCACCCTCGAACCCGGCGATGTGGTGGCCACGGGCACCCCGCACGGGGTGGGGCGGTTGTCTCCGGGTGACGTCGTCGAGGTGGAACTGGTCGGCTTGAGCCGGGTGTCAAATCCGGTAGTAGCCGCCAGCTGACCGCCGGGCCCCCCTCCCACCGAAAAATCCGAGTATCTTTCTCGTATGCCCCGTCCTCCCGCCAAGACGCCGCCGCCAGACGGCCGTCCGTCCGGCCCTGCCGAGCGGGGGGATGGTGCCGGTGCGGGCAGACACCGCGTGGCGAAGGGCTCACTGGGGGCGCGTCTCTCCGGGTTCCCCCGTGGCGAGAAGCGGTCACCGCGGGCCGTGGCCGTGGCCGTGGCACTGCACGTGCTCGTGGGCGGCGTGCTCATTCAGGCGCTGACGCTGGGGTACGGCGTGCCGCAGTGGCTGCAATTCAACGACGGTCAGGCGACCCGCGAGGAACGGGTCACGTACATCACGCCCGTGCCGCCCAAGACGGAGCCGCCTACCGAAGTGCGTCGCCCGGTGGCCGAACAGCCTGCGGTGCCGCGTCCGTCGGCACTCCCGTTCAACCAGCAGGCCGACAGCCGGCCTGCCGTCCCGCCGCCCGCAGCCCCAACGCCGCGCGATACCGGTAGTGGCGGCACCGTGGGCAACGGCATTGGCGCGCTCGACCCCAATGTGCGAGGCGTCCGCCCCGGCTACACCGATGAACGCGTTTGGCGTGGTCCCGTGGGACAGGGCGGGGCTGGGGGCACCGGCATCGCGTCGGGTGACCGGGCCGACAAGCTGGACAGCATCATGGCCGGCATGCTCACCGCGGCACGCGACTCGCTCGACTCGCTCAACCGGGCGCAGGGGCGCGGACAGTACGGGCGCGCCCCCGGCGACTGGACCAAGACCGACAAGAGCGGCAACAAGTGGGGATGGGACCAGCAGGGCATTCGCCTGGGGAAGGTCATGATTCCCAATGCGCTGCTGGCGTTGCTCCCCCTCAATGCCGCCACCGCCGCCGGCATGTCAGCCAATCCTGCGGGGATGGCCAATGCTGCGCGCATCAACGCGGGACGTGCGGACATTCAGCGCATGTCCGAACGCGGCATGGGCGAGGCCGAGTTCAAGCGCATCGTCAAGGAAATGGACAAGCGTCGCGACGCCGAACGACGCGAGCGGCTGCGCGCACCCAGCGCGAGTCTTGCGGCGCCCCTCAAGGCTGAACCGAAGAGCGTCGACAAGCAGTAGCGCCGCGCTACTGCCTCAGGTAGGCCACCGCTTCGGCGATGCGTGCCAGTGAGCGTTCGCGCCCCACGTACAGCAGCACGTCGAAGATGCCCGGGCTCACCGTAAGGCCGGTCAGCGCCACGCGCAGCGGCTGGAAGATCTTGCCACCCGAAATGCTGCGCTCTTCGGCGAGCTTGCGCAGCCCTTCCTCCATGGCCGCCGGCTCCCACGTCTCGAGCGAGGCGAGCCGTTCCCGCGTGGCATCGAGAATGTCGGCGGTGGCGGCGGCATCGCGCCACTGCTTGCTCACCGCCTCAGGGTCGTACTCTACCGACTCCACGAAGAAGGGGCGCGCCTGCGCCACGATCTCGTCGGTGAGGCGTGCGCGAATGCGCAGCAGCTCCAGCACGCCGCAGAACCACTGGTGACGCGCCTGCAGGTCGGCCACGGTGGCCAAGCCTGCGCGCTCCACCATGGGCGCGACGATGGTGGCCAGCTGATCGATGGGGATCTGTGCGAGATGCTGGCCGTTCATCCACTCCAGCTTCTTCGTGTCGAACACCGCCGCCTTGGCGTGCAGGCCGTGCACGCTGAAGCGCTCGATGAGCTCCGGCATGGTCATCACTTCCGTGTCGTCTCCGGGTGACCAGCCGAGCAGCGCCAGGAAGTTGAGCATGGCCTGCGGCAACAGCCCCTGGTGCTGGTAATCGCCCACCGCCGTGGCGCCGTGACGCTTCGACAGCTTCTTGCCGTCGGTGCCGTGAATCATGGGTACGTGGCCGAACTGCGGCACCTCGGCCCCGAGCGCCCGATAGAGCAGGATCTGCTTGGGGGTGTTGGAGATGTGGTCGTCGCCGCGCATGACGAGCGTGATGCCCATCGCGATGTCGTCGGACACGACCGCCATGTTGTACACCGGCGTGCCGTCGGACCGGAGGATGATGAAGTCCTCGATGTCCTTGTTGGGAAAGGCGATGCGCCCGTGTACGAGATCGGGCCATTCGGTCGTGCCCTCCGGCACGCGGAAGCGGATGGCATACGGCTCGTTGCTGGCGAGCTTCTCGGCCAATTCGTGTTCGCTCAGCTCGGCATGGGTGCGATCGAACTTGAACGCATCACCCCGTGCCTCCGCCTCGGCGCGCAGTCGCTCGAGCTCGCTGGCCGGCGTGAAGTCGCGGTACGCCGCCCCCGCGTCCAGCAGACGGTGCGCGTCGGCATAGTGCCGGGCCACGTTGGCCCCCTGGTACACGACCTCTTCGTCCCACGTGAGGCCGAGCCACTCCATGCCTTCGAAGATGGCGCGCGTGCTTTCGTCGGTGCTGCGCTGGCGGTCGGTGTCCTCGATGCGCAGCAGGAAATCGCCATCGTACTTCTTGGCGTACAGCCAGTTGAAGAGCGCCGTGCGCGCGCCGCCCACGTGCAGGAAGCCCGTGGGCGAGGGGGCGAAGCGCACGCGAGGGCGCTTGCCGGAAGACGCAGCCGTCATGAAGGACACAGACCGGAGAGGGTCGGAATGCGACGAAAAGCCGGAACAAAAAAAGCGCGGGTCCGCCGGAGACCCGGCGGACCCGCGGCACGGAGAGAGCGGGATTCGAACCCGCGATAGGGGTTGACCCCCTATGCCGGTTTAGCAAACCGGTGCCTTCAGCCTCTCGGCCATCTCTCCTCACCCCTCGAGGACGCCGCGAATCTGTTGCCGGGCAACAGGTTGGACGCCTTCGCCGCCTTGGCTCCGAAGAATCACGACGGAGCGGAAATGTAGTCGGGGGCGCAGCGCGGAGGCAATGGCAATGGCGCGGGTCCTGTGGATCCCATGATGGCCTGTGCGCGCCATGTGCCGCCACGCCGGTCGTGTGAGCTAGAAGTCCACGCGCCACAGCTTGCCGTTGGCACCACCTATCCACACCTGGCGCCCCACGGCAGATACGCCGGTGGTGACGTCGGTGGTGATTGTGATCCAACTGCGCCCTTCATCGCGCGTGTAGAACGCCCCGCCGAATCCCACGGCCACGGCGGTGCCGGGATCAGCACCGGGCACCCAGGTCACACCGGCGAGCGCGCCGGGGCGGGGTGGGCGAGCGCGCATGGACCAGGTGCGACCGCCGTCGGTGGTGACTCCCACGACACTGTGCGCCGAATCGGTGCGCAGGCGGTTCATGTCGCCGGCCACGGCAATGCCACGTTGCGGCGAGGCGAACGACAGCCCCGACAGCCCGGCGGCCCCCCCCCGCGTGAACGGCGTGTTCTCCACGCTCCAGCTCCGTCCGGCATCGCGACTGCGGAACAGCCGAGACCCGGGCGACCCCGTGGCGATGTACACCGTGTTGGCGTTTCCGTGCACCACGCAGAGGCCACTGGCGGCGAACGCCCCTTCACCGGGGAGCGGCGCCGGGACGGCCGTGGGGGCAAGCAGTTGCCACGTGTGTCCGGCGTCCTCGGTGCGCAGGATGTTCGTGCGCTGCTGCGACGCGTCGCCGTACGCCACTCCCGTACTGGACGAGCCGAACGAGAGGCAGTCGTAGAACGCCGCCGAGTCGGCGTTGCGGAATTGCAGGCGCCAGGTGGCACCACCGTTGGTCGTGCGATAGATGCGCGACCTGGACCCGCTGCCGGCGGAGAGGATCCAGGCGGTGTCGGCATGCACGGCGTGAATGTCGCGGAACTCGAGCGAGTCGCCGGCTGGCGTCTCGAGCCGTTCCCAGCTGTTTCCGCCGTCGCGCGAGCGCACGACTGTGCCCTTGTGGCCCGACGCCCACACCACCTGCGCGTTCACGGCGTGCACGGCCTGCAGGAGCGCCGAGGCGGCACTGGGCAACTCGGTGACCCGCGGAACCGGTGGCTGCGCCCTGCCCACGGTGGTAACCGCGCACAGCAACAGCCACGAAACACGCAAGGGAGTGCTCATAACGGGGGGAGTGGGATTCGAACCCACGGTACCGTTGCCGGTACGCCGGTTTTCAAGACCGGAGCCATAAACCACTCGACCATCCCCCCTGTCCGGCCGGCGCGCGAACGCCACCGCCGTCTCGGCAAAATGATCGGTCGTCAGCGCCCGGGCAACGCCGGCAAGGCATCCACGAACGTGATCATCTGCTCGCGATGGGCCGGGGTGGGCAGGCGCCCGATGCCGCCACCGATGTTGTCGATCATGTTCTTCGCCTGGCTCGTGGCCGGCGTCACCGCTGTAATGGCGGGGTGCGAGAGGCAGAACTTGAGGAAGAACTGCGCGTACGTGGTGGCGTCGAACTCCCGCGCCCACTCCGGCAGCGGGGTGTTGGCCGCCCGGCGAAAGAGGCTCGTGCGACCGAACGGGGCGTAGGCAAGCACGGCGATCTTCCGCTGCTGGGCAAGCGGCAGAATGACGTCTTCCACGTCACGATTGTCGGCCGCGTAGTCCACGCCGATGAAGTCGAGCGGCTCGTTGCGCATCACATCGATGAGCGAGGCGTACTGGTTGGGGAAGGTGGTGGTGATGCCTACGTACCGCACCTTGCCGGCCTGCTTGAACTCGCGCGCCACCTTCAGCTGCGTTGGCGGGTCGCCCATGTTGTGCACCTGCAGGAGATCGATCTTCGGCTGCGCGAACCGCGTGAGACTGGTCTCGACTTGCGCGCGCGCGGCGACCGGATCGGCGGCGGCGCCACCGCGCCCGGCCACGTTCACCTTGGTCGCCCAGAACAGCTTGCCGGCAATGCCCATCTCGTTCACGAGCGTGGCCGCGACGGCCTCCGATGCGCCATACGACGGCGCCGTGTCGAAGACGCGTGCTCCGCGATCGACCATGGCCTGAAAGACCGCCCGCAACGCCGTGACGTCCTCCGAGCGGGCCACGCTCGCAAACGTCGCCGAACTTCCCAGCCCGATGACGGGAATCGTCTCGCCGGTGGCGGGAATGGCGCGCTGCAGCAGCGGGCCCTGAGGCAGCGCCGCCAGCGCCCGAAGCAGCTGGGGCGTGAGCCCGAGTGAGGCACCGACGCCGGCGGTGCCAACGAGGAAATCGCGACGGGAGATCATGCGGGAAATATGTGGCGGCCCCCTGCCTTCCCGCATCGTGCGGGACGTGCCAGACTCTACCCCATGCTCACGCTTCGCGCTCCCTATCTGCTCTTCCTCGGTGGTGCCCAGCACATCACCGACGCCAAGACCGCCTCCGGGCTTCGCGACTGGTGTCCGGACAAGGTGTGCGGCGAGTGGAGCCTTCCCGAGTGCTCGGTCTCGCTCGGTTTGCCGCGCCGTTCTCCGGCCGACGCTGCCGCGGCGGGGGCCGGCAGTCTGGTCATTGGGGTGGCGTCGGTCGGCGGCACGCTGCCCCAGGCCTGGCAGGCCGATCTGCTCGCCGCCATTGCCGCCGGACTCGATGTGGTGAGCGGCATGCACACACGGCTCACCGACTTCCCCGACCTGGTGGATGCCGCCGCGCGGCACGGGGGGCGGCTCGTGGACGTGCGCCACACCACACAGCGGTTCGCCGCCGGCACCGGGCGCAAGCGCACCGGCATGCGCATCGCCACGGTGGGTACCGACTGCGCACTGGGGAAGAAATACACCGCGCTGGCGCTCACGCAGGCGCTCACGGCGCGTGGGGCCCGCGCGACCTTTCGGGCGACCGGGCAGACCGGCATCATGATCGCCGGGAGCGGCATTGCCATTGACGCCGTGGTGGCGGATTTCGTGGCGGGAGCGGCTGAGACGCTGTCTCCCGACAACGACCCGGCGCATTACGATGTCATCGAGGGGCAGGGATCGCTGTTTCACCCGGCCTACGCGGGCGTCACCCTGGGACTGCTGCACGGCTCCCAGCCCGACTGGATCGTGCTCTGTCACGACGCCTCGCGCCTGCACATCGAGCACCGGCCCCAGTTCCGCATTCCACCACTCGCCAACGCCGCGGCCCAGTATCTCGAAGCGGCGCGGGTGACCAATCCGGCGGTGCAGCTTGCCGGGGTATCGGTCAATTCGTCGTCCCTGTCTCCCGAGGCTTGGCTGGCATACCGGGACCGGGTGGCCGAGGAGGTGGGAGTTCCCGTGTGCGATCCCCTGCGGGGTGGGCTCGAGCCGATCGTTTCCCGCGTTCTTGGTGTATAGTCCGGGAGTGCCCCGTCCCGCGCTGCCCGTGCCGGGCAGGCGGAGCGGTGGCGGCCACACGGCAACCTGTCCCTCAGCTCCCCGCTTCATGCGTACCAACAATCCAGTCCTTTCGCGCTTCGCGGACACGGCGCGCCAGACCTTCGGCCTCGTTTCTCCCGGCGCCATGACCGTGGCCGGGACGGCTGGGAAAGCCATGCTGCTGTTGGCCGTCGTGGTCTTTTCGGCCACGATGACCTGGTAACAGGTGGCTGGCGGCCGCCCGGAGCTGGTCATGCCCGCCATGCTCGTGGGTGGCCTGGGCGGGTTCGTGTTCGCCCTCGTGACCAGCTTCCGCCCCCAGTGGGCGCCGTGGACCGCGCCCATCTATGCGTCGCTGGAAGGGATCTTGCTGGGCGCCATTTCGGCGCTCTACAACACGCGCTTCGCCGGGCTGCCGCAGCAGGCGGTGCTGCTCACCTTCGGGGTCGCAGCGGGAGTGCTGGTGCTCTATCGCCTGCGCATTCTGCGCGCGACGGCCGGCTTCAAGCGCATGATGCTGGGCGCCGTCATCGGCATCGGCCTCTTCTACCTCGGCTCCTTCCTGCTGTCGCTCTTCGGGGTGCAGGTCGGCTACTTCACCAGCACGAGCTGGCTCGCCATTGGCGTGAATGTGGCCATTGCCGGCGTTGCGGCACTCAATCTGGTGCTCGACTTCGACCGCATCGAGGAAGGGGCGCGTATGGGGGCGCCGAAGGCGATGGAGTGGTTCGCCGCCTTCGGCCTCATGGTTACGCTGATCTGGCTGTATCTCGAGCTGCTGCGACTGCTGTCGCGCTTGCAGGGGCGCCGCGACTGACATCGCAGTCCGCGCCGCATCGCCCCGCACGTCGCAATCGCCCGCTCACCGTCCGTTCGGTGAGCGGGCGATCTGCATTTGCTCCCGCAGTTCACGCAGCACGGCCGCCGTGATATCGGCCTTGTCGTCGGCGTCGAAGATGACCTGATCGTTCGAGCGATCGAGCACGAGGTCATAGCCGGCACGCAGTCGCACGGCGCGTACGGCGGCACGTACTCGCTCGCGCAACGGCTGCTGCAGTTCGGCCTGCCGCGTGAGGATCACATGGTCGAGATTGGCGGCCATTTCCTCCACCAGCAGCTCGCGCGCGCGCAGATGCATGGCCGTCGCCTCGCGCTGCCGCGGTGTCAGGCGCGCTTCGTGGCGTACGAACTCGTCGAGTGCCGCGCGCAGTGAATCGGTGGCGGCGCTGAGCAGTGTGCGCGCCTTCGCCTGCTCGAGAGCGAACTCCGACTCGGCCGCCGAGCGCTCGGGCATGGAGTCGAACACCACCCGCGCATTGAACACGGCCACGCGAAGCGGAGGCGCGGCGCCCTTGGCGCGCGGCGAGGACGACGTGCCCTGGGCTCGCGCCTCGCCCACCAGCGCGAGGGAGGCGAGAGCCACGGCGGCCACTCCATGACGCAACAGGTCCCGCGCGTGGCTGCGCCGATTTGGTGAGGGGCGCATCAGCGCAGCTCCGTGGTCCGGGCAACACCACGGCGCGGTGGCTCGCTGGCGGCCATGGCCGCCTTGGCCAGCGCCACAAAGCGCACGGCACTGTCCACGTCCACACCGTGCAGTACGAACCGGCGCGAGATGGTCACAACGCGTACCATCGGCAACTCGGCGTCGGTGACCATGTCCACCCGCCGCAGGTGCTCGGCCGGCACCCAATGTGCACGCGCCCGCACGCGGTCGAATCCTTCATCGGTGAGGGTGGCAATGAGCACCCCCTGCGTGGTGACCACCCAGACCGGGCGCCCCTCGCGCGTCGGTCGGCCACGCGTGTACGTGATGATGTTCGAGCCGTTGGTGAGCCACGCCTCGATGGCGTCACGCTCCTGTTCGGTGAGCGGCTCATTGCGACGCGGCAGGTGACGATCGGCAGACAACAACCGCATACGCCCGCGCCACGGTGTTTCCAGCGCTTCGTTCATCGGCATCCCCTCCAGGGGGCGGTGCCGTGCGGTGGACTCGCCAGGGGCAGCGCGACACCGCACGACACAGAGTGTGCGGTGGTCTCGCGCAATGCGGATGCTTCCGCACGCGGCCGACCGGAGACTCGCGTCTCGTGATGACGGTCGACCGCTCCCGTGTCCGGCACGGGCGGCTACTCCCCAACCAGGATGCGATCGCGAGAGCGATCACCCCATCACGTTAGGGCGCCGCCATGAGGGCAACAATAGGTACACGATTCGAATTTTCGGACCCGATGCATTCAACCGGCGAATGCATGGACGCTTACTTCGGCCAGCCCGTGGTGGGGATGCCCGTGATGCGGAGCGCGTTCTGGTAGTACACCTTCTTCAGCACCACATCGGGCAGGTCGATGCCGTACAGCTTCCAGAACGCGTGGTAGTCGCGGTAGTAGTCGAAGTAGTCGTCGCGTGTTTCGAGCACGCGCCAGTAGTACGGATACTCCTCCGGCTGGTAACTGTCCTTGCCGAAGAGAATGCGGTCCTGATACTTCACGAAGAAATCGTGGGCGGCGCGCGGCTGCCGGCCAATGTCGTAGAGCACTGCCCCCATCTCCCCCAGCACGTTCGGCATCTCGTCGAACATGCGCCCCAGTCGGCCCAGATCGTTGGCGTGCCATCCCAGATGCGCCGCCACGAATGTGGTTTGCGGATTGGCCTTGAAGAGACTGTCCCGTTCGGCCATGAGCTGCTCGAAGCTCGGATACCGATCCTGCGGGTACCGCCGCTCCGGGAAGAGGGACTGTTCGAGCCACCGTTCGTTGGTGTAGTCGACGGGGCGGAAGAACTCCTGCGGGTCGGCCGTATGGATGAACACCGGGAGCTTGAGGCGGGCTGCCGCGGCCCACACCGGCTTGAGCTCGGGATCGTTCAGCTTGAGGCGCGAGCCATCGGCCTTGCGCGTGGACAGGCCGAAGCCCTTGCCCACCTCGCCAATGCCCACGGCCCCCGCCTTTTTGTCGGCTTCCATCTGGGCCACCGTCTTCTCCGCCCAGCCAGGGGTCCCCACACCGGCGAAGCTGATACCGGTGAGGAAGCGCACGCGATCTTTCATGGTGGGCGTGCTGTTCACGATGGCGATGCCGCGGGTGAGCGCCTCGCCGCTCACGTTGTTGGCCACAAGCATGAGGCGCACGCCGATCGAGTCGAGCTGCTTGCCCATGCGCTCGATGGCGTCCACGCTCCCCAGCTGTCCGGACGGATGCCCGTGGAAATCCACGACGGGAAACTTGGCCTTCATGCGCATCGTTGCTGGCACCTTGAGCGTGCTCTTGGGCCGATAGTCCACGATGCTCGGCACGGCTCCCTCAGGGGCCAGGCAGCTACGCGGGCGGATCTCGGTGGTGCCCGGGGGGCACTCCTCGCCCGGCTTGATCTGTGTGCCGCCGCGGAACCCCTGCGCCATGGCCACGCCGGGCAGGGTAAGGAGAGCGAGGGCAGCCATCGGGCGGGCAACGCGGGACACGAACATGCCGGAAACTCCGTCGGTAGGAAAAACGACCGGGACACGGGAATGTACCTCCCGGTCGTTGGAACGGACCATGGCGCCGGACGTCGCCCTTCTCGCTATGGTCGGCGTGAGCGTCGGAACAGGCGGGGGCCGCTGCTGTCGAACCGCGTCGACCAGCTGCCCGTGATCGAGTCGCCCTGCAGGCGTCCGGTGAACAGCCCCGCCGTGTCCGCCCCCGACGTGCTGCGCAGCGTGGCCAGGCGCAGCGTCCCGTCGCCGCCGAGCGTGCCCACGGCGAACTGCTCCGGCGCCCGCACGCGCCCGCTGACCGCAGAGAATCGCGGCCCGGGATCTTCGGCCCACAGGTCGACGACCACCGTGGCGCCCGTGGTACTCGTGCCGGTCCATGCCGCGTCGAGCGGGGCGCGATCGCGCTGCGTGACGGTCACCTCCTGCCGCCGCAGTTCGACGAGACTGCCGAAGAGGCCAAGGCCACCCTGCACGCTGCTGATGAGCCCCGTACCGCCGAACGGGTCGTTCCCGGAGCGATTGTAGTCGTAGAAGTTGCGATCGACCGCCACGACGGTGGCAATCTGGCGAAAGCCGGGGAACCAGACGTTGGGGAGCCCGTCCGCGAGGAAGTTCCGCAGGGTACCGGTCAGAGAAAAGCGCGTGCTGTCGGAAAAGAGCGCCCACGGACCATACGGCGTTTCGACGCGAACGGCATAGGTGCGCGCACCGGTCACCGCGGGCCAGGTGAGCCGCAGGGTGTCGGTGTCGCGCACGAACGACGCACGTTGCACCGGCAGCGCGCCGGCCACCCACCCCGGAGGCGCACCCGGTACGAGTGTTTCTCCCGTCACGACACGGCCGTCGCTGGTGCGCACGCGCAGTCGGTATCGCTGCCCGGGCGTAACCGCGAGGGCACTGCGGGGAATCGCGTAGCGGCCGGTGCCGCGCGTGCCTATGCGGCTCTCGGTGGCGCGCACGCCCACGGTGTCGGCGCCGGCGAGCAGCCGCACATCGGCGCCGGCAATGGGTTCGCCGCCCGCGGTGCGAATGGGATCGAGCGGGTTGAAATCGCGGCTGTCGTTGATTCCCACGCGCCCGGTAAGCGATGCCTCCACGAGGATCACCTGTTCCGCGGCGTCGGCGTTGAGCACCGCGTGCACCACCACCAGCGGGGCGGGCGGAGCCACACTCACCTTGTCGAACTCGCAGGCTGCCAGCGCCAGCGCCAGCCCCATCGTCCGCGCGGCCACCAGCGCGCGGCGGCCGCTGTGCATGTCGGGAAACGGACGCATCACCAGGTCACCGTGACGCCCACGGTGGGCAGCAGCGGGAACTGGGTGAACGCCGTGCGCGTGGGCGGATTGGCGGTATAGTCGAAGATGTAGGTGAACACGTTGCGCGCATTGTAGGCGTTCACGAGCGACAGGTAGGGGGCCCACGTGCGCTTTCCCGGGCGGGTGAGCGTCACGCTCAGGTCCAGGCGCTGCACCAGTGGAAAGCGGGCGCCGTTGCGACGGCCGCCAATGGGCTCGCGCGACACCGGGGTATTCTGCGTGGCGAAGCTGTTGGACAGCGGGTCGTAGCGACGCCGCACCAGCTGTCCCACGACATCGGTGAAGGGGGTGCCGGTGCCCAGCCCCAGTCGTGCTCCGTACCCGAAGCGCCCCCCCGGACGGTACGAGGTCACCACGTTCAGGTTGTGCCGACGATCCTGCACGGGGGCGAAGCGCCCCTCCGGACCATCGCGCCAGCTCACGCCGTACGAGTAGGCCAGCCACCCCGACAGCTTCTGTGATTCGAGCTGTCGCACCAGCAGGTCGACGCCGTAGGAGCGCCCCTCGGTTTCGACGAACTCGTCACCCTGCACGTCCGGATCGTTGAAGAGGTTGGAAACGGGCAGGCGGTCGTAATCCTTGAGCCACGTCTCGAGCCGCACGAAGCGCGACGCGCCGAACCAGCGCTCACCACCCACGATGCCCTGCCACGCGGACGCCACCGGGGTGGAGCGGTTGGCCACGAGCCAGAAGTCGAACACCCGCACTGGCGCCTGCTCGTTGCGCAGCGCCGGCGTCCACTGCGTGGTGCGCCCGCCGCTCACGGTGAACGCGAGGTCGCGGGAGGCAAACCACTTGACCGAGGCCCGCGGCGACACCCCTTGCCACCCGGTGCCGGTCACGGTCTCGCCGCGCAGCCCCACCCGCGCCAGCACACGGCTGCCGCGCACGGTGTGATCCACATACACGCTCGCCGCCGTCGGACCGTTGTTCACGTCGAGAATGGCGTCGGAGCCGGCGGCGCTCGCCGTGGCGGCGAAGCCCAGCTGATAGCTCGACCACTCGTAGCCGGCGAGGGTCTCGTGCCGTCCGCGCCACCGGGCCACCTCACCCCACGCGCGCCGGTCGGCAAGGGAGTTGTCGAAGCGCAGGGAGCCGTTGCCCAGATCGAGCGTCGTGCCGAAGCCGGTGCTCGACAGACGCTGCATGACACGCGCCGAGTCGGCGCCAAGCCAGCGGGTACCGCGTGCCCCCAGCGGTTGCTCGTACGCCACGCCGAGCAGCGAATTGCCCCAGTCGAAGGCGAGCCGCCCACCGCCGGCCGAGGTTGAATCACCGAAGATCGCGAGCGACGCATCGATCACATCGCTTCCCCAATACGCCGTGGCCGACAGCGTGCCACCATTGCTGAAGCGATGCCGGATGTGGCTCTGCACATCCGTGAACCAGTACGGCAACTGGTTGTCGGTGAACAGCGACACGAAGCGGTCGGCGTAGGTACGCCGGGCGGCCACGTTCCAGCTGGTGGTGCCCCGCACGGTGCCACCCAGCGAGAGGGTGGTGGCCAGCAGCGAGACCCCCACCGCGCCGTGCACGCCGCTGCGCGCCTCGGCCTTGGGCACCACGTTGAGCACACTGGAGAGCCGCGTGCCGTAGCGCGCCGGAAACCCGCCGGGCATGAGCTCGAACTCGCCCACCGTTTCGTCGATGAACGTGCCGAATAGGCCACCCAGGTGAAACGGGTTGTAGATGGGGAAGCCGTCGAGCAGCACCAGATTCTGGTCGCTTTCACCGCCGCGCACGTTGTAGCCCGCGGTGAAGTCGTTGGTGGCCACGACCCCGGGGAGCAGTTGCACGACGCGCAGCACGTCGGGCTCACCAATGACCGGGACCCGCTTGAGCGTTTCCCCGCGCACGGTCATCACCCCCGGCGCGGCCGACAGGCGGAACTGCTCCCGTTCGGTGGCCTCGGCCGCGACGCGCACCGTGGTCAGCTGCGTACCGCCGGGGGTGAGCACCACGTCCAGCGTGGTACGTTCGCCGATGGCCACGGTGACCTCACGCGTGGCCGGCGTGTATCCTACGCGGGAGACGACCAGCGTGGGCCGTCCGGCCGGAACGCCCGGCAGCACATAGCGCCCATCATCGCCGGTGAGCGTCCCGATCCGGGTGCCGCGCACGACCACGGTGGCGGCCGCCACCGGGGCGCGGCTCTCGGCGTCAATGACCCGGCCGCGCACCTCGCCGATGGAATCGGGGCGCGCGGCCGGTGGCTGACCCATGGCCAGCAGGAACAGCAGGGCAGACCAGCTCATGCCCTCATGAACGCTTCAGCCGTTTCTGTGTTTCGAGGCGATGGCCTTCTGGCTACTTGCTGTCGGCCGGCGGCAACAACAGCGGTTGCGCCGCGGTGTCGGCTCCCGGGGCAATGGGGAGGGTGGGCTGCCGGTCGAAGCCGAAGATCTGCGCCCGTCGCATGGCCGTGGCGATCTGCTTCGATTGGTCGTAGACCGTGCGCGACTCTTCCGTGCGGCCGGTTTGCGCCAACGCCTCAGCCAGCGTGATGCCGCTGATCACGTACAGGTCGGGGATGCCGACCGACGCGTCGTCCACCCAGCCGTTGCGGGCGGCAAGCGACTTGGTGGCGGTGAAGACATCCTTCCAGAGCGCCATCGATCGTGTCACATCCATGGCGCCTTCGCCGGGAATAAGCACGATGTCGTCGCTGGGGGTGACGGGCTTCGGCATCAGCTTCTTGACCATGCCCTGGGTCACGACATACCGCTCGAGCCCCAGCTCGTACGGGTAGCCGCCGGCCGTGCGGCTGAAGAACATGCCACGATCGGGGAAGGCGTCGCGCAGCATGAAGTACACCATCTGGTCGGCCTTCATGATCTGCGGCAGGCGCGGCTGGGCAATGATGTCGTCCTTCTGGAAGGCGGCGTTCTCCGGGGTCGCGATCGCCAGCGGCAGCGCGTCGGCCTCGTCGAAGGTCATCTTCACCGGCGGCCCCGAGGGCTTCTTCCAGTTGCCGCCCTTGTAGAGGGCCGGTCCCTTGGCCTCGTCGTAGTCAAAGGCGGGACGGCGCAGCAGCTGGCGCACGTACCAGTCGGTGTTGAGCAGCGACGTGTTCGCCACGATCACGTCGCGACGGATCCCTTCCACCTCCTGCGCATACCAGAGCGGGAAGGTGTCGTTGTCGCCCACCGTGATGAGAATGCCGTACGGCTCGACGGAGTTGAGCAGGTCGCGGGCGAAGTCGGTGGTGTCGGTCTGCCCGGCGCGCGAGGCCTGCGTCCAGTTGCCGACGAGCGGGATGAACGCCACGGCCAAAAGCGGCGACGCGAGCAGGAAACTGCGGGTGCGCGGTTCGGTAACCGTCTGCTTGCCCAACCGCACCTCGTCGGCGCCAAAGAGCGAGGCCACCGTTTCCCACAGGTAGAACAGCCCCAGCGCCGCCCACACGCTGAGCGCCGAGAAGCTCCAGAGGTAGAAGTAGTCACGGTCGCGCACTTCGCGGGGCACGCTGTCCCCCAGCTCGGGCGCCTGCGAATGCCCGTACTTGAAGTTCAGGTAGAAGATGAGCCCCAGCGTCATCGTGAAGACGAGCGGACCGAAGAACCAGAAGCTGCGTCGGTCCTTCTGCCAGTGCATCCATCCGCCGAGGATGACGAGGATGAAGTAGAACACGGCGAGCCCGTTCTGCAGCCCCGGGTTCTCGTTGTACGCGTCGCGCAGCCACTGCCACTTGAAGTACAGCCAGTACATCCCCAGCTGCGCGGCGAAGGGGGCCTGGCGTTCGCCGAGCTCCGGCTTGCCGTACTGGCCGCGGTTGAAGTTGTACATGAAGCGCTCGTAGGTGAGCGCACTGAAGGTGCAATCGAGCTTGATCTCGGTCACACACCCCGTGGGTTCCCCTTCGTTGATTGCGGGGAAATGCGCAGCGCGAATGGGCTGCGTGGCAAAGGGGGTGAGCCCGAAGACGAGGGCGGCGGCGCAGGCCACCAGCAGCTTCCAGCGCAGCACCGTCTGCGGCCGGCGAATGAGCACGGCCACGCCCACGGCGGGCGCCGCCAGCATGCCGGCCATGTGGTTGGTGTAGCCGAGCCCCAGCAGATAGGCGATGAGGACGAGTACGCGGTCGGCGGTGGGGCCTTCCGGATCATCGCACCAGCGCACGGTGAGCCAGCAGATGATGGCCAGCCCCACGAGCGAGACGGTGTAGACCTTTTCGTTCACCACCGACTGGTTCCACACGGTGAACGCGGTGGCCCCGATGAGGACGGCCAGGGACCCGCCCACAATGCGCTGCCAGCGACGCGGCATCCACTGCACGAGCACCCGTTCGGTCACGAGGAACCAGAACATCGCGCTCACGGCGCTGGAGAGCGCCGCCAGCACATTGATGCGCATGGCCACGGTGGGCGCGATGGGAAGGATGCTGGCCACCCGACCAATGAGCACGAAAAACGGATTGCCCGGCGGATGCGGGAGCCCGAGCACGTAGGCGGCCGCGATGTACTCGCTGGTGTCCCACATCGACGTGGTGGGGGCCAGCGTGACGATATACAGCAGAAAGGTCACGAGCCCCGCGAGCGCGGCGGCGAGGTAGGACGGTCGGTAATCGAGTTCGGCCGCTTCGGCACGGCTGGTGCCGAAGCTGGTCGAGGTCGCGGAAGCGGTCGCTGCGACGGTCATGGACTGATCGGAGGGTGTGCGGCCGGCGGCCGGAGGGACGCCGGTGTACGGCCGAGGTGCTGCGGATTTTCTGGAATCACCAAAGTTCGCCCCGCAGCGGAGGGGGCACAACCCGTCGGCGGCCCCCGTCACGCCAGCGGTCCTGATCGCTTACTTTCCCGGGGCGGCGCTCCGGGGCACCTCCCAACCCGCGCTGGGACGTTGCCGTCACATCTGACCCGTTGGGGCATGCACAAGCGCGACTTTCTTCGTACCCTGGGCGGGGCGGCCGCCGCACTGGCCCTGTCCCCGTCACAGCAGCGGCTCCTGGCCCTGCCACCCGCCGACCTGGCGCGCCGCGACGACTTCTGGAGCGGCCTGCGGGCGAAGTATGCCGTGCCCACCGCGTTCGTGCATCTCGAGCATGGCTACTACTCCATGCAGTCGCAGCCGGTGCTCGAACGCTATCTGCAGCACATCCGCGACGTGAATGCGGTGAGCAGCCGCTACATGCGCACGGTGCAGGCTGCCGACAAGTCCCGTGTGCGCGCGCGGCTGGCGGCACTGGCGGGGTGCCCCCCAGACGACCTCATCATCACGCGCAATACCACCGAATCGCTCGACACGGTCGTCAGCGGCTTCGACTGGCGCGCCGGCGACGAGGCGGTCATGGCCGTGCACGACTACGGGGCCATGCTCGACCACTTCGCCCTCATGGCGCGGCGATGGGGAAGCGTGAACACCCGCGTCACCGTGCCGCTCGATCCGCTGAGCGACGATGACGTGGTGCAGGTGTATGCCAACGCCATCACCCCGCGCACGAAGCTGCTCATGGTCTGTCACATGATCAACATCACCGGCCACATCCTGCCGGTGCGCAAGATCTGCGACATGGCCCACGCGCGCGGCGTCCCGGTCATGGTCGACGGCGCCCACACCTTTGCGCAGCTGGACTTCCGCATCCCCGATCTCCACTGCGATTTCTACGGCGCCTCCCTGCACAAGTGGCTCGGCGCCCCCCTCGGCGCCGGCATCCTGTACGTGAAGTCAGACGCGGTCGAGCGGCTGTGGCCGCTCTACGGCGACGAGGGCTTTGCCGCGACCGACATCCGCAAGCTCAATCACACCGGGACGCACCCGGTGGCGACCGACCTCGCGATCGAGGATGCGATCGTCTTCCACGAGGCGATCGGTATCCAGCGCAAGCAGGAGCGGCTGCGCTGGTTGCAGCAGTATTGGACAAGCCGGGTGCGCACGATCCCGCGCATTCGCCTGTTCACCCCGAGCGACCCGGCGCGGACCGGGGCCATTGCGAACGTGGGCATCACCGGCATGACGCCCGGCGATCTCGCCACCGCCCTGCAGGATCGCTACCGCATCTTCACCGTGGCCATCGACAGCGCCGGCGTGACCGGCGTGCGCGTCACGCCGCAGCTGTTCACCACCACGCAGGAGCTCGACCTGCTGGTACGGGCACTCACCGAACTCGCGGCCTGAGGGGATCGCCGCCCATGCTGGTGGGGTTCAGAATCGTGCTGGCCATGATGGCGGGGCTCGCCGTTGGCCTGTTTGCATGGAGCTTGCAGCAGGCCTACCGGCGCGCGGGGCGCACGGAAGCCATGGTGTACCTCATTGCCGGCACCGTCTTGCTGCTGCCCGTGAGCAAGGTGCAGTACCTCATGCTGGAGCAGCCGCTGCTGGTGATGATCTCGGCGCTGGGGGCATACCACGCGACCAGGGATCGCGAGCTCGAGGGCTGAGTCCGCAGCACGGCGGCGGACACATGAGAGGTGAGCCCGGATCGCGATGAGAGCTGAGCCAGATACAAGGGCTCAGCTCTCACCACGCACCGCGCAGCGCTCAGTGGCGGAAGAGCCGTTCGCCCGTGAAGATCATCGTCATGCCGTGCTCGTTCGCGGCCGCGATCACTTCCTCGTCGCGCACGCTGCCCCCTGGCTGCACGATGGCCGTAACCCCCGCCGCGGCGGCCTGATCGATCCCGTCGCGGAAGGGGAAGAAGGCGTCCGACCCCAACGCGGCGCCCTGCGTGGTGTGCCCGAGGGACGTGGCCTTGTGCACCGCCACGAAGCTGGCGTCCACGCGGCTCATCTGCCCCGCCCCAATGCCGATCGTCGCCCCGCCGCGGGCCAGCACGATCGCATTGCTCTTCACGCTTGCCACCGCCTTCCAGGCGAAGAGCAGGTCCCGCTGTTCATCGCCGGTCGGCTGGCGGGTGGTCACGACGTTCCACTGCTGCGGATCGGTGGGAGCCGGCGCGCGGTCCTGCACGAGGAGGCCGCCGCGCACACGCTTGAGATCCATGGTGTTGGCCGGCCAGGTGGCGCGTCCCTCGAGCACCCGCAGGTTCTTCTTGCGGCCAAGAATCTCCACCGCCTCGTCCTCGAAGCGCGGCGCGACGATGCACTCCACGAACAGGCTCGAGATGACCTCGGCCGCCGCCACATCCACCGGCACGGAGAAGGCAATCACACTGCCGAACGCGCTCACCGGATCACAGGCCAGCGCCTTGCGGTAGGCATCAAGCGCATCGCTGCCGGTGGCCAGACCGCACGGCGTGGTGTGCTTGATGATCGCACACGCCGGCTGCTCGGCGAAGGGTTCGATGGCCAGCAGCGCCCCCTCGAGGTCGAGCAGGTTGTTGAACGACAGCTCCTTGCCCCCCTTCTGCACGAGCGCGCCCAGTCCGGCACCCGGCTTCTCCACGTAGAAGGCCGCGCGCTGCTGCGGATTCTCGCCGTAGCGCAGGCTCTGCTGCTTCTCGAACGCCAGCGGATACCGGTCGGGGAACGGCTCGCCGCGCTGCTGCGCAAACCACTGCGCGATGGCCGCGTCATACGCGCTCGTATGGGCGTACACCTTCTCCGCGAGCAGGCGGCGGAGTGCGGCGTCGTCGGTACCTGCCGTCACGTGCGTCAGCACCCGTGCGTAATCGCTCGGGTCGGCGATCACCCATACGCTCTCGAAGTTCTTGGCCGCCGAGCGCAGCATGCTCGGCCCGCCGATATCGATGTTCTCGATCACGTCGTCCGGATGCACCCCAGGCTTCGCGGCCGTTTCGCGGAACGGATACAGATTCACGACCACCAGATCGATCGTGCCGATGCCATGCGCCTTGATGGCCTCCATGTGCTCCGGCAGGTCACGGCGCGCCAGCAGACCACCGTGCACGACCGGGTGCAGCGTCTTCACGCGCCCGTCGAGCATCTCGGGAAAGCCAGTCAACTCGCTGATGTCCCGCACCGCGAGCCCGGCCTCGCGCAATGTGCGCGCCGTGCCGCCGGTGGAGACGAGTTCCGCACCCGCGGCAGCCAACCCTTGGGCGAAGGGCACGAGGCCCGATTTGTCGGAGACGGAAAGCAGGGCGCGCATGAAGGGGAATCCGGAGAGGCAGGACGTGGAGTGAAGAGGCCGCGCGAGCTTCAGCGCGGAAAGAGTCGGGCCACGTCCTGTGCGAACGCGGCGCCGTCATGCGAGGGGGCGGCCGGTGGATCGGCCACGAGACCGAAGCGCCAAGCCGGTGCTGCGGGGCTCACCGGTCCGTCGAGATGGCCATGGACCTGGCCATCGTCGCCGAGCACGATGGCGCCGGTGGCCACCGCGCCTACGCACAGCGGCAGCAGCCGGTGCTCCACACGCAGCACGCGCGCGGCCAGGCGTTCCGCCGTGTCGCCCGGGAGCACCGGCACCGGCCACTGCGCGATGATGGGGCCGCGGTCGTACTGGGCGTCCACGAAGTGCACCGTGACGCCGGTGACCGTAGCGCCGTGCGCAAGGACTGCCGCGTGAATGTGTCGGCCATACATCCCGGGTCCTCCGAAGGCCGGCAGCAGCGCCGGGTGCACATTCACGAGCCGTCCGTAAAAGGCGTGCACCACCGCCTCGGGGATGAGCTTGAGATATCCCGCCAGCACCAGCAGGTCGACGCGCGCGGCATCGAGCATGGCGATGAGCGCGCCGCCGTCGCGCGGATCGGTCACCACGTCCGTGGCAATCCCGGCCCCGGCTGCCCGCTGCAAGGCACCGGCGGATGCCTTGTCCGAACCGACCCACACGATTTCACCCTGCGCGGCGCCGGCGCCGCTGAAGTGATCGAGCAGCGCCTGCAGATTGGAGCCGCCCCCGGACGCCAGCACGGCGATGCGGGACGGGGTGGACACCGCGGCGGATGCGGTCATGCGTGGGGCCCGTGGGCAACCGGAGGGATGATCACGGGGCCACGCCCATGCCGAGCCGGGTGATGGCCAGCGTCACCGCCTCGGTGAGCGTGCGGGCCACGGCAATGGGGGCCTGCTGCCTGACCGCCTCTTCGGCGCGCGTCTGATCGGCCACCGGGGTTTCGCGTCCGGGCACGAGAATGCCCAGCCCTCCGGTGGCCAGCGCCGGCTGCACGTCACGCCAGCGGTCGCCAATGTAGGCGCTGCGCGCGAGATCGAGCGGGTAGTCGCGCGCCGCCTGCTGGTACATGCCAAGTCCGGGCTTGCGGCACTCGCAGGGCCCTGTGAAGTCGACGTAATGCGGACAGTGATACGTGGTCAGCACCACACCACCCGCCGCATGAATGAGCGCTTCGGTGCGCGCACGGGTCGCCTCGTACTGGGCCGCGGTGATGAGGCCGCGCGCAATGCCCGACTGGTTGGTGACGATCACGAGCGGTACGCCCACTGTCCGGGCCAGTTGTACCGCCGTGCCCGTGTCGGGGAGCAGCCGCACACCGGCCGGGTCAGACAGGTAATGGGCATCGGCGATGAGCGTACCATCGCGATCGACGAACAGGGCAGGGCGGAGCGGCTCCATGCGCTCACCCACGACCGCGCGGCCGCCCGGCGCCGGCCGTGCTGGTATCGCGGCGCACGGCGCTGTCAGGTCTTGCCTCCAGCTTGCTGCTGTCCACCTTCGCCTTGGGGATGGTGAAATTGCGCGCGGGCGACTTCACGATCTCGTTGAGACTGCGCACCCCGTTCAGCTGCAGGCGGTAGCTCTTGCCGTCGGGAAGCGGCGCGTCGAGCGTGATATACATCTCCTTGTACACCTTCGGGCGCTTGAGCTGCGGCGGGGGCACCGTATCGGCCGGGTTGTAGCGCCGCCCGGCCGCGCGCGCCGCCTCACGGGCCGCGCGCTCGCGCTGGCGAGTGACCGCGAGCACGCTGTCGGCGCGCCGCACGGCCGCCACCGAGTCGCGGCGAGCCCGCTGCTCGGGGGTGAGTGAATCCTTCGCTGCCGCCGCGGCGGCCAGGGAATCGGCCTTGCGGCGCACGAGCAGCGAGTCCAGTTGCAGCTTCTGCTGCGCCGTCTGCACCAGCTTCACGCTCATGAGGGTGGAATCGGGCAGCTGCACCAATCGCGCCCCCTCGCGCACGAAGAACTGGTCCACCGCGTACGGCTTGTCGAACGTGACCTTCAGCACGCGGTTGCTGTCGGTCGGTTCGATCGTGGCAATGCGCAACCCCACCGTATCGCGCCCCACCGCATAGAACTCGGCGCTTGCCTCCTGCGTGAGCGTCACCCGCACGGAGTCCCAGATCTCGAGCGGGTCGAGATCCTTGTTGTTGTTGCGGTCACCGTACGCGCGCAGGAAGTACGGCCCAACGGGAATGTTGCGCAGTGCGAACCGCCCCACCGAGTCGGCCACTGCCTGGTACACGATGGTGGTATCCTGACTCACGGCTTCCACCACGCCGCCGCTCAACCCACGTCCTTCGGGCCAGTCGAACACCACGCCGGAAAGGCGTGTGTCGGGGATGGGCAGACCGGTGGAAAAGACCACGCGGATAGACGAGTCGATCTTGTTCTGATACAGGTCCTGCAGCCCCGCCTTCACCTGCACGGTGTACACCGTGTTGGGCTTCCAGCCACGAGAGGGGCGGATGCCAATGGAGGTCCGATCCCAGTCCACGCGCGGGGCACCGCTCTTGGGACTGATGAAAATGAGCTCTTCAAGATCGCGACCGCTGGCGGGTGTTTCGCTGATGACTTCGTCGAACTTGAGGACCACCTGACCGGGACGCGCGGAGACGGCGTTGTTTTCGGGGGTGATGCGTACGATCTTCGGCGCGGCGACGTCTTCGGGGCCGCCGCGCGGAAGCGCCTGGTTGGCACAGGCCACCCCGCCGGCAAGCGCCGCCACCACGACCACCAACCGGCGCAGCGCCCGCGCGTGCCCCGCCACCATGCGTCCCAGACTCACGCGCCGAGGGTGGCGAGCTTGTCGCGCAGCTGCGTCAGCCGGGCCCCCCACTCCGCTGCCTTGGTGCGCTCAGCCTCCACCACCGCCGGTGGCGCCTTCGCCACGAACCCCGCATTGGCGAGACGCCCCTCCAGCGCCGTGAGCTGCTTGTCGAGCTGCGCGATTTCCGTCTCCAAGCGCTGCTTCTCCTTGTCGAGATCCACCATCCCGGCCAGTGGCACCACCAACTCCACACCGCCTGCCAGCAACAGCTGCGCGGCGGCTCCCCCCGGGTTGGTGTGTTCCACGCGGACCTTGGCCCGCGCGAGGGATCCCACGGTGTCGGCCTGCAGCGTCATCACCGCCTGCGCCTCCCCGGTGGCCACCAGCACGGCGTCCACCCACGCACCCGGATTCACGTTGTACTCCGAACGGACCTGTCGGATCGCGGCCACCGCGGCGCGCACCAGTTCGAAGGCATCGCCGGCGCCGGGCGCCTCACCCGACGGCACCGGCCAGGCGGCCTGCGCGAGGAAGGTGCCGGGTGTGGTCTGCGGCAGCTTCTGCCACAGCTCTTCGGTGATGAACGGCACCACGGGGTGCAGCAGCCGCAAGGCGCCATCGAAGGCGTGCGCCAGCACGGCCCGCGCCACTTCCCGGTCGGCGGTGCCCTCCGCCGCGAGGCGCGGCTTGATGCTCTCGAGGTACCAGTCGGCCAGCTCGTTCCAGACAAAGCGGCGCGCCGCCTCGGCGTACTCGCTGAGGCGCAGCCCGCGTCCCCGCTCGGTGTCGCTCCATGTGGCGCCGTTGCCCGGACGCGCCGGCCCCAGTGCGGCATCGCAGTCGGCGATGGCCACGTCGAGGCGCTCGAGAATCCAGCGATCGGCGGGGGCAAGCTGCGCGCGGTCGAGTTGCGCGACCGGGGCCACCGGTTCGCTGCCCACACGGGAGAGCAGGAAGCGACCGATGTTCCACAGCTTGGTGCAGAAGTTGCGCCCCGGCGAGAACGACTTGTCGAGGTCGCTCGGGTCGAGCATCACGTCCACCCCGAGGCCGAGTCCCGACACCATGGTCCAGCGCAGTGCATCGGCGCCGTAGAGCTGCACCACGTCGAGCGGGTCAATGCCGTTGCCCAGCGACTTGGACATCTTGCGATGCTGCATGTCGCGCACGGTGCCGTGCAGGTACACCGTATGGAACGGCGCCTTGCCCATGAACCAGCAGCCGCTCATGACCATGCGCGCCACCCAGAAGAACAGGATTTCGGGGGCGGTCACGAGCACATCACCGGGATAGAACGCCTTGAGGTCGGGCGTGTCGTCGGGCCAGCCGAGCGTGCTGAAGGGCCAGAGCCAGCTGGAGAACCAGGTGTCGAGCACGTCGTCGTCCTGGCGCACGGTGCCGCCGCAGCCGGGGCACGACGTGACATCCGTGCGCGACACGATGGGCGCGTGGCCGCACGACGCGGTGCAGTACCACACGGGCACGCGGTGCCCCCACCAGATCTGGCGGGAGATGTTCCAGTCGCGAATGCCCTCGAGCCAGTTCACGTACACCGCTTCCCACCGTTCGGGCAGGATGCGCAGCTCGCCGGTGCGCAGGGCGGCCAGCGCCTTGTCGGCGAGCGGCTGCATGCGCACGAACCACTGATCGGAGAGACGGGGCTCCACCACCGTGTCGCACCGGTAACAGTGGCGCACACTGTGGGCGTGAGGCTCGATCTTCTGCAGCGCACCCGCTTCCTCGAGCAGCATCACGATGGCCTTGCGGGCAGCGAAGCGATCGAGGCCGCGCAGCGCGTCGGGCACGCGTCCTGCCGCGCCCTCCACCTCGCGCACGATGCCCTCGGCGTCGATGATGACGGGCATCGCGAGGGCGTGGCGCTTGGCCACCTCGAAGTCGTTCGCATCGTGCGCCGGCGTGATCTTCACGGCGCCCGACCCGAAGGCCGGGTCGGTGTAGCTGTCGCCCACGATGGGAATGCGCACCCCGTTGAGCGGCAGCACGACGTGCTTGCCGATCAGCGCCTGATAGCGCTCGTCGTCGGGGTTCACCGCCACCGCCACGTCACCCAGCATCGTCTCCGGGCGCGTCGTCGCCACCGTGATCCCCCGGGTGGGATCATCCGCCAGCGGGTAGCGCAGGTGATACAGCTTGCCGTTGGTGTCGGTGAACTCCGCCTCCTCGTCCGACAGGCTGGTGCCGCAGCGCGGGCACCAGTGAATGACGCGGTGTCCCTTGTACACGAGGCCATCCTCGTGCAGGCGCACAAACGTCTCCCGCACGGCGCGCGACAGTTCGGGGGAGAAGGTGTAGGCGGTGCGCGTCCAGTCGGCGCTCGAGCCGATGGACTTGAGCTGATTGAGGATTTCGCCGCCCGTCTTGTCCACGAACTCGGCCACCCGTTGCACGAACGGCTCACGACCCAGGTCGAAGCGGGTCTGGCCGTGTGCGGCAAGCTGCTTCTCCACCACGTTCTGCGTCGCGATGCCGGCGTGGTCGGTGCCGGGCACCCAGAGCGCCTCGTCGCCCGCCATGCGTCGCCAGCGGATGAGCACGTCCTGCACGGTGTTGTTGAGCCCGTGCCCCATGTGCAATACCGCCGTCACATTGGGCGGCGGGATGACGATGACGAACGGCTCGCGCGTGGCACCGCGCACCGGATCGGCGGTGAAGACCCCATGCTCGGTCCACCGGGCATACCAGGAAGGCTCGGTGGCGGCGGCGTTGTACGTCGTGGGCAGAGCGGTATCGGGCGCAGTCATAGCCCGGAAAGATAACCGCCCGGCCCCCCCGAGTGGGCCGGGCGGCGCCTGCCGAATGCGCCGCCCCCGCCGCCGCTGGTCAGCCGGCGGCGCGCCGCCGGATCATGAGGTTGCTCACCACGCCGGTCACCTCGGGCACGCCCCGCACCAGCGTGAGGGCGTACTCCACCTCGCGGCGCTCCTCCACCCATCCGGTGAGTTCCACGCGGCCATGATGGTCGGCGCCGATGTCCACGTTGCGGGTCGCCAGCAGAGGGTCGTTGCGGAATACCTCGAGCACCCGCTGTTCCAGCTCCTCGGCCGACGGCCGGGTCGGGGCCGCGGTTGGCGCCGCCGCCTCGTGAGGGGTGTCGTCGGCTTCGAGCGGATCGTCGTCGGGGGGCGCGTCGAGGCCGTCCCATCCCGCTTCCCATTCGGCGTCCCGCGCCCTCTCGGCATCGCGATCACGCCGCCGGTTGGTGCGACGCAGCAGGCCGCTCACGCCGCCTGCTCGGTCAGCTAGGGCCATGCCAATGGCCAGCCCGGCCACGGCGCCCAGCGCCACCAGCAGCAACGTCCCGGTCCGTGAGTTGCTTGGTCCTCGTCGTGCGCGTCCCATCTCCCATCCCTCGCAAAGTACCGGCCACGTCGCCGGCGAAAGCCGCCTCGTGGCGTAAGTTCTCATGGAAGGATAACTTGACCACTCTTGCCGAGCGAGGTCGACTGCCACGGACCGTAGCCGTGCGTCCTCGTGCCAGGTGCCTGGTCGGCACGTGGCAGATGTCGCTCGCGTCCTTTCGCTGTCCCGTCCGATGATTGCCGGAACGTCCGCTGCTGGTGAAGGTCCGATCGTGCTCACGCTCCCCGATGGCAACACGCGCGAAGTCGCGCCGGGGACCCTCGCCCGCGATGTGGTCGGCTCCATTGGCGCACGCCTGCTGCAGGCGGCGCTGGCCGTGGCCGTCGACGGCGACGTCCAGGATCTCATGACCCCGCTGCGCCGCTCGGGCCGATTCGTGGTCATTACCGACAAGGATCCGCGGGCACTGGGCGTGCTGCGGCACTCGGGCGCGCACATCCTGGCCACCGCCGTGCGCCGCCTGCGCCCCGACGCGAAGATCGGCTTCGGCCCCGCCATCGACGACGGCTTCTACTACGACTTCGAGGTGGAGTCACCGTTCACCCCCGAGGATCTGGCCGCCTTCGAAGCCGAGATGCGCAAGGTGGTGGCCGAGAAGTACCCGTTCGTGCGCGCCGAAGTCTCGGTGGACGAAGCGAAGCAGCTCTTTGCCGACGACCCGCTCAAGCTCGAGCGACTGGCCGACTTCGACGGCACCGACGAGATCATCAGCACGTACACCGACGGGCCGTTCATCGACCTGTGCCGCGGCCCCCACGTGCCCGACACGTCGCACCTCAAGCACTTCAAGCTGCTGCACACCGCCGGTGCCTATTGGCGCGGCGACGTGAAGCGGCAAATGCTGCAGCGCATCTACGCCACCGCCTTCTTCAAGAAGGACGAACTCGAGACGCACCTGCACAATCTCGAGGAGGCGAAGAAGCGCGATCACCGCGTGCTGGGCAAGGCGCTCGGTCTGTTCCAGCTGTTCCCGCAGGCCCCAGGTGCCGCGTTCTGGACCCCCAAGGGCACCACGCTCTACAACACGCTCGAAGGGTTCGTGCGCGAGCGGCAGCAGGAGGCGTTCCAGGAAATCAAGACGCCGCTGCTGTACAACAAGAAGCTGTGGGAGCAGTCGGGACACTGGGGCAAGTACAAGGAGAACATGTTCCTCGTGCTCGACAACGAGACGGGGGAGCACGACATGTCGCTCAAGCCCATGAACTGCCCGTCGCATCACGTGCTGTTCGCGTCGCACAAGCACAGCTACCGCGAGTTGCCGGTGCGCTACGTGACCTTCGACGTGCTGCACCGCAACGAGCTGTCGGGGGCGCTCTCCGGCCTCACGCGGGTGCGGCAGTTCTCGCAGGACGACTGCCACGTGTACCTGCGCGAAGATCAGATCGAGAGCGAGGTGAAGTTCCTCATGGACTTCATCCTGTCGTACTACGATACCTTCGGACTCAAGGCCACGCTCAAGTTCGCGACGCGTCCCGAGCAGCGCATCGGCAGCGACGAGCTGTGGGATCGCGCTGAAGCGGCGCTGCGGGCGGCGCTCGATGGCACGGGGCGGCCGTACGAGATGAAAGAGGGCGACGGCGCCTTCTATGGCCCCAAGATCGACTTCGACGTGACCGACAGCATCGGGCGCGCGTGGCAGCTGGGCACCATCCAGCTCGACTACAACGCCCCGGAGCGGTTCGACCTCAGCTACACCGGCGAGGACAATGCACCGCACCGCCCGGTCGTCATCCACCGCGCGGTGAGCGGGTCGTTCGAACGGTTCATTGCCATCCTCATCGAGCACTTCGGCGGCGCGTTCCCGCTCTGGCTCGCGCCCGAGCAGGTGCGCGTGATTCCCATCGCGATCGACTACAACGACCACGCGCAGCAGCTGGTGGCACGCATGAAGGCGCTCGGCATTCGCGCCACGCTCGACGCCCGCAACGAAACGCTCAACTACCGCGTGCGCGAGGGCGAGGTGGAGAAGGTGCCGTACATGTGCGTCATCGGGCGCCGTGAGGCGGAGGAGCACACGGTGGCGCTGCGGGCCCGCGGCGCCGGCAAGAAACAGGAGATCCTGTCGCAGGAGGCCTTCGTCGAACGGGTGCTCGAGGAGATCCGCACCCGCGCCCTCGCGACAGCCGCCGCTCCGGCCACCGATGCCGGCGCGAGTGGGGAGGCCCTGGCGTGACCCCGGAGGCGCTGCTCGATCTCTTCCTGCTGTCGCCGGTCGGTCTCGTCGATGTCGATGAACACGGCCGGGTCGAAGTCGCCAATCTCGCGGCGCGGCGCCTCCTCACGCCTTTCACCAGTTCCGGGTCGCTCGACGACCTGTTCAACACCCTCGCCGACGTCGCGCCCGACCTGCCGGCACGGGTGCGCGGCTTCGACGGGCCGCGCGGCATCATCGTGGAGAACCTTGAACTGCTGGCGCCCGGCCAGCACAGCGGCGTGTTCCTCACGCTCGTCAAGGTGTCCACGGGACGCATCGTGGCCGTGACCACCGACGCGTCGTCGCTGGCCTCGGCGCGCGGCCTGGTGTCGCGTCTTGAACAGCGACTCAATGCGGTGCAGGGCGCCGTGCGGGAGTACGCCATCTACACGCTCGACGCCGAGGGCAAGGTGGACAGCTGGAGCAGTGCCGCCGAGCGCGTGCACCTGTTCGGCAGCGGGGCCATCATCGGGCAAAGCATGTCGGCGCTGTTGCCGCCCGACCGCGGCGGGGCTGGCTATGTGGCCGAGACCCTCGCCCTCGCTGCCCGCAACGGCTGGTGTGAGGAAGAGGGCCACCGGCAGCGTGAGGACGGCACGACCTTCTGGGCGACCACGGTGGTGACCGCACTGCGCGACACGTCGGGCGCGGCGGTGGGGTACTCGGTGGTGTCCCACGATGTATCGGAGCGCCGCCGGCTCGAGGAACGGCTGCGTGACGATACCTCCAGCACCACCGATTACCTCACCGGGGTCTCGGCCCGGCGCGCGTTCTTCGATGTGGCGCAGAGCGAAGTGGCCCGTGCCCGTCGGTACGGCCAGCCGCTCACGCTGCTGCTCGTCGACCCCGACCGCTTCCGCGACCTGGCCGATCAGCACGGGGAGGCCTTCGGCAATGAATGGCTGCGCGCCATCGCGTGGGTGTGCCGCCAGGAGTCGCGCACGACCGACGTGGTGGGACGTATTGGCGGCGAAGCCTTCGGCGTGTTGCTCCCCAGTACCGAACTCTCAGGCGGCCTCGTGCTGGCCGAGCGCATTCGCGAGCGCATGGCGCGCCACGTGTTCTCCGGTGAATTCACTGCCGTGCGTACCACTCTCTCAGTGGGCGTGGCCGAAGTCACCGAAGGGATCACCGGCGTGGATGCGCTGCTGGCCACGGCCGGCACGGCGGTCGGGCGTGCCCGGCAGGCGGGGATGAACCTGGTGGTCGGGTACGACGACTGACGACGGGCGCCGCGAGACGGCGTCATGTCTGGCGGCACCTTGAGGTAGGGCGTCATGTTTGACGGCGTCATGTTTGACGGCGTCATGGGAACGGCGTCATGGGAAGAACTTATGGCAACGGCGCACACCGCCGTTCCCATACCGCATTCAGCATCACGCTTTCTTCCCTGACGCCGTCTTCCATGACGCCGTCTTCCATGACGCCGTCTTCCATGACGCCGTCTTCCATGACGCCGTCTCCCGTGACGCCGTCTCCCGTGACGCCGTCTTCCATGACGCCGTCTCCCGTGACGCCGTCTCCCGTGGCGCCGTCTCCCGTGACGCCGTCTCCCGTGACGCTGTCACGTGCGGCATCGACCGTGCTCCGCCGCTTCCTTACCGGTCGTTCGGTCGGCGCCGCTGCCCGGTCCAGATGACGATGCTGCCGCAGCCGTTGCGGCTCATGAACTCGGGAGGAGTCGAGCCCGTGCGGCTGTACACTTCCACGGCGCGAATGTCGTTGGTCGACACCACGTTCTCGATCACACCGTCGGGAATGGGCGTATTCATGCCGTTCACGAACACCGCCGGGATGCAGGTGCCCGCCCCGGCGTTGCCACGCATCGTGACGCGGTCGCGACCGGCGCTCGCCCCGGGTTGGATCGTGACGCCGGGGGTGCCGCGCAGGATGTCGGCCGCGAAGAGCGCGTTGCGTCGTTCGAGCTGCTGATCGTCGAGGAAGTAGCCGCCCCCCATCTTCTTGCGCTCCTCGAACGCGGCCATCTCCCGGCTCCAGCGATCGGCGGTGACCTTCACCGTATCCATGCGCGGCGCGAGCCCCGCGAGGCTGATTTCGGTCACGGCCTCGGCATTCTCGATGAAATCCACGGCCACGCGCCTCGGCTCGAAGCCCACCGCGCGGGCTTCCACCATCCACGAGCCCCCGGGGAGCGCTTCGAAGGTGAAGGCGCCGCCGCCCGTTGAGACGCCTTCGGCGCCCGTGCCCGGGACCGACACCCGCGCGCCCACCAGCGGCTTGCCAACGCTGTCACGCACCACGCCCCGCACGCGGCTGGTGCCCTTGAGCAGGGTACGTGGCCGCTCGGCCGCGGACGTGGGAGCCACAGCCACGCGCTGCGGACTGGCAATGATGAGATCGCGGACCAGCAAGCCATTGCGCGGCACCACCAGCTCCACCACCCCGCTCGAGTCGGGACCGGCATAAGCGCGCGTGGTCACGCTGGCCTCGGGGGGCACCCCGCAGAGCACGAACGCCCCCGTGGGCTGCGCGTCGGCAAACCGCGACGGGAAGCGGCGCGACATGCCGCTCGGCCCGATCACCGTTTCGAGGTACTGCACCCGGACCCGCGCGTTGCCTTCGAGCGGCGTGCCGCGGGCGGTACGGACCATCCCCATGAACGCGCCGCGGTCGTTCCCCTCGCCGGCCGCGGCACACTTGGTCTTCATCAGGCTGGCCGCCGACGGAAGCCCCAGCGACAGCGACACATCGCCGCTGCCGGCGATGTTCACCTGCACAATGCGGTTCTCAAGCCCGAGCCGGTCGACCTGCTCGTGGATGATCCCCACGAGATACGACCCCACGCGCATCGAGTCGAGAAAGAATTGCCCCACCGAGTCGGTGCGGATGCTGCGGACATTCTGCGGATTGTCCGCCGCCACGAACTGCACGGTGGCGTTGGCGAGCGGCGCCACCGCCACACTGTCGAACACCTCGCCGGTGATCTTCGCCAGAGGGATCTGCAGCGTCGGGCCCGCGGTGGCGGGCTTGGGTGCCGGAGCCGTGGCGGGCTTGGGTGCCGGAGCGGGTCGCCGTACAGGCTGACGGACCTGAGCTCCGGCCACCGCCGGAAAGAGAAGGGCAGGGAGCAGTCGGATCGCACGCATCCTGCAACTTCGAAGCACGCCCCTCACGCGTCCAGTGGGGGGGCGGGGGGGCGGTCGCCCTCCACGCGGCGCGCCGGCACACCCAGCAGCGCCGACAGCTGCGTCGTGAGCAGCGTCTCGTGGTCTCCCAGCCAGCCATCGGCCCCCGCGACGTCCCAGAGCAGGTCGGAGAGCACATGACGCTGATCCTGATCGTACTCGGCCAGCAGCTGGTTCGTGAACGCCGAGCGATCGACGCGCTCGCTCCACTGCCGCTCCGCTTCGGCAATCAGCTCCAGGGCGCCGCGATCGTCCACGCCAAAGTAGGTGGTGAGCGAACGCAGGATCACGGCGCGTTCGTCCCGTGACAGGCGCTGGTCGGCGTGCGCGATTTCGAGCAGCAGGGCACAGGCGGCGACGCGGATGTCCGCCTCGTGTATCGGCGGGTCCAACTCGGTGACAGTCGGCAGGCTGTCGGCGATGAGCATGCGCAGGGTATCAAGCATGCTCCGTGATACTGCAGGGGTTGGGCCATCGTTCCGGAAACCCCCGCGCACCCGCCTGCGGCCCCAGCCCCCTGCGCCCCATCCTGTCCCCGAGTCACAGACAGTTTTCAGTAACAAGCCCCCGCTCCTGCCCGCCCATTAACTTGACGTGGCATCCCCAAAGCGCTCCCCAGCGTCGTCTTCCGCCCGTTTCCCATCCCATGTCCGACATGACTCGCCAGCCGGTGATCGTGGGTGCCGCGCGCACACCGATCGGCCGGTATCTCGGAGGCTTGGCCTCCCTTTCCGCGCCGGAACTCGGCGCCATTGCCATCCGTGCCGCCCTGCAGCGCAGTGGCGTGGACCCTGCCGCGGTGCAGGAAGTCATCATGGGGCACGTGCTGCAGGGGGGCACCGGACAGGCCCCGGCACGGCAGGCCATGCTCAAGGCTGGCGTGCCCAGCACGGCGTCGGCACTCACCGTGAACAAGGTGTGCGGTTCCGGGCTCAAGGCGGTGATGCTGGCGGCGCAGGCCATCAAGGCCGGTGATGCGCAGGTCATCGTGGCCGGTGGTCAGGAAAGCATGAGCAACGCGCCGCACTACGTGTACGGCATGCGTGGTGGCGTGAAGATCGGCGACCAGACCATGGTCGACGGCATGATCAGGGACGGGCTCTGGTGCGGGACCTGCAACGTACACATGGGTTCGCATGCGGAATACACGGCCACCAAGGCGGGCGTGTCGCGCGAGGCGCAGGATGCCTTTGCCGCCGCGTCGCACGCCAAGGCCGTGGCGGCGCAGCAGGCCGGCAAGTTCACCGCCGAGATCGTCCCGGTGGAGATTCCCGGCCGCAAGGGCCCCACCGTGGTGAACGCCGACGAAGGGCCGCGCGCCGATACCACGGCCGAGTCTCTCGCAAAGCTGCGCCCCGCCTTCCCGGGGAAGGGCGACCCCAACACCCTGTCGGTGACGGCCGGCAACGCCTCGTCGCTCAACGACGGCGCGGCCGCGGTGGTGGTGACCAGTGAGGCATATGCGCGTGCGCACGGCCTCACCATCCTGGCGCGCATCACGGGCTACGCCACGGGCGCCGGGGACCCGCAGGAGCTGTTCTTCGCGCCCATTACGGCCGTGAAGAACCTCATGGCCAAGGCGGGCACCACCATTGGCGATTACGACCTCATCGAGGCCAACGAAGCCTTCGCCAGCCAGGCGCTGGCAGACGGGGCCGGGCTGGGGTGGGACGGGGATCGCGTGAACGTGCACGGCGGTGCCATTGCGTTGGGGCACCCCATTGGCGCGAGCGGCACGCGCGTACTGGTCACGCTGCTGCACGCGCTCATCGATCGCAACCTGCGCACCGGCGTGGCCACGCTGTGCCTCGGTGGCGGTGATGCGGTGGCCCTTTCGGTGGAACGCGTTTCCTGACGGTCTTCGCGCGCGTTCTCTGGCGGCTCGTCGCCTTCGGGGTGGCGTGGATCCTCGCCCAGGGAGTCTTCGAGTCGCTGGCGGCACCGCTCTTCGGCCTGCTCTCGCGGGCGATGGGCGAGCCGGTCCCCATGTACCCCGTCAGCATGCTGGTGGGGGTGCTGGCCGGGTGCTGGACCGGCTTCCGCTTCCTGGACGAGGTGCCCTGGGCGGTGCTGGGCGTGCCGGAAGGCAGTTGGCGCGCCCGGCCGCTGCTGGTGGGGGCCGCTGTGGGCACCGGTGCCATCCTGCTCACGACGCTGGTGCTGTGGGGCTTCGGTCAGCTCCGCTTCGACGCCGTACCGGCGCAGGCGTTTGCCGGGGAAAGCTGGGGCGGAACGGCGCTGCGACTTCTGGTGGTGCTTGCCCCGGCGGCCCTGTGGGAGGAGTACGCCTTCCGCGGCTATCTCTACGCCACGGCCGCCGAGGCCACACCAGCCGGGCAGGGGCCGCTGTTGGCACGAGCCGCCAGCAGCGTGGCGTTCGGCATGGTGCATCTGCTCAACCCGGGGGCCGGTGCGCGCACCACCGGCATCGTGATGCTGGCCGGGTGGTGCCTGTGCGTCATTCGTGAACGTGCGGGACTGCCGGCGGCGTTCACGGCGCATCTGGCGTGGAACTGGGTCATGGCGGCCGTGCTGCACGTGCCGGTAAGCGGGTTGCCGTTCGCCACACCGGGCTACAAGGCGGTTGTATTGGGACCGGCGTGGCTCACCGGCGGCTCCTGGGGGCCGGAAGGTGGCGCGGTGGCAGCGTTGGTGTTGAGTGGTGGACTCCTCACTTTTTCCAAGTACACGAGGCATTGAAGCGATATGTCCGATACGGTGGGTGGCATGCAGCGCGCGGCGGTCATCGGCGCGGGGCAGATGGGCAACGGGATTGCGCACGTGTTCGCGGTGAGCGGCCACGAGGTCACCATGATCGACGTGAGTGCCGACGCCCTTGCCCGCGGGCGTGACACGATCGCCAGGAATCTCGAGCGCCAGGTGAAGAAGGGCGCGCTCGACGCCGAGGTCGCGGGCGCGGCGCTTGCGCGCATTCAGACGGCCACCGCGCTCGATGCCGTGGGCACGGCGCAGATCGTCGTGGAAGCCGCCACCGAACGCACGGACCTCAAGTTCCGCATCTTCGAGGAGCTGGATCGGCTGGCGCCCGAGGGCGCCATCCTCGCCAGCAACACGAGCTCCATTTCCATCACCGAGATTGCGGCGCGCACCAAGCGCCCCGAGCTCGTCATCGGCATGCACTTCATGAACCCGGTGCCGGTCATGCAGTTGGTGGAGGTCATTCGCGGCCTCGCGACCAGCGATGCCACGACCGCGCAGGTCATGGCGCTCTCCCGGGCGCTCGGCAAGACGCCGGTGGAAGTGAACGATTTCCCCGGCTTCGTGGCCAACCGCATCCTCATGCCCATGATCAACGAGGCCATCTACTGCGTGATGGAGGGGGTGGGCACGCCGGAGGCCATCGACACGGTCATGAAGCTCGGCATGAATCACCCCATGGGGCCGCTCACGCTTGCCGACTTCATCGGGCTCGATACCTGCCTCGCCATTCTCGAGGTGCTGCACGACGGCCTCGGCGATCCGAAGTACCGTCCCTGCCCGCTGCTGCGGAAGTACGTCGCGGCGGGGTGGCTTGGCCGCAAGAGCGGTCGCGGCTTCTACCAGTACTGACCCCACATGTCGCTCCTGCCCCTCACTGATACCCAGCGCGAAATCCAGCGACTGGCACGCGAGTACACCGCGCGCGAACTCACGCCGCTCGCCGGCGAGCGCGACCGCGCGCAGCGCTTCGATCGCCTCATGGTCGAGCAGATGGCCGAGCTGGGGTTCCTCGGCATGCTCATCCCCGAGCAGTACGATGGCCTCGGCCTCGATGCGCAGAGCTACCTGCTGGCGCTCGAGGAGATCGCCGTGGGTGACGCCACCGCGGCGGTCACGCTGAGTGTGCACAATTCGCTGCCCACCCAGATGATCCTGAGCTTCGGCAACGAGGCGCAGCGCACCCACTACCTGCCGCCCATGGCGCGCGGGGAGTGGCTCGGGGCCTTCGCGCTCTCCGAGCCCGAGGCCGGCTCCGATGCCGCGAGCCTGCGCACCCAGGCGGTGCGTGACGGTGACGACTGGCTGTTGAGCGGCACCAAGGCGTGGGTGAGCCACGGGAACGAAGCGCAGGTCATCCTCTGCATGGCCCGCACCGACACGCCCGACGCCCGCCGGGGGAGCAAGGGGATCAGCACCTTCATCCTCACCCCCGACCTGCCGGGCTTCCACGTCACGAAGAAGGAGAACAAGCTGGGCATGCGTGCCTCGCCCACCCTCCAGATCGTGCTCGACAACTGCCGCGTGCCCGGCGACCGGCTGCTGGGCGACGAGGGCAAGGGGCTCATCTATGCGCTCGGGTCGCTCGACCATGGGCGGCTTGGCATTGCGGCGCAGGCCATCGGCATTGCGCGCGCCGCGCTCGAGGCCAGCGTGCGCTACGTGGGTGAGCGCAAGCAGTTCGGCAAGCCCATCGCCGAGTTCCAGGCCATCCAGTTCAAGATCGCCGACATGGCCACCCGCATCACGGCGGCCCGTACCCTGCTGCACGCGGCGGCCGCGGCCAAGGAGCGCGGGGAGAAGGTCACGCGCTACAGCAGCATGGCGAAGCTCTTTGCCTCCGAGACCGCCATGTGGGTCACGAACGAAGCGGTGCAGATCCATGGCGGCTACGGCTACGTGACCGACTACCCCGTCGAGCGCCATCTGCGCGACGCCAAGGTCACCGAGATCTACGAAGGCACCTCGGAGATCCAGCGCATCGTGATTGCGCGCGAAACGCTGGCCGCCGCCGCGGCCGCCGACGGTATCCTCCCCGACTGACGGATCCTGCATGCACTACTTCGACACCATCGCCGAGATGGGCCACGAGCAGGTCGTGTTCTGTCACGACAAGGCGAGTGGCTACCGCGGCATCATCGCCATTCACGACACCACCCTCGGGCCGGCGCTCGGCGGCTGCCGCTTCTGGAGCTACGCAAGCGACGAGGAGGCGGTGGTGGACGCGCTGCGCCTCTCCCGCGGCATGACATACAAGAACGCCGTGGCCGGCCTCAATCTGGGCGGCGGCAAGTCGGTGATCATCGGCAACAACAAGACCCCGCACCGCGAAATGCTGTTTCGGGCGCACGGGCGGTTCGTGGACTCGTTGGGCGGCCGCTACGTGACGGCCGAGGATGTGGGCACGACCGTCGAGGACATGGACTTCGTGCACATGGAAACCACGCACGTGGCCGGCATCGGCTCCAAGTCGGGGGATCCGTCGAGTGTCACGGCACGCGGGGTGTTCCGCGCCATCCAGGCGTCGGCGTTTCAGCGCTGGGGGAGCAAGGAGCTCACGGGCCGCACGGTGGCCATTCAGGGGCTCGGCTCGGTGGGCAGTCACCTGGCGCGGGAGCTGCACCGGGCCGGCGCCGATCTCGTCGTGACCGACATCGACGCCACGCGTGTCGATCGTGTGGTGAAGGAGTTCGGCGCCACGGCGGTGCCGCTCGACGACATCTACGCGGCCAGGGCCGACATCTTCGCGCCCTGCGCGCTGGGGGGGATCCTCAACGACGACACCATCCCGCGACTGCAGGTGGAGATCGTGTCGGGCGCCGCCAACAACCAGCTGCTCGAAGACCGGCATGGTGACGAGCTCGAGGCGCGCGGGGTGCTTTATGCGCCCGACTACGTGGCCAATGCCGGCGGTGTGATCAACGTGTACAGTGAGCTCACCGGCTGGAGCCGCGACCGCTCGCTGCGCAAGGCCGACGAGATCTACGAGACCGTGCTGAGCGTCTTCGCCCTGGCCAAGAGTACCGGCATTCCCACGTACATGGCGGCCGATCGGGTGGCCGAGCAGCGTATCGCCGCCGTTCGCGGTATGATGAGGACGTGGCCGCAGTACCCCAACAAGGAATCCTGATGACCAAAGAGCGCATTCCCATCGCGTCCGATCACGCCGGTTTCGAACTCAAGGAACGGCTGCGTCTCGTGCTCGACTCGCTCGGGTACGAGGTGGACGACATCGGCACGCACAGCACCGCCAGCACCGACTACCCCGATTACGCCCACCCGCTCTCGCAGCAGGTCAGCGACGGCGCTGCCGACCGTGGCATCCTGCTGTGCGGCACGGGGCTGGGCATGAGCTATGTGGCCAATCGGTATCCCGGGGTCCGCGCCGCCGTGGTGTGGAACCCCGAAATCGCCGGACTGGCCCGCAAGCACAACGACGCAAACGTGCTGGTGCTCCCCGCGCGGTTCGTCTCCGACGAAGACGCGGTGGCCATCCTCAAGACGTGGCTCGATACGCCCTTCGAGGGCGGGCGCCACGAAACGCGCGTGCACAAGATCGAGCAGACGAACGAACAGAACGGAGCGGACGCTCCGGGGAGCGGGGCATGAGTGCTGGAGCGAGTGCCGATTGGTCGCAGTGGGATCGTTTGCCTCCGGGCGGCGCGCTGAGCGCCACCGACCCGGAGATCGCGCACCTGCTGACCGAGGAAGTCGAACGACAGAGCGACGGCCTCGAACTCATTGCGAGTGAGAACTTCGTGTCGCCCGCCGTGATGGAGGCCATGGGGTCGCCGCTCACGAACAAGTACGCCGAGGGGTTGCCGGGGAAGCGCTACTACGGCGGCTGTGAGGTGGTGGACAAGATCGAACAACTGGCCATCGATCGCGCGAAGCAGCTTTTTCAGGCTGATCACGCCAACGTGCAGCCGCACAGCGGTGCGAGCGCCAACGCGGCGGTGTTTCTCGCCTTCATGAAGCCGGGCGAGACCTTCCTCGGTATGGACCTGTCGCAGGGCGGGCACCTCACGCACGGCTCGCCGGTCAACTTCTCCGGTCTGCTGTACAAGGCGGTGTCGTACGGCGTTACCGGCGACGGCATCATCGACTACGACCACATGCGCGCCCAGGCGCGCGAGCATCGCCCCAAGATCATCATTGCCGGCTACAGCGCGTACTCGCGCGTCATCGACTGGCAGGCGTTCGCCGACATCGCGCGCGAAGTGGGCGCGCTGTTCTGGGTCGACATGGCGCACTTCGCGGGGCTGGCCGCCACCGGCGCGTATCCGTCGCCGGTACCCTTTGCCGACGTGGTCACCAGCACCACTCACAAGACGCTGCGTGGTCCGCGCGGCGGCATCATTCTGTGCAAGGCGGAGCACGCGAAGGCCATCGACAAGGCCATGTTCCCCGGCATGCAGGGCGGACCGCTGGAGCATGTCATTGCCGCCAAGGCCGTGGCGTTCCACGAGGCGCTGCAGCCGTCGTTTACGGCGTACTGCCGCCAGGTGGTGGAGAACGCGCAGGTGCTCGCCGCGGCGCTCGTGTCGCGCGGCTATCACATCGTCAGTGGCGGCACCGACAACCACCTCATGCTGGTGGACCTCCGCAACAAGGGGCTCACCGGCAAGGTGGCCGAGAAGGTGCTCGACCAGGCCGGGATCACGGTGAACAAGAACACCGTGCCCAACGAAACGCAGTCGCCGTTCATCACCAGTGGCATTCGCATCGGCACGCCGGCGGTGACCACGCGCGGCATGGATGGTGACGCCATGCAGCAGATCGCCGCCCTCATCGACCGCGTGCTCACGCATCACGACGATGCGGACACGGTGGCCGCGGTCAAGGCCGATGTGAAGGCGCTCGCCGATCGCTTCCCGCTGTACCGCGCCGTCGCGCGGGTGTAACTCCCGCACACCACGGCATTTCCGTGGTGTGCGCATCACAAAGCTGTGCAGAGGTAAAGGATCGGGCGTCCACGGGAGTTGTGGCCGCCCGATCTCGTCTTCAGTATTCACCATGTCTGCGGCGCCGTCGCCGCGGCGTGCAGTTCGCGGGCTGTCGTCATTCGCGTCGAATTCGTCGAGGAGCAGGGAAGCGTGTCTGAGCTGGCGTTCCGTGAAGGCATCATGGATCAGATCCGTCTGCGTGAGCAGCGGTTCGACGAACGTGCATACCTTTTCGTCCTGGCCGCGCTCGAGCACAGCCAGACTCGGCTCGTGGAGCGGCGGCACATCACCGGTCCCGAGCTGGCCCAGGCGTGCCGTGATCTCGCCTTGCATCGCTACGGCGTCATGGCCCGCGTGGTGCTCGAGCACTGGGGGGTACGCTGCACCATGGACATCGGCGATATCGTGTTCACGCTCGTCGACCTGGGGCTGCTCATCAGCCAGCCACAGGACAGTCGCGACGACTTCCATGGCGTCTTCGATTTCGAGGATGCCTTCGGGCGCGAGTATCCATGGAGCACGGCGCACGTCTGAGCGCCCTCCGCATCACGACGGCGGTTGAAGCGGCGGCACGAGACCGCGCCGTCATCAACGGCGGTGTGCCGTCGTTCGATCTCATGGTGCAGGCCGGTTCCACCGCCGCGGCGTTTCTGCTGCGGGAGTTCGACGACCGCCTGGCGCATGGGGTATGCCTGCTGGCTGGGAGCGGCAACAACGGCGGCGATGCGTATGTGATGGCCGCGCAGCTGGCGCGCCAGGGGGTTACGGTGCGGGTGCACGCGCGCATGCCCCCGCGCACACCCGACGCGCAGCGGGCCGCGCAGATCGCGGCGCCGTATCTGGTGCATGGCATGCCCACCGGCAACGAGCAGATCGTGGTGGACGGGCTGTTGGGAACCGGGCATCGCGGCGCGCTGCGCGACGGCCTGTCGGCCGACTGTGCGCGACTCACGCTCGCGCGCGATCGCGGCGCCACGATCGTGGCGCTCGACGTGCCCAGCGGTCTCGATGCCACGACCGGCGAGATCGCCGATGGCAGCGCCGCCGCGCACGTCACACTCTCGTTCGGCACGATCAAGCGCGGAGCGCTGCTGCAGCGGGCACACGTGGGGCGCGTGGTGCTGCTCGACATCGGCCTCGGGGTCGGTGCCGACCGTCCCGGGGACACTGATGACGGCGCGTGGCGCTGGGCCGACCTGCATGGCGCGGGCGCGCTCCTGCAGCAGGTGGCCGCGGCAGATGCGTGGTGTGCGCACAAGGGCACGCGCGGACGCGTAGCGCTCGCCGGTGGCGACGAGGGGATGGCCGGGGCGGTGGTGCTGGCCGCACGGGCGGCGCTGCACTCCGGCGCCGGGCTGGTGCACGCGGTCGTGGCCAGCGAGAGCGTGGCCGCCGTGCAGGCGTTGGTGCCGCAGGCCCTCGCGCACCGCTGGCCCGAAGCGGCGGGGAGTCGGCACGCCGATGCTACCGGTGCTGCCGCGCCCTCGGCGCTGCGGGTGGATGCCCTCGCCGTGGGACCGGGGCTTGGTCGCAGCCCGCGGTCGGCCACCGCGCTGCAGCGACTGCTCGACCAGCATCGCGGCGTGCCGCTGCTGCTCGATGCCGACGCCTTGTGGCACGCGGCTGAAGCGGCGGCGGCACTGGGTACCGATACGGCGTCGCTGCTGCAGCACTGGACGCGCGACGCGCGCGCGGTGGTGTGCACGCCGCACGCCGGTGAGTTTGCGCGGTTGCTGGGCGCACCACTCGCCGCAGCCTGGAGCGAGCGCGCACACCAGCTGCAGCGTTTCGCGGCCCGCGCCCACTGCACCGTGCTGCTCAAGGGGACGCCCACGCTGGTCGCGTCAGCCGACGGCGCCCCCGTGTGGGTCGTGCCACACGGGACACCTCTCCTGGCGACCGGGGGGAGCGGTGACAGCCTTGCCGGCATCGTGGCCGCGCTGCTGGCACAAGGCGCGTTGGGCGACGCGGCGGCGGTGTTGGGCGCCACCGTGCATGGTCGGGCTGCCGAGTGCGTGCACGGCGCGGCGCGCACCACGGCACGCGGCACCACGCTGGACGAGGTGCTGGCGGCCACTCGCAGCGTGTGGAGCGCGCTGGCCACGCCACCGCCGTTCCCCCCGGCCGTTCTCGCCGAACTCCCCTCGGTCTAGCGGCGCCGCCATGCCGCACGCCGCGCATCGCCAACGCCCCATGACGAGCTATGCGGCACGCACCCGGGCGTTCGCCATTGTGCTCGCCAAGGCGCTCGCCGCCGTTGGCAGTGCGGCCTGTGCCCCGTTGCCACCGGGAGCCGCGGCTCCCGCGGGGTTCGTGAGCCCGGGCGAGGAGCGGGTGCTGGTGGGCAGCTTCGCCACCGTGAACGCCGTGGCGGCATCACGGCGCTTCGTCTACGCCGCAGGGCCCGGCGGCGTGGCCATCTTCGATCGCTTCACCGAGCGCTGGACGCAGCCCCCAACCGATGACCTGCAACGGGAACTCGGCCTGTCGACGGCGTTCGACGCGCGCACGGTGGGCCCGGGCATTTCGCTGCTCGTTGGCGACCCGGTGGAGGATGCCCTGTGGATCGGGGTGCCGGGGGCCGTGATCGTGTACCGCCCGCTCACGGGGCAGGCGCAGCGTGTGCTCGTGACCGGTGTGCCGCAGCGCATCGTCTTCGAGCGGGCTGCCACTGCCAGCGGCGATGCGCTGGTGCAGAGCGGCGGGCAATGGCTGCGCGTCTCGCGGGTTGGTATCGCCACGCCGCTCGCTGGTGCACCGGCACTGGCGGCGGTGGTCGTGCCGCCGTCGCTTGCCGATCTCGAGGGCCGCTACCCGGCGCTGCGGGCGCAGGTGCAGCAGGCGCTTCTGCAGCTTCGGCACAATGCCGCCGGGAACCGGCCGCTGCGTTCGGTGATCATGCGCGCGGCCGCTGCCTCCCCCGATCGCGCTGGCGAGCTGTGGGTGGGTACCGATGGCGACGGGCTGTTGCGCGTGGACCCGTTGGTGGGCACGGCCGCGGCGTTTCCCTATGGGCTGCGCGATGGCGGCGCGGGGGCGCTCGCGCCCGCCGCCGACGGCGTGTGGATTGCCGGACTCGGTCTCGCGAATCGCGATGGCGGCCTCACCTTCGCCACCACCGATCTGCAGCGCTGGCGCTGGATCGAGGGCACCATCACCATGCCGCTGGCCGGGGTGCGTGCCTTTGCCATGGTCACCCGCGGCGCGCAGGCGTGGGTGGGTACGGCCAGCGGGCTGCTGCGGGTGCAACTGGACGGTGCCGAGGCGATGCAACGGTACGGCCGACTCACCGGACTCCCCGATGACCGGGTCTTCGCCGTGGCCGCTCGCGACAACGGTGCCTGGGCGGGCACGGCGCAGGGGTTGGTGTTCGTGCGCGACACGTTGCGCGACATGGAGCGTGAAACGTTGCGCGAAACCGCTGCGGCGTCGGGCGCCGTACCCGAGGGCAACGTCGCTCTCCCTGGAGTGGCCGTGTACGCGCTGCAGACGGCCGGCGAGGTGCTCTGGGCCGGTACCGAAGCCGGGCTCGTGCTTCGACCTGCCGACCCCGCGGCACCCGCCGCCATGCGCCGTCCCGGCGGCAGTGCCTCCGCGCTTCGGCGTCCGGTCCGTGCGCTGGCGCTGCACGACAGCGTGGCGCTGGTGGCCACCGACGACGCCGTGTACCTGCTGAACGCCTGGGCTGCGTGGGGGGCGGACAACGGTACCCCTGCCGAGCCCCTGCCGTTGATGGAGCCCCAGCGTTTGGGTGCGGTCACCCGCGTGGCGCTGGATGCGCGCACGATGGCGCTTGCCGGTCGTGACGGCCTCGTGCTGCGCGACCGTGCGCACGGTGCCGTACGCGTCCTGCGTACTGGGGCGGAGCTGCCGGGGCCGGTGCTCGATCTGCTGTTCACGCGCGACTGGCTCTTTCTCGCCACGCCGCAGGGGCTCGTGCGGTTGCGGCGCGGCGCCGACGGGCTCGTGCCGTAAGCCGGCGTGTGTGGTGCCGGCCACCACAACGCTGACGCCGCGACGTTGCAGCCTCTAGCTTCCGCGCATGGCGACCACGCACGGCTCGGCGCAGCAGGCGGCCTTTCGCGACCATCAGGCCATGGGGCCGGGGGTGGAGTTCGACACCATCCGCATGCTCATGGCGCGGTGGGGACCGCTGGCCGTGGATATTGGTGATGATGCCGCGGTGTTGCCGCCGCTCGCCACCGGAGTGCGTGTGGTGAGCACCGATGCCTGCGTCGAGCATGTGCACTTTCGCCGGGAATGGCTCACGCCAACGGAGATCGGGCACCGCGCCGCGGCCGCGGCACTCTCCGACCTCGCGGCCATGGGGGCTCGTGCCGAGCGTGTGCTGGTGGCGCTGGTGGTGCCGCCTGACTGGCAGGGCGCACTGGCCGAGGTGGCCGATGGGATAGGCCGCGTCGTGGGGGCGGCGGGCGCGCGCATTGTGGGGGGGAACCTGAGTCGCGGGGCCACCTTCGCCATCACCCTCACCGTGATCGGCGTTGCGCACCCTCCCGTGTCGCGCGCCGGTGCGCAGGTGGGCGACCTGGTGATGGTCACCGGCACGCTGGGCGGCCCCGGGGCGGCACTCGCGGCGTGGCAGCAGGGAGACACACCCACCGCGTGGGCGCGCGACCGTTTCGCCGCGCCCACTCCCCGTCTGGCCGAGGGCGAGTGGCTGGCCCGCATGGGGGCCAGTGCCATGCTGGATATCTCCGACGGTCTGGCCGCCGACGCTCGGCATCTGGGCGCCGCCAGCGGGGTGGTGGTCTCCCTCGACCATGCGCGCCTGCCGGTGGGCACCGGCCTCACCCCCGCGCAGGCCCTCAGGAGCGGCGAGGAGTACGAGTTGCTGGTCACAGTACCCCCCGGGCGTCTGGCGGCCGTGACGGGTGGCTGGAGTGCCTTCAGCGAGGTGCCGCTCACCGTCATTGGCGAGGTGCGACCGGCCGGAACGGAACCAGCGGCGCATTCCGCGCCCGACTCCGGCCACGATCACTTCGCGAGGTAGCCGGTTCGGTGCGGCGCAGTTGTATGCGGCGCCAGCCGCGCTAAACTTGGAAGGATGTTCCGAACCGCCCTCACCTTCGTCGCCCTGCTGATCGGGACACTCGTCTTCGGGTCGACCGTGCTCATCGCGCAGCTCTTCGGGGTGCAGGAGGGCCCGGGAAGCATCTACGAAAAGTGTCCGCGCTGGTGGGCGTGGTGGTTGCTGCGCGCGGCGGGCGTGAAGGTGGTGCTGCACGGCAACGATGGGCTCGTGGCGGGAGCACCGCGGGTGTACATCGCCAATCATGTCAGCTGGTTCGACATTCCCAGCATGATCGAGGTGCTGCCGCATTACGGCTTCGTGGCCAAGCGGGAGCTCGAGAAGATCCCCATTTTCGGCGCCGCGGCGCGCGGGGTGGGGGTCATCTACATCGATCGCGAGAATCGCAAAGCCGCGTTCGGTGCTTACGAAGATGCGGCGAAGAAGATCCAGCAGGGCAATCCGGTGCTCGTGTATCCGGAGGGGACGCGCGGCAGCAGCTATGCGCTGCGCCCCTTCAAGAAGGGGCCGTTCGTGCTGGCCATTGCCTCGCAGGCCCCGGTGGTGCCGGTGGTCATTCACGGCACCATCGAGGTGAATCCGCGCGACGAGTTCCGCGCCAGCCCGGGGACCGTGCACGTGCACCTGCTGGAGCCCATTGCCACGACCGGGCTCACCTACAACGATCGCAATGTGCTGGCCGATCGCGTGCGGGAGCGCATGGCCGTGTGTCTGCGCGAGGTGTACGGCGTGGAGCCGGCGCTCGTGAGTGGCGAGCGCGAACGGCGCGCCGAGCCCCTGCCGGCGCCGACATCGTCGTAGATTTAGGGCACGTTAGGAAGCAGGTCGCAGGTCGCAGGTCGCAGGAAGCAGGTTGCAGGTTGCAGGTTGCAGGTTGCAGGGGGCAGGGGGCAGGGGGAAGGAGGCTCGGTGCGTGGCGCAGGGCCCTTCGTTGTTCCTGCCTACTGCCGTCTGTGGTTCCTGCCGTCTGCCGTCTGTCGTTGCCGTTTACCAATCTCGCCTCACACACATCCCCAGTATCATGGCTCCCATCGTCTCCGTGTCCGCGCGCGAAATTCTCGACTCTCGCGGCAATCCCACCGTTGAAGTCGACGTCATTCTCGAGACCGGGGCGGCGGGACGCGCGGCGGTGCCGAGCGGCGCCAGCACGGGTGAGCGCGAAGCCGTGGAGCTGCGCGATGGGGACCCGGGGCGCTACGGCGGCAAGGGGGTGCAGCAGGCGGTGAACAACGTGAACACCGAGATCGCCGAGGCGCTCGAGGGGATGGACGCTACGGACCAGATCGCGGTGGATCGGGCGCTGATGGATCTCGACGGCACCGAGAACAAGGGGCGGTTGGGGGCGAACGCCATGCTGGGCGTCTCCATGGCCGTGGCGCGCGCGGCGGCGCTGGAAGTGGGGCTGCCGCTGTATCGCTATCTGGGTGGCCCCATGGCGCGCACCCTGCCGGTGCCCATGATGAACATCCTCAACGGTGGCGCGCATGCCACCAACACGGTGGACTTCCAGGAGTTCATGGTCATCCCCGTGGGGGCCGATTCCTTCGCCGAAGGGCTGCGCATGGGCACGCAGGTGTTCCATCAGCTCAAGAAGGTGCTGGTGGCGCGCAAGCTCTCCACGGGCGTGGGCGACGAAGGCGGTTTTGCGCCGAACCTCGCGAGCGACGAGGACGCGCTCAAGGTGATCATCGAAGCCATCGAGGCGGCCGGGTTCCGTCCGGGGCAGGACATCGCGCTCGCACTGGACGTGGCGGCCAGCGAGCTGTTCCGCGACGGGCAGTATCAGTTCAAGAAGAGCGGCGCCGCGGCGCGCAGCCCGCAGGCGATGGCCGAGCTGTACGCCGGCTGGCTCGAGCAGTATCCCATCGTGTCCATCGAAGACGGCATGGCGGAGAACGACTGGGACGGCTGGAAGTATCTCACCGAACTCGTGGGTGATCGCTGCCAGCTGGTGGGCGACGATCTGTTCTGCACGAACAGCGAGATCCTGGCCAAGGGCATCGAGGCCGAAGTGGCCAACGCGATCCTCATCAAGGTGAACCAGATCGGCACGCTCACCGAGACGCTCGAGGCCATCGAGCTGGCGAAGAGCGCCGGCTACAACAGCATCATTTCGCACCGCTCGGGTGAAACCGAGGACACCTTCATTGCCGACCTCGCGGTGGCGACGCAGGCGGGGCAGATCAAGACGGGGGCACCGTCGCGCAGCGATCGCGTGGCCAAGTACAACCAGCTGCTGCGTATCGAGGAGCAGCTGGAGGGGTACGCCGAGTATCCCGGCGGCGCGCTCTTCGGCATCTGAGGGCGGCGGCGTGGCGGGGCGCAGCAAGCGCGTGATGCCGGGCGGCGCCCTCATCCGCCGGTTGGCGTGGGTGGGCGGGGCGGTGGCGGTGCTGTCCTTTGCCGTGGAAGGTGGCGAGTACGGCACCACCGATCTGCTCGCGCTGCGCGACCGTGTCGCGGACATCGAATCGGAACTGACGTTGTTGCGTGACACGGTGGCGGCGCTCGATTCCACGCTCAAGCTGGTGAGCAGCGACGACTTCACGCTCGAGCGCATTGCGCGCGAGGAGCACGGGTTGGTGAAGGGGCCGAAGGAGCTGCTCTACTGGGTGGACGACGCCTCGGCGCGCGATTCGGTGGCGCGTGATGCGGCCGCGCGTGATTCGGTGAAAAAGAGTGCGACCGACGACACGACCGGGGTTGACTCCGGCGATTGACCGGCTAATATCCCAAGACTGCCGCGGGGTGGAGCAGCCTGGTAGCTCGTCGGGCTCATAACCCGAAGGTCGCGGGTTCAAATCCCGCCCCCGCCATAGCATTCGGCCGGTCCGAAAGGGCCGGCCGTTTGCGTCCCGGAAGTGCCGCGCCCGCTCCATGCGCGGACCACGCTTTTGGGGCTGGGTAGCTCAGCCGGTTAGAGCGCACGACTCATAATCGTGAGGTCGGGAGTTCGAGTCTCCCCCCAGCTACTTGTGTTGTAACTGTCTGCGGGTGCCAAAGGTCGCGAACTCCAATCGGGTTCGCGACCTTTGCGTTTGCGAGGTGCTGTCGGCGATTGAGCGAGCCCGTACCGTGACCCCCGCGTCTCGCCTCTGTCAGGGTGAGCTTCCACATTACAGACTGGTAAGCGACCGCCCTCCCCAATCCGTAGCCCCGTCGTGATGGCCAATGTGATGACCGCCGGCACCGGCCCCGCCCCTGAGCGTGCCGCAGCCACGGCGACCCCCAATCTGTCCGCCTTCATCTGGTCCGTCGCCGACCTGCTGCGCGGCGATTTCAAGCAGTCCGAGTACGGTCGCGTCATCCTGCCCTTCACGGTGCTCCGCCGGTTGGACTGCGTGCTGGAGCCCACCAAGGCCGCCGTGCTGGCCGAGCTGGAGAAGCGCTCGAAGGCGGGGCTCAACCCCGAGCCATTTCTCCTCAAGGCGGCCGACCAGTCGTTCTACAACACCTCCAGGCTGGACGTGCGCACCCTGCTGGGCGATCAGGACCACATCGCCGAGAATCTCCGCAGCTACCTGCAGGCGTTCTCGCCCGCGGTGCGCGACATCTTCGAGCGCTTCGACTTCCACACCCAGATCGAGCGGCTCGACAAGGCCAACCTGCTGTATCTGGTCACGGAGAAGTTCGCCACGGTCGACCTGCACCCCGATACGGTCTCGAACGCGCAGATGGGCAGCGTGTTCGAGGAGCTGATCAGAAAGTTCGCCGAACTGAGCAACGAAACGGCCGGTGAGCACTTCACGCCACGTGAGGTCATCCGCCTCATGGTGAACCTGCTGTTCATCGAGGACGACGAAGCCCTCACCAAGCCGGGCGTGGTACGCTCCATCTACGATCCCACCGCCGGCACCGGGGGCATGCTGAGCGTGGCGGGCGAGCACCTGGCCGAGATCAACCCCGAAGCGCGGCTGGTGATGTTCGGGCAGGAGCTCAACGACGAGTCGTACGCCATCTGCAAGGCGGACATGCTCATCAAGGGACAGGAGGTGTCCAACATCTTTCCCGGCAACACGCTCTCCAACGACGGGCTGCCGACAAAGAAGTTCGACTACATGCTCTCCAACCCACCCTTTGGCGTGGAGTGGAAGAAGATCGAGAAGGAGGTGCGGCGCGAGCACGAGCAGAAGGGGTTCGACGGGCGGTTCGGGCCCGGGCTGCCGCGGGTATCCGACGGCTCGCTGCTGTTTCTCATGCACCTGCTCAGCAAGATGCGCCCCGCCGTGGACGGCGGCAGCCGCTTCGGCATCGTGCTCAACGGCAGCCCGCTCTTCACGGGTGGCGCCGGCAGTGGCGAGAGCGAAATTCGCCGCTACGTGCTGGAGAACGACCTGCTGGAGGCGATCATCGCGCTCCCCACGGATCTGTTCTACAACACCGGCATCGCCACCTACGTGTGGATCGTGAGCAACCGCAAGCCGGTGCACCGCAAGGGCAAGGTGCAGCTCATCGACGCCAGCGCCATGTGGCAGAAGATGCGCAAGAGCCTTGGCAGCAAGCGCAAGGAGATCGGCTCGGCGCATATCGAGGAGATCACGCGACTCTTCGGCGGCTTCGAGGAGGCCACGCGCGATGGCAAGCCCATCTCGAAGATCTTCCGTAACGACGCGTTCGGGTATCGCACCATCACCGTGGAGCGCCCCGAGCGCGACGCGGCGGGAAACGTGGTGCTGGCTGCCAAGGGCAAGGGGAAGGGCAAGCCCGTGCCCGATTCATCGCTTCGCGACACGGAGAACGTGCCGCTGAGCGAAAGCGTGGAGGCGTACTTCGATCGCGAGGTGAAGCCGCACGCGCCCGACGCGTGGATCGACCACGAGAAGACCAAGGTGGGCTACGAGATTCCGTTCAACCGGCACTTTTACGTGTTCACTCCGCCGCGGCCGTTGGCGGAGATCGACGCGGAGCTCAAGGTGGTGACCGACCGGATTGTGAAGATGATTGGGGAGCTGAGCCAGTGAGCGGGGAGGAGCAGGGCTCGGTGTCGGAGATCGTCCTGTACCAGGCGCCCGATGGCCGCACGCGCGTCGAGTGCCGGCTGGACGAGGGCACGGTGTGGCTGTCACAGGCGCTCATGGCCGAGCTGTACCAGCGAGATGTGCGAACGATCAACGAACACCTCGTCAACATCTTCGACGAGGGAGAGCTCGACCGTGAGGCAACTATCCGGAAATTCCGGATAGTTCGCCAGGAAGGTGACCGGCAGGTCGCACGCGAGGTGGAACACTACCGGCTGGAGGCCATTCTGGCGGTCGGGTACCGGGTGCGTGGGCCTCGGGGCACGCAGTTCCGGCAGTGGGCCACGGGCCAGCTGGAGGAACTGCTCCGCAAGGGCTTCGTCATGGACGACGAGCGCCTGCGTAACCCGCCGGGCGCCGGCGTGCCCGACTACTTCGATGAACTGCTCGAACGCATCCGGGACATCCGGGCGAGCGAGCGGCGCATGTATCTGCGCGTGCGGGATATTCTGGCGCTGGCCGCCGACTACGCCCCCAATGCCGACGACACGGCATGGGTGTTTCAGACCGTGCAGAACAAGCTGCACTTCGCCGTCACTGGGCTCACGGCGCCGGAGATCATTGCGCGCCGTGTGGATGCAAACGCCCCCACCATGGGGCTCACGGCGTGGAAGGGCGCGCAGATCCGTCGTGGTGACGTGACCGTGGCGAAGAACTACCTGTTGGAGCCGGAGATCACGGAGCTCAATCGCATCGTGACCATGTTTCTCGATTTCGCCGAGGATCAGGCATCGCGTCGCAAGCAGGTGTTTCTTCGGGATTGGGAGCAGAAGCTCGATGATTTCCTGCGCTTCAACGAGCGCGCCGTGCTGACCGACGGCGGGAGCGTGTCACGCGCGGATGCCAATCAGCGTGCCGTGGTCGCGTACGATGCGTTCGACGCGCGTCGCCGGCCGGAGTTGGAGGCCGCCGCAGAGCAGGACACCCTCGCAGATTTGGAGCGCGCGGCGAAGGCACTGCCGAAGCGCGCGAAGAAGCGGGATACGCGCGGGGGGGAGTCGTGAGCTTCCCGCGGTATCCTGAATACAAGGACAGCGGGGTGGAGTGGCTGAGGAAGGTGCCAGCGCATTGGGACCTTGCTCGCTTCAAGCACATTCTACGCGAGCGAGACGAGCGTTCAATCGGTGGTGAGGAAGAATTGCTGTCAGTCTCTGCGTATACTGGTGTAACGCCTCGCTCGGCGATCATCGAGGCCGGTGCGCAGCTGACTCGTGCGGAAACACTTGAAGGGTACAAGGTCTGCAAGCGCAACGATCTTGTCGTGAACATCATGCTAGCTTGGAATCGCGGTTTGGGTGTAACGGTGCACGATGGCATCGTCAGCCCGTCTTATTGCGTTTTCGAGCCGAATTCACGCGTGTATCCGCGGTTTCTCGATTATCTCGTGCGATGCGACCAGTATCTGCCTTACTTCAAGGCGCACTCCGCGGGCGTGATTGATTCGCGCTTGAGGCTCTATCCGGACGTACTTGCAGGGTTGATTGCCATTATGCCACCACTGAATGAGCAGCGCGCGATCGTCGATGTACTCGACCACGAGACCGCCAAGATCGACGCCCTCGTGGCCGAGCAGGAGCGGCTGATCGCGCTGCTGAAGGAGAAGCGACAGGCGGTGATCTCGCACGCGGTCACCAAGGGGCTGGATACTGACGCGCCAGTGCTCGCCTCCGCCGTAGAGGAACTGGATGCCATCCCTGCGCACTGGGCCATCCATCGGATGACAACCATTAGTACGAAGATTACAAACGGATATGTCGGACCGACGCGAGACATCCTGATTGAGGATGGGGTTCGCTACCTGCAGTCCCTGCACGTAAAGTCAAACCGAATTCTCTTTGACGTCCCTTACTTCGTTTCGCGCGATTGGAGCGACGAGCACGCGAAATCGATCTTGCAGGCTGGCGATGTGCTTATCGTGCAGACGGGGGATATCGGGCAGACTGCTGTCGTGACGCCTGAGTTTGAAGGCTGTAATTGTCATGCTCTCATTATTGTGTCCCCCAAGAAGGAGGTGGTCGAGGGCGCATGGATTTCTTGGGTACTGAATTCGAGCTACGGCAAGGACTCACTCGCAGCCATTCAAACAGGCGCGTTGCACCCCCACCTCAATTGTGGTGACGTGAAGGATGTAGTCATTCCGTTGCCGCCCCTCGAAGAGCAGAGGAAGGTCATGGCATACCTTGAGCAGGCGCTTGATCGAATTGATCTGCTCGTCGCGGAGGCACAGAAGTTGGTCGAAGTCCTCTCTCAGAGACGAAGTGCGCTGATAGCTGCCGCTGTCACCGGCCAAATCGACGTACGCGGCCTCGCACCAGCGGAGGCCGCGTGACCGCCACGCGCCAAGACCATTCAGATCTTCCTCCCCGCCGGCGACCCGCGGGGGATCCGCATCGCCGAGATCACCACGCGCATCGTGCAGGTCATCGAGGTGCCGCGCAGCCTGCTGGCCGACTTCCTGGCCATGCCGGAGAGCACGCAGGTGGCGCTCTATTTCCTGGTGGGCGAGACCGAGGACGGCAGCGAGGATACGGTGTACGTAGGGCAGACCGGTGACCTCCGTGCCCGCCTTACCGCGCACAACAAGGAAAAGGACTTCTGGGAGCGGGCGCTGGTGCTGATCTCCCGCACGAACTCGCTCACCCAGACCCACGCCCTTTTTCTGGAGTGGCACTGCTTGCAGGCCATCCGCACTGCCGGGCGCTTCCGGGACGAGAACGGCAACAAGGGCAACCGGCCCTTCACACCGCCGCCGCTCGAGGCGGATTGCCTGGAGATCTTCGAGACCGGGCAGGCGCTGGTCTCCACACTCGGCTATCCCATGTTCGATGCCCTCGTGCAGGCGGTCGAGAAGGCGGTGGCCCCCGTCATGTTCCACTGCCAGCGCCGCGGGGCGGATGGGCGGGGCTACTACACGGCCGATGGCTTCGTGGTGCTGCGGGATTCGTCTGGCCCGCTCGAGAACACCGCGTCACAGGGGGGCACCCAGGCGGAGCGGCTCCGCGCCCCGCTCATCGCGTCGGGGGTGCTGGTCGCCGATGGCAAGCGCCTCCGCTTCACGCGTGATCACCTGTTCCGGACGCCCAGCGGTGCGGCCAGCGTGTTGCTGGGCCGGAGTGCCAATGGGTGGATCGAGTGGATGACCGAGAGTCGCCAGACGCTCGATGCCATCGAGCGCCAGAAGGTCTCGGCGCAGTCCGCACCGTCTTCAGCGACCACCGACCCTCCTGCATGCGACTCCCCAACGCCGCGATAGCGGTCATCGATGCGGCGAAGGTGCGCGACTATCTCCTTTCGCACGATCATCGCGATGGGCGGTCCAAGGCGCGGTTCTTCGGCCGGCTCGGCTTCAGCCAGGCCGGCTGGCTGTCGTTGCGCGATCAGCTACTGGCTGTCGCGCGGGACGGGGAGGCCGAGCTGGTAGAGCCTGGAGCGTATGGGCAGAAGTACGTGGTGCGTGGTATGATTCAGGGTCCGACCGGCCGCGCGGCTGTGGTCGTCACGGTCTGGATCGTCCTCCGCGGCGAGGAGGCGCCTCGCTTCGTCACAGCGTACCCAGGGGAGGCCTTTCGATGACCCCGAGCACACCCGCCTTTCGCGAACTGGATTCGGTTGTCCTGCGCCGGGACCTGCCCGACGCCGGACTGCGCGCTGGTGACGTGGGCACGGTCGTGCTGGTCTATGGCGTCGATGCCGTCGAGGTGGAGTTCGTGACGCACGCCGGGCGGACCCAGGCGCTTCGTACCCTTGCCGTGAGTGAGGTACGTCCCCTCGCGGACGACGACCTCCCCGCCGTGAGGCCGGTCCGCTCCGTGTCCGACGCCGCCTGAACTGGGCCAGGACGCACCCGTCGGCCAACATCCTGGCCCCAGTGTGACAGGAATCGCTGTCCCGGTTGAACCCATGAACGCCCAATGACGCTTCACCGCGAAATCGCCTTCGAAGAGGAGCTCTGCGAGCACCTCGCCGCCCACGGCTGGCGGTATGCCGAGGGCGACGCCGCCCAGTACGATCGCGCCCGGGCGCTGTATCCCGCCGACGTGATCGCGTGGGTGCAGGCCACCCAGCCGCAGGCGTGGGAAGCCCTCGTCAAGAATCACGGTGACAGGGCCGCCGACACGCTGTTCGATCGCCTCCGCGCCCAGATGGACCAGCGCGGGACGCTCGACGTGCTGCGCAACGGCATTGAGCTGGTGGGGCTCAAGGCCAAGCTGACACTCGCGCAGTTCAAGCCGGCCTTCGGCCTCAACGCCGACATCCTCGAGCGCTACGAAACCAACCGGCTGCGCGTGGTGCGGCAGGTGCGCTACTCGCGGCACAACGAGAACGCCATCGACCTGGTGCTGTTCTTGAATGGCATCCCGGTGGCCACGGTGGAACTCAAGACCGACTTCACGCAACGGGTGGAGGACGCCATCGACCAGTACCGGTTCGACCGCGTGCCCAATCCCAAGGGGCAGGCGCCCGAACCGCTGTTGAGCTTCCCCAGCGGCGCACTGGTGCACTTCGCGGTGAGCAACAGCGAGGCGTTCATGACCACGCGCCTCGCGGGGCCGGCCACCACCTTCCTGCCGTTCAACAAGGGTGACGGGGGCGGCAAGGGGAACCCGCTCAACCCGCACGGGCATCGTACCGCGTATCTGTGGGAGGAAGTGTGGGCGCGCGAGAGCTGGCTCGAGATCATCGGCCGCTATCTCGTCACCGTGCGCGACGAGAAGAAGCAGCCGGTGGGCATGCTGTTTCCGCGGTACCACCAGCTGGATGTCACACGCAACCTGCAGGCCGCGGTGGTCACCGACGGCCCCGGGACCAAGTACCTCGTGCAGCACAGTGCGGGCTCGGGGAAGACCAACTCCATCGCGTGGACGGCGCACTTTCTCGCCGAGCTGCACGACGCCGAGCACAGGAAGCTCTTTCACACCGTGGTGGTGGTGTCCGACCGCAAGGTCATCGACGGGCAGCTGCAGGACGCCATCTTCGACATGCAGCGCAAGACCGGCGTGGTGGCCGTCATCAAGGGGGAAGGGAAGCCCAAGAGCGAGCAGCTCGCCGAGGCGCTGCAGGGCGACAAGAAGATCGTGGTGTGTACCATCCAGACCTTTCCCTTTGCGCTGGCTGCCGTGCGGGAACTCGCCGCCACCGAGGGGAAGCGCTTCGCCGTGCTCGCCGACGAGGCGCACTCGTCACAGACGGGTGAGGCGGCGGCGAAGCTGAAGGAGTTGTTGAGCGCCGAAGAGTTGGCCGCCCTGCAGGATGGCGGGGAGGTGAGTACGGAAGACCTGCTCGCCGCCCAGATGGCCGCGCGCGCCGACGAGCAGAACATCACCTTCGTGGCCTTCACCGCGACACCCAAGAACAAGACGTTGGAGCTGTTCGGCACGAGGCCGGACTCCACACGCAAACCGGCGCCCGACAATGTGCCGGTGCCGTTCCATGTGTACAGCATGCGGCAGGCCATCGAGGAAGGGTTCATCCTCGATGTCCTGCAGAACTACATGAGCTACAAGGCCGCCTTCAACTTGGCCCATGGCGGCGCCGCGTTCGATGAGAAGGAGGTCGAACGCAGCGCGGCGATGCGCGGCATCATGGGGTGGGTTCGCCTGCACCCGTACAACATCGCGCAGAAGGTGCAGGTGATCGTCGAGCACTTCCGCACCACGGTGTCGCTGCTGCTGGGGGGCAAGGCCAAGGCCATGGTGGTAGTGGCCAGTCGCAAGGAGGCGGTGCGGTGGCAGCTGGCGCTGCAGAAGTACATCGCCGAGAAGGGCTACGCCTTGCAGTCGTTGGTGGCGTTCTCCGGGGAGGTGGTTGATGGCGAAAGCGGCCCCGACCCGTTCACCGAAGCCACCGCGTCGCTCAACCCCGGCCTCAAGGGGCGTGACATTCGCGAGGCGTTCAAGGGGCCGGAGTATCAGATCCTGCTGGCTGCCAACAAATTCCAGACGGGGTTCGATCAGCCGCTGCTGTGCGCCATGTACGTGGACAAGCGGCTCGACGGGATCCAGGCGGTGCAGACGCTGTCGCGGCTCAATCGGGCGTACCCTGGCAAGGACACCACCTACGTGGTGGACTTCATGAACGAGCCGGAGGAGGTGCTGGCGGCATTCAAGGTGTACTACGAGACCGCCACGCTGGAAACGACTACCGACCCCAATCTCGTCTACAACCTGCGCGCGAAGCTCGACGCGACGGGGTACTACGACGATTTCGAGGTGGACCGGGTGGCGGCGGTGGATCTCAACCCGTCATCGAAGCAGCGCGACCTTGCGCGCGCGGTGGATCCCGTCGCCGACCGGCTCATAAAGAAGTACAGTGCGGCGCTGGCAACGTGGCGCGCGGCCACAGAGAACGACGATGAAGCCGCCGCCGAGGCGGCCAAGCACACCATGGACGCCCTGGTGCTGTTCAAGGGCGATCTGGGCGCGTTCGGCCGGCTCTACACGTTCCTGTCGCAGCTGTTCGACTACGGCAACACGGAGATCGAGAAGCGGGCGATCTTCTACCGCCACTTGCTGCGGCTGCTCGACTTCGGGCGAGAGCGGGAGGGGGTGGACCTCTCGAAGCTCGAGCTCACGCACTACGCCCTGCGCTACAAGGGAATGCAGAAGCCGACGCTGGTGAAGGACAGCCCCGTACCGCTGCCCCCCATCACCGAGGCGGGCGCCGGGGCGGTGCAGGACCGCGAGAAGGCGCGGTTGGCGGAGATCATCGAGAAGGTGAATGACCTGTTCACCGGTGAGCTCACGGAGACCGACCGCCTGACGTACGTCACGGGCGTGATCAAGGGGAAGCTCCTGGAGTCGCCCGTCTTGAGGAAGCAGGCCATGTCGAACACCAAGGAGCAGTTTGCGGCGTCGCCCGACCTGCCGAAGGCCAACCAGGACGCGATCATGGCCGCCCTCGACGCCCACACCGCCATGTCTTCGCAGGCGCTCAACTCCCCGGCGATTCAGAAGGCGATGTTGGATATTCTGCTGACGTACGGCCGGCTGTACGAAGATCTGCGCGCCCGCGCGCCGTAAGCTGGGTCTGCTATCACCCGCGACGGACCGGCCGGCTCAACGTACGCGGAGACCGCTCGGGCTCGAGCGGGCTATCTGCCCATGGCGGCCGGGTTCCAGTATCGCGGGGCGTTCAGCCACCTGCGGACCTTCCGCGTGGTGATCCGCCCGACGTCGGCATGCCGGGGATTGATGAGCACGTTGCTTTCCTCGGGCACCACCACCGAAGGCACCTCGGCGAGCGAGGAGGTGCGGCGCCCGCTTGCGCAGGCGCCCGAGCAGCGCCGGTTGCTGGCCCATCCCCGACGAGCCGCGAACGATGGCCGTCTTTTTCGGCGCACCGGCGCGCTTGCCGGCGGCTTTGCGTGACGCGGGCGGTAGCGTCAACAGGACTCCGTTCAAATGAGCAGGTAAGTTCGCTCATTTGAGCGCCTCTCGTCAGCCGCCCCCTCGTCGCAAAGGCGCTCCGTACCCCCTACGCCGGCAGCGCCTTGCGCGAAACGCGCTTCTTCCGCGGCGCCACCGCGGCGGCTGCCTCGTCTGCACCGATCTCGGCCATCCCCTCGGTCGCCGCCGGCGCCACATCGCCGGCTACCGGTGCGGCCAGCGTGACCTCGCGTTCCACCGGTGATGTGGCCGCTTCCGCCGCCTCTCCCGTGACTCCCCCAGTCACCATCGTGGACTCGACGGCCTCGACGGCCTCGACGGCCTCGGCACTGGCCACCGAGGCCGCCTCCCGCCGCACCGGCGCCGCAAACGGGTCGAGCGCCCAGAGGTCGTCGGTCAGTCCCGGCGATGGCGCCGCTGAGAACGCCGGCCGCGGCGACACCGGTACCGAGGCTTCCTGCACACCGCTCACCACCAGCGAGGCGGCGCGCCCTGCCTGCCCCGGTCGCGCCAGCTCGCTCACCCGGAACGTGAGCCGCGTGCGGAAGCGCTCGAGGCGCAGAAAGTCGGTGACATCGGCAAGATCGGAGCGGCGGAAGTAGTAGTCGGCCCCGTCGTCGCCGCGTACGAAGCCGTAGCCGTTGGCGTGCACCTTGGTCACCACGCCGCTGAGTGCACTGCTGTCGCGCTCGTCACTGTAAGGCGAATCGGCCAGTGCCCCCGCCGTGCCACGCGCGGCCATGGGATGGCCCTCCTCCCCACTCCCGGGCACCTCACCCTCGTCCGCGAACTCACCCGCCAAATCGGGGCCTTGACCGGACGCCAACTCCCCGGCCGAGCGGAGCGAGCGCGCGCCGGGCGCCACGACCTGGCTCCACAACAGATCCAGCCACAGCGGGTCGAAGTCGCGCACCCGCATGGGGTCGTTGGGATCGCTGAACTCGCGCGAGCAGCTGCCACGTGCACTCACGATGGCCACGCGCTTGCCCAACCGGCGCACCGCCTGCAGCGCCGGCACGAAGTCACGATCACCGCACACCACGATGGCAATGTCGTACGCCGACACCGCCGCCATCTCGAGCAGCGCGGTGGCCAGCCCCACATCGACCGCTTTTTCCTGCGGCACGAAGCCCTCCTCGCCGGGGGTGCGCCGTACGCGATGCCCCCGGTAGTCGGTCTCGTAGCGATACACCTCGTAGCGATGGTGACGCCGCAGGCTATCGAAGAACTCACTGCGCCGCTGCACCGCGTCCTGATCGACCGCGTCGAAATTGGTGGCGATGGAGCCGAAGTAATGCGTCCGCACGACATCGAGGCCGGCGGTGGTGGCCATTTGGGCGGCAATCGCCTGCGCACACACGCGCGGCAACGCGCCAAAGTCGAGCGGCCCCCCGGTGCGCCCCTGCAGGCCATGCTGGTCGGCCAGGCGGTTGGCGGTCACGGCCAGCCACGTCCCATCGATGAACACCATTGCGCGCGTCGCCATCTCTGCAGCTCCAATGCATGAGTTCCAACCCGTCGGCAGGCTGATTGGCCGTCGGTGGTGCTATTGCCACCGCACCCGTGCACCAACCGTGCCGTCCCGGGCGAGGCAACGCTCTCCCCGACTGCCAACGAACTGGGCGCAATGTACCGCGCGCCCAGTCCGTCTGCCGCATCATTCCATCAACAGTACGAGCATTTCGCGGCAGGCGCGACTACTTGACCGACCACTCCGTGCGCAGCATCACCGTGCCCCACGCGATGGTGAGATCGCCCTTCTGCATGCCGGGCGCGGTGGAAGGCACGAAGGCCATGGATAGGCTCTCCACCGACTGTGACGCCGTCGTGGCCGTGAGCGGAATGCGCGCGTAATCCTTGGCCTTGTCGTAGGCCGCCACGTTCACCTGCGCCGCTCCGGTGGTCTCCTGCTGCAGAATGAGCGTCCAGCCGCTCGGTTCGGGGAGCAGCTGGGCCACGTACCGTCCGGGCGCCACACTCTTGCCGCCCATGGTGAGTTCGACGTCGGTCGTGAGCAGCGTGGCGGCGTTGGCACCCAGCCGCCATACGCGCCCCATGGGCACCAGGCTGTCGGTGAGCAGCTTGCGGCCACGCAGGTGCGGCTGCCCGTAGTCGAGACGCACGAGCGCCGCCTTGCCCGCGGCGCGCTGCGCGGCGGTATCGGCCAGCGTCAGTGACAGCTCGGCCGTGGCCCGCGTGCTGGGCGCCGCGCGACGCGTCTGGGCCAGGGCAGGAGCGGCAGCGAGCACGGACAACAGCGAAACGGCGCCAAGAACACGCAGGGTGCGCATGCAGGAAATCCGGAAAGGGAAGTGAGCGGGGACGCCGTGGCGGTCAGGCCCTGGCGTCCACGCGATGAATGCCGATGCGGGAAGCTATCACGCCCCGGGCTACGGGCGCAGGGCCTCGCGCTGCAGCGCCAGCTTCACCGCGGCGTACGCATCGACGAGCCCACCGGTGCGCGACAGGGACGCAAAGGGCACCTGCTGCCCGCTCCCCCCCGGAAGCGCCACCGTGGCCCCCGGGAAGGTGCGTACCGACTGCACGATGATGTCGCGCACGTCGGCCGGTGTGAGCGTCGGGAAGTACGCGAGCAGCAGGGCGGCCACCCCCGACACCACCGGCGCTGCCATGCTGGTGCCGTCCTCCCGCTTCACACCACCGCCCGGCACCGTGCTGAGCATGTCCTCGCCCGGCGCGAAGAGATCCACCTGCTGCTGGCCGTAGTTGCTGAAGCTCGTGGCCAGCCGCGACGTGCCCTTCCACGAACTCGCGCCCACCTCGAGCCACAGCGTGGCGCGGCCGCCGCTGCCCAGCGCCGGCGTGGGGAAGGAGGGCACCACATCGTTGTTTTCGCCATCGTTGCCGGCGGCGTGCACCAGCAGCACGCCCTTCGACTGCGCGTAGCGTACCGCGCTATCCACCGCCGCCTTGTTGGGCGAGAATGCCTTGCCGAAGCTCATGTTCACGATCTGCGCGCCCTGGTCCACCGCGTAGCGGATGGCGCGTGCCACGTCCTCGTCGCGCTCGTCACCATCGGGCACCGCACGCAGCGCCATGAGGCGCACGTTGGGGGCAATTCCCATCATGGCGTTGGCCGGGTTGCGCTCCGCCCCGATGATCCCCGCCACGTGGGTCCCGTGTCCCGCGTCGGGGCCGGTCACATCGGCGGAGCCGGGGGCATTCACGGCACGCGGGAAGTAGCTGCTGTCGAGTCCGTGGGTGGCCTGACTTTCGTACGCCTTTCTGGCGTCGGCGATGGACGCCGGACCCAGCCCATTGGCGTCGAGCTGCAGCCAGGTGCGCTTGGCCTGCTCCTGCTGGGCATTGGTGGGCACGAAGGCCTGCACCGTGCTGCGCGTCAGCGGCGCCCCCACCGGTCCTTCGAGTGCCGCCGTCACCTGGGTGAGCACGCGCTCGATGCCGCGAATCTGGCCGAGGGTACCGGTTACCTCGTCCACCTTGTCGCGATACGCCGTGGCGATCGTGTCGCAGCGGGCAGCCGAAGGACGCGCCACGCCACGACCGGCGCCGGTGCCACGGCATGCCGCGTACAGGCGCGTCAGCTCGAACGTTTCGGCGCCCACGGCCTGACCGGTGGGCGTCACCATGTAGTTCCACCCCCAGACGTCGTCCGTGTACCCGTTGGCATCATCGTCGCGGCCATTCCCCGCCACCTCCCTGGCGTTGCGCCACAGGCGCCCGCGCAGATAGGTGTGGGCAGTGTCGATGCCCCCATCGATGACCGCCACGAGCACCTCACGCTGCGGCTGGCGCCCGGCGAGCAGCTCGCGCAGGGCACGCTCGGAGCCCACGCCCAGCACGCCATCACTGTCGTAGTCGAGGCGATGCCAGTCGGCACGCGCCGTGTCGGCGGCGGCTGGCGCCGGGGGGGGGGCGGGTGCCGGTGACACGGTGATGGGTGGCTGCACCACCGGGGGCTGCGCGGCGGGCGCCGGGACCGGCGTGGGTGTGGCGCGGGCGCACGCCGAGAGCAGCGCCGCGAACAGAATGGTGGCCGGGCGGCCGGCAATCAGTCGCACAGGAATCGGCATGGGGGTGAGGAATACGTGAAAGGCGTCACCGCACGGTTCGCCGGTGTCAGGCGGCGAGTGGAGGATGAATGGAGTCTGGCACGATCGTTCTCGTGGCGGTACTGACGGCCACCACGGTCGCGCTCGTCTCGCGTCCACCTTGCGGGGCGCCGACCACTCGGCGAATAGTGAAGCGAGGGCCGGATCGCTCCCGGCCGACCAGACACGGAGGTGCCCATGCCGACCTCATCCGATCAGCGGCTGACCCTGCGCGCGTTCGAGTCCACTCGACGCGCGTCGTGGCGTGCCCTGGGGCAGCAATCGATTGGACTGGGGGCCGAGGTGGTCGTGCTGGCGTGCTTCGCCTTCGTGGGGTGGCTGGAGCAGCGGGCGCGGGCGTCGTCCTCGGCCGTCGATGAATCGGTGCGTTTTCTGGCGCCGTTTCGGCGCGCTACCCCGCCGCCGTCGCAGGAACGCCTGTCGTTTGTGGGGCTCGGTGGGGCGGCGCTCGCGAATACGGCGCCCGAAACCGTGCCCAGTGATCATGGCCGGCAGCCGGTGGCGCTCGCCCCCGCCGGCGCGCAGCTGCTCGAGGAGAATTCGCAGCTGCAGCCTGCGAGCGATTCGCCGCGGGCCATGACCGAGATCGAGGTGGATTCCACGGCCGCCCTCGACCCCAGCGCCGAAGGGCCCGTGTACCCACACACGCTCATGCAGGCCGGCGTGCAGGGCGTGGTGTACGCACAGTTCGTGGTGGACAGCACCGGCTACGCCGACACGCTCACCATGCAGGTGCTCGACAAGGTGGACCCGCTCTTCGTGCAGGCCGTGCGTGATGCGCTGCCGCGCATGCGCTACAAGGCGGCGGTGTTTGCCGGCAAGCGGGTGAACCAGCTCGTGCAGCAGGCCTTCGTGTTCCGCATTCAGCCGGCCGGCGCGGCGCGCCCCGACACCGCGACCAGCACGTCCTCTCGCCTTGAGGCGATCCCGGGGAGATATTCGGCCGGTTCGCAGCCGCGGGACATGCGGCTGCCCCCGGACTCTCTCCCCACTGGAGCGCACGCGTGGACAGCACCCCGTTCGAATTCCTGGAGCACGCTGAAGCCGAGCTGATGGCGATGGAGCACGACGCCGCCGCTACCGGCGTCGAGCGTCGCGAATTCGTCTTCCGCTCGTTGGTGGCGGCGGCGGCCAGTACCCTCGGCGTGCGGTCGCTCGGCGCGCAGTCACCGCAAGCCTACTTCGATGCCACGGCCGGGCTGATCGCCCGCCCGGCGCGGCGGCAGCCACCAGCGCAGGAACCGGTGGCGCTCGGCAACGGCGAAGCACCAGCGCTGCAGTTCATGCCGTATCCCGAGGGCACCGGTGCTCTCATGGAGCGCATGGTGGCGCGGCACGGGGTGAAGGCGTTCGCGCGCAGCACGTTCACGGTGGAGCCGTGGGTGGGGGCAGCACCCACGGCGCCCGAGGCTCTCGCCTTCCTGCCGGCGCATCGCCTGTCGGCGCTCATCAAGGCGCGCAAGATCACGTCGCGGCAGATCACCGACATCTACCTCGATCGGCTCGAGAAGCTCAATCCCACGCTCAACTGCGTGGTGACGCTCATGAAGGAGTCGGCGCGCGCGGAGGCCGACGCCATGGACCGCGAGCTCGCGGCGGGCAAGTCGCGCGGACCACTGCACGGGGTGCCGTATGGCCTCAAGGATCTCTTTGCCACGAAGAACGCCCCCACGTCGTGGGGGACCGGTGACCTCAAGGATCAGCAGTTCGACTACGACGCCGACATCGTCGTCCGCCTGCGCAACGCCGGCGCGGTACTGCTGGCGAAGCTCTCCACCGGCCTGTTCGCGCAGAACGACTGGTGGTACGGCGGTCGCACCAACAATCCGTGGAACCCCACCATTGGGTCGAGTGGCTCCTCGGCCGGCCCCGGGTCGGCCACGGCTGCCGGACTGGTGGCGTTTGCTATTGGCACGGAAACGCAGGGGTCCATTGTGTCGCCCAGCATTCGCAACGGCATTAGCGCGCTGCGCCCCACGTACGGTCGCGTGAGTCGGCACGGCGGCATGGTGCTGTCGTGGTCGCAGGACCGCGTGGGGCCCATGTGCCGCACCGCCGAGGACTGCGCGATGGTGTTCAACGTGCTGCACGGCATGGATCCCAAGGACGCCAGCACCGTGACCACGCCGTTCACCTTCGAGCGCAACATTGCCCTCGCCAAGTTGCGCATTGGCGTGGATCCGAATGCGCCAACGGAACTGGTGGAGAAGCTCAAAAGTCTGGGGATGGTCCCCAGGCCCATTGGGGCACGTCCCACGGTGGCGGGCATGGGTGGGGGCGGGCTCAATGCCGAATACGCGGCGGCGTTCGACAGTTACGTGCAGCGCAAGGCGAAGGAGTTCAACCTCGACCTCAACGCGCTCCCGGCGCGCCCCGCCACGGGCCCCGGTGCCAACGGGCCATTCGGCAACACGCCGCCGCAGCGTCCCCGAGGCATCGGCGAGGGGGAGCCCAACCCCATGGCGGCGGCCGATTGGAATCCGCGCTTCCTGGGGGGGCGCACCCTACGCGCCTTCGACTTCGTGAACAACCAGCGTCGCCGCCTGCTGCTGGTGCAGAAGTGGGGCGCGTTCATGAAGGAGCTGGATGGCTTCATTGGCGCCCCCAACGCCGACGTGGGCCCCAACGCGCAAACCGGTCATCCGTGTGCGGTGCTGCCGTACAAGTTCGACGTGCCGCAGTTCGGTGGCGGCGGGCCACGTGGCAACGACAGCACGCCGGCGCCGGTGTACAAGGCGCAGCCCATTTGCGGCGTGATCACGGGCAACCTGTACGCCGACGACATCATCCTCTCGGTGGCGCACCAGTTCCAGAAAGCCACCGACTTTCACACCCGGCGCCCGGCGCTGTAAGGGGCTTCGGTTCGTGCCCGGCATGGTCGACGTGGCAGGGGAGCATCGCCAGCGCCTGAAACAGCGGCTGGCGTGAACGCGTAGCGTCCCCATGCACTCTCCTTACGCTCCCCTCCCCGTCACGGAGGCGCACCGTGACCGGGTCGTCCGGTTGCTCGCCGCGGCCTTTGCGAACGACCTGCTTTCGGTGGAGCAGCTCGATGGGCGACTGGCGGCCGCCTATCGGGTGCGTACGCCGGCCGAGTTGCAGCAGCTGCTGGTCGACCCGGCCGATCCCTCGCGATCGCTGGAGGATTGGCAGCGCTGCTTCACCGCCGAAGGGGTCGTGCCCGAGCGCGGTGCCGCGGTGGCCGTGGCCGGCGGATTCGGCGTCAAGGGCGGGTGGCTGGTGCCACGCCAGCTCAAGGTGTGGGCGGTGGCCGGCGGCGGAGAGCTCGACCTGCGGGAGGCGCGTTTTGCGCCAGGCATGACGGAGATCGAGGTGGTGGCGTTCATGGGGGGCGTCGAGCTCGTGCTCCCCGAAGGCGTGCGCCTCGAGGTGGTGGGCGCCGCCTTCCTTGGCGGCTTCGAGTACAAGGCCGGCGCCGCCGTGGAGGACCCGGCCGCGCCGTTGGTGCGCGTGAGCGGCGCGGCGATCATGGGCGGCGTTGACATCACGCGCGGCCGCCGTGAGTACAAAAATGAGCGGCAGTATCTGGCCGCCCTCGCGCGCGCCACCGAGATTCAGCGGGGCGGCTGACGTTTCACGGCCGCGTTCACCTTAGCGCGCCCATCATGTCCGAATCGAAGCGTCCCAGTCGTCATGCCATGCAAGGTCCCGAGCGCGCACCGCATCGGGCGTTCTACTATGCCATGGGGCTCAACGAGGAGCAGGTGGCGCGCCCCCTCGTGGGCGTCGTGTCCAGCTGGAACGAGGCCGCGCCATGCAACATTGCGCTCAAGCGACAGGCTGAAGTGGCCAAGCGTGGGGTCATCGCGGGAGGCGGGACGCCGCGCGAGTTCTGCACCATCACGGTGACCGATGGCATCGCCATGGGGCATGCCGGCATGAAGGCGTCGCTGGTGAGCCGCGACGTGATTGCCGACAGCATTGAACTCACCGTGCGCGGACATTGCTACGATGCGCTCGTCGGCATTGCGGGGTGCGACAAGACGCTCCCGGGCATGATGATGGCCATGGTACGACTCGACGTGCCCAGTGTGTTCCTCTATGGCGGCTCCATTCTGCCGGGGCGGCATCGGGATCGCGACGTCACGGTGCTTGACGTGTTCGAGGCGGTGGGGGCCTACGCGGCGGGCACGATGTCGCTCGAGGAGTTGACGGCACTCGAGAAGGTGGCCTGCCCGGGGGCCGGGTCCTGCGGCGGCCAGTACACCGCCAACAGCATGGCGTACGTCAGCGAAGCCATTGGCCTGGCGCTCCCCGGCTCGGCGAGTCCGCCGGCAGCATACGAGACGCGCGATCGCTACGCGGAGGCGGCCGGCGAGACCGTCATGCGGTTGCTGCGGGACGGGCTGCGCCCACGGCAGATCGTGACGCGACGCTCACTCGAGAACGCCGCCGCGGTGGTGGCGGCCACGGGCGGCTCCACCAATGCCACGCTGCATCTGCCCGCCATGGCCCACGAATGCGGCATCGACTTCGACCTGTTCGATGTGGCCGAGGTGTTCAAGCGCACGCCGCTCATTGCCGACCTCAAGCCGGGCGGGCGCTATCTCGCGAAGGATGTGCACGATATCGGCGGCGCGGGGGTCGTGCTCAAGGCGCTGCTCGACGGGGGCTTCCTGCACGGTGACTGCATCACGGTCACCGGCAAGACCCTCGCAGAAAACCTGGCCGATGTGGTGGTGCCCGGTAACCAGCGCGTGGTCATGCCGGTGTCGCAGGCCCTTTCTCCCACGGGGGGGCTCGTGGGGCTGCGCGGCAACCTCGCCCCCGATGGCGCCATCGTGAAGGTGGCCGGGCTTGCTCATCTGGTGCACAGCGGGCCGGCGCGCGTGTTCGACAGCGAGGAGGCGTGCTTTGCCGCCGTCATGGAGCGCCAGTACGAGAAGAACGACGTACTGGTGATTCGCTACGAGGGGCCGCGCGGCGGACCGGGGATGCGCGAGATGCTGAGCACGACCAGCGCGATTTACGGGCAGGGCATGGGCGAGCACGTGGCGCTCATCACCGACGGACGCTTCAGCGGCGCGACCCGCGGCCTCTGTGTCGGGCACGTGGGGCCCGAAGCCGCGGTGGGTGGCCCGTTGGCGCTGCTGCGCGACGGCGACATCATCGACATCGACGCCTCGGTGGGCACCCTCACGGTGCGCCTGTCGGACGATGAATTGGCTGCCCGTCGCGCCACCTGGGAGCCGCGACAGACCGACTACCAGAGCGGTGCGATCTGGCGCTACGCCCAGACCGTGGGACCGGCGCGCTACGGGGCGGTGACACATCCGGGGGCGCGCGCCGAGACGCATGTGTACGCGGATGCGTGACCCGCGACGAGCGGGTTCGGGGCAGGGGAACGAGGGAGGGAAGGCGGTGTGCCACTTGCGCCTCTGGCCCGGTATTGCCTAAGCTTTGGCCGCCATCCCTGTTGCGCACGCTTCATCCCGCTCGTCACTCGCGCGGCACCTTCTTCGCCCCCCCCAGCGCTTTTTCGGTCACGCCACTCTGATGTTCCCCACGTTCTCGCGTCTTGTCAGCCTTGTTCCGGCCATCGGTACGGTAGTACGCGTATCGGTAGTCCTCGTGCTTATCGGCACGCGGGAAGGCCGCCGGGTCGCGATAGCGTAACGCGAACACCGCCGCCTCTCCCGCATGCGGGAGGGGCCGGCCTGGTCTGAAACGGACTCGAGGGCCCCCTCCGCACACGGTCGGAGGGGGCCCTTGTCCTTTCAGCCAGGCTCCCATGATCGACGGTCCGCCCAACACCCCATTCGATGGTGCTCCCGGTGCTTCGCCCGCGCGCGAGGTCACGGGCGCGCAGATCCTGTGCGAGGCACTCATTCGCGAGGGCGTTGCCGTCCTGTTCGGCATTCCCGGTGGCTGCATCATGCCGTTCTACCACGCCCTGTGGGAGTACCGCAGCCAGCTGCGGCACGTCCTGGTGCGGCACGAACAGGGGGGCGGTCACGCCGCCGAGGGGTACGCCCGCGCCACCGGTCGCGTGGGCGTGTGCATCGGCACCAGCGGCCCCGGCGCCACCAATCTCGTGACACCCATCGCCGACGCGTGGATGGATGGGACGCCCCTGGTGGCCATCACCGGGCAGGTACCCAGCCACCTGCTGGGGACCGACGCGTTTCAGGAGACCGACATCACGGGCATCACCGTGCCCATTACCAAGCACAATTACCTCGTCACGCGCGCGGCCGACATTCCGCGTGTGGTGCGCGAGGCCTTTCACATAGCCCAGACCGGCCGACCGGGGCCGGTGCTCATCGACATCACCAAGGATGCGCAGCAGGAGCGATGCGTGCCCGACTGGGATGTGCGCATGGACCTGCCCGGCTATCGCCCCGCAAGTCGACGTGCGGATTTCGCCGCGGTGCAGGCCATCGAGGCCGCCGTGGGCGCGCTACTGAACGCACGCCGTCCGCTGGTGCTGGCCGGCAACGGGGTGATGCAGGCGAACGCCAGTCACGCCCTGCGTCGCTTCGCGGAGCGTACCGGCATGCCGGTGGTCACCACCCTGCACGGCCTCGGTGCCATGCCGCACGACCACCCGCTCATGCTCGGCATGCCAGGCATGCACGGTTGGGTGCACGTGAACCGGGCTATTCAGCAGTGCGACGTGCTCTTCAACATCGGCAGTCGCTTCGACGATCGCGTGACCGGGAAGGTGTCGGCATTCGCACCTCACGCACGAGTGATTCATGTGGACATCGATGCCGCGGAGATCGGCAAGCTGGTCACCGCCCACATCGGAATACTCGGCGATGCCCGCGATGTCCTGGAAACCATCACCCCGCGCATCCCCGTGCAGCCCGAGCGGTTCGCTCCGTGGCGTGAGGAGATTGCCGCCCTCAAGGCGGAGTTCGCGCCGCGGCAGCATTACCGCCGTAGCGAGCGTACCGCGCCGCTCATGCCGCAGGACGTCTTCGCCGCGTTCAACGCCGTGGCCGATACGCGCCGAGACTGGCGCGTCGTGACCGATGTGGGCCAGCACCAGATGTGGGCGGCCCAACTCATCGATTGGCAGCGGGCCCGCTCGCACATCACCAGCGGCGGTGCGGGCACCATGGGGTTCGCCGTACCGGCGGCGCTGGGGGCGGCCATCGCCGATCCCGCGCACACCGTGTGGGCGTTCTGCGGCGACGGCGGCTTCCAGATGACCGCCTGCGAGCTGGCCACCATTCGGCAGGAAGGGCTTGGCAACGTGAAGGTGGCCGTGGTGAACAACGGCTATCTGGGCATGGTGCGGCAGTGGCAGCAGCTGTTCGAGGGGCGCCGCTACAGCGAAACGCCGCTGTCCGGTCCCGACTTCGCGCTGCTCGCGCAGGCGCACGGGTGGCACGCAATCACCGTGGACGATGTGGCCGATGCCGAAGCGGCGATACGCGAGGCATGGGCACACCACGGCCCGGTGCTCATCGACTTCCGCGTGGAACGTGAAGCCAACGTCTTCCCCATGGTGCCGGCCGGCCGCGCCATTCACGACATGGTGCACGACGAAGCGCACCACGACCAGCAGCTGCGTGAACGGCAGCGGCGTGAGTCGCCGATGGGTGATTCGCGCGTCACGCCGCGGACCGCGTGGCGCACCCCCCACACCACGGAGCAGGCATGACCGCACCGGTGCATACCCTCATCGCCCTCGTGCACGACCGCCCCGGCGTGCTGCACCGCATCGTGACGCTGCTGCGGCGGCGCGGCTACAACATCGTGTCGCTCTCCGTGGGGCGCAGCGAAACGCCAGGCATTTCCCGGCTTACCCTCGCGGTGAGCGTGGATGAGGCCACACAGGTGGTGAAGCAGCTCGACCGCCTCGTGGAGGTGATCGGTGTGGCTGATGCCACCGACGCCCCCACCGTGGTGCGGGAGACGGCGTTGCTCAAGGTGCGGGCAACGAGTGCCGCACTCACGCACATCGCCGAGGAAACGCTGGCTGCCGGCGGCCGCGTGCTGGATCTCGGGCCGGACGAAGTGATCGTGGAGATCACCGATGCCCCCGAGCGCGTGGAGCAGTTCGTGAGTGCGATGCGTCGCTTCGGCATCGCGGAACTCATGCGGACCGGCCGACTGGCCATGATGCGCGGCCCTACGCCGCGTGTGCTTGAAGCACCCAACGACTACCGCGCGCAAGCCGACGGCGCGCCCACCGAGGAGGCTGCCTGAGATGACCCCGACCAACACGCCCAATACGACCCCCATGTTCGCCGCACCGGTGCTGTACGACGGTGACGCTGAGCCGCAGCGACTCGAGGGCCGCCGGATTGCCATCATCGGATATGGCAGCCAGGGGCATGCGCATGCACGCAATCTGGCCGACCGCGGCATGGACGTACGCGTGGGGCTGCGTGAGGGGAGCAGGAGCTGGGCGGCGGCCGAAGCGGCGGGACTGCGCGTGATGCCGGTTGCCGCCGCCGCCGCGGAGGCCGATGCCATCATGATGCTGGCGCCCGACACCGAACAGCAGCGCATCTACGATCGCGATATCGCGCCCAGCATGCGCCCCGGCACGACCCTCTGGTTTGCGCACGGTTTCAACGTGCACTTCAACCTGATCGCCCCGCCCGACGGGGTGGACGTGGCCCTCATTGCGCCCAAGAGCCCGGGACATCGGGTGCGTGAAGTGTTCACCCAGGGGGGCGGTGTGCCGGGACTCATTGCCGTGGCGCAGGATGCCAGTGGCGCAGCGCGTGAGGATGCGCTCGCCTACGCCTGGGCCATTGGCTGCACCCGCGCTGGCGTGATCGAAACCAGCTTCGCCGAGGAGACGGAAACGGATCTGTTCGGGGAGCAGGCGGTGCTGTGCGGCGGGGTCAGTGCGCTGGTGAAGGCCGGCTTCGAAACGCTCGTGGAAGCCGGTTACCGCCCGGAAATGGCCTACTTCGAGTGCCTGCACGAACTCAAGCTCATCGTGGACCTGATGTACCAGGGTGGGCTCAACTACATGCGCTACTCCGTGAGTGATACCGCCGAATACGGCGACTACATTGCCGGCCCGCGCATCGTGACCGCGCAGACCAAGGAGGCCATGCGCCAGCTGCTGGCCAACATTCGCAGCGGCGAGTTCGCGAAGACCTGGGTGGCCGAGAACGACGCTGGCCGTCCGCACTTCACCGCGGCGCGCCTGACCGATGCGGATCACCCCATCGAGCAGGTGGGGGAGCGACTTCGGGCGCTCATGCCATTTCTCGACGCCAGGGTCGTGCGCCCCGACACGGGCGTGGCGAGCCAGGCGGGCGTCAGTCTCGCCGATCGGAGCGTTGCTGCCAGAGCGACGTGAGGAACAGCGCGATGGCGAGCACGCTGAGCGCCATGGACAGCCACACGTCGCGGTCCTTCGCGGCGATCGAACCCATCACGGCACTCAGACCAAGGGGGAAAAGCGCCTTTGCGCGTTGTGCGGGGCGCGTGCGCCAGATCGCCACCGCGACCACGACGCACGCAGCCATGAGCCACACCATGATCGCGCGCCTACCCGATCGGCTTCTTCGGCACGAACACGTTCGGCACCCCAAGCCGAGAGAGCAGCGCGTTGAAGTCGCTCAACTCCTTCTCCTCGAGCCCCTGCAGTGTGCGCAACTGTACGTCCAGCTTGCCACCCAGGTCGCTCGTGATCTCGCTGTGCTGCTTCGTGGGCGGGTTGGTGCCTTCCAGCACCTGCGAGTTCAGCGAGATGAACATCTGATAGAGCTTGATCGGGTAGTTCAGCGTCGCCTGATCGGCCTTGGTGTACACCTCGTAGATCTCGGCGCGCACCGCCTCCAGCTTGCGTCGGAGCGCCGCCGACGCGTCACGCACCTCCGCCGCATATGCCTGCGATGCGGCCTGCCGAGCGCGCTCGTCGAGCTGCCGCTGCAGGTCCTGAATGCGCGCGACGGTTTCGGTGATGCTCGTGATACGCGCCCCGACCGCATTGGCCGCATCGAACTGCGCCCTGTACTCGGCGGCCGTGAGCGACACGCGCGGGTCGGCGAGTACCGTGAACGGCTGCGACAGCGTGTCCTTGCCCACGATCAGGCGCACGGCGTACTCCCCCGGCACAGCCGTCGGGCCGTCGGTCGTGCCGTCGTCAATGATGGCGCCCGGGATGGTCTTGGGGCCGGGGTAGGAAAGGTCCCAGGTGAAGCGATTGGCACCGGCGCGGGCGTGCACCACCGAGTCGGCAGGCTCATAGGAGAGCGCTTCGGCGCGCTGCTTCGTGCGCACCAGCGCGGCGGCGGAATCGGCGGCGGGATTGCCGGTGCTGTCCTTCTTCGGTGCCGCGGCGCTGCTGAAGGTGTGCACCACCGTGCCGCCCGCTTCCACGATCTGCAGCGAGATGGGGGCGGTAGGAGCCGTCTTGAGCCAGTAGTCGATGTTCACGCCATAGCGAGGATTGCCCCCCGCCGTGAGTGAGGCGCGCCCGCTGCCGCCCCCGCTGACCCAGCGAACGGCCGGTGCGGGTGCGAACAGGTGCACGGGCTTGGCCGTCACCGTTTCGCTCAGCGTACGCAGCGGCGAGATGTCGTCGAGTGACCAGAAGGAGCGACCATGCGTGGCCACAAGGAGATCGTTGCCGTGCACGCGCAGGTCACGAATGACCACCCGCGGCAGGTTGAGCTGCAGCGGTTCCCAATTGGCGCCGTCGTTGAGCGAGACGTACACACCGGTTTCCGTACCGGCGAAGAGCAGCCCCTTGCGCTTCGTGTCGCTGCGGATGGCGCGCGTGAAGGCCCCCTGCGGAATGCCGGCGTCGATGCGCGTCCAGGTGGCGCCGTAATCGGTGGTCTTGAACAGGTACGGGGTGAAATCGTCCTGCTGGTAGCGGTTGGCCGCGACGTACGCGGTGCCCGCCTCGAAGGGCGACGCCTCGATGATGGACACGCGCGTGAACGCCCCGAACGCCTTCGGGGTCACGTTCGTCCAGGTGGCACCGTTGTCGCGTGACACATGCACGAGACCGTCATCGCTCCCCGTCCACAGCACGCCCTTGGTGACCGGCGACTCGGCAACGGCAAAGATCGTGGCGTACCACTCCGTGCCGGTCATGTCGCCGCTCACGGGACCGCCGCTGCGCCCCATGGTGGCCGGGTCGTGGCGCGTGAGGTCGCCCGAGATCTTCTCCCAGCTGCTCCCCTGGTTGCGCGAGCGCCAGAGATACTGCGACGCCGTATAGAGCACGTCCGGGTCGTGCAGCGAGAAATGAATGGGGAAGGTCCACTGGAAGCGCTGCGGTACGTCGGCTACCGCGTAGCCGTCGTAGTTGCCAAGCCACACCGACACGTCGCGGCGCATGTTGGTGCGCGCATCGTGGCGCGAGAGCTGCCCCATGTAGCAGCCGCCGAAGGTCACGTTGGGGTCGCGCGGGTCGATGGCGATGTACGCGTTCTCACAGCCGGCCACGGGGTACCAGTCACGCTCGGTGAGGCTGCCGCGGTCGCTGCGGTGGGCGATGTTGACCGTGGTGTTGTCCTGCTGCGCACCCAGGATGCGGTACGGCTGCGACTGGTCGGTGGTGACGTGGTAGAACTGCGACGTGGGCTGGTTGTTCTGCGCACTCCAGGTGCGGCCGCCGTCGAGTGAAACGGTGGCGCCACCGTCGTTGCCGTTGATGAGGCGCTGCGGATTCTTCGGGTCCACCCACATGATGTGCGTGTCACCGTGTGGTACGCGCACGGTGGTGAACGTGCGGCCGCCGTCGATGCTGCGGCTGACCTGCAGGTTCATCACGTACACGGTGTTCTCATTCACCGGGTCGGCGGTGATGCTCATGTAGTAGAACGGGCGCACCACGAACTTCTGGTCGCTGTTGGTGCGCGTCCACGAGGCGCCGCCGTCGTCGCTGCGGAAGACGCCACCCAGTGAGTCCTGCGCTTCGATGTTGGCGTACACGCGCTGCCCGTTGGCGGGGGAGACGGCCACGCCGATCTTGCCGATCAGCCCCTTGGGCATGCCGGGGTTGAAGGTGAGCTCCGTCCACGTGTCACCGCCGTCGGTGCTCTTCCACAGGCCGCTGCGCCCGGCGCCCGCGTTCATCCCCCACGGCGTGCGCTGGAACTTCCACAGGCTGGCGTACAGGATGCGCGGGTTGGTCACGTCCATGGAGAGATCGGCGGCGCCGGTGCTGTCGTCCACGAACAGGATCTTCTTCCAGGTGGCCCCGCCGTCGGTGGTGCGAAACACGCCGCGATCGGGGTTGGGGCCGAAGGCGTGGCCGAGTGCCGTCACGTAGGCCACATCGGGGTTGGTCGGGTGCACCCGGAGGCTGGTGATCTGGTGCGTATTGGCCAGCCCGCGCGGTACCCAGCTCTCGCCGCCGTCGGTGCTGCGGTACACGCCCGTGCCGTAGGTAATGTCCTCACGCGGCTTCCCTTCGCCGCTGCCCACCCAGATCACGTTCGGGTCACTGGGCGCCACGGTAATGGCCCCCACGCTCGACAGGTCGGTCTTGCCGTCGGTGATGTTCTCCCACGTCTGGCCGGCGTTGGTGGTCTTCCACACGCCGCCGTTCACGGCGCCGAAATAGAAGACGAGCGGGCGGGTGGGATCGGCGGTGACCGCCGTGGAGCGGCCGCCGCGGAAGGGACCCACCAGCCGCCAGCGCAGCGACTTGAAGGCGCGTGCCGTGCGGCTGCCATCGCTGTAGAGGGTCGGGTCGTAGGCGGGGCGTGTGCCGCCGGCGGCGGGGGCACCAGGGCGGGCGGAGGACTGGGCCTCAACGCCGGCGGGGACCAGCGCGGCGAGGGCGACGATCGTCACACAGATGGCGCGCAGGCCACCACGGAAAGAACGGTTCGAGAGCATCGGGAGACGTTGCTCGTCGGTCACCCCGGGTGCAAGATGGTGGCGCCCCCCATTCCCTCTTGCTGGAGTCCCACACCATGCCGGTTCGGTTGACCTTCGCGGGCCGCCCTTCGCGGACCCTCCCGCCGCTGCTGCTGTCCCTGCTCTCGGCTGCCGCGCTGCAGGCGCAGGGCGGTGCGGCCAAGCGGCCCATGAGCTTCCTCGACGCCCAGTACCTGCGCAGCGCCGGGGCCCCCGCCGTCTCCCCCGACGGCAAGCAGCTGCTGTACACGGTAAGCACGCCCGACTGGAAGGAGGCCACCAGCCAGTCCGACATTCACGTGGTGGCCACCGACCGCGGCGTGGCGAGCTCGAAGCAGCTCACCTTCACCACCACCAAGAACGAAGGGAGCCCGCGCTGGGCCCCTGCCGGCGGGTGGTTTGTGTTCACCTCCAATCGGGAAGCCCCGGCGGCCAGCGGCAGCCAGCAGCAGCTGTTCCTGATGCGCGCCGACGGCGGCGAGGCGCGTCGCATCACGAACGCGACGCAGGGGGTGTCCACCTTCGCCTTCACCAAGGACGGCCAGTGGCTGGTCTACCGCAGCGGCAAGGCCACCGAGGAGCAGCTGTATGCGCTGCCCGTGGCCAAGCTCGCGGCCGGTACCCCGCTCGATTCGCTGGTGCCGGCACAGCTCACGAAGCACCGGACCGGCGTGGGGGAGTGGCGTGTGGCCCCCGACTCCAAGCGGATCTACTTCCTGTCGGCCGACACCGTGGACACCGATGAGCGCCTGCGCCGCGAGAAGCGCTTCACGGTGAACATCCGCAATCAGGAAGAACCCACGGTCTCGCTGTGGGCGCTCGATCTCACCAGCTCCTCCTACACCACGTCGCGGCTCACGCGCGACACCGGCATGGCGGTGACCGGCTTTACCGTGTCACCCGATGGCCGCTGGATCGGCTTCAACGCCGTGCCCAACAACCGGTACAAGCGCAACATCACCGAAGAGGGGATCTACGCCGACGTCTTCCTGCTGGACACGCAGGGGAACGGCATCGAACGGCTCACGACCAATGACGAGAACGGGGAAAGCCCGCTGAGCTTCTCTCCCGATTCCCGCACCATCGCCTTCTCGGGGTCGGACGACCTCACGAAGTACAACATGAAGAACCGTCGCGTGTATGTCCGCGACGTGGCGGCCAAGGGGGCGCCGTTCCGGAAGATCGGGGATCTCGATGGCGACGTCTCGGCCGAGTTCTGGTCGGCGGACGGCCGCACGATCTACTTCAACGAGGGGCTCAAGGCCACCCAACAGCTGTTCGCCATGGACGTGGCCACGGGCAAGGTGAAGCCGGTCACGGCGGTGCAGGGGGTGGTGAGCGTAGCGCAGGACGCCGACACCAAGCGCCTGCTCATCAACTATCAGGACCCCGTCACCGCGCCAGCGCTCTACACGGTCGCCTCGCTGCTGGAGCTGCCGAAGAAGGCGGCGTGGGTGCAGCTCACCGATGTGAACCCGTGGGTGCGGGAGCAGATCGCCCTTGGCGAGGAAACCGAGGTCACCTGGACCAGCACCGACGGCAAGCCGGTGGGGGGCGTGCTGGTGAAGCCGGTGGGCTACGAGCCCGGAAAGAGATACCCGCTGCTGGTGGCCATTCACGGCGGCCCCGCCGCGGCCGACCAGCTCACCTTCAACGGCGGCTACGGTGCCCAGGTGTACGCGGGGCAGGGGTGGGCGGTGCTCATGCCCAACTATCGTGGCAGCACCAACTACGGTGAAGCGCACAAGAACGGCATCGTGGGCAACTACTTCGACCCCGGCTACCAGGACATCATGACGGGGGTCGACCATCTCATTGGCACGGGGCTGGTGGACAGCACGAAGATGGGGGTGCTGGGGTGGAGCGCCGGTGGCCACTGGAGCAACTGGATCCTCACGCACACCACGCGCTTCAAGGCCATCTCGAGCGGCGCCGGGACGTCCAACTGGATCTCCATGTACGCGCAGTCGGATGTGCAGCGAAACCGCCAGCACTACCTGGGCGACAAGCTGCCGTACGACGACTTCGACGCCTACTGGCGGCAGTCACCCATCCAGTTCATCCGCAATGCCAAGACCCCCACAATGATTCACGTGGTGGAGGGGGACCCGCGCGTCCCGAGCCCCCAGAGCGTGGAGTTGCACATGGGGCTCAAGCGGGTGGGGGTGCCCACGGAGCTGTTCATGTATCCGGGCGCTTCGCACGGTATTCCCGACGCCCGCAACCGGTTGGTGAAGTCCATGTCGGAGATGGCGTGGATGGACTACTACGTCCTCGGCAAGGGGAGCAAGTTCTCGTGGCGTCAGGTGCTGGAGACGCTGGAAGACCCGAAAGCCGAAAAGAAGGTCGATGTGAAGGGGGACAACTGAGCGCTGAGTTCTGAGCCCTCAGCGGCAGCCGCTGAGAGTCGCGAGCTCAGGCGAACGAGTTGAGCCCGGATAGCTGTGAGGCGGAGGGTTCCCGAAGTGAGAGTTGAGGAGGTGACCTCAACTCTCGCCGCTGGAACCCTCCGCCTCACAGCTATCCGGGCTCACGTCTCCCCCTCAGCCTCTCGACTCTCCCACTCGATTCCCCGGATCGCAGTTCTGAACGAGTCAGCCCGCCATGGGCCGGGGGAACGGGCTCGGCGCCGCCAGCGCTTCCTGCACGGCCGCAATCACCGACGCCGGCATGGGCCCCGTGCCCGCCCGACGGGCCGCCTCCACCACCATCGAAAGCGCCCGGGCCTGCGCCGCATACGCCGCGATGAGGGCGCCGCCAGCGCCGGGGGTGGTCATGATGTCGTGCGCCAGATGATCGAGGTGCTGGACCAGCGCCGCGCTCGAGGCTGGCACGCTCGTCGCATCAGGACGATCGGCACGCGGGCCAAGGGGGCTCCCCTTGGCGGACGCGCTCAACCCCGGGAACTGGGAGGGCGCGAGCGCCTCCTGAATACGGCCATTGGTTGCGGCCAGGGCGGCCAACCGACGACGTGCCACCTGCGACGACTCGAATCCCACGCGACTTCCTCGGAGAGGGCGGCTGGCTGGGCTGCTGCGGACAGAATCGCGACAGTACCCTTGACAGACGCCGAGCTGTTACATAAATGCGACAGTGATGGCGATGCACAGCGTGCGGCTGAGCCGCATGCTGCTGCTGGTGCGTTGGTTGGTGCTGGTGTTTCGGTGGTGCCGGCCGCGTTCCCGATTCTGGTCGCGCGGCCGTCGTACGCAGTCCGCAGCGACCGGCTGGTCGCTACGGTGTTCGTGCTCGCTTCCCCGCAGGACCCCGTTCGAGCTCTCCCCTTACGGAGGCTGGATGCCCGTCCTCACCCCGGCCGCAGATCGTGACCTCGCCGCGCGGGCCCTGGCCGAACTGGCCCGGACCACGCTCGATGAGCATTGGGCCGTCGCCGCCATTCCCGCCGAACGCCGCGCGCTGCTGCTGGAGCGCGCCGACGCGGCGGCATTGCGCGACGGCGACGGACTCGGCGAGCCGATTGCCGACGGGCTGGCCCTGCTGGGCACCGCCTACGAACTCGCCGCCCTCGGCCAACTCGACGCCGCTCTGCAGCCCACCCCCAGTGCGGCCAGGGATCTGGCACAGGCCGTACTGGCGCTGGGAGCGGCTCGCGCCTTTCGGTGCGCCGCCGCCCTGCGCCCGCCGCTCGACGACGGCGAATCCGCCGTCAAGTGGGCGCTCAAGCTGGGCGCCCTGGCGCTGGTCAGCCGCCAGACCGATGCCTACGTGCGCTGGTGGGAAGCCCGGGCGCACATTGCCGATACGGTGAAGCGTCTGGCGCACCGGCTCGAGCACGAGCCGTGGGAGCCGTACGCCCGTGGCACCCTCTGGATGGCCTGGCTGGGCCTCATGGGGGCGCCCGTCGCCGTGCTCCCCGATAACGCCGGCGATGAGCTGCCCATGCTCTCCGCCACCCGTTCCAGGCTGGCCGCATTCCGCGAGCGCCGGGCCGACCACGAGGTGCCCGGCGACGGACCGGTGCACAATGCGGCGGCGCTGCGCGCGCGCATGACGGAGTTCGCCATCCGGCATCTGGCCGACGCCACCGAGCTGCTCACGGTGGCGGTGCTGAGACGGACGCTTCCCGATGTGAGTGCCGAGTTCAAGCTGCATCTCAGTGCAGCCCGCTCGGCGATGGCAGGCGATCATGGGCAGGACGTACTGCTGGCGTGGTTGCAGGCTGCCGGCGTTACGCTGGCAGGCGGCGTGACCGCGCAGCTCGAACTCCCAGGATTCTAGTCCGCGCGGTGCCGCCCTTGGCGGCACGCCAGACCCGATACACGCGACGACCGGTGCTGCCCACCGGAAACGCCACGCGCCCCCCACCCAGGGGGATGATGTCGGCCATGAGGGCGCCAAGGGCGCGCCGGGCCTCGAGGGAGGCCGCCATGGCAGCCTCCACGTCCGTCTCCTGTTCGGCGTCGATGCGATACCAGGCGACGCCATGGTCGCCCTCCGATCGCACTACGTAGCGGTCATCATCCGTCCAGAACGCACTGATTCGGTCCGCACGCACTTCCGTGTGGATTGGCAGGCTTGTGATGGGCGCGAGCTCCATCGGACCGATTGGCGCGTCAATGGCGACGACGTGCATAGCTCTATTCCGTGAGGGGGCAGGAACGTGACCACCGATTTCCCGAAGTGAATCGCGTCGTCGATGGGCGGGGATGTTATGACGATCCAGGCGCCCACGCAATACGCTGGTTGCCTCCTAAGTTGTTGACAGCACTGTAGATATGTGTGGGAAAGCGTGTGGAAAACCACGTAAGTGGCGTTTGGGACCGCACCTGCGCCCAGCCCCCCTGTGGATAAACGGCTTCGTGATGCCCTGCCGTTTTCGGGCGGCAGGGGGTGATTTGTCCACACGGCAGTTGCTCACAAAACTGCTCTTTCCTTGTTTGCCAACACAGGCTTTCCGAGGCAGCGGACTGCACCAGTCCTGGCCAGTGGCGTAACGGTCGAGTTCGCTCACCTGCCGCGTTCGGACCGCCGGGAATAGCCTCGCACAGCCTTTGTCACAGCATGCGCCGGGATCAGGCTGCACCGTCCGCGCTGCTGGCGGACGGACGGGCAAGTCCCCATAGTGGCGATACTCACCCGTCTTGCCATTGGAGCCATCATCGTGTCCATCGAACCGCGCATTGGATTGCTCGTCGGCCGGGAATGGTCGTTCCCGCCGGCGTTTCTCGACGCCGTCAACCGTCGCCAGAGCGGCGTGTCGGCCGACTACATCAAGCTCGACGCGACGCGCATGGGGCAGCCCGTGCCGTACACGCTCATCATTGACCGCATCAGCCACGAAGTGGGCTTCTACCGCACCTTCCTCAAGCATGCCACGCGCATGGGGGTGACGGTGGTGAACAACCCGTTCATGTGGTCGGCCGACGACAAGTTCTACGATGCCACGCTGGCCATCCAGAACGGGGTCGCCCACCCGAAGACGATGGTCCTCCCCAACAAGGACTACATCCCCGGGATCTCCCATACCGAATCGCTGCGCAACCTGTCGTACCCCCTCGACTGGCGCGGCGTGGCCGAGCACATCGGCTTTCCCTGTGTGCTCAAGGATGCGCACGGCGGCGGGTGGCGTGACGTGTACGTGTGCCATTCCATGGAAGAACTGCTGCAGCACTACAACAGCAGCGGGCTGTTGACCATGGTGGTCCAGGAGTTCGTGAAGTGGGACGCCTACGTCCGCTGCATGGTCTTGGGGCGTGAATACGTGCTTCCCATGCCCTACGATCCTGGGCAGCGTCGTTACATCCCTGACCCGGGATATCTGGGCAAGGCGTTGGAGGATCGGTGCGTGCGCGACGCCCTCACCCTGTGCCGGGCGCTGGGTTATGACATGAACACGGTCGAGTTCGCCGTGAAGGACGGCATTCCCTACGCGATCGACTTCATGAATCCGGCGCCGGACATGGACATCAACTCGCTCACCCCGAGCTACTTCGACTGGGTGGTGGAGCATATGGCCGACCTGGCAATCCGCCTGGCCACGGCGCCGCGCCCCGTTCTCGCCACCGGCGACGGGGCCGTTCCCATCATCGGCGCACCGCCGGCGCCATCGTCCGGGCAGGCAACGTCTGCCCCCGGCGTGTCCGCGTCCACGTCGTCGCTGATCACGAAATAGCGATGTCCACGGCAACTGTCGCCCGCTACCACGACACGCTCGCTACCGGCTCGCTCGCGGCCGATTCCGCAGCCGTGTTGATACAGCAGCTTCGTGACCAGGGGCTCTTTTTTGGCGAGCGGCCCCTGTGCGGCGTGCTGCGGCCGCGTTTCCTGTCGCTCGCTGAGTATCGGTTGCTGGGGAAGGCCTGCGCGTTGGTGGGATCGGCGTTCGAGAAGGTGCGTTTGGCGGCCATGGCTGACGCGGGGCTGCGGGCGCAGTTCGGCCTGACCAGCTGGGAGGAGCAGGTGATTCATGCCGATCCGGGGTTCCGGACGGCCAGTCCCACTTCGCGCCTGGACGCGTTCTTTGTGTCCGGGGCGGGCCCAACCGGCCTCAAGTTCACCGAGTACAACGCCGAGACGCCGGCCGGCGCGGCGTACAACGATGCGCTTTCGCGCGCCTTCCTGGCACTGCCCGGGATGCAGGCGTTCACCCGCGAGCACATCGTGCTCCCCATTCCCGCTGCCGCGGGGGTGGTGGATGCGCTGCTGCAGGCCTGGGGAGAATGGCGGGGCACCAAGGAGCTCCCGCAGGTGTGCATTCTGGATTGGCGCGATGTCCCCACCTACAGCGAATTCGTGCTCTTCGAGCGGGAGTTGCAGGCGCGGGGGATTCCGGTCTTCATCGGTGATCCGCGTGAAGCGGAGTATCGAAATGGGCAGCTCACGGTTGCCGGCCGGCCGGTCACGTTCATATACAAGCGCGTCCTCATTGACGAGCTCGTTACCCGATGTGGCCTCGATTCACCAGTCGTTCAGGCGGTGAGAGCGCGTGCGGTGTGCATGGTCAACCCGTTTCGCTGCAAGCTTTTGCATAAAAAGGCCTCACTCGCTGTGTTAAGTGATGAGCGCCAGGCTCAGCTGTTCTCCGCCGACGAGCACGCCGCGGTGCAGGCCCATGTGCCGTGGACCCGTGTGGTGGAGGCGCGACACACGCAGTATCGCGACAGTGCGGGGGGGGAGCACACCGTCGATTTGCTCCCGTTCATCGCGACACGGCGGGAGTCGATGGTCCTCAAACCCAACGATGAGTACGGCGGCAAGGGCATTGTGCTGGGCTGGACCGTGGATGATGCCACCTGGCAACGGGCCATCGAGACAGCCCTTGCTGAGCCGTATATCGTGCAGGAGCGGGTGGAGGTACCCAGCGAACTGTGGCCGGCGATGGTGGAGGGAGCGCTGCACATTGGCGAGCGCATGCTCGACACGGCGCCGTTCCTCGCCAACGGCACCACGGTGAACGGGTGCCTGACCCGCATTGCCACGGATCCGCTCCTCAACGTCACGGCGGGGGGAGGTTCGAACGTCCCCACATTCCTGGTCGAGTCGCGCTGATGTCCGCTGATTTTCCCTCGTACCGCCCCACGATCGGGCTGACGACGCAGACGCTGCATTCAATAGATGGCATCCCGCCGGCGCTCCCCTCCAGCTGGGTCATGAATCAGCGGTACTTCCACGCGGCCACGGCGGCCGGCGCCGTGCCGTGGATGATCCCGCTGCTCGACGACGATCTCCCCACGCTGCGGGCCATCTACGAGCGCCTCGACGGGGTGCTCATCCCCGGCGGCGTGGATATCAACCCCGCCGAGTACGGCGAGTCGGTGCGCCCGGAGTGTGGAAATCTCGACCCCGCCCGTGACCTCGTGGAACTGCAGCTGGTGCGCTGGGCCATCGCTGAGGGCAAGCCGGTACTCGGCCTCTGCCGCGGCCTGCAGATCATCAACGTGTCGCAGGGCGGGACCATGTGGCAGGACCTGGCATCACAAAACTCCACCTTCCACAAGCACGATTTCTTCCCCACCGCCGGCTTCGAGCGCGACCATATCGCGCACGAGGTGACCGTGGTGGAGGGGAGTCGGTTGGCGCAGATGCTCAACTGCGTCCGCTGCCCGGTGAACAGCATGCACCATCAGGGAATCAAGACGCTCGGCCGCGACCTGCTGGTATCCGCCACCGCCGACGATGGGCTCATTGAGGCGATCGAAGGGCAGACCGATGGATTCTGCATGGGGGTGCAATGGCACCCGGAGGTGTTCGAAATGAGCGATCCACATACGCGGCAGCTGTTCGGCGCCTTCATCGACGCAGCGGCTACCTGGGCGGCTGCCAACAATCCCGTTTCCCATGCGCCCCGCATGGGCGTGGGGGCGCCATGAAGGGACCCACCCTCACGGTCGGCATTGAGGAAGAGTACCAGATCATCGATCCGGTCACGCGCGACCTGTCGCCCGGTTTCGATTCGCTGGTGCAGAGTGCCTTTGCGACGGAAGCCGACGTCAAGGCCGAACTGCACCAGTGCCAGGTGGAGATCGGCACCAAGCCGTGCGCGTCCATTGCCGAGCTGCGCACCGAGCTGGTGAAGTTGCGCGGACTGGTCATCCGCGCCGCGGGCGAGCACGGTCTCACCATCGCCTCGGCCGGAACGCACCCCTTCTCCAACTGGATGAACATGGAGATGACGCCGAAGGAGCGATACCTCGGCGTAAAGGCGGAGTTGCAGGATCTCGCGCACCGGCTGCTGATCTTCGGCACGCACGTGCACGTGGGGATCGAGGATCAGGAGTTCCGCATCGACTGCCTCAACGCAGCCCGCTACATCCTGCCGCACATCCTCTGCCTATCCACCTCCTCGCCGTTCTGGTTCGGGCGCAACACCGGGCTGCATTCCTACCGCAGCATCGTCTTCAAGAACTTCCCGCGGACCGGCGTGCCGCGCATCCTCAATGGGTGGAGCGACTACGCCGACCTCGTGGATACGCTCACCAAGACGCGCTCCATTCCCAACGGATCGAAGATCTGGTGGGATGTGCGCCCTCACCATCTCTACCCCACGCTCGAGTTCCGCGTCTGCGACGTGAACACGCGTGTGGACGAGGCGGTGTGCATCGCCGCCATGCTGCAGGCCGTAGTCGCCAAGATGTGGAAGCTGCGCCGCGACAACATGACGTTCCGCGTGTACGCCTCCGACCTCATCGAGGAGAACAAGTGGCGCGCCGTGCGCTACGGGCTGGGTGGCAAGCTCATCGACTTCGGCAAGAAGACGGAGCTCGAGGCGCCGGTGCTCATTCGTGAGCTCATCGAGTGGTTCCTGGATGACGTGCTCGATGAGCTCGGTACCCGCAAGGAAGTCGAGTATGCCTTCCGCATCATGGAGGAGGGGTCGAGCGCACAGCGGCAGTTGGCCACCTATGCACGCACCGGAGACCTTCGCGCCGTGGTAGACCAGCTCATCCGCGAGACCGCCGAAGGCGTGTGCGAACCCACACTCGGTCCGTCTCTCGACACCTTCGAGCGGCCGGTGAAAGCGGTCGCGGCGGCGCGGCTCAGGCCCGAGGCCAATCCGGCGGTGCGGGGGCAATCGATCCCGTAGGGTCTCTCGCCGTAGGCGTTCTCTCGCTCGCTACCGGAGCATGGCGGCGGTATATTCCCCCAGTGGGAAATCTTGGTCGGTGAGGTCTCCGGTTGCGTACACACATGGTGTACGGGCCGTCGGCCAACGGCATTCCGGTATTGAATATGGTGGGACCGGTTCCTCCCAGCGCTGCGGGCAGCGGTGGTACTGGCGGTGATGGACCCGTGTCTTCCGCCAGTTTGCGTTTGCGCGCACTGTCCACCCTGAGTGGATCCCTCACCGACGCGTTGACGCCGGAGATTGCCGCCGACCTCATCGAGCGGCAGGCGCTCACGGCATTGGGGGCAACAGGCGCCGTCGTGGTCACGCTGGGCAACTTTCCCCCGCTCCCCGGGCAGCCGCCCGCGCTTCCGGGCCCGGCCGCCCGTCTGCACGTGGTACACTCCGTCGGCGTGGACGCCGAGGTGAGTGACCTGCTGGAGTGGCGAACGCTCGATTCGCCATTGCCCTTCGCACAGGTTGCCCGGACCGGCGAGCCACTGTTCTTCGATGTCGACGAAGCGGAACGGCAGTTCCCGGAATGGGGGGCAAGCTTGCGCCGCGCCGGGGGCAGGGCTGCCGCCGTGGTGCCGGTGTGGGCGAACGGTGAACTGCGTGGGGTCCTGGGGCTGACATGGCCGCATGTGCCCGTCTTCGATGAGGACGAGCGGGCCTTCGTCACCACCCTCGGCATCATGTGCGCGCAAGCCATCATGCGTGCGCATCTCAAGGTGGCCGAGCGGGAGGCGCGGGAACGCGCCGAGAAGGCCAATCGCGACAAGGCCGAATTCGTGGCGAACGTGAGTCACGAACTCCGGTCACCCATCAGCGCCGTCATGAACTACGCCGAGGTGATCGCCCGTGGCGCCCTGGACGGAAGCACCGACGCAGCACAGCATCGGCTGAATCGTATGCACTCGTCGGGTCGGCATCTCATGTCGCTCATCGACGATCTGCTGGCGCAGGCACGTATCGATTCGGGGGTGGACCAGGTACGGCTGGAACGGGTGAATCTTGGCGAAGTGCTGAAGGAGGCCATCGCCATGACACGTCCGCTCGCTGAGCAGGCGGGCATGGCCGTGGTCTTCACGCCCATTCCTGGCTCGGTGGTGCTGCAGACCGATTCCGGCAAGGTGACACGCATTGTCGTGAATCTCATCACGAACGCCATCAAGTACGCCCACCGCGGCATCGTGCATGTGGTGCTGGAAAGGCCCGAGTCCCCGTCGCTGGCCAACGTGCGGGTGACCGTGCAGGACGAAGGGGAAGGGCTGTCCCCCGCCGACCGGGAGCATTGCTTCGAGCCGTTCTGGCGAAAGAGCGCGCCGGCAGGGGAGAGTCCACAGCCCGGGTCGGGGCTGGGGCTCAGTATCTCTCGGCAGCTGGCCCGACTCCTGGGTGGAGAGCTCATCGTCGAGGATACCGGGGCCCTTCCCAGTACCACCTTCGTTCTCACGCTTCCGCTTACTCCACCCCCGCTGCATTCACTCGCGTAAGTGGTCGGCGTCGCCGTAGTGATCAGGGATCGGTGGCCAACTCGCGCAGGTAGCTGCCGACCATCTCCGCCATCCCCGCCCGGGTGTACACATCCGGTCGGCGATCGGCGATGACCTGCGCGATGACCTCCGCCACCTCCTCGGCGCTTTGTGAGTTGGGGAGCGTGTGCGAGTCCGGGCCGCCGTGCAGGGCGTTGCTGCCGAAGGCGGTGCGTACCACGCCGGGGCTCACCAGCGAGAACTGAATTGCCGGGTGCGTCTCCTGCACTTCGGTACGCAGGGTGGCGGTGAGCGCGTTGAGGAAGTGCTTCGACGCGCTGTAGGCCGAGCGGAAGGTGGCCGTGGGCACCCGCCCCAGCATGGACGACACGTTGATCACGTGGCCGCGCCCCACGAGACGGAAGTGCGGGAGCACCGCCTGCATGCCGTAGAGCGCGCTCTTCACGTTGACCCGCATCATGTCGTCGACGTCGGCATCGGTGAGCGCCGACGGCGCCCGCGTGATGCCACGCCCGACATTGTTCACCCAGACGTCGAGGCGACTGAAGCGGGCGAGTGCGGTGTCGACGATGTCGTCGACCTCCTGTCGCACGGTCACATCGGCCGCGACGGTCACGACGTCCGGGGACCCCAGCGTGCCGGCGAGCGCGCGGAGCGGCTCGGCGCGTCGGGCCACGAGCACGAGGTGATGGGTGGGCGCCAGGCGGGTTGCCAGCGCCGCGCCGATGCCGGAGCTGGCGCCGGTGATGACGACGACCGGGCGGGCAGGGGGAGTGGGGGACATGCGCTCAAGGTTAGGGGGGAGGGGAATACCCTACGTCACCCCTCGGACAATTACGAATGCCACCCGCAGGACCGCTTTGCTAGGATCGGGCATGGTGCTTTCCCGAACGATTCCGACGCCGCCGACCCTTGCCGGGACGGCGCTTTTCCGCCGCCGACAGGCGCGCCATACCGTCGCCACGCTGGCTGCCCTGTTCACCCTCACCGCCTGCGAAGGCGAAGCCGACCTCACCGGCCCGGGCGCGCTCGGTCGTGAGCCGGCTCTCAACGAGGTGGTCACCACCGCGCCGCTCAACGCCAGCAGTAACGACACGCTCGTCTACTTCAGCTTTGCTTCCGGCGGGCTGGTGCCACGCAGTGCCGATTGGGACTTGGCGCTCCGTCGGTTCGAGGTGCGGCTGGCCTCGCCGGCCACCGGCGCCGGCAAGACGGTGTTGGGCTTCACGCTGGCCAACAATCAGAATGCCACCGCGCAGCAGGTGCTGGCGTTCACGCCGGCCAACACGCTCGCAGCGTTCGACGCGCTGCGCGACGCGCAGGTGCCGGCCGACAGTCTGTTCGTGACCGACCGCCTCGCCGACAACCCGCAGGGGCATATCGTCCTGGGGGGGGTCCCCGTGGCAAACGCGGGCCAGTTCTGGAAGATCCGCCTCGCCAATGGCCAGTTTGCCGTGTTCCGCAACGCCGCCATCGGATTCAATCGCACGCGCGCCACCGACTCGGTGGTGTTCGAGTCGCGGCTGCAGACGGGGACGGCGCTCGGGGCCGTGCAGCGGCTCGTCGTCGTGCCCGGGACCACCACGCGCGCGATCAGCCTTGCCACCAACAGCGTCGTCACACCCAGCGGCTGCAACTGGGATTTCCAGTTCAACCCTGACCCGACGCGCCTCGCCATCACGGTGAACACGGCATGCAACGTGGGCACCAACCCGGGGGGCGCGTCGCCAACCTTTGCCGCCGTAACGGTGGCCAACGACGCACCGCAGTACGTGCCCTTCCTGTCGCAGCTGCTCGGCCCCATCCCGAACTCGATCCTCGATCCTCGCGCGCCGTTCCGCTACGACCTCACCGGGCAGCAGCGTCTGCACCCGGCGTTCAATACGTATTTCGCCAGGGTCGGCACACGGGTCTGGAAGTTCCAGCTCATCGACTACTACAGCGCAACGGGAGCCGCCGGATTCCCGACCATTCGCTACGCGCGCATCCGCTGAGTTCCGCTCGGTGCTGATGCGGTGTGCGGGTCAGCTGGTGCCAGTCGTGGCGATGATGGCGTTGGCCGTGGGGCTGGCGCCGGCCACCGCTGCTGCACAGGTGCGCGGCGTCGTGGTGTCGCGTGCCGACGGAGCCCCCGTGGCGTCGGCAGAGGTGCGCCAGGTGCGTGGGAACGTGCGGCACCGCAGCGACGGCGAGGGGCGGTTTGCCGCGCCCTCCCGCGCCGGTGATACGCTGCTGGTGCGTATGCTCGGCTACCGTGAACAGCGCCTCGTGGTCACCCCCGAACGGCTGGTGGGTGAATGGCGTATCGCACTCGAACCATTGGCCACGGTGCTGCCGGTCTTCACCACCACCATGGGCCAGCGCGTCATTCGTGCCAGTGAATCACCGCGCAGCGTCACGGTGGTCGACCGCAAGGAAATCGATGCCGTGGCGGCAGTATCGGCGAACCAGCTGCTGCGGCAGTTGCCCGGCATGCAGGAGCTGCCGGCGCCTCCCAGCAAGACAAGCATCTCCATCCGTGGCTTCGATGACTCGCGCGTGCTCGTGCTGGTGGATGGTGAGCCGGTGGCGGGCTCGCTCGTGGAGAGCCGCGACATCGGGCGACTGAGCACCATTGCCGCCGAGCGTATCGAAGTCACGAAGGGGCCCAGCAGTGTGGAATTCGGCAGTGACGCGCTGGGCGGTGTGATCAACATCGTGCAGGCGGCGCCCACGCGCACGCTCACCGTGGACGGTGTGGCGCGGCAGGGGGAACTCGGGCGCGAGGAAGCCTCGCTGGGCATCAGCAACACAGCGGGGCGGGTAGGCTATCGCGTGAATGGCGGCTGGCGGCAGAGCGATCGGGTGACCGGCTACAACGCGGCAGGGTCCACGTTCAACCGCATCTTCGACCTGCGTAGTGACGTGCGCGTGGCGCTCGGGTCGCAGTGGACCGCGCGTCTCGACGTGCAGGGCTCGCAGGAGCGCCAGCGGTTTCCGCTCGATGCCAGCTTCAACGGCTTCATCGACAATCGCGGTGCGCAGGGATTCGCTGAAGTGCAGGGGCCGGCGCTGGGTGGCCACCTGCGCGTACGGTCGTTCCAGCAGCGTTTCAGCTACCAGTACCGTCAGGCCCGCGGGCTGCTGCCCATTCGCGGCTCTGCCGACTCGGTGGAACAGCAGGAGCGGCAGCAACGGTATCTGGTGGCGTATACCACGGTGGTCGGGCGTCATGCCCTCGATCTCGGGGTGCAGCATTCGCGGCGCACGCTGGTCGCTCCCGACAAGGTCGATGGTGACAGCGCGCGGGAGAACATCAGCGAAGTGTTCGCGCGCGATTCGTGGACGATGGGCAACGTGCTGCTCACCGCCGGTGCGCGGTACACCGCGAGCACCTTGTGGGGGAGCACGGCCAATCCGTCGGTGGGGCTGGCGTGGCAGGCGACACCGGCGCTGCGTTTCCGCAGCAATGTGGCGCGTGGTTTCCGGGCCCCCGGTTTCAAGGAGATTCGCTACACCTTCTTCAACCCGGCGGGTGGGTACGAGATCGTGGGCAATCCCGATCTGCGTCCCGAGAGCTCGGTGAGCGGCAGCGCCGGCGGTACGTGGGCCCCGTCGCTGCGCTGGTCGCTGGATGTGGAAGCGTACCGCAACGACGTGAAGGATCTCGTCGACTGGAGCTATCGCGGAGACAACGCCGCCGGCTTCCAGACCTACGCCAACGTGAACGTGTCCCGTGCGCGCACGCAGGGGATCGAGACCAACGCGCGGATGAATCTGCTGGGAGCCGAGTTCACGGTGGGGTACGACTATTTGCGGGCGCGCAACCTCTCCAGCGGGCTCCCCCTCAATCGCCGGGCCAGCCATACGGCGCGCTTCCGTGCGTCGCGGGAATTCGCGGTGCTGCAGGGGCTCGCCGGCGATGTTTCGGTGCGTTACACCGGCGGAGCGCCGCTCGTGGGGATCCCCGCTGGCGCCCCCATTACGGGGCCGTTCTCCACGGCGCCCGGGGTCATCGGGCGCCAGGGCGCACTGCTGTCGGTTGATGCACAATGGCGGTTGCGCATCACCCCCACCGCCACGTTGTCCGTGGGTGGCAACAATCTGCTGAACCAACGGCCGGCGCTGTGGACGCCGGCGTTCGACCGGCAGCTCTTTGCCGGCCTGCACATACACTGGGCGGCACTCGACTGATTCGTCGTCGCGTGCAGCGCTCCCGGTTGGCGCTCCCTGCATGGCGCTCCCGGTTGGCGCTCCCTGCATGGCGCCGGGTGACTACAACGGCGCCAGCAGGGCGTGATCGCTGTCGGTGCGTTGTGTGAGCACCGCGCGCGCCAACGGTTCGGGGAACTCGTGTGGACGCACCTCCTCCGGCGCCTCGTTCGGTACGGCAGCGTTGAACAGCCGCACGATCAGCGAGGGGCCCTCGCCTTCGACCGTGCCGAAAAAGGACGCGGTGGCGCCGGTGCGCCGGTGCGTGGTGCGCACATGCCACCCCGGTTCCCCAGCCTCCACCTGCACGTCGAACGTTCCCACACGCGATGGGGCACCGGACACGGTGGCACTGGCCGCGGCCATGGCTCCGGCGGCCACGCACAGCGTTGGATCGCGGTGCGGGAGTGCCTCCCGCACGAACACGTCACCGGCACTCGGCGCGTCGGGACGGCCGTTGGTGGCGGGTGCCAGCCACTGCACGAACTCCGGGGTGAGTCGCGCCGCGACGCCGCTCAGCTCGAGGCAGCGCGCGGCATAGCGCAGGACCTGTCGGACCTCGATGCGATCCACCTCGTCGAAGAACCAGGCACACGAGGTGAACAGCCGCAGGGCCGCACGCTGCAGTTCCAGCAGTGCACGTCCGCGTCGCACTTCGCTGTCGGTCGCCCCGGCGCGCATGACCTGTCTGGCGAAGGTCTCGAGCAGCGGGCCGTCGGCGGCCACCGCATCGCCGTACCGGTCGCGCACGGTCCAGGGATCGTCCGCGAACAGCGCGGCGCCCTCGTGCTCGTACACGGCATGCATCTGAGCGGCCAACTGTTCGAGGGCGGCGCGTAAGGGGCCGCGCCACTGCTGCAGCGGCGGCTTGCCGCCGTCCAGACGACAGCCGCAGTTGCTGCGCCAGCGCTCCACGCCGTGCGCGCAGCTCCACGCCGACGGGGAGACGAGATGCACATCGTGTATCGGGGCGTGGTTGGCCACCAGGGCGGCCGCGTTGGTGAGTCGGGTGCCCGACTGCCGCGCGACGATTGCCAGTGCTTCCAGCAGCACGGAGTCGCCCGACTTGTGATGATGTCCGAACGTCTCGCCGTCGGTGGCGAGCGTCGTGCCGCGCGGCCCCTCCAGCGTCTGGCCGCGATAGGGCATGAAGCGTTCCGCGAGCGCATACGCATTGCGCAGCAGGCCGCCAAAGGCCACGTCACCGGCCAGTGAGCCGTCGTACGGCACAATGGTGAGTGAACGCCCGGAGGCGCCGCGTCCGGTGGTGGCGCGCCAGCGTACCGGCATGCCTTCCCCCTGATGACCGTGCAGCTGATACGGCGCCAGAATCGTGAAGGCGATACCTTCGGCGGCCACCGCTTCCAGCGTGGCCTCATCGGCCGCGCACTCCGGGAGCCACATCCCTTCGGGCTCACGGCCGAAGCGGCGACGGAAGTCGCGAATGCCCCAGCGGATTTCCGTGAGCCTATCCCGTGGTGACGCGAGGGGCAGGATGACGTGGTGATACGGTGCCGCAATGGCATTGCCGTGCCCCCAGCGCCGCACGCTCGCGGCATCGCCGGCGATCATGGCCTGCATGGAGTCGGGGGCTTCGCTGTCCAGCCATTCGCACAACGTAGCCCCTGCGTCGAACGAGCACCACGCGTAGAGATTCACCACGCGGGCCAGCCCGGAACGCGCGTCGGCATCACGGGCCACGGCGCGCGGATCACGACGAAACGCCTCGGCGCGACCGAGCCGCGCGTAGCACTCGCGATTGATGCGGCTGTTCCAGTCGTGGTCGGGAGCCGCCGACGGTTCGCCCGGCACCAGCTCCAGCCAGGGATCTTCGCGCGGTGGCTGATAGAGGTGCTGGTGCACGATGAGGTGATGCGCGCCCTCGCTCATGCGTGATGGCGCGCGATGTCGGTGGCGCGCCGATACACCTCGGCATAACGCTCGGCCGAGCGTTGCCAGCTGAAGTCGCGGCGCATGGCCGTCTGCATGCGCGGTAGCCACGCGGCCGGATCATGAAAGCGCGCGAGTGCCCGCGAGATGGCCCGATCGAAGGCCGTCGGCTCGAACGCGTCGAAGAGGAACCCGGTGGCATCATCCTCAACGGTGTCGGCAATGCCCCCGACACGTCGGCCAATGGGGAGCGCGCCGTAACGCTGCGCCCGCAGCTGCGTAAGGCCGCACGGTTCGTACTGCGACGGCATGAGGAACAGGTCGGCGCCGGCCATGAGCCGGTGCTCGAGCCGGTCGGTGAAGTCGAGTTGCACCCCCACGTGGCGCGGACGTGCGCGCGAGAGGGCGGTGAGCGCCTGTTCGTATCGCTGTTCGCCGGCCCCGAGAAACACGAACTGTGCATCCAGGGTCCACACGAGGTGCGAGTTGAGAATCAGGTCGAGTCCCTTCTGCTTGACCATGCGTCCCGTGAAGCCGAAGAGTGGCGTGCGCTTCCGCTGCGGCAGCCCGAAACTGCGCTGCAGCGCCGCCTTGCAGCGCGCCTTGTCCGTCGGATCAACATCGCTGTAGGGCGCTGTGATCTGGTCGTCGTCTGCCGGATTCCATACGGCCTGATCGATCCCGTTCACGATGCCGGTGAAGCGGTTGCCCAGCCACTGGAAGACCTCGTGCAGGCCGAAGCCACCGTCGGCCGTGCGCAGTTCGGCGGCGTGATTGGGGCTGACCGTCACCACCATGTCCGCGTGCGTGAGCCCCGCCTTGAGGAAGTTCACCTTGCCGTACCATTCGGCGTGGCGGAAGGTGAACCGCTCCGGGGGAATGCCGCAGTCGTTGAGGGCGGCCGGGGGGAAGTGCCCCTGATAGCCCCCGTTGTGCACGGTGAGCACCGTGGGCGTGCCGGCGAATCGCTCCCGCAACTCCGCATAGCTGCGCATGTAGAGCAGGGCGAGTGAGGCGTGCCAGTCGTGCGCGTGCACGAGCACGGGGCCCGCGATGAGCCGAGGAATGGCGTCGAGCACCGCGCGCGAGTAGAGCGCGAAGCGGCGGGCATTGTCGGCGTAGTCACGCCCCCCTTCGCCATACAGACCGCTCCGCGAAAAGGCGGACGGGATGTCGACGAATACCACCTTGGGGCCCTTGGGCGCGTTGACCTCGCGGAAGAAGCGCACCTCTTCGCGACGGAACCCGAGGTCGACGGCAATGGGGCGGCCGAGCGGCGCGAGATCGGGCGCAAAATCGCGCACCGTGCGGTAGAGCGGCAGGAAGACCACCACATTCGCGCCGCCGTGCACCTGGACATTGGCCAGTCCCATGACCGCCTCGGCCAGCCCGCCGGAGCGGGCGAAGGGGCTGTACTCCGCCGTGAGGTGCACGATGGTGGGCGCACCCGATTCCGGAGCGCGCACTAGTGGCGAGCCCCAACTGGGCGTGGGCTTCATGGGGGAGGTCATCGTTCTATTCTAGCAGAATCCCGCGCCGATTCACGGAACTGGTGGTGAATCGACGCGGGAACGTACAGCAGGCAACGGTCTCGTTGGCCACGTTGCCGGTTCAGGCGAGTGGCGGATCGTCGGGAAGGGAATCGCCAAGAATGGCGGGGGCGTAGTAGGCCCGCGCGTACTGCTCCACCATGCGCCGCGCCGTGAACTGCTGTCCGCCCACACGAATGGCGTGCTTCATCATCGTGAGCCAGCGGCGCGGCAGTTCGTTCTTGTCGCGATCGTAGAAGCGGGGGACGACTTCCTGCTCGAGCAGTTCGTAGAGGCGATTGGCGGTGTTCATGCCGTTGTCGTCGTCCACTTCGGGCTCGATGGCCCAGCCGTTGTTCCCCTCGAAACCCTCCTCCCACCAGCCGTCGACGGTGGAGAGCTGCGGCACGCCGTTGAGCGCCGCCTTCATGCCGCTGGTTCCCGACGCCTCGAGCGGCACTCGCGGCAGGTTCATCCACAGGTCCACCCCCTGCACGAGCAGGTGGGCCAGGTGCATGCCGTAATCCTCCACGAACGCCACGCGCCCCTCGAACTGCGGATCGCGCGTGAACTGATACACGTTCTGCAGCACCTGCTTGCCCGGATTGTCGGCTGGATGCGCCTTGCCAGCGAAGACGATCTGCACCGGCCGCTGCGCATTCGTGACGAGGCGGCGCAGCCGCTCGACATCACGGAAGATCAGGTTGGCGCGCTTGTACGTGGCGAAGCGCCGCGCAAAGCCAATGGTGAGCGTGTTGGGGTCGAGCAACGTGCCGGCCCCCACCAACTGCGTGGTTTCCATCTGACGCGCCGCAAAGGCCCGACGCGCCTCCTCCCGCACCAGGCGCATGAGCGTGTTCTTGAGGCGCGAGTGCGTGTACCAGAGCGTTTCGTCGTCGAGGGTGAGCACCTGCTCCCAGAGCGCCGGGTCGTTGCTGTGCCCCCACGCCGGCCCCAGATGCTCATCGAGCATCGTCATGATGGGGGTGGCCATCCACGTGGCGAGATGCACGCCGTTGGTCACGTGCCCCACGGGAATCGATTCCGCGTCGTGAGTGGGCCAGAGCGAGCGGCTCATCTCGCGCGTGACGATCCCGTGGCGGCGCGACACCGCGTTGACCCGGCGCGAAAGACGGACGCTGGCGGCGGTCATGTGGTACACGCCCGATCCGGATTCGGGGTGGAACCCGATGCGCAGGAACGTCTCGGCATCAATCCCCATCTCGTTCCAGTAGCCGTTGGCGCACTGCCGCACTTCGTCCACCGAAAAATGGTCGTGACCCGCCGGGACGGGCGTATGGGTGGTGAACACGCTCGCGTTGCGGACCTGCTTCACCGCGTCCCGATACGCGAGGCCGCCGGCACACAGCTCGCGCACGCGCTCGACCATCATGAAGGCCGCATGCCCCTCGTTGGCATGCCACGCCGCCGGGGCGATCCCCAGGGCACGCAGCGCGCGCACGCCGCCCACTCCCAGCAGCCACTCCTGCCGCAGACGCATCGCCGGCCCGCCGGAATACAGCTTGGAAAGCAGGGGCCGGTCTTCGGGGTGATTGACCTCGAGGTCCGAATCGAGCAGGTACACCGGCACGCGTCCCACCTGCATCTTCCACACGCGAATGTGAATGTCGCGCCCGAAGGTGTTGACGGTGACCAGATGGCGGGCCCCGTCGCGCCCGGGAAGCGGCACCAGCGGTACCCCGTCGAACTCGATGCGCGCGTCGCTGTCCTCCTGCCAGCCATCCACCCGGATGCGCTGGTCGAAATATCCGTTGCGGTAGAGAATGCCGACCGCCACCAGCGGGACGCCAAGATCCGACGCCGTCTTGAGGTGGTCGCCGGCCAGCACGCCCAACCCACCGGAATAGATGGGCACCGAATTGTGGATGCCGAATTCGGCACAGAAGTACGCGACCGGTTTGCCACGAAGTTCGGGAAATGTACGGGCGTACCATGTGTGCTCGTCCGACCGCTCGGCCGCCAGCCACTGCATGGCGCGGTCGTAGCGGGCGCAAAACACCGGGTCGGTCGCGAGTGCGTCCAATCGATCGGGCTGGACCAGCTGCAGCAGCCGGATCGGATTGTGGCGGGTCCGGTTCCAGAGCGACTCGTCGATGGACTTGAACAGCGAGCGGGCGTCGCGGTTCCAGCTCCAGGCGAGGTTCTGAGCCAGCTGGGCCAGGCCGGCAATGCGACCGGGGAGGGTGCCCGGGGCCTGCACGAACGGAATCTGGGGCGCGTCGACGAGGAGTGTCATGAAAGGTGGTCTTTGTTTCTGAAAACGGGGATGCTTCAGTTTAGCACCCGCACACGGGAATAGTATGCCCCGTGCGCAGGGTGTGGACAGGCACACCAGCCGCGGCTAGTGTCGGAACGACCCCGTTACGCGGGACGTCCCGTCATCTCTGAGCCCATGCCAGCACGCACCGCCTCCCCATCCCGTTCCCCCCGTTCGGCCTCCTCTGGCCGGCGAAAGGCTGTCGACGTGTTCAAGTTCGGCGGGGCGTCGCTGGCCGATGCCGCTGCGGTTCGGCACGCCATCGACCTTATCCTGACGCCGCGCCCCTCCCAGGTGGTCACAGTCGTGTCGGCATTGGCCGGGGTAACCGACGCCCTGCTGGCCATGGCCGAATCGGCCCGCGCCGGCGACTTCCGGGCTGCCGACGCCGCGGTGGACCGCCTCGAGGCCCGGCACGTGGCCGTGGCGGAGGGCATCATTCCCACCCGGCGTGCCCGGGCCGTGCTAGTGGAGGAGCTGGAGGACGCCTTTGCGGAGCTGCGGACCCTCGCGCACGGGGTCGCCAGCCTGCGCGAACTCACCCCGCGCACGCGGGACTTTCTCGTGGCGCGGGGGGAACAGCTGTCCGCGCGGCTGGTGGTGGCCGGAATGCAGGCGCGCCGCGCCAAGGCTCAGTACGTCGAGGCGGCGGAGCTCATCGTCACCGACGGCGTCTTCGGCAACGCCTTTCCCGATCTGGCAGCGACCGACCGGCGGGTGCGCGACCGGCTGGCCCCATTGCTGCGCCGGCGCGTGATGCCCGTGGTGCCGGGCTTCGTGGGGGCGAGTCCCGACGGCGCCCTCGTCACGCTGGGGCGCGGTGGCAGCGACCTCACGGCCACCGTACTCGGGCGGGCCCTCAAGGCCCAGCGCATTACGCTCTGGAAGGATGTGCCCGGGCTGATGACCACCGACCCGCGCCTCGTGCCGAGTGCCCGCATCGTGCCGCAGCTGAATGTGCGCGAAGCGGCCGAGCTGGCCTACTACGGCGCCAAGGTGCTGCACCCGCGCGCCCTCATTCCGCTGGCGCGTATTCAGGTGCCGGTATTCGTGCGCCCGTTTGCCGAGCCGGACGCCCCCGGCACGGAAATCAGCACGCGGCACACGCTGCAGCGTTATCCCGTGAAGGCGCTCAGCATCGTGCGCGGCCAGGCGCTGGTCACCGTCACCGGCAACGGCATGCTGGGGGTGCCGGGCATTGCGGCGCGCACCTTCGCGGCGCTCCAGCAGGCGGGCATCAGCGTGACCCTCATTACGCAGGCCAGCTCCGAGCACAGCATCTCGTTGTGCGTGCCGGCGGAACGTGGGGCGCAGGCCCGCGCCGCACTGGAGGAGGCCTTCGCGCTCGAAGTGGCGCGTCGCGAACTGGAGGGGGTGGAGGTGAAGGGCGGGATGGCCACGCTGGCCGTGGTCGGCCTTGGCATGGCAGGCTCACCGGGCATTGCCTCCCGCATGTTCTCGTCGCTCTCCGGCGCCCACGTGAACATCGTGGCCATTGCGCAGGGGTCGAGTGAGCTGAACATCTCCGTCGTCATCACCGAAAAGGACGCTGAACAGGCGGCGCGCGCGGTACACGATGAGTTCCAGCTCGACAAGATCGGCGGCGGCGGCGTACGCCACGACGATCGTCTCGATGTGGTGCTGCTGGGGGTCGGACAGATCGGTCGTGAGCTGCTGCGCATCCTGCCGCGCACCCGCCGTCGCGTGAAGCCCACCATTGTGGGGCTCGTCGATCGCAGCGGGTACCTCTTCAACGCCGATGGCCTCTCGGCCAAGCAGCTGCTCAACGCGGTGACGCTGAAGGAGCAGGGGGCATCGCTCATGGCCATCCCCGGTGCCATCAAGGCCACGGCCTCCGAGGCGGTATCACAGATTGCGCGGCACGCGCTATCGCGTCCCGTGCTGGTGGACCTGACCGCCGATCAGACCTTGCCGGCCGTACGGAAAGCCATCACCGCCGACTGGGACGTGGTGCTGGCCAATAAGAAGCCGCTCTCCGCGTCACGCGTGGAGGTGGAGGCGCTGCGGGCGCTGGCCACCCAGCACGGTGCGCGTATTCTTCACGAAACCACGGTGGGCGCTGGCCTGCCCGTCATGGACAGCTACGCGAAGCTGGTCGAAACCGGCGACAAGGTATTGCGCATCGAAGGGTGCACCAGCGGCACGCTTGGCTTCCTGCTCACGGAGATCGGCAAGGGGCGCCCCTTCAGTGAGGCGCTGCGCGACGCCATGGCGCGCGGCTACACCGAACCCGATCCGCGCGACGACCTGAGCGGCATGGACGTGGCGCGCAAGGCGCTGATCCTCGCGAGGCTCATCGGCTTCACCGGCGATCTGGACGATGTCACCGTGGAGAGCCTCGTGCCCGAGGCCTTCCGCTCCATGCCGGTGGCCCGCTTCAAGGCCACGCTGGCCGATCAGGACGCGGCATGGGCCGCGCGGCAGGCGGCGGCCACCCGGCAGGGGCGCGTGCTGCGCTATGTGCTGCGCGCGACGCGCACCAGAGTGCAGGTGGGGCTGCAGGCGGTCCCGCCGTCGCATCCGCTGGCCGGACTGCGCGGCACCGACAATCAGATCGTGTTTACCACGATGCGCTATCGCGAGCATCCCCTCGTGATCACCGGCCCCGGGGCAGGTCCTGCGGTAACCGCCGCGGGGGTGCTCAACGACATCCTCCAGCTTACCCCGGCCTGACGATGGCAGCGAACGACTCGATCTTTCTGGGCGCGCAGGAGGCGCCCGGGCAGCACAGTGTGCAACGCTGCGATGTGTGCGGTGCCGACTGGCACGAACTCGACGCGAGTCCCGCCTGTCCGCACTGCGGCGGCCTGCTCGCCATCATTCACCGGGCGCCGGTGGACAGCATGGGCGCGTCCGCTGCACCAGCGGCCCTGCGGCACGCCTTCGCGCAGCACTGCTGTGCGCGCCCCGCCGGACATGCCAGCGGCGTGTGGCGCTTTGAGCAGGTGGTCATGCCCGCGGCCGGAGCGGCCATCACCAGCCATCCCGAGGGCAACACGCCGCTGCTCTCCCGGACGCGCGTGAGCGCCTGGGCCGGATGTGACGGCCTGTTGCTCAAGCATGAGGGGTACAATCCCACCGGTTCGTTCAAGGATCGCGGCATGACCGTGGGCACCACGCAAGCGGTGCGCACGCGGGCCACCGCCGTGGCGTGTGCCAGTACGGGCAACACGAGTGCCTCGTTGGCGAGCTACGCGGCCCAGGCCGGGATTCCCGGGTTGGTGTTCGTACCGGCCGGCAAGGTGGCGCTTGGCAAGATGGCGCAGACGCTCGCCTACGGCGCCACCACTCTGCTGGTGCGCGGCGACTTCGACGACTGCCTGCGCCTCGTGCAGGACGCGTCACGCGAGTTGGGCATTTACCTCCTCAACTCCATCAATCCGTGGCGGGTGGAGGGGCAGAAGACCATCGTGCTGGAGTTGCTGCAGCAGATGGACTGGTCCGTCCCCGACTTCATCGTGCTCCCCGCCGGCAACCTTGGCAACACGGCGGCCTTCGGCAAGGCGCTGCGCGAAGCGCACGCGCTGGGGCTCATCAACCGCATGCCGCGTCTGGTGAGCGTGCAGGCCGCCGGGGCGGCCCCCTTTGCCAAGGCGTTTCGCGACAGCTTCCGGGAGCGCCTCCGCGTGCAGGCCGAGACCATCGCCACCGCCATTCGTATTGGCGATCCGGCCAGCTGGGATCGTGCCGTGCGGGCCATTCGCGATACGGATGGCCTCGTCCTCAGCGTGACCGACGAGGAGATCATCGACGCCAAAGTGCAGGTGGACGCGGCCGGCGTCGGATGTGAGCCGGCCAGTGCCGCCAGTGTGGCCGGTGTCCGGCAGCTGGTACGCAGTGGCGTGATCCGCTCGGGCGATCGCGTGGTGGCGGTGCTCACCGGACACGTCCTCAAGGATCCCGGCATGCTCGTGGAGCTGCATCAGCAGCGCGACGATTTTGCCCACGCCAACCGGCCCGTGGAGATCGAGGCCACGGTGCGGGCGGTCGCCGACGTCATCGCGCGTCGTGCACGGGAGGTGGCGTGAGCGCCGCCAGTGCGCGCCGCACGCTCGTGACCGGTGCCTCGCGGCCACTGGGCGTCGAGTTCGTGCGACAGAGCCTCATCCGCGGCGATCGTGTGTATGCCTGCTGCCGCAATCCCGCACGCGTACCCATTCTGGCCGACCTGCGCGCAGAGTTCGGCGGGCTGGAACTGCTGCCACTCGATCCGGCCGACGCGTCGAGCGTGGCCGATGTGGCGCCGGTGCTGGAAGGACTGACCGATTCGCTGGATCTCGTGGTCATCGGCCCGGCGGAGCCCGGGCCGCACGAGACGCTCGCCAGCACCGAGCGCGATGAACATCTGCAGACACTCACCGGCAGCGGACTCACCGAGCATCTGCGCCGTCATGCCGTGGCGCCGCTGCTGCTGGTGCGCACGCTGCTGCCCTGGCTGGCCCGCGGCGATCGCGCGCGCGTGCTCGCCGTGAGCAGCTGGCTGGGCTCCCTCGAAGGCAAGTCGCAAGGGGCCGACTATGCCACGTGCACCAGCGCGGCGGCGTTGCACATGTACATGCGCACCCTCGCCCACGACCTGGCCGAGGAGCGCATCGCCGTGTTGATCGGCAACCCGGGCAACTACGCCACGACGCCCGATGGCCCGGCCTTCAAGGTGCCCATCGACGAAGCCGCGCTCGGCCTGCTCATGCAGGTCGAGCGCCTCCCGCTTGATCGAACGGGGGCCTTCCTCGACTGGACCGGGGCGGAACGGCGCTGGTAGCCCTCGCCGTGCCCGAGTCGGGCAACGCCTTGCGGTGGCCTGGCCCATGAGCGGGCGCGGCCATCGCACACCGTCGCTGGCGTTGGCCTCGCTCGTGCTGGCGGGTGCCTGCGCGCGCGCTGCCGGGCCGCCCTCCGGCGCCGCCACACCGCGCCCATTGCCGGCCAGCCCCGTGTCCGCCGGCACGGTGCCTGCGCCCGCGCCTTCGGCGGCACCGGCGGGCGGCAGCGAACTGGCCGTAGTGCCGGTCAAGGTCACCTACGTGCTGCGCGCGCTCGTGCCGTCGCTCGACTCGCTCTTTCCGGCACGCGACTCACTCACCGCGGCCCTGTGCGCCAATGCCGGTGGGCTGGTGTGTCATCAGTACGTATACCGGCGGGAGCCGCTGCGCCTGCGTGGCCGCGACAATAGGCTGCTCATCGACACGGACCTTGCCTTTCGCGCCCGTCTTGGCGTAGTGGGTGGTGCGCGCGTGGCCAGTTGCGGCTACGCGCCGGAGTCGATGCGCCGTGCCGCACTGTCCATGAGCACGGCGCTCTACTGGCGTCGGGACTGGCGCATTGGCGCGCAGGACAGTCGGCTCGCCGCCACCTTGCAGGATCCGTGTCTGGTGACGGCGTTCGGCGTGGACGCATCGAAAACGTTGCAGGGCATTGTCGACCGCCAGCTGCGGGTCTTTGCGGCGCAAGCCGACAGCACCATTCCGCTGGTCGCCGATTTTCGGCCGCTGGCTGACTCGCTCTGGCGCAGCTTTCTCGAACCGACGGCGCTCGACAGCGCGTCCAGCCTGTGGCTGCAGCTCGAGCCCGAAGCGGTGCGGGTCACCCCGTTCGTGGGAGCGGGGGTGAACATCACGACCACGTTGGTCCTGTATGCGCGCCCGCGCGTGGTTGCCGGCGGCAAGCCCATGGTGCGCACGCGCCCCCTGCCGCCGCTGGCGCTTGGCACGGCGCCGGCAGAGTTCTCTGTTCCGGTGACCGTGGAACTGCCCTTCGTGGAGCTGGCACGACGGGCCACGGTCTTGCTCACCGAGGACACCCGCAACGAAAGTGTGCGAGTGGACAGTGTGTTCGTGCGCGGCCAGGGCGATACGGTACTCGTGGACCTCGCGGTGTCGGGCGCGTTGCGTGGCCGCCTGGAGCTCCTGTCACGACCCCGATGGGATGCCGCCACGCGTGAGCTGCGCCTCGATGATCTGGATTGGACGCTGCAGAGCCGCGGGGCACTGTCGCGGGTGAAGGCCACCCTGGCGGCGCCGCTTGTGGCGTTCGCGGTGCGCCGTGCCACCGGCGGCGGCCGGGTGCCGCTTGGGGCGCAGCTCGATTCGGCTCGTGCGGAGTTGCTCACCAAACTGAATGGCACGCTCGCCCCGGGTGTGGTCATGGGCAGCAGCGTGCGCGACGTGCAGATCATGACCGTGAGTACCACGCCTACCGGCATCGTGGTGCGGGCGCGACTCACGGGGCAGAGTGGGGTATGGATTCAATGACCCCGCACCCTCACCATCCCACCCCCGTTGCCGTGTCGATCCGAGCGTCCCGGTCCTTCCTGTTGGCAGCCTCCCTCGCTGTGGCGCCCATCGCCGTGGCGCCCGTCGCCGTAGCGCCCCTCGCCGCGCAGCCCTTCCCGCCGCCCAGCGATTCCGTCACGTCTGCCCTCATGCAACGCCTGTCCGTGCTGGCGGCCGACAGCATGGAGGGGCGCCGCACCGCTACCCCCGGCAGCGCCAGGGCGCGCGCGTATCTCGTGCAGCAACTGCACGCCATGGGTGTGCGTCCCGTGGGGGCACGCTTCGAGCATCCCTTCCGTTTTCGCGCCCGTGGCGCCGCCGGGGCCGACAGCATGGCCGGTGTGAACATCGTGGCCCGCATTCCGGGGCGCTCCGGCTCGGGACGCGCCCTGGTGCTGAGCGCCCACTACGACCATCTCGGCGTACGCAACGGGGAGATCTTCAACGGCGCCGACGACGACGCGAGTGGGTGCGTGGCGCTGCTCACCGTGGCCGAACGGCTCATGCGCGCGCCACCGCAGCACGACGTCGTGCTGGTGTTCTTCGATGCCGAGGAAATGGGGCTGCAGGGCGCCCGCGCCTTCGTGAGCGCGCCGCCCATTCCGCTGGAAAGCATCGCGGCGAACCTCAATCTCGACATGGTGGCACGGCAGGATGCCGGCGCGCTCTGGGTGGCCGGCACCTCGCATTATCCGTTTCTCAAGCCGCTGGCCGAGGCCGCCTCGGCGGCGTCCAAGGTCACCGTGCGTTTCGGACACGACACCAGGGATCTCAAGCCCGGCGATGACTGGACGGGCTCGTCGGACCACAGCGCTTTCCACGCCAAGGGGATCCCCTTTCTGTATTTGGGGGTCGAGGATCACCCTGATTATCACAAGCCGGGCGACGATGTCGACAAGGTGGATCCCGCCTTCTATCGCCGCAGCGTGGAGTTCGCCGCCGCACTCGTGCGCCAACTCGACGGGGCGTTGGCAACGATCAGGCGCTGACGGGGGAGAGGGGCCTGCTGTGTGCCTCCCCACCTCTGCGCCTCCCCACCTCCGCGCCTCCGGTTATCCCGGAACGACGAAGGGCCGCCCGTTCGAAAACGGGACGGCCCTTCATGATTTCCCTGCCGGCTCGAGGAGACCCTGAACCGGAAGAACCCGTGTTACCGGGCGCCGATCAGGAGATCTGCTGCCCAGGACGAGCCGGCAAAGGGACAGGAACTAGACAATTGATCACCTCCTCGAGTAAGTGTGGAACATCGGGCGTGAACTACCACCGATTTGCTGCGCCGCCCCTGCGAATCGGCACACCGGCTGGCTGCCGGGGACGAACCTCGGGTCGGTTACGCGGCCGCTCCTCCGCGATGCCGAACATGGTAGGGGGATACCCACGGAAGGGCAAGAGAGAATTGGGATAAATGTCACAATCCTGCCCTGTCGGCGGCGCCGCCAATCGACTCGGGGCAGCGAAGTTGGCGCAAGACCGGCAGCACACCACCTACGGCGGGCGTATGTCAGGCAGGGTTGCCCACCGCCTCTTCCGCCCGCCATGATTCCGCCGCCCCTCCTGAGCGGCCCCCTCCTTACCCGTCCATGCCCATCCGACGTCTTGTCCCGATGCGGAGCCGCGCCGCTTGGCTCGCGCTTGCCCCCCAGCTGCTCCTCGTCCCGGCCGCCGTGAGCGCCCAGGGCGCCGCGGCCGCACGATCGGCCGCAACCGCCACACCGCTCCCCAAGGGCCCGCGCGCCATGATGCTCGGCGACTGGTATCGCGTGGTGAATGTGAGCGCACCGGCCGTGTCGCCCGATGGCAAGCGGGTGGCCATGACCGTGACCCGCGCGGTGGAAGGGGATAATCGCCGGCACAGCGAGGTGTGGGTGGTGAACACCGCCGGCGGCGAGCCGCAGCGGTGGACGGCGCCGAGTACCGAGAGCAGCAACCCGCGTTGGAGCCCCGACGGCAGCTACCTGTTCTTCACGTCGTCGCGCAGCGGCGGCACGGGAAACACGTGGGCCATCCGCCTCGACCAGCCCAGCGGGGAGGCCATGCAGGTGCCGGGGTATCCGACCAGCGGCACCATGCCGGCCACCGGCGCCTTTGCGGTGTTCGCCGAGCCGGCAGCGCCGGCCCCGCAGGTGCCCGCTGGTGACCCGTTCGCGCAGCAGCAGCCCATGGCGCGGCCGCCCTTCGACGCCATTACGCGCCCCGCCGTACCCACGCGCTTCGACGGCCGCCATGTGGTGGACATGGCGTACAAGAACAACGCCACCGGCTTTGTGCCGGGGCGCCGGGTCGCGCGCCACTGGCGCCCGCAGCAGCTGTTCAAGCAGCTGGTGGGCGATACGGCCAAGAAGCAGATCACGAACGTGGCGTATTCACACCGGAGCCCGGTGGTAAGTCCTGACGGCAAGTGGGTGGCCTTTGTGGCCGACGCGCGCCTGCGCCCCGACAGCGTGGTGGAGCTCGAGCGTGACTCGCTGGCCAGACTGCCCTACGACAAGGTGCGCGACGAGGCCGAGCGCAACGAGGCCGACATCTACCTGCTCAGCGTGGACGGGGGGACGCCGCGCAAGGTGGCCGACTGGATGGGGGCGGAGTCGGATCTCACCTGGTCTCCCGACAGCAAGCAGCTGGCCTTCATTGGCCGCCCTGGCCGTACGAAGAGTGCCCGCCTCTTCGTGGTCGAGGTGAACGGCGGCACGCCACGCAACCTGCTCGGCGACTGGCAGTTCGAGCCGAGCGGTATGGACTGGCTGCGTACGGGCATCCAGTTCACCGCCGACATTGGCGGTCGTTCGGCCGTGCTGCGCGCCGACCTCGCCGGGAAGAGCGCGCCGAAGGAGCTGGTGGGCGGCCGCCGACAGATTCGCGGCACCAGCTACGACGCGGCGGGCAAGGTGCTGGCGTACGTGGCGACCAGCATGACCAGGCCCACCGAGCTGTTCGTGGCCAACGCCGACGGCACCGGCGAGCGCAAGCTCACCGATTTCAACGATGCCGTGAACGCCGACGTGGTGTGGAGCGACGCCGAGCGCTTCACCTACAAGAGCGTGGGCAACCTCGAGATCGAAGGCTGGCTCATGAAGCCGTACGGCTACGAGCCGGGGAAGAAGTACCCCATGGTGATCTACATCCACGGCGGTCCGCACTCGGCGTATGGTGAGGGCTGGTTCGACGAGTTCCAGAACCTCGCCGCGCAGGGGATGTTCGTGCTGTTCACCAACCCGCGCGGGTCGAGCGGCTATGGCGCCGACTTCACGTACAGCACGCGCGGCCGCTGGGGCATGGAAGACTACGAGGACCTGATGAAGGCCGTGGACATCGTGGCGGCGCGCCCCGATGTGGACAGCGCGAAGCTGGGGGCCACGGGCGGGTCGTACGGTGGCTTCATGACCACGTGGATGGCGACGAAGACCAATCGCTTCGCCGCCATTCAGACGGACCGCACCATTACCGACTGGACGTACTGGTACGGGTCGAGCGATGCGCAGGGGCTGACCGAGTTCGAGTTCTATGGGAAGCCGTGGGACAACCAGGCGCTCTACGACACGCTCTCGCCCATCCGCTATGTGCAGAAGGTGAAGACGCCCATGCTCATCGTGCAGAGCGAGGAGGACCATCGCACGCCCATGGGGAGCGCGGAGATGTGGTTCATGTCACTCAAGAAGCAGGGGGTGCCGGTGGAGCTCATTCGGTACCCGCGCTCCAACCATGACCTGAGCCGCGCGGGAGAACCGTGGCTGCTGGTGGACCGGCTGGGGCGGTTGCGGCAGTGGTTTGCGTATTGGTTGCAGGACAAGAAGCCGGGTACGAACTGAGTAACGGCGGGACGGCTTACAGCGTGACGGATTACTGCGTGACGGATTACTGCGCTCAACAGCAGACGGCAGACGGCAGGAACTACAGCACGCAGTAAGCAGCACGGCGGTAGAACAACACAGGAGCGTGCGCTGCGCGCCGCTCCTGATATTCCTACCACAAAGGAAATCGGGCGCCCCGCGAAGCGGGGGCGCCCGTTTTTTCTACCACATTGCTCCCGTCTGCGTGCTGTGGTTCCTGCCGTCTGCCGTCTGCAGGTAACCGCAGTATGCAGTGCCGCTGTCAGCCGTTCGCGCAGTTACACCGCAAAGCAGTAGAACAACCCGTTCCCGCCCGTCGCCTGCAGGTTCTTCTGGCTGCAGCCGCGGGAGGCGTGCGCGAAGTTCCAGCTGGTGGGGTTGGCGCCGCCCCCCTGACGATCATGATGGCCCACGGAGGCGCTGCCGGTTTCGGCATTGCTCGTCCAGTTGCTGCACGTGCTGTCGCCGTCACCGGGCTGCACGCGGCCGTCGAGCGTCGAGCCGGTGAGGATGTCGTGCGTATTGGGCGTGTCACCGCGGCCGTTCACCACGGTGCCCTTCTCGGTGAGACTGTTGTCCTTGCTCAGCTTGTTGGCCTCGCTGTGCAGATCGTCCACGCTCGTGGCCACCACCACGCCCTTGGCGTTCTTCCACGGGCCCTTGCCGATGCGATCGCGCGCATGGACCGCCGACTTGCCGCCCACGGCCTGCTGGCTGAGATACGCATGCCACGTCTTGCCGCGCACGCCGGCGGCCTCGGCGAGCGTGGCGCAGTGCTTGTCGGCCCCCTCGAGCCCACCGAGGTTGGCGCCGTCGCCGGACCCCACGCTGGTGATGAAGAACGACATGTCCTGCTGCGCAAACGTCGGGCGAGGCGACGGCGACGGCGTGGACGCGAGGGATGCGGCGGCGATGACGACGGGCAACGTGAGCGACAGCATGAGCAGGTCTCCGGGAGCAGATGAACGGGTGACGAAGGGGGAGCGGCGATGGGCGGACAGATCGCCGGCTCAGGGGGTGAGGACCACGACTTCCGCGGCCTGTCGCTTGACGGCCGCAGGAGAGTAGGGCAGGGGCAGGAAGCGGTTTTGCGCCCACGACGAGAACAGGTTGGTGTAGAACGGGCTGCGCGGGTCACCACTCTGACCTGGCGTGTTGGTCACCAGCGCGGCGTCCCAGTCGGCCACGTCCATCACCACGCGCAAGCTGGCGCCATGATTCTGGTTGTCGGCATTGCTCGTGGCCAGCAGCGTATTGGCGTAGCCACCGCGCGGTGCCGGACCCGGCGACAGCACGCGCTTCAGCGAGTCGGATACCAGCGCGTCCAACGGATGCGCAATGCGCGCGTGATGGAAGCGCGCATCCCCGTAGCGCCAGCCACTCAGGTCGTCGCCGAAGCGTTGGCGCAGGTCGTCGATCGTCTCGGTGAACGCACGGACGAGCACGTCGTTGCGGGTGCCCTCCGGACGGTCGCCAAGCAAGGAGTCCGGGCGGGTGAGCAGCTCCACGACGCGGGACAGCGGCACCGTGCGCAGCAGCGGGCGTGCGTTGGGCGGCACGACGAGCGCCGCGGTGTGCGACGCCAGTCGGCGCTCCCACGCCACGTAAATGGCGGCGCCCCGCGACTCGGCATCGAGCACGCGATTCCACGCCATTAGCGTATCGCGCGCCGCCTTGGCCAACGGCGTGGGAACGGTCACGTGATCGAGCAGTGGGACCAGGCGCTCTGCCGCCAGGGCGTAGGCGTCGTGCTGCAGCGCCCCCGAGCTGGCCACGGTGGCCTGGCGCGTGGTGTCCAGCACCTGCTGCAGACGATCGTGACGGAATGGGTCGGACCAGCTGCGCGCGAGTGCCTCGAAGTGCGCATAGGTGCTTGGCACGTTGAAGGCGTTGGCCGTCCCCACATAGCCACGGGCGGGATTGGTCTCGTGCGGCAGCTGGGCGATGGGCAGCAACCCATCCCACTCGAAACGCCCATCGCCAGGGACCGGCATGAGCCCCTCCCAATTGCGCCGCACGGGCGCCACGCCCGCGGTCTGCCAGCCGATGGTGCCGCTGGTATCGCCCCAGATCCAGTTGAGCGCGGGCATGCGCGCATACGTGAGCGCCGCGCGCGCCTCCGTCCAGTTCGTGGCCTGATCCAGCCGCAGGCTGGCGAGATACGGCGCGCCACCGGGCTCCAGCCATCCGGCGCGCAACGCCACGGCGACGTGGCGGGTGCTGTCCACGTACAGCACCGGACCATGCCGCGTATAGGACAGCGAAACGGGAACCGCGCCGCCCCCTTTCACGCGTACCGTGTCGCCAAGCACGCGCAGCGGCTCGAAGCCGCCCTTGTAGCGATAGGCGCGGTTCGCGGCGTCGAGCTGGTACACGTACAGGTCTTCGCTGTCGATGCCGAAGATCGTGAGCCCCCACGCACCATGCTGATTGTGGCCAATGGCCACCCCGGGAATTCCCGGTTCACCACCGCCAATCACATCCCAACCCGGCGCCTTGAGATGCACCAGGTAGCGCAGCGACGGCAGCGAGATGGCCCGGTGCGGATCGTTGGCGACGATGGGCTTGCCGCTCGCGGTGCGCCCGCCGCTGATCACCCAGTTGTTGCTCTCCCAGCGGTCGGTCTCGACACGCGCGGTCGTGTCGCCAGGTGCCGCCGTCGGCCGGCGCCATGAGGCGGCCAGCTCGTCGGCGCGGAAGGACGGTGCGCTGCGCGAGCCACTGTAATCGGCCAGCAGCCGCGCATCGGCAACCGTGGCGACGAGCTGCGCCACCGCGCTGTCCAGCGCGAGACGCACATTGCCCGGTTCGAAGCGCCGCCGGCGCATCACGGCGTCGCTGCCCAGCATCCGCACGGCACGCGCCAGCCCGGCTTCCTCGCTGGCATTGCTGGCCAGCGCATTGTGGCGCGACACCACGACCGCCGGCGTCCAGTGCCCGGGGGTGATGCCAAGGGCCGCGAGATCGGGAGGCATGAGCGTGGCATCGGCGCGCACCCGGTCCACCCACGCGTTCACTCCTGCGACGAACGCCTCGATGATTGCCTTGCCCCGCGGGTGGTAGTGCGCGAGTTCGGTGGCCATGTCGCCGCGGTACGTCATGAGCCGCGCCGCCCGATCGCGCGCGACCCAGCGCGGCCCCAACGCTTCCGCCATCGTGCCCGTGGCCTGCCGGCGCCACAGCTCGAGCTGGAAGAGCCGGTCGCGCGCGGCGCTGTAGCCCTGCGCGAAGAACAGGTCGTGCTCGTTCTGCGCCTCGATGTGCACGATACCCGCACTGTCGCGCGTGAGGGAAACCGGCGCGCGCAGCCCCCTGGTGGCAAGCGACTGGGCGGACGCCTGCGCGTGGGCGGCGAGTGGTGTGGCGAGCAGGCAGCACACGAGCCACACGCCTGAACGGCGCAAAGTCGAAAAAGCGTAACGGGTCATGATGGCGAACCTGATGAATGGGGCGACGCATGCGTCGTGTCGCTGTCGGCCAGGGAGACCGGTGCTCCCTCCAGCGCCGCCGCGAATTCGCGCACGATGTCCCCCGCGGGTCGGATGTCGTGCACGGCGTCCACACTGCGGCCGGCCTGCCAGTAGTCGCTGGTGGCCCCATCCATGCTCGAGCGCTTGAGCTGCCGCAGTGAGCGCAGGGCGTACCAGGTGCGAATCCAGTGCTTGGTCTTGCGTCCCTTGAACAGCAGGCGTGAAATCGGACCCACCGTGGTACCCAGGCGCTCCACGTACGGGGTGCGCAACACCGACACCGGGACGCCGGTGAGCCGTTCGGTCAGCACCACGTCTTTCGAGGTCGCGTGCACGATGGCTTCCTTGTAGCGCACGTCGCTGTTGCACTCGGTAGTGGCGATGAAGCGGGTCCCCAGCTGCACGCCCGCATAGCCCATCTCGAGCAGTGCGCGGAAGTGGGCCGCCTCCCCCACACCGCCGGCCGCCACCACCGGCAGGCCAAGATCGGCGATCTCGTCGAACAGGGTGCGCGCATCACGCGACCCCGTGTGCCCGCCCGCCTCACGATTCACGGCCACGAGGCCGTCCGCGCCGCCGTCACGTCCCTTGAGCGCCCATTTGCGTTCGGTGATGTCGTGGTACACCACGCCGCCGGCGGCATGCACGCGCTCGCACACCCAGCGCGGGTTGCCCAGTGACGTGAGAAAGAAGCGCACCCCCTCCTCGAGCGCCGTCTCCACCCACCGCACCATGCGATTCTGGTACGTCTTGCTGGAGGCTTCGATGAGCGCGTTGAAGCCGATGGGGGCGCCACCGCTCAGCTCGTGGATCCGGCGCAGCCCCGCCCGGAACTCGAACCCGTGCACGTACGTGAGCGAAATGGGCTGCACGATCCCCAGCGCGCCCGCCCTGCTTACCGCGGCCACCAGTTCGGGGTTGCTGCAGGGATACATGGGGCCGCAGATCAGCGGCACGCGAATGCCGGCGTGGCGGGTGAGCGCGGTCTCGCCCAACGGCGAAGGCGGGAGCGGAGCAGCGGGCATGGTCACGCGGAAGGGGGAGACAGGCGCCAGTGCACGGTGGCCACGGCCACCACGTCCCCGGCGCTGTCGGCGATGGCGGCGTGTACATCGTGTGTCACGCTCGCGGGCATGCCGGGCGACACGGCAGACGGCACCGCCGCCTCGCATTCGCAGGTCAGGCGGCCGCGGGCCTTCTTGCGATACTCGATCGACAGCCCCGTCACGATGCCACGAACCCCGGGCGGCAGCGCCGTCATGAGCGCCACGCCGCTTGCCATTTCGGCGAGGTTCACGAGCGCCACAGCGTGGACCGACGCCAAGTGGTTGCGCACGGCACGCCGGTCGCGCAGCACGACGCGGGCAAAACCCGGGCGAACATCGGTGTAGACGCCACCCACCGTGCCGGTGTACGGCGCCGTGTAGCCCACGGCCCAGCTGAACAACCGCTTGCCGAGCGGGAGGCGGTGCAGGCGGTCCCAGTTGGACAGCAACTGGCGACCGGGGGAGGGATTGGCGCGAGACACGGGGAGCAGGAAAGGGGGCGTCAACGATGGAGAGAGGCTACCCCCTGGGGCGACAAGTCGCCACCTTCGCGGTGTGGATGGACTGGGCCTGCGCGGCCGGCCGGAGCCACAGGAGGAGTCTGCCACCCGGTATGTTGGAGCGGTGGTCGATGGGTGCCGGACGGACGCCTTCGACCCGTCACGAGGCCTGCTGCTGCGGGCAGAGACGTGGCTCCCCGGATACGTCTGGCTGGAATGCCGGGCGGAACCGGGCGGGGCAGGTACCCGGTTCATGCAGGAGGGGCGTTTCGTGCCTCCTGGGTTGTTTAGCCACCTCTACTGGTTCGCGATGGTCCCCGCACATCAGCTGCTCTTTCCGGCCTTGGCCACTGCCATTTGCGATCGTGCGGCGGTGCGCCACGCGTCGGATCCCCGGGAGGGTCGATGACGTTGCCCATGGTCTTTGCCGACGCGGGGCGCCTGATCGGCGTGGTCCTGCTGGGGCTGCAGGTGTGGCTCCTGTTCGTGCTGCTGGCGCGGTTGGCCCCGGGCTACTCGCGTCGGCCGCCCATCGCGCCCCGCCGTACGCCGCGTAGCGACACCACGGTCACCGTGATGGTCACGACGCTCAACGAGGCCAAGCGGGTGGGCCCGTGCCTCGAAGGGCTCATGCAGCAGGACGCCCCACTGCTCGAAGTGCTGGTGGTGGACAGCCGGTCTACCGACGGCACCCGCGAGCTCGTGGAGGCGGCGGCACGCAAGGACCCGCGCATTCGTCTGGTCACCGATGACCCGCTGCCGCCGGGGTGGGTGGGCAAGGTGTGGGCGCTCGAGAACGGTCTGCGCGAAGCCAAGGGCGACTGGGTGCTCGGCATCGACGCCGACACCGTGCCGGCGCCGGGGCTCGTGGGCGCGGTCATCGACGCGGTGGAGCAGGACGGCTACGACGTGGCCAGCTTCTCCCCACAGTTCCGCGACCAGACGCCGGCCGAGCGCTTCGTGCAGCCGGCCATGCTCACCACGCTGGTGTACCGCTGCGGTGCGGCGGGCGCCACCCAGCCGCCCCCCGATCGGGTGCTGGCCAACGGGCAATGCTTCGTTGCGCGCCGCGACCTGCTGCTGGCCCACGGGGGCTATTCGTGTGCCCGCACGTCGTGGTGCGATGACGTGACGCTGGCGCGGCACCTCGCCGCCAACGGCGCGCGCGTTGGCTTCCTCGATGGCTCGCAGATCATCCAGGTGCGCTCGTACGCCTCGCTGGGCGAAATGTGGCGCGAGTGGGGGCGCAGCTTCGACCTCAAGGACGCCACACCCATGTGGCGCCGGTGGCTCGACGTGGCGCTGGTGTGGGCGGTGCAGGGGCTTCCCCTGCCCATCCTGCTCGTGCTCGGCGCGCTGATTGCCACGGGAACGATCGCCCTCACCAATGCCCCCAACGCCATGCTGTGGAAGGCACTGCTGCTGGTGAACGGGTCGGCACTGTTCATCCGCCTGTTCATGCTGTGGGCGCTGCGTGGCAGCTATGCCGAGCGTGGCGTCACGTTCTGGCTCTCGTGGCTGGCCGACCTCGGGGCCGCCTGGCGGCTTACGCTGAGTACGGCACGACGCCCGAAGGCATGGCGCGGGCGATCGTTCGAGTCGCTGCCGGCATAGCCGTCTTCGGCCAGACGCCTTCCGCAAGGCGCCTTCGGCCGGGTTGGTCGTGGTGGGCGTTCCTGAATGCTACGGCATCTGCTCGGGTTGGTGGCGCCTGATGATCGTGCTGGACCTGTTCCGTGCACGAAATGCACGTCGGTTGTTTCGGTGTTCAATGATTTGGGCGGAAACAATGGCTGCTGTATTGTCGTTCGTGCAGAATTGGCACAAAGTCGTGTGCATGCGCCTGCTGCCCACGGTTCCATTCTGCCCGGAGTTTTCGTGAAGCTCATCGTTGCCGTGCTCCGTCCGGAAAAGCTGGCCGACGTGAAACGTGCGCTATTCCAGGTTGGCGTGACCGGAATGACGCTCTCCCGGGTCAGCGGGCACGGCGGTGAGCGCGACGTGGTGCAGCAGTATCGCGGCGAGTCCGTGGTGCTGGAGTTTCACGAGAAGGTGCGTATCGAGATGGCCTGCTCCGAAGAGTTCGTGGAGCGCACCATTCAGGCCATCTGCGACGGCGCCCGCACCGGCGAGGTGGGAGACGGCAAGATCTTCGTGCTACCGCTCGAGCGAACCGTGCGCATCCGCACCGGCGAGAGCGACAACGACGCGCTGACGGCGGTGAACGCCGACGAAGTCATGCGGCAAACACAACTCGAAATGCGCGTGCCCACGCGGGAGTCTCGCTGAATGTCGTCACCGAGCATGCTGCTCCCGCTTCTCTCCGCGGCGCAGGCCGAAACGCCCACCGTGTCCGCCGGTGACACGGCGTGGGTGCTCATCAGCACGGCGCTCGTGCTGCTCATGGTGCCCGGGCTGGCGTTCTTCTATGGCGGCCTCGTGCGCACCAAGAGCGCCCTCAACACCATGCTCATGAGCCTCGGGGCGCTCGGGGTGGTCACGGTCCAGTGGGTCCTTATCGGGTACAGCCTCGCCTTCGGTCCGGGGTCGTCCTGGATCGGCGGTTTCGAATGGGTGGGGTTTGCCGGCGTGACGGGTGCCCCCAACCCCACGTACTCGGCGCTGCTGCCGCATCTGCTCTTCGCCGCCTTCCAGGCGATGTTCGCCGGCATCACGGTGGCCCTTTTCTCCGGTGCCGTCATCGACCGCATGCGGTTCGTCGCCTACCTGGCGTTTGGCGTCATCTGGACCACCATCATCTATGATCCGCTGGCGCACTGGGTGTGGGGAGACGGGGGGTGGCTCCGCAAGCTCGGCGCACTGGACTTTGCCGGCGGGACCGTCGTGCACATTTCCGCCGGGACCACAGCGGTGGTGCTGGCGCTCTTCCTTGGACCGCGCCGGGACTTCAAGCGCCTCCCCAACGTGCCGCACAACGTGCCCTTTGCGCTGCTGGGCGCCGGATTGCTCTGGTTCGGATGGTTCGGCTTCAACGCCGGGTCGGCGCTGGCGGCCGACGGGATCGCCGCCAACGCGCTCGTCACCACGCACACCGCGGCGGCCGCGGGGATGATCGCGTGGCTGGCGCTCGAGCTGTTCAAGGGCGGCCGCGCTACGGCCGTTGGCGCCGCAACCGGCGCCGTGGTGGGACTGGTGACCATCACCCCCGCCGCGGGCTTCGTGACGCCCCTGTCGGCGCTGCTCATGGGCGCGCTCGCCGCCCCCTTCTCCTTTGCGGCGCTGCACTACCGCCCCAAGACACGCCTTGACGACACCCTCGACGTCTTTGCCTGCCACGGCGTGGCCGGCATCATGGGCGCCGTGCTCACGGGCGTCTTTGCGTCGAAGGCCGTGAACCCCGCCGGCGCCGACGGTCTGCTGCACGGCAATCCGTCACTCATTGGCGTGCAGCTGCTGGCCGTGGTGGCCACCATTGCCTTCGCCGCGGTCGCCAGCGTGGCCATCCTGTATGCGCTGCAGGCGGTCATGCCGTTGCGCGTGCCGGTGGAAGTGGAAGTCCAGGGCATCGACCTCGCGGAACACGGCGAAGAAGCCTACCACGGTGGCGATCTGTCCGATCTCACGGGCCGCACGACGTCGCTGAGCGACGCCGTGGTGCTCTCCGCGACGGAGCTGGGGCGGGTGCCGCGGGTGGCGTAGCCGCCCGGGACTCGAACTCACAACCCACAACTCGAACTTTCGACTCACCACTCGAGTTTTCAGTCGTGAGTTCGAGTTCTTGGTCTCGAGTCAGTCGACGCCACACAAGGAAAACGGCCCGCTCGATCTCCGAGCGGGCCGTTCGTGCGTTGGGGGATCGCGCCTTACGACTCGAAGCCGCCCTGCTTCTGCTTGAGCCACGTGAGGGGAATCACGAACAGCGGCGACAGGAACAGCCCGAGCAGGATATTGATCCAGGTGAGCGCCATGTAGTAGGCGGTCATCCCGAACGAAGCCCAGATGGTGCCGAGGGTGCCGTGTGATTCCACTGTGAGTCTCCGGAGACGAAAGATTGGCGACGTCGAACGTGATGGCGGCGTGCCAGACCCTGACAACTGTAGTCGAGCCAGGGCAGGCAGGGTAGGGGGCGCGGACCCGCCCGGGCGCCGAATTCGGCGCGGTACCGGTTGACGCCACGCCGTTCCCATCGCTTTGTGCGGAATGGATCGGCAGCAGCAGGAGTTCCCGCGGGACGACCTCCCCCCCGACGATATCGCCCCCGGCGATCTGTTGCACGCCGTCCTCGACGTGGCGTTGCAGGCCGTCGACGGCCCGCTGGTGCTGGCGGTGTCCGGAGGGCGCGACTCCATGGCGCTGCTGCATGCTATGGCCCGGTGGGCGCCGCAGCGCATTGCCGCCGTGGCCACCTACGACCACGCCACCGGGGACTACGCCACCGAGGCCGCCAGCCTGGTGGCGGCACAGGCGCGCCGCCTGGGGCTGACGGTGGTGCGGGAGCGGGCCCGGGTGGGGGGACGCAGTGAGGCACAGTGGCGCGACGCGCGGTGGGCGTTTCTCCGTCGGGTTGCGCAGGGCTTTCGCGCCCGCGTGGCCACCGCGCACACGCGCGACGATCAGCTGGAGACCATCGTCATGCGGGCCCTGCGCGGCAGCGGTGCCCGCGGGCTGGCGGCGCTCGGCGCCACCTCCGACGTGCTGCGCCCCTGGCTGGGCGTGTCCCGACAGGAGCTCGCCCGCTGGGTGGAAGGCGAAGGGCTGCCGTACCTCGACGATCCCATGAACGCCGCGCTCCGCTTTCTCCGCGGTCGGGTGCGCCACGAACTGCTCCCCGCACTGGAGACGGCGTCGCCCGGCTTCGGAGAGGCCATGCTGGCGCTCGGGGAGCGGGCCGCGGCCTGGCGCCGGGAGGTCGAGCAGTATCTCGACGGGTGCGGTCTGGTCCTCACCGGCGACCGGACTCGGCTCACCGTACCGGCCCGAATTCTCGAGGGCACCAGTGCCGAGGGACGCGCGGTGCTCTGGCCGGCCATCTGCGCACGCGCCGGGGTCACCCTGGACGCCAACGGAACCCGTGCGGCCGTGCGGTTTACCATGTCGGACCGCCGTGGGGCGCACATCAGGCTCGCCGGCGGGGCCACGATTGCCCGGCGTCGGGACGGGCGGAGCGACATCTTCGAAGTGCGTCGCGCTGCCGGTCGTGACTCGGGGTGGCCGGTGTTCGCCGGCTCGGTCGATGCGCTGCCGCCCCGGTTCGGGCGGTGGCGCATTCGTCGTCTTGGCGTGGAGCCGTTGGCCACGGATGCGTGGTGCATCGGTTTGCCCGCCGGGACGTCCGTTACCGTACGACCCTGGCAGCCCGGTGATCGCATTCGTACCGCCGGAGCACCAGCAGGGAGACGGGTAACCCGGTACTTTACGGAGTCGCGGGTTCCCGTGCTCGATCGTCCCACGTGGCCCGTCATGTTGGCCGCTGGCGAACCGATGTGGGTTCCCGGCGTTTGCCGCGGTCTTGCGGCACCGTCCCGGCCCGGGAGGCCGGAACTGATCTGGTACCGGTGTGAGCGCGAGTTTGACTGAGCATTCTGGGGCACCGCTGTCCGGGGTAACCGCGGATCCCCGTCTCGACGGGCGCGCCGTGCGGCGTATCGTCTACGATGCGGCGGCGATCGATGCGCGCGTGCGCGAGCTGGGAGCCGCCATTACAGCAGCGTACCCCGACGGGGAGCTCCTGGTGTTGGGGCTGCTCAAGGGCAGCTTCATCTTCCTGAGCGATCTCGTGCGGCACATTGCCCGGCCGCTGCAGGTGGACTTCCTGGTGGCCTCGTCGTACGGCGACGCCATGGAATCGAGTGGCGTAGTGCGTCTGCTCTACGATCCGGAAACGGAATTGGAAGGCAAACACATTCTTCTCGTCGAGGACATCGTGGACTCCGGCCGCACGCTCAATCGGCTCATCGAGCTGCTTGGGGAGCGGAAACCCACGTCCCTGGAAATCTGCGCGCTGTTGCACAAGCACATCGCGACGGAGCTCCACCATCCCACGCGGTTCATCGGGTTCGATGCTCCGCACGAATTTCTGGTCGGGTACGGCTTGGATCACGCCGAGAATTTTCGGCACCTGCCGTACGTGGCCAGCCTGCAGTAAGGCGGTTATCCCATGGCACCAAACATGACGCCCTCGCCAAAGAAGCCCACCAACTGGGCGCGGTATTCCAAGTCGGCCGCGTTCTGGATCATCGTCTTCCTCATTCCGGTGGCGTTCCTGTCGTACGGGAACGGCCGCGAGGCGGCCGCGCCGGAAATCGGCTACTCCGATTACCGCCAGCAGCTGGCTGCCGGCAACATCAAGCAGGCCACGTTCACCGACAATGTCCTGACGGGGCAGTTCAACCAGGAGGTCCGGGTCTCCAACCGGCCGGCCAAGCGGTTCACCGTGCGGCTGGTGCAGGGGTCCGCTCCCAAGGAGCAGGAAGACCTGTACAAGGCGGGCGTGAAGACCGCCACGACGGAGCCGCGGGCAAACTTCGGCAGCCTGCTCATCACCATGCTGCCGTACCTGCTGCTCATCGGCTTCTGGATCTTCCTCTTCCGCCAGATGCAGGCGGGCGGCAACAAGGCCTTCTCGTTCGGCAAGAGCAAGGCGAAGCTGCTCAGCGGTGACACCCCCAAGGTGACGTTTGCCGACGTGGCCGGCGCTGACGAAGCCAAGGTCGAACTGCAGGAGATCATTGAGTTCCTCAAGGATCCCCAGAAGTTCACCAAGCTGGGGGGTCGCCTCCCCAAGGGAGCACTGCTGGTGGGTCCGCCGGGCACGGGCAAGACGCTGCTGGCCAAGGCGGTCGCCGGCGAGGCGGGGCGGCCGTTCTTCAGCATGTCCGGATCCGACTTCGTCGAGATGTTCGTGGGCGTGGGCGCGTCGCGCGTCCGTGATCTGTTCGAACAGGGCAAGGCGCATGCGCCGTGCATCATCTTCATCGACGAGATCGATGCTGTGGGCCGGCACCGCGGCGCCGGCCTCGGCGGCGGTCACGATGAGCGCGAGCAGACGCTCAATCAGCTCCTCGTGGAAATGGACGGGTTCGAGTCCAACGACGGCGTCATTCTCATCGCCGCCACCAACCGCCCCGACGTGCTCGATCCCGCGCTGCTGCGCCCGGGCCGCTTCGATCGCCAGATCGTCGTCGATGCCCCCGACCTCCGTGGCCGCGAAGGCATCCTCAAGGTGCACCTGCGCAACAAGCCCATCGCCGAAGATGTGAGCGTGACCTCGCTCGCGCGCGGGACGCCGGGCATGGCGGGTGCCGATCTTGCCAACCTGGTCAACGAAGGGGCGCTGCTCGCCGCCCGCAAGAATCACGACAAGATCTACATGAGCGATCTCGAGGAAGCGAAGGATCGCGTCATGCTGGGAGCCGAGCGCAAGTCGCTCGTCATGAAGGAAGAGGAGCGACGCCTCACCGCGTTCCACGAGGCGGGCCACGCCGTGTGCGCCATGATGGTCCCGGGCAACGATCCGCTGCACAAGGTCACCATCGTGCCGCGCGGCCGGGCACTGGGCATTGCCTTCACGCTGCCGGAGGACGATCGCGTTTCCGTGACGCGTGAACAGCTCGAGGCGCGACTGGTCATGGCCTATGGCGGACGGGCAGCCGAAGAAATCGTCTTCGGCCACAATCGCGTGACGACCGGGGCGGCCAGCGACATTCAGCAGGCCACCAACATCGCGCGGCGCTACGTCACGCAGTGGGGGCTCTCCGACACGATCGGGCCCATCCTCGTGGGGGACAACGAGCAGGAGCTCTTCCTGGGTCGCGAGATCCAGTCGCGCCGCGAGGTCTCCGAGCAGACGGCGCAGCTGGTGGACGGCGAGGTCAAGCGCGTGGCGTTCGAAGCGCACGCGCGAGCCGTGGCCGTGCTGACGGAGCATCGTACGCTCCTCGATGCCGTTGCGCACAGCCTGCTCGAGCGCGAGACGCTCACGCGCGACGACATTCTCGTGCTCAAGGAGGGCAAGCCGCTACCGCCGCGCAGCGGGCCCGACTTCCCCTCGGCACCGGCACCCCTGGCGACGCAACCGGTGGCCGCGCCGCGTCCCATTACGCCACCGCTGCTGGGTGGCCCCGAAGTCGCCCCGGCCTGATGCGCGCGCCGGCTTGAGTCCCCCGGCTCGAATCCAGCTCCCCTCATCCATCGTCGCCGCAGTCGTGGCGACGATGGTGCTTTTGGGGCTGTACCTGAGCACGGCCGCCCCGGATCTCACGTTCTGGGATGCCACCGAGTTCATGGCGGCGGCGCACACCCTCGGCGTGCCGCACCCGCCGGGTACACCGCTCTGGGTGGTACTCGCCAACGTCGCCACCCGCCTGTTCGCCGGCACCGCACCGCCGCGGGCGGTCACGCTGCTTTCCGTATGGGCGGCAGCGCTCACCGGCGGTCTCACGGCCTGGATGATGGCCCGGGCGCTGGGGGCCCGTGGCGCCGTGGTAGGCGCCGTGATGGCCGGCACGATGTTCAGCGTGTGGAACACCGCGACCGAAGCCGAGGTGTACGCGGTCACCATGCTCGCCAGCGTCGCCATGCTCGCCGCTGGCGAGTTCGCCGGCCGCCACGGCAGCAGCAACGGGCAGCGCGCCCGTGGCCGCGCCCTCGTGGCCTTTCTCGCCGGGCTGGCCGTGCCGCTGCATCTGTCGCTGCTGGTCGCGCTCCCCGCAGCGATCGTGCTGGCGTGGCGTGGCGCCCGCCCCACGCGGCGCGAGGTGGCCAGTTGGCTGGCCCTTTTTCTCCTCGGCTTCTCCGCGGTGGCGCTGCTGCCGCTGCTGTCGGTGCGCAACCCGGCACTCGATAGTGGCAACCCCGAGACCTGGCGGGCGCTCCTCGCCGTGCTCCGGCGCGAGCAGTACCAGGTGGCCGGGTTGTGGCCGCGCCAGGCGCCGCTCTGGCTGCAGGTGGCCAACGTCTTCCAGTGGGCCGACTGGCAAGTGGCGTTTGGCGCCCACCCGTTGCCCACGGCGGCGTTCGGTCGTACGGCGCTCAGTCTCTGTTGGGTGTGGCTGGCTGCATTGGGATTGCGCCGCGTCTGGCGCTTCGATGCCCGCCTCGGGCGCGGCCTGGCCGTGCTCCTCGCCTCCGCCACGCTCGGCGTGGCCGTGTGGCTCAACCTTCGGGCAGGGCCCACGTTCGGTATCGGCGTGCTGCCCGACGGCGCACCGCACGAGGCCCGCGAACGGGACTACTTTTTCGTCCTCGCCTTCTGGGCGTGGGGGGTGCTGGCGGCTGCCGGTGTGGTGGCGTTGGCCGCCAGTCTCGCCCGGCGACTGCCGGCACCGGTGGCGGTGCTGCCGTTCGTGCTGGCGCTCGTGCCGGTTCTGGCCAACCGCCCGGTGACCGACCGCACGCGGGAGCCCGTGTCGTCGTTGCCACGCACGTACGCCCGGCTGTTGCTGGACGCGGTGCCGCCCGCCGGGGTGCTGGTCACGGCAGGCGACAACGACAGTTTTCCCCTCTGGTATCTGCAGCAGGTCGAGGAGTATCGCACGGACGTGGCCGTGGTCACGGTGCCATTGCTCGGCGCCACGTGGTACCGTGCGCAGCTGGCGGCGCAGCGGCTGCTGGATGACGGCGCCGTGGAGCGCTGGCCGGGGAGTGGCGCGGCGCTTCGCTCCGTCATGCAGAGCGCCAGCCGGGCGCGACGTCCCGTGCGGGTGAGCACACTGCTCGCCGCCACCGACCGACGCCGCCTCGATCCGGGGAGTGGGTGGGCGCTGCAGGGGCTGGTGTACGCGCCCGACAGCATCGCGCCGGCGGGTCGCACCACGCTCGACCTGCGGGCCCTGCGCACGAGCCGCGATCTGCTCCCCGTCGGCGCGCTGGATGTACTCCCGGCAGACGCCGATCCGGCGGCACATGCCGCGCAGGAACTGCTGCGCTGCACGCTGCTGACGACACCCACCGACACGTTACTTGTGTCGGGGTGCAACGGTGTCTAACCTTATGTGCTATGCCAATTTCCGAGCACGTGACGGCGCTGCGGCCAGAGGCCGTTCGGAACGCGGTGGCGGAGGTGCGTGCGCGCATCAACGACGCGCGTTCGCGCGGCGGACACGGGCAGGACGTCACATTGGTCGCGGTCACCAAGACCCACGGGCCAGAAGCGGTTGAAGCGGTGTGGGACGCCGGGATCACCGACGTAGGCGAGAACCGCGTGCAGGAAGCGGAAGGCAAGATGGCGCAGGTTACCGTACCGGTGCGCTGGCACCTGATTGGTCATCTGCAACGCAACAAGGCGCGCCATGCGCTGCGCTTCGCACTGTTCCACGGGCTCGACAGTGAGCGACTGGCGGTGGCGCTTCACGACGAAGCGACCCGCGTCGGCACCACCCTCGATGTCCTGCTGCAGGTGAATGTGAGTGGCGAGGCGAGCAAGAGCGGGGTGGCCGTGCCCGATGTGGCCATCACCGCCGAGCGGTTGCTCGCGCTCCCGTCGCTGCGGGTGTGCGGGGTCATGACCATGGCGCCGTTCGACGCCGACGAGGCGCTGCTGCGTGCCGTGTTCTCCGGCGCGCGCGCGGCGCGCGAGGTGGTGCGCGCGGCCGGTCATCCGGCCGAGTGGCTCAGTATGGGGATGTCCGGCGATTACGAAATCGCCGTGGAGGAAGGGGCCACGCATGTGCGCCTCGGTACCGTGCTTTTCGGCAGTCGGACCTGACGCATACCGGACAGCGAATGACCGACGAAAACTTCCAGGGGTTCCGCTTCACGTCGCTCGACGCGCGCCGATACGATTTCGGCAATGCGCTGCGGGGCTATGATCGCGCGCGGGTCGATCAGTTTCGCGATCAGGTGGCGGAAGAGCTCGAACGGTTGGCGCGCGTCAACCAGGAGATCGAGCAGAAGGCGCGCAACTTTCACGAGCAGCTCAAGTCGTTTCGCGAACGCGACAAGGCGTTGAACGAGGCACTCGTCAGCGCCCAGCAGCTGCGCGGCGAGATTCGCGAGCAGGCCGAACGTGAAGCGCAACTCATCGTGCGCGAGGCACAGCAGGAGGCCGAACGCCAGCTGGCGGGGGTGCGGGACGAGGTGGCGCGTGCCCAGCAGGAGCTGCAGGGGCTTTGGCGCAGGCGGCGGGCGTATGTCTCGCAGTTGCGCCATCAGCTCGAGCGGCAATTGGCGGAAATCAACTCCGTCGAGCAGGAGCCCATCCCCGACTTCACGTTGCCACGCACGGCAGACGGCGACACGGAGCCCCCCGTCGCGCGGGAGCTGCGTCAGTTGCCGCCGCGCAACATCACGCCCACGCCGTCGTGGCTCGACGCCGTCGTGGAGGAGGAGAGGTGAGCGACGGCGCGGGGACACCGTCCGTTCTGGCTGCTCGGCCGCCGCTGCACGACACGCCGGAGCACACGGCCATTGGGGCGGCGCAGCCGGCGCTCGCCGTGCACCCCGGCGAACGCATCGAGGCGTGTGCCCTCGCCATCCGTCAGCGATTCCCGCGACCGGTGGAAGCGGCCATCATCCTCGGCACGGGCCTCGGGGGCCTCGCCAACGAGATGACCGTCGAACAGGTCATCGAGTACAGTCAGCTTCCCAACTTCCCGCTCTCCACCGTCGAGTCGCACCAGGGACGTCTGTTGTGCGGTACGCTCGCCGGCCGGACGGTCGTGGCCATGCAGGGACGATTCCACGCGTACGAGGGGTACTCGCTCCAGCAGGTCACCTTCCCGGTTCGCGTGCTGCGTGCCCTGGGCGCCGAGACCCTCATCGTGAGCAACGCCTGCGGTGGCATGCATCCCCTGTGGGCCCCCGGTGATCTCATGCTCCTTGCCGATCACATCAACCTGTTGGGTGACAACCCGCTGATCGGCCCCAATGACGAAACGCTCGGGCCGCGCTTTCCGGACATGTCGGAGCCGTACGACCCGGCACTGCGACGCTTGGCGCGCGAGGTGGCCGTTGCCGCCGGCATCACGCTGCGCGAGGGCGTGTATGTGGCGGTGCAGGGCCCCAATCTCGAGACGCGCGCCGAGTATCGCTTCCTGCGCGGTATCGGCGCCGATGTGGTGGGCATGAGTACGGTGCCGGAAGTCATCGTGGCCGTGCACGGCGGCATGCGCGTGCTGGGACTCTCCATCATCACCGACCAGTGTCTCCCCGACGCGCTGAAGCCGGCGCACGTCGCCGACATCATTGCCGTGGCCCGAAGCGCCGAACCCAAGCTGTCCGCCGTGGTGCGGGGCGTGCTGGCGCGACTCTGACCTTCTGCTTCGTTCCTCTCCATTGGTGCTCATGACGCAGGACGCCGTGCTGTATCCGCTGCTCCCCGACTCCACCGCTGACGCGCTCGAACGCGGCATCCTCGCCCAATGGGACGACGAGCAGCTGTTCGCCGCGTCGCAGGCCGCGCGCGCCAACGCAAAGCCGTTCGTGTTTTTCGAGGGGCCGCCCACTGCCAACGGCCGCCCCGGCATTCACCACGTCTTCGCGCGCACCATCAAGGACCTCTTCTGCCGCCACCGCGCCATGCAGGGGTTCTACGTGCCGCGCAAGGCCGGCTGGGATACGCACGGCCTCCCCGTGGAGATCGAGGTCGAGAAGGAGCTGCAGCGCGAAGAGGCGGAGCGGCAGGGCGTCGACCCCAGCGAGATCGCCAAGCTCGGCGGCAAGCAGCTCATTGAACAGGTGGGGGTGGCGGAGTTCAATCGCCGCTGCCGCGAGAGCGTGTGGAAGTACCGTGGCGAATGGGAGAAGCTGTCCCATCGGACGGCCTACTGGCTCGACTACGACAATCCCTACGTCACCTACTCGCACGATTTCGTGGAGAGCGTGTGGTGGGCGCTGCGCACCATGCACGACAAGGGGCTGCTCACGCGCGGCCACAAGATCCTGCCGTACTGCGCGCGTTGCGGCACCGCGCTCTCCAGTCATGAAGTCGCCCAGGGCTACGACGACGTGGAGGACCCGAGCGTGTACGTGGCGCTCGACCTGCTCGATGCCAATGGCAACGCGCCCGCGATGCGCCGCCGGATTCTGGTGTGGACCACCACACCATGGACGCTCGTCTCCAACACCGCGCTCGCGGTGCACCCGGAGCTGGTGTACGCGGAACTCCGCAAGAAGACCGGCGCCGACTGGACGATCATTCTGGCGGAGGCCCGGGTTCCGGGGGTACTGGGCGCCGACTGGGCCGATCGCTGGGATGTGGTGGGCACCATGACGGGTCGTGAACTCGCCGGTCGCCGCTATCGTCGCCCACTCGACTGGGTGCCGTACCCGGAGCAGGGCAATCACGAGATCATCGTGCCCGAGGAGTTCGTCTCCGCCGAGGACGGCTCGGGGGTGGTGCACATGGCGCCGGCGTTTGGCGCCGACGACTACGCCGCCGGTCAGCGGCACGGGCTCGCCTTCGTGCAGCCGGTCAACGTCCGCGGGGAATTCGTCGAAGGCGTCCCCGAAGTGGCCGGCCAGTTCGTGAAGAAGGCGGATGCGCGTATCCTGGAGGTGCTCAAGGAGCGCGACGTGCTCTGGAAGGCCACGACCTTCGTGCACGCGTACCCCCACTGCTGGCGCTGCGGCACCCCGCTGCTCTACTACGCGCGCGGGTCGTGGTTCGTGCGTACCACCGCCGTGCGCGACGCGCTGCTGCAGCGTAACGGCCACGTGAACTGGAATCCCAGTGAGGTGGGGACCGGCCGCTTCGGCGAGTGGCTGGCCAACAACGTGGACTGGGCCATCTCGCGCGATCGCTACTGGGGGACGCCGCTGCCCGTGTGGGTCAACGACGAGGATCCCGCCGAGATCGAGGTCATCGGCAGCTATGCCGATCTCGCGGCGCGCATCGGACGGCCCCTCCCCGACGACTTCGATCCGCACAAGCCGCATATCGACCAGTACACCTGGCCTGCACGGAGTGGTACCGGGACCATGCGCCGGGTGCCGGAGGTGATCGACACCTGGTTCGACTCCGGCTCCATGCCCTTCGCGCAGTGGCACTATCCCTTCGAGAACCGGGAGGTGGTGGCGGCGCAGTATCCCGCCGACTTCATCTGCGAAGGGGTCGACCAGACGCGGGGCTGGTTCTACTCGCTGCTCGCCATCGCCACCACGCTGGGCGATGCCCTGCCGCACAACGCGAACGATCAGGCCGCCCCGTATCGTCATGTGGTGGTCAACGACCTGGTGCTCGACGCGAACGGCCAGAAGATGTCCAAGTCGAAGGGCAACGTGGTGAATCCGTGGGACGTCATGGAGCGGCACGGGGCCGACGCCGTACGCCTGTTCCTCGTGGCCTCCAGCCAGGTGTGGGTGCCGCGCCGCTTCGACGAGAACGCCATTCGCGAAACGGCCGGCCGCTTCCTGCTCACCTTCCGCAATGTCTACAACGGGATCTTCGCGCAATACGCCAACTTCGGGTGGCACCCCGGTGCCGCCGACCCGTCGGTATCGGAGCGCCCGGCACTCGATCGCTGGATCCTTTCGCGACTCACCCGCGTAGAACGCGAGGTGAATCAGCACCTCGACCAGTACGACGCCACACTGGCGGCCCGTCGGGTCATGCAGTTCATGGACGACGACGTATCCAAGTGGTACGTCCGGCAGAGTCGTGCCCGCTTCTACGAGGTGGACAGCGCAGACAACCGGGCCGCCTTCGCCACGCTGCACGAGGTACTGGTGGTGACCTGTCGGCTGCTCGCGCCCTTCGCACCGTTCATGACCGACGCCGTGCACCGCCATCTCACGGGTACCTCGGTGCATCTCGCGCCGTTCACGCGGGAGCAGCCCACACCTGTCGATGACGCGCTCGAAACGGCCATGGACGACCTGCGCACCCTCGCCGGACTTGCCCATGCGGCGCGTGACGTGGCCGACGTGAAGGTGCGCCAACCGCTGCCGTCCATGCAATGTGTCGTGCCGGGCGACGCCACCCTGGTCGCCACCCTCGGCGGACTGCTGGCATCGGAGCTGAATGTGAAGCACGTGGAGTTTGTCACCTCCACCGATGCGCTCGTTGCGCTCGAGGCGAAGGCGAACTTCCGCACCCTGGGCAAGAAGTTCGGCAAGGAGACGCCGCAGGTCGCCGAGGCCGTGGCCGGTCTGCCGGCCGACCAGCTGCGCCAGCTGGCGGCCGGAAACCCGGTCACCATCACGGTCGCCAACGCCGAGCGCTTGATTGCCCCGGACGACGTCGCCATCATCCGGCGCGCGTCAGGGGCAGCGGTGGTGCAGGAAAACGGCGGCTATGGGGTCGCGCTCGATCCCACCATTACGCCGGAACTGCGCGCCGAGGGGCTGGCGCGGGAGGTCATCAGCCGGGTGCAGCGGCTCCGCAAGGAATCGCAGCTCGAGGTGAGTGATCGCATCACGCTCGCCGTTGCCGGGGACGAGGAGCTGGAAAGCGCCGTGGCCGCCCATCGCAGCCGCATCGCCGACGAAGTGCTCGCCGTGCGATTGCTGCTCGGTCGAGAGGTGGGATCGCCATTCTCCGGCCCGGGAGACGGCGCCATGTGGACCGCAACGCAGGCGGGCGACGTCGATGGACGGCCGCTGCAGCTTGCACTCACCAGGGAACAGTCGTGATGGCCGAATCGAAGACCGCGTCGACGAAGGACGCCAAGAAGCCCAAGGCGATGCCCAAGAAGCAGCTGCAGCACTTCGAGAAGCGACTGCTCGAGGAACGCAAGCGTGTGCTCAAGGAGCTCGGCCATCACAGCGACACCCTTGGCCCCAACGGCGAGGCGTCAGAGGGGGACAGCAGCGCCTACTCCTTCCACATGGCCGATCAGGGCACTGACGCGATGGAGCGGGAAAAGGCGTTCCTCTTCGCCTCCAAGGAAGGGCGCTTCCTGTGGCACATCGATCAGGCGCTCCGCCGCCTGTACAAGGCCCCGGAGACCTTCGGCAAGTGTCACCAGTGTGGCGAGGACATTGCCTTCGAGCGTCTCGATGCGCTGCCGAATGCCCGTTATTGCATCGCGTGCAAGCAGCGCGAGGAAGACTCCAAGAAGGGATGACGTGAAGGCGATTCTCGCGATTCCCGTTTTTGTCGTCATCGTCCTGCTGGATCAGATCACCAAACTGGTGGCCGAGGCGACGTTGGCGGCGACCCCTCGGCCGGTCTTCGGCGAGTGGTTCCGCTTCGCGCTCGTCTACAATCCGGGGGCGGCCTTCGGGCTGCACCTCGGTCCGTATTCGCGCTGGCTCTTCATGGGCCTCACCGCCGGGGCGCTCGTCATTCTGGGCCGTCTGTACCAGCACACCGAGAATGACGATTACCGGCGCGTGCTGGCTATCGCGCTGGTGGCGGCCGGTGCCGTGGGCAACGTGATCGATCGCATTCGTTCCGAGTACGGGGTGGTGGATTTCCTCGATATCGGGTTCGGCGTGCACCGGTGGCCGACCTTCAACATCGCCGACATCGCGGTGAGCAGCGGCGCGTTCCTCCTGGCCCTCGTGCTGTGGCAGGAAGAGCGTCGCGAGCTGGCGGCGCAGGCCGCCGCCGGCGAGGCGGCCACGCCGTCGCCCACCGATTCACGCGACCTCGCTCCGTAATCATGGCGTCGAACACTCGGCCATCCGCCGCGCGCACGGCCGCCGCGCACGTGGCACTCAGCGACCGCCCCGCCGCGTCCACCACCGTCCCGTTCTGGATCATCGTGGCCGTTACGGTGGCGGCTGACTTCGTCACCAAGGCGCTCGCGGTCGAACACCTGGTGCCGCGGCACATGCCGCATCGCATCATCGGCGATGTGGTGCGCTTCACGCTCTCGTACAATCCCGGCGCCGCGTTCGGCATGCATCTGGGCCCCGGATCGCGGTGGATCTTCGCCGTGCTCAGCATCTGCATCGTCGTCGTGCTGCTGCGGGCCACCAGTGATCTCACGCGGACCTCGCGTCTGGCTACCTTCGGCGTACCCGTCATCGTGGGGGGCGCCATCGGCAACCTGCTCGATCGCATCCGCCTGCGCGAGGGCGTCGTGGACTTCATCGACATCGGGATCGGCACAACGCGCTTCTGGACCTTCAACGTGGCCGACACCGCCGTCACCATCGGGGCAGCGTGCCTGGTCATTGCCCTCTGGCAGGAAGATCAGGCGCTCCAGTCGGCGGCGAAGGCACAGCAGCCGACCCCCGATGGCCCCGCGGCGTGAGCGCGGAGCGCACCTTCCAGGTCACGGTTCACGACGACACCGGTGAGCGGCTCGATCTGCTCGTGGCGCGGAGCGCCGGGGTGTCGCGCACGCAGGCAGCCACGCTGATCGCCAACGGCCACGTGCTCGTGAATGGGACGCGAGCCAAGGCCAGCTATCGCACCGAAGAGGGGGATCGCATTGGCGTGGTGGTGCCGCCGCCGCCCGGCCGCGATATCGTCCCCGAGCAGATCCCGCTCGATATCGTGTTCGAGGACGAGCATCTCCTCGTGGTGAACAAGCCGGCCGGCATGGTCGTGCACCCCGCTCCGGGCAACTGGTCGGGTACCCTCGTGAATGCGCTGGTCGGACGGGGCGAGCCGCTGGCGGAAGGGGGTGGGGAAGACCGGGCGGGATTGGTGCACCGCCTCGACAAGGACACCTCGGGATTGCTGGTCGTGGCGAAGACCGATGCCTCCCACCGCATCCTCAGTACCGCCCTCGCCGCCCGGCAGGTCACGCGCCGCTACGTCGCGGTCTGTTGGGGGCATCTCAGTGGCGATACCCTCACCGTCGACCAGCCCCTCGCGCGGGATCCGCGAGACCGAACCCGCATGGCAGTCGTCCCCGGGGGGAAGGCAGCCCGTACGGATTTCATCCGGCTGGCGCGCTTCGACAGTGTGGACCTGTTGCGCGCCCACCTGCACAGTGGACGCACCCACCAGATCCGCGTCCACCTGTCGAGCGTGGGGCACCCGGTGATCGGCGACGATGTCTACGGCGGTGGCGGCGGGCGCAAGCTGGCCGCGCTGCCGCCGCGTCGTCACTTCCTCCACGCCGCCTGGCTTCGCTTCAAGCACCCCGTCTCCGGCAACGTGATCGATCTCCGCTCGCCGCTGCCCCCCGACCTGCGTCAGTCGCTGGCCACCCTCAGCGACATGCCGGAGCTCGCCACGCATCAGGACCCGCTCGATGTCTTCGGATTCTATCGGACCACCGACGACCCCCCCGCTGCCCGACACACCGCCGACTGACGCCGTGGAGGGCGTGGAGGGCGTGGAGCGCGTGGAAGAGGCCCGGCCGCAGTGGCTGGTCGTGACCTCCGGAGAGGCGGTCTTCGGCATCCCCGTGACCCAGGTACGTGAAGTCGTACGCCCCGGCGGGGTCCGTCCCGTGCCAGGCACTCCGCCGCTGCAGGCGGGCATCGTGAACGTGCGGGGCGCCATCGTCACCGTGCTGGACCTGCAGGCGCTCCGAACCGGAGAGCGTGCCGTTACACCGGGGTCGATCGTCCTCCTCCAGTACGGCGCCCGGCCGATCGGGCTTGCCGTGGATCGTGTCCTGGATGTTCGCACGGCCGCGCCGGAAGATCCGGACGGACCCGCTGGCGCCACCGTCCTGGACGCGGTCGCGCTCTGTGCGCGGCATCTGCATTCAGCCGAGGAGAGAACACGGTGAGCAAGACGGTACTGATCTGCGACGACGCGATCTTCATGCGCACCATGGTGGGGGACATCCTCACCCAGGCAGGATTCGAGGTGGTCGGCGAAGCCGAAACCGGTGTCCAGGCCGTGGAGAAGTACAAGCACCTGCGCCCGGATCTCGTCACCATGGACATCGTGATGCCCGACATGGGGGGCATCGATGCCGTGCGTGAGATCACCTCGCACGATCCGCACGCCCGCATCCTCATGTGCAGCGCCATGGGCCAGCAGGCGCTCGTGGTGGAGGCCATCCAGGCAGGCGCGAAGGACTTCGTGGTCAAGCCGTTCCAGCCCAGTCGGGTGCTGGAAGCGGTGAACCGCGTACTCGCCGCCTGACCCGGAGCATCCTGATGGACACGGCGCGCTATGCGGCCCTCTTTCAGGCCGAAGCGCGCGAACATCTGGCGGAGCTCGACGCGACGCTGCTGGCGCTCGAGGAGGCTGGACGCACCGCGGCGAGCCCGCTCGACACGAGCGAGCTGGTGGCTACGCTCTTTCGCGGGATGCACACGATCAAGGGCATGGCCGGCTCGATGGGCTATGGCACCGTCGAACGCGTCGCGCATGCCCTCGAATCGCGATGCGAGCCGGTGCGACGTGGAGATGAGGCGGTGCACGCGGAGCTGCTGGCCTTGCTCTTCGAGGGCACCGACGTGCTGCGCGCCGCGATTGCCGATGTGGTGTGCGGGGGAGAAACGGCGCCCGCGATGGTTGGGAGCCTGCTCGTGCGACTCCGCCCGCCGGTGTCGACGCCGCTGGCATCCGACACCACGAAGGACGCGCTGCCAGTGCCGGGGCCGGCGGTCGACGGTGCCGCCGCCGCCACGATTCGCCACCTCGACGTGCATCTCGTGGACGATTGCCCGCTCAAGGGCGTGCGCGCCATGCTGGTCCTGACCAAGCTCGGTACACTCGGGCAGATCCGCGGCACGCATCCCGAGCAGCCGCGCTGGCAGGACGAGACGTTCGACGGCCGCTTTCGCGTCGTCCTGGCCAGCAACGTCACCGATGAGGCGCTCGAGCAGGCGGTGCGCGCCGCCGGCGATGTGGCACAGGTCTATGTGCGTGTGCCGGCTGGAGCCACACAAGCGGTCCAGCAGCGGGTCCGTGCGGTCGCGCCGGCGACGACACGAACCGTGCGCATCGACCCCCGGCGCCTCGACACGCTGCTGGATCTTGCCGGGGAGCTGGTCATCACCCGTGATCGCCTCCTGCGCGCCATCGAGGCCCTCGACCACCCCGATCGCGACGTGTTGCGCGCTGCGCGTGACGCCGCGCGCCTCGTGAGCACACTCCAGGACGAAGTGCTGCAGGCGCGTCTGCTGCCCGTAGGGCAGGTGTTCGACCGCTTTCCCCGCCTGGTTCGCGACGTGAGTCACGAATTGGGCAAGGAGGTGGCCTTCACCATGGAAGGGCGGGACATCGAGATCGATCGGTCGCTGCTGGAGGCCATCGGCGATCCCCTGCTGCACCTGCTGCGGAATGCGCTCGATCACGGCATCGAAGACGCGGCCGGGCGAGTGGCGGTCGGCAAGGCGGCGCGTGGTGAGCTCACGCTGCGCGCGGTGCGCGATCGCGCCAGCGTGATCATTCAGGTGCAGGATGACGGACGCGGGATCGACCGACACGCGGTGCTGGAGCGCGCGAGAGCGCAGGGGCTCGTCGCGGCTGAGGTACAGCAGCTGGACGACGACGCGTTGCTGCGGATCATTGCGCATCCCGGCTTCTCCACGGCGCGCCGCGTGACGACCCTGTCGGGACGCGGCGTGGGCGTGGATGTCGTGAACACGCGTGTGCGCGCTCTGGGTGGGCAGCTCGAGCTCGAGACCATCGAGGGCACCGGAACGGTGGTCACGCTACGCCTGCCGGTCTCGCTGACCATCACACGCGCGCTGCTCGTGGAGGTGGCCGGATGCACCTTCGCCCTCCCCGCGATCCACGTCAGCGAGGCCACGGAGTATCACGAATCCCTGCGGGTGCATCACACAGAGCGCCCCGCCGTCACCATTCGTGACGACCTCGTTCCGCTGGTGGCGCTCGATGAACTCTTCGGGCTCACTCGGTCGTCCACCCTCGAACGCCACGATGACGCGGCGGGCGATCGTCATCTCGCCATCGTCGACGCTGGCGGTCGCCGCGCAGCGCTGCTGGTCGACACACTGGTCGCCCAGCAGGACATCGTGGTCAAACCGCTCGACGTGGTGCACGGAGCGGCACCGTGGTTCAGCGGTGCCACCGTGCTTGGCGACGGCAGCCCGGCACTCATCATCGATGTGCCGAGCGTCGTGTGACGGTGGCGAACGGGGATGTCTCATTCATGGCGGACGTGATCATGCAGCACAACGACATCAGCCACGCGCGCGCCGACGGGTCAGCCGTTGCGCCGGCGTCCGCAGGGCGCGCCGTGACCACGGCAATGCCCCGTGGCGGTACCGCGTCGTCGGCGCCGCGACCCGCTCCCCCGGTCCACCCCCTCAAGAGCATCCAGCTCGATGCGCTGCGGGAAATCGCGAACATCGGTGCTGGCCACGCCGCCACCGCCCTCTCGCAAATGACCGGTAGCACCATCATGATCAAGGTGCCCGCCATCTGCCTCGCGAGCCTGGAGGAACTGCCCGCCCAGGTGTCGCCGCACGAGGAGCCCGTGGCGGCCGTCATGATGCACATGCTCGGCGATCTGTCGGGACGCACGTTGCTGGTGTTCCCCAAGCCTACCGTCATGCGGTTGGCGGAGCTCATGTTGCGGCGGCCCGTGGGAAGTTCCGTCGCGTTCAGTGCGCTCGAGTCATCGGCCATCAAGGAAACGGGGAACATCCTCAGCGGGGCCTACATGAATGCCCTCAGCGATTTTCTCGGCATGCTGCTGTTGCCGTCGCCGCCCACCCTCGTGATCGACATGTCGGCGGCGGTGCTTTCCACCGCCGCCGGCGAATTCGCTCCCGATCCCGATTCGGTGCTGTGCGTGGAGAGTGAGTTCCTGCTGCGCGAGGCCGATCTCACGCTGCGCGGATACTTCCTCCTGCTGCCCGACCCGGCGTCGCTGCAGGTCATGTTGCGCGCCATTCGCCTGGCCTGACGGCGAGTCGCGGTACCATGCAGGCGAATCCAGCCGGTTCCCACACCGGTCTCTTGCGCGCCCTCGCTGATCGCATCGATCAGCAGGATCCGGGGGCGTTCAACAACCTCGGTGTGCTGTACCACACCCGCGGGCTCCACGCGGAAGCGGTGGACGCGTTTCTCCGGGCGCTGGAGCTCGATCCGCGCATGCGCGCCGCTGCGCGCAATCTCGAGATTGCTGCGAGGCAACCGGGAGCATGTGATGCGCGACTCGCCGTCGTGGAGGCACGCATCGCCGCCAACCCCGCTGACCGCGCGGCATTGCGTGAACGGGCTCAGCTCGTGCGCCTCCTGGGGCGTACCGACGCGGCCGTGCACCAGCTCGATGCGCTGATCGCCGAGGATCCCGACGACGCCGAGGCGCTGTTCGAGCGCGGCCTCGTCGAGCAGCGTGCCGGCGACCTCCGGCGGGCACAGCGATGGTTCGCGCGGGCCGTCAATGCCGGAGCGGTGGGCAACGCCCGGCTCCACCTGGCCGAGGTGCTGTACCAGCGCGGGCAATACGAACAGGCGCTCGCTGGTCTCGAGGCGCTGGTGCGCGAATACCCCGACCAGGCTGACGCGCACCTGCTGCGTGGGTTCGTGCTGGGGGACATGGGCAATCACGAGGCGGCTATCGAAGCCGCACGCCGTGCGGCGCAGCTCAATCCGGCGCTGGAAGCGCTGCAGGGGGATCTCGTCATCGAGGCTACGGCAGCGCATCACGACACCGCCGCCGCCGGGGTGATGACCGTCGAACCCAACGGAGCGCTCGCGCGCCACGGCTTGGGCCTCGCTTTTCGGCAGCGTGGGTACTTCCGCGAGGCGCGCGTGGAATTCGTACGGGCCCTGGCCCAGGGCGAGGATGTGCGACTCGTACAACACGCCCTCGCCGAACTGGACCTGCTCGATGGCGACTCGGCATCGGCTCGTGCGCGGTACGAGCTGTTGCTGGGCATGGAAGAAACGGCGCGGGGGTGGAACGAGCACGGCGTGGCCCTGCATCAGGCCGGTGAGGTCGCCGGTGCGGCCGACAGCTATCGCCGGGCCCTGCGTATTGATCCTCGCCACGCCCTCGCCTACAACAATCTCGGCGTGGCGCTCGCCGACCGTGGCGATACGCAGGCCGCGCGCGAGGCCTTCCTGCGCGCGGCCGAGCTCGACCCCACCCTGGTGCTGGCTCAGCTCAACCTTGCGCGCTGGTACGTCCGGCACGACGATGCCGTGGCCGCCCTGTCGCTGCTGCGCGAGCTGGCCGAGTTCCACCCACAGGAGGCCGAGGTGTGGCATGTGCTGGGGCGCGTGCTGGCGCAAACGGCACGCCTCGAGGAGGCACGTGCTGCCTTGGTCAAGGCCATCGAGGCGCGCCCGGCGCACGCCGAGGCGCGCTACGCCCTGGCCCGGGTACTCGAGCAACTTGGCGACGGCGACGGCGCCGTGCGCGAAACCCAGCGCGCGCTCGCTGGGGCGTCGGTGCACAAGGAGGACCGCCTCACGGTGGGAATCGATCTGCAGCGCGAGTGCCCCGACGCCGTGGGCCCGGTGGATCTGCTGAGCCTGGTGGGCGGCACGCCGCTGGTGGGCGTGGCGATCGGCGACCGCGAGGTCGACGCGCTGCTCCCGGAACGGCCGCACCACACGCCCGCGCTGCCGCCGGTGGGCGAACGTGCCCGTCGTCACTGCGAAGCGGCCGACGACTATGCCGTGCGTATCCTGCACGGCGAAGCGGTGGAGCGCTATCGCGCGGCGCGTGACCTGCTGGAGACGGCCCTCGCCCCCGATGCAGACGCGGCCGAGGCATCGGCGTCGTCGGATGAGCGCGCCGTCTGGCGCGCGCTCTGGATACGCGCCGCGCTGGGGGAGGCACGCTCCGAGTGTCTGCTGCGTCGCGAGGCGGGCGCACTGTCATTGCTGCGCCGTCTGTCGCGCCAGGTGAACGACAGCGTCGACGTCCTCGTGCTGCTGGCGGCCTCCCTCACGGCATACGACGATACGGCCTATCGCGACGAAGCACGGAGCGCGCTGCTTCGCGTGCTGCGGCGCGACGTGGCCAGTCCGGCGCTTTTGCATTACGCTGGTGATGTGTCGGTGCGTCTGCGTGACGAACCGCTCGCGCTCGGCTTTTATCGTCGCGCGCTCGCGCACGACCCCATGCGCCCCACACCACGGGTGGCGATCGCACGTCTGCTGCGTGACCGCGGCGATCTGCTTGCCGCACGTCTCGAGCTGGTGGCGGCGCTCGCCGCCGCGCCCGGCTGGCCCGACGCCGTCGTCGAGCTGGCACGCGTACATCGCGACGCACGCCGTCTCCCAGACGCGCGGTCGGTACTGGTGGAACACCTCATGGCCATACCCACCGACCTCGACGCGCTCGCATTGCTGGCCGAGGTGCTGTTGGCCGAGGAACGGCACACCGATGCGCGCGTAGCGGTGAATCGGGTGCTGCGCCACGACGCTGACCATCCCCAGGCCATCTGGATGGATGGCGTGCTGCTCGCCGCACAGTCCCGGCTGCGCGATGCGGTGGATCGTTGGAGCCGCCTCTCGCGGCGCACCGACGCGGAGCCCTGGAGCAGTCGCGCGCGCGCGGCGGTCGCGCGCTTTCCCCACGGCGATGCGGCGGCCGACACCGAAGCGGTCGACGTATGCATCTTCGATGAGACATGGCCTGGCGGAATGGCGCGGCATATCGCGTCCCCGGCGGCGTCGGCCATCACTGCGCACGTGGCCTGAGGCGGCATATGGCTCTCGAAGGACGGCTCCGTGATCTGGCACTGACCGAGGTCCTGCAACTGCTGGCCCTGGGGCGAAAGACCGGTGTGCTGCATTGCGACGCGCCGCTGCAGGGGCGCCGCGCGCAGCTGGCCTTCGAGGCCGGGGCGATCGTGGATGCCGAGGTGGTGGGAGCCGACCGCGTGCACGAGCTGGCCGCGCCGCGGCGCCGGGAGAGCGATCGCGCGGCCATGGAAGCGGCCGTGCAGGATGTGCTGCTCTGGCGCGACGGGACCTTCCGCTTCGCGCCCGCCCAACGGCCCCTGCACCCCAGCGCGGTGCGCCTCACGGTGGAGCCGCTGCTCATGGACGCCGCCATGCGCGCCGAGGTGTGGCAGCACATCGAGGCCCGGGTGCCGCATGCGCGTGTCATCCCGGCATTCGTCGAGGTGGAGCCACATCAGCTGCCGTTGCTGCGCCTGACGCCGCCGCAATGGGACATCCTCACGCGTGTCGATGGCCAGCGCGACCTCATGTCGCTCGCCGCCGCCATGCAGCGGGATGTCACTGATGTGGCCCTCCTCGTGCACGACCTGCTGGGGGCCGGGCTGCTCACGTTGCGCGAGGGACAGGCCGCGCCGCGGCGCAATCCCACGCCGCCCGCGATGGCGAGCATCCCTACCACCGCCGAACTGCCGTCCGCTCCGCCGGGCTCCTCACCGCCGACCTCCACCGCGGCGGTGCCGCTCCCCGGGCCGGTTGCCGCGGAACTCTGGGTGCCATCGGGCTCCTACACGGCGATCGTGGGGCCCGCGGAACCGGACGAGGACTCGCTCTTCGACCCGGTGGCGCATGGCGTTCTCAGCACCGACGGGCTGCCGCTTGCCCCCGCCCCCTGGCAGGGCAGCGGCATGACGTCGGCGGCGGTTGCGCCAGCGCCCGTTGAACCGTCCTTCCCACAAGAGCAGCCGCCGGACGGCGCTCCGGTGCCCACCGACGGGCAGATCGGCCATGTGTTGTGCCAGCAGGGAGATGCGCTGGCGCGGACCGGGGATCTGCGTGGTGCGGTGGCGCACTGGAATGCCGCCCTGCGGTCGCCGGTACCGCCGCCCAACGCCGATCAGGTGCGTGAGGCCATCGGGCTGGCCGCTCGATTGCACGCGCTGTTGCACCCGTAGGGTACGGGCGCGACGGCGTACCGTCTACGGAGAGGACGCGCCGGTGCCTACACCGGCGTGCGGCGAGGAAGAGGAGCGGGCGCATGCCCATTGTCGATCACGCCACGCGGCTGATCACCTGCAAGCTGGTCTATTACGGCCCCGGTCGGTCGGGAAAGACGACAAATCTCACCTATCTGCATTCGGCCTTGCCGAGCGGGCAGGTGGGATCGCTCACGTCGCTTGCCACGCGTCGTGATCGCACCCTCTTTTTCGATTACCTGCCGGTAGACCTTGGCACCGTGGGCGCGTACAAGGTGCGCTTCCAGTTGTACACCGTGCCCGGCCAGCCGTACTACAAGGCCATCAGGCAGCTGGTACTGCAGGGCGCCGACGGCGTGGCGTTCGTGGCCGACAGTCAGCGGCACCGGTGGGACGACAACTTCGAGAGCCTGCAGGACATGCACGCGAATCTGGCCGAACACGGGGTGGACGCCCGGGCGCTGCCGATCGTGCTGCAGTACAACAAGCAGGACCTGCCACCCTCGCTCGCGGCCAGTGTCGCCGAGCTGTCGGCGGCGCTCAACTTCCGCGTCGTCCCCGAATACGCGGCCGATGCGCTGAACGGCGTGGGCGTTTTCGACACGCTGCGGGCGCTGGGCCGCACCGTGTTGCGGCGGCTGGGCGCTGAAGACGGAACCGTGGCCGGGCGGCGGGCCAACGCCGCCTTGCGCACGCCCGTGTATGCGCCCGCACTGGACGCCCCGACGGGGCAGGGTGTCCTGACCGGTGCTGGTGTCGCCGCGTGACCGGCAGCATGGATCGCTCCCTGCGATTCGACACGTTTGTGGTGGGCGCCTCGAACCGATTGGCCGTCTCGGCGGCACGCGCAGTGGCCGACGCCCCCGGGCAGGCCTACAACCCGCTCTTCATCTATGGTGGGTCGGGGCTCGGCAAGACGCATCTCGTGGCGGCCATCGCCCATCGCACCCGCGAGGTGCAGCCGGCGGTCCGTGTGCGCTTCTCGTCGGGCGAAGAAGTCGCCGAACTGCTGCACCGCGCGGTGGCATCGGGACAGCCGCAGCAGTTTCTCGAGCCCTTTTCCCAGGCGGACCTGTTCATCCTCGATGATGTCCAGTTCCTGACCGGCCAGCGGGAGACGCAGAGTGAACTGCTGCGGCTGCTCAGCGTGTTGCTCAGCGCCGGCCAGCAACTCGTTCTCACGAGCGATCGCCAGCCATCGGAGATCCCCGATGTCGACCAGCGACTCCTCTCGCGACTGTCAGGCGGCCTCGTGGTGGATGTGGGGGCGCCCGACTTCGAACTGCGCCTCGCCATTCTGCGCAATGTCGTGGCCGACCGCGCCGACTCCTTCGCCGATGGGGTGCTCGACGAGGTGGCGCGCCTCCCGTTCGGCAACGTGCGGGAACTCAAGGGAGCGCTGAACAAGCTCACGGCATACCAGCAGCTCGATGGCCGACCGGTGGCCTCCGACGAGGTGCGTGCGGTTCTCGGCGTCCATGCCGCACCTTCGGCCCCGCCCACCCCCGAGCGCATTCGGGCCATCATTCCCAGCGGCACGGACTACGAAGGCTTCCTTGCCGATGTGCTGACGGAGGTGGAGACGCGTGTCGAACCCTGGCGCGTGCGCATTGGCGAGGCCATTGGCGCCTACCGCGTCGACGGCTGGAACGTGAGGGTCCTCGAGCGGGCACTGCAATCGCCCCAAGCCATCGATGCCGACGGATTGCTGCGCGCCTATGCCGCCGCCGTGGACCATCTGCGTGGCCTTGAGGTGCACGCGGTCGCCATTGATCCGGCACTGCGTGGCCATGGTGCCTTCCGTAATGTGGAGGCCATTCCGGCTGCCGAGCAGCTACTGCAGTACACCATCGATACCGCGCTGCCGCTGCCGCCGCCGTCACCGGGATTCACCCGGGCCGCCCTTCAGGTGGGAGCCGAGAATCAGCTGGCCGTACGCGCCATTGATGCGGTCATCGACGCGCCGGGCGCCGGCTACAATCCGCTCCTCCTGCACGGACCTGCCGGCAGTGGCAAGACCCACTGCGCGCACGCCATCGGCAACGCGGTGAAAGCGCAGTGGCCAGGCAAGCAGGTCGCCTGCCTGCCGGCTCGCCAGTTCGTCGAGGAATACATCGCCGCGATGCAGGAGGGCGGGGTGGAGCGTTGGCGGGTGCGCTACCGCCAAGCCGATGTGCTCATTCTCGACGATGTGCAGGAGCTGGAAGGAAAGGAACGCACACAGGACGAGCTGTTCCATCTGTTCAACCTGCTCGTGGGCCGCGGGGCGCAGGTCGTGCTCACGAGCTCTCGCCCGCCCAAGGAAATGCTCGGGCTGGCGGACCGGCTGCGGTCGCGTTTCGAAGGCGGGCTCGTGATCTTGCTCGCGGCGCGCGAGCGACTGCGCCTCGAGCAGCTGGCCGGTCTCGAACCCGGAGAGCGCGACCGGTTCTTCGAAGACCGGGAAAAGACCATGTGGCGCTGGCCAGAGCTCGGCGGTCGCCTCATTGAGGAGTACCGGTAATGGCCATTCGCGGCAACTTGAGCGAGGCCAGTCTCGCCGATGTCCTGCAGCTCCTCTCGTTGGGGCAGAAGACGGGGTGCCTGAGCATCGCGCGCGATGGCAGCTTCGGCGCCGTTCACTTCGCCGACGGGCGCGTGGTGCACGCCTCCATCGTCAATCGGCGCGACCGGCTGGGCGATCGGCTCGTGCGCCTCGGGGCCGTTGCCGCTGACGAACTCGCGCGGCTCGCCGCCCAGTTGCAGCTCCAGGACGACCGCGATCTGGCCAGGGCGCTGCTCGCCAGCGAGCTGGTGGATCATGACCTGCTGGTGCAGGTGTTCCGGGCGCAGGTCGAGGAAGTGGTGTACCACCTCTTTGGCTGGACGCAGGGTACCTTCACCTTCGAGTCCGATGGCGACCTCTCGCTCGATGCGCCGCTCTTCTCCATCAGTGCGGACGCGCTGCTGCTGGAAGGGGCGCGCCGGATCGACGAATGGTCGGTCATTGAAAAGAAGATCCCGTCCTTCGACCTCATCTTCGAGGCCGACGGCTCGCGCGTCAGCGCGCGCGACGTCTCGCTCTCGTCGGTACAGGAGCGCATTGCCGAGCTGCTCGACGGGACGAACGACGTCCACGCGCTCATCGAACGCTCCGGACTGAGCGAGTTCGATGTGGGCAAGGCACTGTACGGACTCGTGACGACGGGCTACGCGCGGCGGGTTGGGCGCAGTGCGGCCCACCGCCAGCCGCCCCCGGAGAGCCGCGTGGCCGAGCATCGCAACCTCGGCATCGCGTTCTATCGCACCGGCATGCTGGACGAGGCGTCGCGCGAATTGCGCCGCGTCCTCGAGCTGCGCGAGTCCGATGGCATCGCCCGCTTTCACCTGGGGCTGGTGCACGCCCGCCGCGGAGCCTGGGCCGACGCGGCGTCCACCTTCGCGCGGGCGGCCCAGGAGCCGGAGGCACCGTCGGCGGTGCTGCACAACTTGGCCTTCGCTCTCGAACAGACCGGCGACCGCGAGGGCGCATCGCGCGCCCTCGACGAGGCCGCGCGACGTGCCGGGTCGCTCCCCGACCCGCGGCTCGCCCTGTCGCGGGCCGACATGGCGCTTCGCGACGGTGATCTCGCTGCCGCCGAGGCGTTGCTGGCGACCGCGCGCGCCCAGTGGGGCGCGCGCCAGCCATCGGCCGCGTGGTTCCACAGTGCCGGTCTGGCCGCGGCACTCGCCGGCGACAGTCGCCGGGCGGTTGCCGTGCTCGAGGAAGGGTTGGCGGTGTACCCGCACGCCGTGCCGCTGCACAACAACCTTGCGGTGATACACGAGCGGCGCGGCAGCTACGAACTGGCCGCGCGGACGCTCGAACACGCGCTGCTGGAGGACGCCAACTGTCCGCACCTGCACAAGAACCTGGGCGATTATCTCTATCGCGCGCAGCGCTACGACGAGGCGTTCGACGCGTTCGTGCGGGTGGTGCGCCTCGCGCCGTGGCACGGCCCCGATGTCTACCTCAAGCTGGGGAACATTCACTACCGGCGTGGGGCACTCGACGACGCCCGTGAGGCGTGGGAGCAGGCGCTGGTGCTCGATCCCGGCAATCGCATCGTCATGGCGAATCTGGCAGCCATGCTGCCGGCAGCCGACCAGGTCTTTCCCGAGTCGTCCGCCACGCGTCCCGTCGCGCACGATGAGGCGCTGGCCGTGCTGGGGGCGGACGCATGAGCGTGCTCGCGGCGCCCGTCATGGTCGGCATCGCCGAGATCGAAGTGGGGCAGGGCGAGCTCACCCTCGTCACGACAGGGCTGGGGAGCTGTGTGGCGGTGGCCCTGTACGACGCCACCGAAAGGGTGGGGGCGCTGGCGCATGTGCTCCTGCCGCATGCGGCTCTGTCATCCCGGCCCCCGCGACCCGGCAAGTTTCCGTTTACCGCCGTGCCCGCCATGCTGGAGCGCATGCGTGCCTGCGGCGCCCGCGGCGAGATCAATGCGCGGCTCATTGGCGGTGCCTCCATGTTCGGCGCGCTCCTTCCCGCCGGGGCCGTAGGACTCGGCGTGCGCAATGTGAAGGCGGCGCGTCAGGCATGCGCCGCGCACGACGTCCCCATCGTGGGGGAAGCGGTGGGTGGCTCCATGGGGCGTTCGCTCACCTTCGACGTGGCCACCGGCCGCATCGTCGTGCGCAGCGTGCGGGGCGACGATGTCGAGCTCTGACCAGCCGGTCGGCACCTCGGGCCCGCCGGGCACGCGACCGACGCGGGTGCTCGTGGTGGACGACAGCGCCTTCATGCGGAAGCTGGTCAGTGAAGTGGTGGAGTCCACTGGCGAGTTCACCGTGGTCGGCACGGCCCGGGACGGTAAAGAAGCCTTGCGGCAAGTCGCGGTACTCGACCCCGATATCGTCACGCTCGACGTGGACATGCCCGCGTTGAATGGCCTGGCGGCGCTGGAGTTCATCATGCGCGATCATCCACGCCCGGTGGTGATGCTGAGTGGCGGCGGTACCGACAGCGGCGCCGACGCCACGCTGCGCGCCCTCGAACGGGGGGCCGTGGATTTCGTGCGCAAGCCGTCGGGGGCCATCAGCCTGGACCTCGACGTGGTGCGCGAGCATCTGCTGCAGGCGCTGCGCGCCAGCGTCGATGTGCAGGTGGCCGCGCACCCGGTGCTGACGTCGGGACAGTTGCCGGTGCCGCCGCGCGCGGTGCCGCTGCAACTGCCGCTGGCTGGTGCCCCCTCGCGGGTGGTGTGCATTGCGGCCTCGACCGGCGGACCGGCGGCGCTCTCGCAACTGCTCCCGGCCTTGCCCGCGTGGCCCGACACGGCGGTGCTCGTGGTGCAGCACATGCCACCGGGCTTCACCGCCAGCTTGGCGAGGCGTCTCGACGCCGCGTCGGCGCTCACGGTACACGAAGCCGGAGACAACGAACCGCTGCGGGCCGGGCACGCCTACATCGCGCCGGGCGGGCGGCATGTGCGGTTGCACGGGCCGCGCGAAGTGCCGCGCCTGCTGTTGGGTGACGATCCGGCGCAATGGGGAGTACGCCCCGCCGCCGATCCGCTGTTCCAGTCGGTCGCCCAGGTGTACGGCGCCCAGACGGTCGCCGTGGTGCTCACCGGGATGGGGTGTGATGCCGCCGAGGGGGCGCGGGCCATTCGTGCCGCGGGCGGGCGCGTGGTCGTGCAGGATCGCGCCACCTCTGTCGTGCCGGGGATGCCGGACGCGGCGCTGCGCGCCGGCGGCGCCGACGCGGTCGCCCCGCTGCACGAGCTGGCCGCCGTGATCGCGGCGCAGGTTGACGTCCTCGAGCGTCGCCTGCAGCTGCGGGAATCGGCATGAGGCGCCCGTCGTGACTACGACGTTCCGCTCGATCGTATCCACCGCGGCACGCCATCGTGCCCGACCACCCGTCGAGCGCAGCACCTTCGTGATCGTGCAGCACGGCCCGTTTCGTCTGGCCATCCCGGTGGAGTGCGTGCTGCGCGTCGAGCGTGCCACCACCGCCACCGCGCTCGTCCCCTTCGGCGGTACGATGCTCCCCGTGCACGCCCTCGCCATCGGTGAGGAGGCCGAAGGGTGCCACACCCGCCATCCAGACGATCGGGTGCTCATCCTGCGGGCACATGCCACGGCACCGCCGCATCTGGCCGGCCTCGTCCACGCGGTGCTCGACGTGGTCGCCGTGGACACGGTGCTCGTGCGGCCGCGCTCGACGCTCGCGGAGGAAGTACCAGCGCATCCGGCCGTTCGCGGTATGTTCCCTCGCATGGATTCTCCCGTCTGGGTCATCGATCCCGCCCGCTGCCCACGGCCCGCATGAGCGGAATGTCACCGGCCGCGCCTGATCCTGCGGCCGCGGTTCCGACGGCCGCGGCACTGGACGAGCAGTTGCAGCAGCTGCAGGCCGCACTCGATGAGGCGGTCGGGCGCCACGCGGCGAGCCCGCTGGACGCGACCGAACGTGACGCGCTCAAGCTGCAGATCATTGCCCTCTTCCGTGACGCCGACGCGGCGCTGCAACGGGCCAGTGCGCGCAAGGAAGCGGTGAAGCGGCTGGCCGAGCAGTGGAAGCAGTTCGACGGACGCCCCATGACCCGCGCGGCAACGCCCGTGGCATCGGCCCGGGTCGATCACCTCGGCGCTTCCACGTTCGTCGAGAAGGGGTGGTCGAGGCTGTCGCTGCTCCAACTCGAGGGCGCCGAAGCGGCCTTTCGCCGAGCACTCGAGCTGGCCCCCGGCCATGTGGAGGCGGAAACCCTGCTGTCGTGGGCGTTGATGCTGCGCGACGCGCATGACGAGGCCATGCAGGTGCTGCAGGGCGTCCTGCAGCGCGAACCGCAGTATCCGTTGGCGCACGTGAACGTCGGGTACATTTGCCTGCGCAAGGGGATTTACGGCGAGGCCATCGAGCACCTCACGTCGGTCATTCGTGCCGATCACGATCGCCGCGCCGTGCTCTACGCGCATCTGTACCTCGGCATGGCGTATCGCGAGCGTGAGATGTACGACGATGCCGAAGGGTTCTTCCGCACGGCACTCGAACGCGGACCCAACCTGCTCCAGGCGTGGTACGAACTGGGCAGGTGCTACTGGTTCGCTGGCCGGCATGGCGATGCGTGCCTGGCGTGGAAAACCGGAAGCGAGGCAAACAGGTTCAGTCCATGGGGGAAACGCTGCGCGGAGCTGCTGGACGTGGTGGAGCAGGGGGGAACGCCGCCGCGCGACGGGTGAGCGGGCCTCCCCTGTTGCGCCAGCTGGTGGCTGCGTTCCTGCTCCTGACGGTCCTATCGGCTGTCGTGTTCCGCACCATGGCCGTTGCACAGGGCGCGCCGCGTGACCCTGGCATACGGCTCGATGCCGGTCGTTTCACCATCGTGGCCGAGCGGCAGGACGAGCGTCTGGCCCGCTCGCTGCTCGCCGAGGCGCAGCGCCGCGACACGTTCCCGGGGTTGCCGCGGCCTCGACAGCAGGTACTCATTGCCATCGCCCCCGACGCGGCCCGTCTGCGGGCCTGGGTCGGACCCTACGCGCCGGAATGGGGTGCCGCCTTCGCGTTCCCCGACCAGCGTCGCATCATCATGCAGGGTCGCGGGGCCGGCTCCGATGCCGGTGATCCGCGTGTGGTGCTGCGCCATGAACTGGCGCATCTCGCGCTGCACGAGGCGCTGGGGCCGCTGCCGCCACGCTGGTTCGACGAGGGCTATGCCAGCTTCGCCGCCGGAGAATGGACGCGCGAACAGGCTTTCGAGACCTCGCTTGGCATGGTGTGGCGTACCCTGCCCACGCTCGAGGCCCTCGAGCGTGGATTTGTCCGTGGCGGAATGGAAGCGTCGTGGAGCTATGCCATGGCGCACCGCGTGGTGAGCGAGCTGGACGCCCTGGGCGGCGACGCCGGCCTCGACAACTTCTTTGCGTACTGGAAGCAGAGCGGCTCGTTCGAGCGGGCGGTTCGTACGGCCTACGGCATGACCGGCGAGGCGTTTGAGAAGCACTGGCGCGCGCAAACGCGCACGCGGTACGGCGCCCTCGCCTTCGTGACGAACGTGTCCGCTGCCGTCGGGCTGTTCTCGCTGGTGCTCGTGCCGCTGTTCATGATCCGCCGGCGCCGCGATCGCCGGAAGCTGGAGGCTATGCGCGCAGCCGACGCCCTGCAGGAGGCGGCCGCGCGGGAAAGCGCGCTGCAGGCCATCCTCGACGGCGGCGTGTCGGAGGCGGAGCCTCGGGTGACGCCGTGAACGGCCGCCGGGTTGTCGGCCAGACCATGCCGCCGGGATACGGTTCGCTGCCGTCCCTTGTGGCGCCTCCCGCCGCGCCCTAATCTCCCCCGTATGACCACGAACGACACCTCGCGCTCGCGCACCCTGCTGTACTGGGGCCTGGCTGCCGCCTCGCTTCTGTTCGGTTACGTCGACCTTGCCCGCGGTGGCGAAACCATTGCGCCGGTCCTGCTGGTGCTGGGGTACGTGGTCCTGGTGCCGCTGGCGATCCTGAAGGGTTGAGATCGCCACCCGGATGTTCCACTTTGCGGCAGGGACAAGATCCCGCCCAACGTGACAATCCGGTTAAAGTTCTGCCTCACCGGTAACAGCGCCCCACCCTCGTTGTAGTTTCGCTACAGCAAGCGGTCGCGACGGGGCGTAAAGCGGGCGAATAGCTCAGCTGGTTAGAGCACCTGTCTTACACACAGGGGGTCGGGGGTTCGAATCCCTCTTCGCCCATCCCACCAAGACCGACGGCCGCAACTTGCCGGCGGATCGCGGCGGCCGCAGTTTCTTCGACTTACCCCCAGACCCGCGTGGCTTCGCACAGTCAACGGGTTGCTCCATCCCCCCCGGGGTTCCCGGGTCCACGGCTCAGGTGCGGAGGTTACGACATTGATGTCACGGCATTTCCAGGCGATCGCAGGGATTGGTTTGGCCCTCGGTGGCACCCTCGTGCCCTCGACGGTTTCGGCCCAGTACAACCGGGTCCCCGATCCGAACGCGAAGCGCGTCATGGTTGCGGTGTTCCGCAGCGGCGACAAGGGCCTGGGGGTGCAGGCCGCCGACGCGGTTCGCTCGCGCATGGGGAGCGAGTTCCCGTTCAAGCAGGTGTATGTGCTGCCCAAGCAGGACATCACCGCCACCCTCGAGGCGTCCGGGTTCCCCGTCACCGAGGCGCTTGAGCCGCATGACCAGAAGGCGCTGGCTACCCTGCTGCGCGCCGACGAGTACATCACCGGCATCGCCACCAAGACGCCCACGGGCGTCAAGGTCGAGGCGTATCTGGTGCTCGCCCGCGACAACGCGCTCGTGCAGCCGCTCGGCATGTACGACGTGAAGGGCATGGGCGACGCGTCGAGCGGGATCGCCAAGGAGCTCAAGGAAGCGCGCAAGCAGCTCGAGTTCGAGCAGAAGTGCATCAACGCGGCGCGTCAGCAGCAGTACGATGCGGCCATCGCGGCGGCCAAGGAGGGGATTGCCGCCTATCCCAAGGCCACTCTGGCGCGCATCTGCTGGGCCAACGTGCTCGTGACGCAGAAGGCGCCGGCCGCGCAGCAGCTGGAGCTGGCGAAGGAGATCGTGAACCTCGATCCCAAGAGCCGCCCGGGGCTCGCCATTCTCGCCCAGAGCTACCGCGACACCAACCAGGGTGACTCGGCCGTCGTGACGCTCACGCGTCTGCTGGCCACCGACCCCAAGAATCCGCGCCTCCAGAAGGACGTGGTGGAAGCCATTGCCGCCCTGGCCAACCCGGCGGTGGCCAAGCCCGTGATCGACGAAGCGGTGCAGGCCAACCCGGGCGACCCGGAGCTGCTCAAGCTGCGTTGGCTCATCCTGCTCTCCACCAAGGACTACAAGCAGGCGTTCGAGCAGGGTGACGAGCTCATCAAGCTCGACACGGCCTTCGCGGATACGACTTACTTCATCCGTACCGCCCGTGCCTACGCGGCCGACAGCCAGTTCCAGAAGGCGGCGGAAACGGCCTCCAAGGGCATCGCGAAGTTCCCGAGCAACGGCTCGCTCATCTACGAGCAGATCGTGGGGCTGCGCGCCGCGGGCCAGAACCAGCAGGCCCTCGAAGCGCTCGACAAGGCGCTGGCGGCCAAGATGCCGGTAGAGAACGCCCAGACGCTGCGCATCACGCTGCTCAAGGATCTGGGCAAGGGTGACGAAGTGTTGCCCGCCATCAAGGCGGCCATCGCTGCCGGCGACACCACCACGAACCTGCGCCTGCTCGCTCTTCAGGCGGCCAACGACGCGTACAAGAAGGCCGCGGCGTCCAAGTCGACCGAGGATTTCACCGCCGCGGTTGACGTGCTCAAGTACGCCGACTCGGTGGCGCCCAATAACCTCAAGGCGCAGTCGCAGTTCCTGCTGGGGGCCACGTACGTGGCCTTCGGTCAGGCCAAGCTGACTGCGGCGCAGCAAAGCAAGCAGTGTGCGCCGGCCAAGGAAGCCAAGGATCTCTTCGTCGAAGCGCAGATCCTGCTGCCCAGAGGGGGATCGTTCTCGCCTGATGCCATGCGCCAGCTCATGGGCGCCGTCATGCAGCTCGATCCGTACGCCGACCAGCTCATCAAGGCGATCTGCAAGTAATTGCATCGCACGCGGTACCTGCGGGCCCGCCGTCCTCGTGACGGCGGGCCCGCTGGCATTTGCCCCTACCGAGAACGGAATAACCGCGGGGTATCACATCCGTGCGAACACACGGGTAATGCACATTTTTGCGCGCGTCATCGTCTGTTGACGCTGCTGTCCGCATCTCACTATCATGCCCCGTTGCGACGCCCCTACACGCGCCATCGTGGCGCCTCTGCCGCTCTCATGAAGCGCCTGCTCGTCTGCCCCAACTGCGCGTGAGCCCCTTCCGTACGCTGACCGCCAGCCGCGTCGGCGCCTATCACGTGCCCGTGCTCCTGCCGGAAATCGAGGCGCTGCTGGCCGGCGCCTCCACGGTGCTCGATTGCACGCTCGGGGGCGGTGGCCACTCCGCGGCGTTTCTCGAACGAGGCATGCGCGTCACGGGCGTCGATCGGGATCCGCGTGCCCTCGCGGCCGCGCGCGAGCGCCTCGCCGATTTCGAGCGCTCCGGGCAGTTTCGCGCGCTTCTCGGCAACTACGCCGACGTGAGCGGAGCGGGGCTGGCCTACGCCGAGCACTTCGACGGCATTCTCCTCGACCTCGGGGTGTCGTCACATCAGTTCGACGACCTGACACGGGGATTCACCTTTCGTGAAGGGGCGCCCCTCGACATGCGCATGGGCACCGACGCCGATCAGGACGCGGCCGAATTGCTCAACTCCATCGACGAGGTCGACCTCTCGGCGCTGCTGCGCGCCTATGCCGACGAGCCGCGTGCCGCGCGGCTGGCGCGGGAAATCATCCGGCGCCGCGAACGACGGCCCTTTGCCACCGCCGATGATCTGGTCGATGCCATTCGCGCCGTGCTTGGGCCGCGCAGTGGGGCGCCCGATTTCGCCCGCATCTTCCAGGCGGTTCGCATCGCCGTCAACGACGAGCTGGACGGGCTGGAGCGCGCGCTGCCGGCGCTACGCGACCGGCTGACGCCCGGCGGGGTGCTGGCGATCATCGCGTATCACAGCGGCGAAGATCGGCTCGTGAAGAACGCGTTCCGTGAGTGGAGCACCGCCTGCGTCTGCCCGCCCAAGCAGATGGTCTGTACCTGCCGCGGGGCGCCGCTCGGCGAAACGCTCACCAAGCGGCCCATCAATGCCGGCGAGGCCGAAGTGGAGGCCAACTCGCGGGCGCGCAGCGCTCGACTGCGCGCGTGGAGGCGCGCGCGGTGATGGCCAGCGCCACGCGCCGACGTCGCACGCCCCTCAAGGGGCGCGCCGTTGTGGCACTGGGACTCGCCCTCTTTCTGGCGGTCACAACCGCCGTGGTGTGGCGACGCTCCACGGGCGTGCGCACGATCACACAGATCCAGCGACTGCAGGAGGAACGGCGCTCGCTCCTGGCGCAGGAGAAGTACCTCGAGAGCCAGCTGCGTCGCGCCACCAGCCGGCGCACCGTGGTTCAGGAGGCGCAGCGTCGCCTGGGCATGGTGCGCCCCGGCGAGGCGCAGACACGATTCATTGCGCTGCCCGTGGCCGCTGACCAGCGTGTCACCAATGCGGATGTCATCGACAGCGTGCCCCCGCAATGATCGGTCCATTCTCGGGGCGAAGCGAGGCACACCCCGCCCCCTCCGCTCCCGGTTCGCGGGCGCCACTGATGGGGGCGTCCACCGATGGTGAGGCGCAGGACCCGGCCATCAGCCGCGCCCGCGCCTCGGTGGTGCATGTCAGCCTGGTCCTGTTTGCGGCGGCGGTGGTCGCGAAGTCGGCGCAGCTGCAGATCGTGGCGCACGACCGCTGGCGGAAGGAGGCGGAAACCCAGCACGTCGTGGATGTGAAGGTCCTGCCACCGCGTGGCGCCATTCTCGATGCCACCGGGACCGTGTTGGTCGAGACGCGCGAGGAGGTGCAGATCATCGTCGAACCACACAAGCTGGGGCTCACCCGGCGCAAGGGTGTCGATGGCACGGTGCGAACGGTCGACTCCCGTGTTGCCCTCCGCAAGGCATTCAAGGAGCTGCGGGTCCCCGACAAGTGGGTGAAGCGCGCCTTCAACCGCCGGGAGTACAAGTGGGTGGAGCTGCCCATGCGCTTCGCGCCGTCCGACGTGGCGCGGCTCAAGGGGCTCAACGGCATCCGGCTGCGCCCGCGGCTGGAACGGGTGAACTCCACGCCCGAGGGGCTGCGCGGCATCGTCGGGCTCGCCACGGCGAGCGGCGGGGCGATCAGCGGCATCGAGCGTGAACTCGATCATCTGCTGCGGGGGGAGGCCGGGCGAGATCCGCTCGTGAAGGATGGGCGGGGCGGATTACTCGGTTCTCCCATGCTCACGCCCGTCGCGGCACGGCCGGGGAACAACGTCGTGCTCACCATCAATCAGCAACTGCAGGAAATCGCCGAGGAGGCGCTGGCCAACGCTCGGCAGCGCACACGCGCCACCGGCGGTGATGTGCTCATCCTCGACCCGCGTGACGGGGCGGTGCTGGCCATTGCCGGCGCCCGCAACGGAAGGGCCACCACCGGGAACGGCCTCACCGAGGCGTTCGAACCGGGCTCGGTCATGAAGCCGTTCATCATCGCCCGGCTCCTCGATCTCAAGCGCCTCACCCCTGACCAGCAGTTCAACACCTTTAACGGACGCTGGAAGTACGGCACCCTCAAGACCTACCAAGACACCCACGAAGCGGCGCAGATGTCTGTGCGCGACATCGTGCGTTTCTCGAGCAACATCGGGACGGTGCAGGCCTCGCTCAAGCTCAGCGACGCGGAAGAGTACGAGGCACTGCGCGATTTCGGCTTCGGGGTCCCGACCGGGGTGTCCTACCCGTCGGAATCACGCGGCAACCTGCGCCTGCCGCCGTACTCCGACCTGGATCATGCCCAGATGTCGATCGGGTACGCAATGAACGCCACGCCGCTGCAGATCGCGGCCGCCTATGCCGCCATCGCGAACGGTGGCGAGCTGTTGCAGCCGTCGCTCGTGCGCGAAGTGCGTGACACCGAAGGCACGGTGCTCTACCGGCACACGCGTACCGTCGTGCGGCGCGTGCTTTCCCAGGAGGTGTCGGCGCTGATGCGCGACATGCTCAAGAGCGTGGTGGACAGCGGCACCTCCACCGCCGCCGACTTGCAGACCTTCGATGTGGGGGGCAAGTCCGGTACGGCCCGACGCGTGCGCGACAATGGCCGGGGCTACGACGTCGGCAAGTACAACTCGAGCTTCGCCGGGATGTTCCCCGTCGACAACCCGCAGTACGTCATCGTGGCCCGGCTGATCGATCCGCAGGGTACCTACTACGGCGGGCTGGTGTCGGGCACCATGGTGAGCGACCTGCTGCAGTCGGCCATCTCGACGCGCAACGCCTCGCTCGATCGCGCCGAACTCGCCCGCATCGCCCGACCCATGGCGGCCCCAGCGCCCAAGCTGCTCACCCCGGCGCAGCAGGTGGCGGCACAGCGTGATTCCGCCCGGTTCGATTCGCTGCGCGCCCCGGAGCCGCCCAAGGCGGAGCCCGTGCCCATGCCCTCGCGTATCGTCGTCGAGTTGCCGTTCGCAGCGCCGCGCGAATCGCGGCGCCAGGCGGCACCGGCCATGCGCCCCGTGCCATCGGTCTACGGCCTCACGGCACGACAGGCGGCGCGCACCCTGTATGCCGCCGGCTTCCAGGTGAACCTCGTGGACGGCACGAACGTGCGCACCCGTCCCGCCGCCGGTGTGGTGGTGCGCACTGGCTCCACCGTGCAACTGGAATCGCCCCGATGAATGCTCCCCGTCCGCCTGCCGTACCGGTGGCGCTCCTGGTCGACACGCTGCGGGAGGCCGGGCTGCTGGTCGGCACGTCGCCGCAGCTCCCCGAGCGGCTGCACGACCTGGTCGACGACAGTCGGCGGGTAACGCCCGGTGCTGCCTTTGTGGCCGTTCGCGGGGCGGCGCAGGACGGGCACGCATGGTTGGCCGCCGCGCAGGCGGCGGGAGCCACCCTGGCGCTCGCGGAAGATGCGCAGGCGGCAGCCGCCGCGTCTCTCCCGGCCCTCATCGTGCGCGATGGGCGCCGCGCCGCGGCACTCGCGGCGGCCGCCTTCCATGGGTTTCCGGCACGAGCCCTCACGCTCGTGGGCGTGACCGGAACGAATGGCAAGACCACCACGGTGGGCCTGCTGCGGCATCTGCTCGATGACCCGCACCGGCCGGCTGCCTCCATCGGCACGTTGGGCGTACTCCTGGGTTCACGCGGCGAGAGCATGCCGGGCGGACAGGGGCTCACCACCCCCGGCCCCGTCGAGCTGCAGCGGGTGCTGCGCGTGCTGGTCGACCGTGGCGTCCGCGCGGTGGCCATGGAGACGTCCTCGCATGCGCTCGATCAGCGTCGGGTCGACGGCCTCGCCTTCGCCGCCGCCGTCTTCACCAACCTCACGCGCGATCACCTCGATTATCACGGCACGATGGAGGCCTACCGCGCCGCCAAGCTGCGTCTGGTGGGGCTGCTGTCGGCCGAAGGCGTGGCGGCGTTCAACATCGACGATCCGTCGTGGCGGGGGATTACCAGCGCCCCGCATGCCGTCACCTTCAGCGTGCACGATCCCAGCGCTGATGTCAGTGCGCGCGATATCCGGTACCTCGCTGGCGGCAGCCGCTTCCTGCTAGTGACCCCCACGGGCGCGCATCCGGTATCGCTGCCCCTCATCGGGGACTTCAACATTGCCAACGCACTCGGGGCAGCTGCCGCGGCGCTGGCGGTAGGCGTACTGGTTGCCCAGGTAGCCGAGCGGCTGTCGTCGGCGCCGCAGGTGCCCGGACGACTCGAGCTGCTGCGCACGGTGCCCACCGTGCTGCGCGATTACGCGCACACGCCCGATGCCCTGGATCGCGCCCTGCGTGCGGTGCGTCCGTTTACGCGGGAGAGCGTCGACCGCGCGAGCCGGCTCATCGTGGTGTTCGGCTGCGGTGGGGATCGCGATCGCGGCAAGCGCCCCGAGATGGGGCGTATCGCCGAGGAGCTGGCGGATGTGGCCGTGGTCACCAGTGACAATCCGCGCACGGAAGACCCCGAACGCATTCTCGATGACATCGAGGCCGGCATGTCGCGCGGCACCCAGGCGCGCATCACCGACCGTCGTGAGGCCATTGCGCACGCGCTGCGCATTGCGGGTCCGCACGATGTGATCGTGCTGGCTGGCAAGGGGCACGAGACGTACCAGATTCGCGGCACCACCACGTATCCTTTCGATGAGAGCGTCATCGTGAACGAGCTCGCGCGTGACCTGCAGCTCCCCGAGCCCGCCACCGGGAGTTCCACGTGAGCCCCTTCACCACGGCCGGCACTGCCTTCGATGCCGTGCCGGCGCTGGCCCCCGATCGCGCCCACCCCTACTGGACGTTCGAACGCGTGGCGCAGGCGCTTGGCACCGGTCCCGCCATGCCGAATGCGCTGGCCGGCATCTCCACCGATACCCGACAGATCGCGCGCGGTGACCTGTTCGTGGCGCTGCGTGGCGAACGGTTCGACGCGCACGATTTTCTTGCTGCGGCGAAGGCCGCCGGCGCAGCCGCGTTCGTGGTGAGTGACGCCTCTCGGGCAGTGGGCCTCGGCATACCCACGTATGTGGTTCCCGATACGCTCGTGGCGCTTGGCCAGCTGGCGAGCACGTGGCGCAAGGCGTGGGGGCGCACGGTCATTGCCGTGGCCGGCTCCAACGGTAAGACGAGCACCAAGGAGCTGCTCAAGGCAGCGCTCGGACGCACGCTGCACGTGTACGCCACACCCGGCAACCTCAACAACTTCGTGGGGGTGCCACTTACGCTGCTCGGCATTCCCAGCGAGGCGGAGGTGGCGGTGGTGGAGGTGGGCACCAACGCGCCGGGCGAGGTGACTGCGCTGCGCGCGATCGCTGGCCCCGACGTGGCCGTGCTCACGAGCATCGGCGAGGAGCATCTCGAGGGGCTTGGCGATCTCGCGGGCGTGCTGCGCGAGGAATGCGACATCTTCCATGGCGTGACCCTCGCCGTGGTGCCGAGCGCGCACCCGGAGGTGCTGCCGCTGGCGCAGGCGCGGGCGCAGGCGGTGATCGCGGCGGGACTCACGGGCAGTGGGCAGCTGCCGGAGGGCTGGGGGCTGGATGCCGAGGGACGCCCGTGGCTCGAGGTGGACGGGACGCGCTTCGCGCTCACGGTGCGCGGTGCGCATCAGGCTGCCAATGCCATGCTGGCCATCGTGACCGCGCGTGCCTGCGGAGTGCCACTGGCTGATGCTGCCGCCGGACTGGCCGAGATGCCGGTGCCGGGGATGCGGGGCACGTGGGAGCCTCTGGGCAACGCCATCCTGCTCAACGACGCCTACAACGCCAACCCGGCGTCAATGCGCGCCGCCATCACGCTGCTCGGCGATGTGGGGCAGGGACGGCAGCGCGTGATGATTCTGGGCAGCATGCGCGAGCTCGGCGCCAGCGCCGAGCACCAGCATCGCGCAGTGGCCCGATTTGCGCTCGACTCCCCGGCCGAACTGGTGGTGGGGGTGGGCGAGTTTGCCGACGCCCTCGCTGCGCTGGCGCCCGGCGATCCGCGCGTGGTCACCAGTACCGGCCTCGATACCCTCTGGGCGCAGCTCGAGCCGCGACTCGATCGGCGCGCCGTCATCCTGCTCAAGGCGTCGCGCGGCATGCGACTCGAACAGCTCGTTCCGGCCATCACGGCCTGGGCCACCGCGTAACCATCCAGCGTGCTCTACTTCCTGCTGCAACCGCTCGCACGCGACATCAGCGTGCTGAACCTGCTCAACTACATCACCGTCCGCGCCGGCGCCGCCTTCGTCACGGCGCTGCTGGTGTGTTTCCTTTTCGGGCCGGCCATCATTCGCCGCTTGCGCGACATGGCGGTGCATCAGGTGGTGCGCGCGGGCACTCCCGACACGCACGCCGGCAAGGGCACCACACCCACGATGGGGGGCTTCATCATCCTCGTCGCGACGTTTCTGCCGGTGCTGCTGTGGGCGCGGCTCGACAATCGGTATGTGGTGCTCGCCGTGGCCGTCACGGCCTGGATGGGGGGCATCGGTTTTCTCGACGACTACCTCAAGCTCAAGCAGAAGCGCGAAGGGCTCAAGAACGAAGGGCTGGTGGAGCGATACAAGCTCGCGGGGCAGGTGATCTGTGGTTTGGGGCTCGGCGCATATTTGCTGCTCGATCCCATCTCCACACTGCCCGGGGCGAGCACCACGCTACCGTTCTTCAAGTACGTCCTGATCGTACCGGCGGTGAGCTGGGCGGCGTGGCTGTACATCCCGTGGGTCACCTTCATTCTCACCGGCGTGAGCAACGCCGTGAATCTCACCGACGGTCTCGATGGACTGTCGTCCGGTCTGGTGGCTATCGCCGTCCTCACGCTCGGCCTCTTCGCCTACGTGCTTGGCCGCGTGGATACCAGCGGGTATCTGCAGGTGTTCTACCTGAGCGGCGCCGGTGAGCTCACGGTGTTCTGCGCGGCGGTCGTGGGCGCGTGCATCGGCTTCCTGTGGTACAATGCGCACCCGGCCCAGGTGTTCATGGGTGACACCGGCTCGCTGGCTTTGGGCGGCGCCGTGGGCGCGATCGCCATTCTGCTCAAGAGCGAGTTCCTGCTGCTCTTCGTGGGCGCGGTGTTCGTCGCCGAAACGGTGTCGGTGATTCTGCAACGGACCATGTTCAAGTATCGCCGCAAGAAGTACGGTCTTGAGTACGCGCAGAAGCATCGCGTGTTTCTTCGCGCCCCCTTGCACCATCATTTCGAGATGAAGGGATGGCCGGAAACACAGGTGGTGATCCGCTTCTGGATCATCGGCATCCTGTGCGCCATCCTCGCGCTCAGCACCCTGAAGCTGCGCTGACGGAGACGCCATGTCGAACACTCCCCAGGAAGTCGCCTCGATCGTGGCTCGGCGGCTCGCTGAACGCACCGGCGAATTCGCCATCATTGGTCTTGGCCGCAGCGGGGTTGCGGCGGCGCGTCTGCTGCGCAAGGCAGGCGTGTCGGTGTATGCGTCCGATGCGGGGAGCACCCCGGCGCTGCGCGAGGCGGCGGCGCTGCTCGAACGCGAAGGGGCCAGCGTGGACGTGGGCCAGCACAATCTCGAACGGCTGGCTCATGCTGCCGTGCTCGTGGTCAGCCCCGGCGTACCGCCAACGGCGCCGCCGCTGCGCACCGCACTGGCCGCCGGCATCCCGATCGTGAGCGAGGTGGAGGTGGCGCTGCGTCTCACGCCCGCGCTGCGCTACATCGCCACCACCGGCACCAATGGCAAGACGACGACCACCGCCATGGTGGGGCACCTGCTGCGCGCGCTCGGGCACGACGCCCCCGAGGTCGGCAACATCGGCACGCCGGTGTCCGAGCTGGCGCTGCGCGAGCATCCGCCAACGTGGGCCGCGCTCGAGATCTCCAGCTTCCAGCTGCACGATACGCCCGGACTCCTTCCCGACGTCGGTGTGCTCACCACGCTCAGCCCCGATCATCTCGATCGCTACGAGAGCGTGAACACGTATTATGCCGACAAGAAGCGGCTGTTCGCCAACGCCACGCTGGCATCCCGCTGGGTCACCACGGCCGACAATACCGACGTGCACCAGCTCGTGCGTGGGGTGCCGGGCCATTGGTACCACTTCTCGACGCAGCGCTGCGATGTGGATGCCTGGCTCGATCGCGAGCGCGATGAACTGCACGTCTTGGGGGCCCCCCTCCTGAAGCGCGACGAACTGGCGCTCGCAGGTGATCACAACGTCGCCAACGCCTTGGCGGCGCTGCTCGCCGTCATGGTGGCCGACGAGGCCCACCGCACACCCGCGGCGCGAGCCACGCTCGCCCGCGCGCTCCGCGAGTTCGGGGCGCTCGCACACCGGTTGGAACCCGTGGGGGAGTACGCGGGCATCCGCTGGATCAACGACTCCAAGGCCACCAACGTCGCCTCCACGCAGGTGGCCGTGGCCGGCATGACGCGGCCCACCGTGCTGCTGCTCGGTGGTCGTCACAAGGGGGAGCCCTACACCACGCTGGCACCGGAACTGCGCCGAATCGCGCGCGCCGTTGTGGCGTTCGGTGAGGCCGGGCCGCAGATCGCGGCCGACCTCGCGGGGCCGCTTGAGGGGCAGGTGCCTGTGCAGCTGCTGCCCGCCGGTACCGACTTCGAATCGGTGCTGCGCGTGGCTCGCGGGGCCGCGCAGACCGGTGATGTCATCCTCCTGTCACCCGCCTGCTCGAGCTACGACATGTTCCGAAACTTCGAGGAGCGCGGACGGGAGTTTACCAGACTGGCGCAGGTCATCGCATGACCGGCCTCGGCGCGACATTCGACCCGGCTGGCGCGGTCGGCGGGGGCGGCGTGGGTGCCGCGCGGGCCTCGGCGCTGGCGGGAACGCGCGAACGGTGGCGCATGTCGCTCGAGGGGCGCGCGCTCGTGCTCGTGACCGCCATCCTGCTCAGTGTGGGCCTGGCGGTGCTCTTCAGCGCGAGCGCCCTCGTGGCCGTCGCCAAGGATCAGCCCGGTCATTACTACGTGCTGCGGCAGGCCACCGGCGCGCTCGTGGGAATCCTCGCCTTCGCCGTGCTGGCCAAGATCGATGCCGAACGATGGCGACAGCTGGCCTGGCCGCTCATGCTGCTCAGTATCCTGCTCATGATCGCCGTGCTGTTCACCGGCAAGGTGAACGGCTCGCGGCGTCATCTGTTCGGCGGTTCGCTCCAGCCCTCCGAGTTCGCCAAGTTCGCGATTCTCGTGTGGACGCCCATGCTGCTGGTCAAGAAGGGTGAGGTCGTACGGCGCGTCGGCAAGGGGCTCATGCCCTTCGCCGTCGTGATCGGCACGCTCAGTGTGCTGGCCATCCTCGAACCCGACTACTCGGTGGCCATGATGTTCTGCCTGCTCACGGCGGTCCTGCTGTTCGTGGGGGGGGCGCGCATTGCGCATTTCGTGATGTTCGGTGCGCTTGGCCTGGCGCTCGTCTCCTTCCAGCTGTCGCAGAGCCCATATGTGAGGGAACGCATTCGCAGCTTCATGGAAGGGGAACAGGCATCGAGCGAACGCAAGAGTCCCACGGGCGATCAGCAATACCAGTCCTTTGTCGCGGTCGGTTCCGGGGGGCTGCTAGGGGTGGGCTTCGGGCAGGGCAACCAGCAGCGCGGATGGCTACCCCTTGCGCAAAGCGACTTCATCGGCTCCATCGTGGGCGAGGAGTTCGGCTTCGTTGGCTTGGCGGGCATCACAGTGCTGTTTGCCCTGTATGGATGGATCGGCTTTCGCATTGCCAGAAACGCCCGGTCACCGTTTCTCACCTTGGTGGCGGTGGGGCTCACCTTCACCACTGTGTTTACCGCGTTCATCCATCTCGGTGTCGTGATCGGCCTGCTTCCCAACACCGGCCTCACGCTGCCGTTCGTGAGCTACGGGCGCTCCAATCTCGTGCTCACGCTCGCCATGACCGGCATGCTCGTGAACATCGGCAGCGAGCGGGAGCGCGTATACGGCGTAGCGGCTACCGATCCACTGGTGGCGCCGCGTACGTGAGGGGCGTTGCCGTGAGTGCGTGCCCGTGAGCACCCGCGTGCTGTTTGCCGGCGGGGGCACGGGCGGCCATCTCTATCCCGGTCTGGCCATTGCCCGGGCCCTCGTGCGACTCGACCCCGCGGTGCACCCGCACTTCATTGGCGCCCAGCGGGGCGTCGAGCGCGAGGTGCTGCCCACGTCGGGGTTTCCGTACACGTTGCTCGATCTGCATCCGCTGTACCGGCAGCGGCCGTGGCAGAATTGGAAGACGCTTGCCGGCGGCGTGTCGGCGTGGCGTGGGCTCAGTGCGTTGGCGCGCGAACAGTGGCCGGCCGCGATCGTGGGAACGGGCGGTTACGCGGCGGGGGTGGCACTCGCCTGGGGACGCGGCCACGGCGTGCCCACCATTCTGCACGAGCCGGACAGTCATCCCGGCCTCACCACGCGCGCCTTTGCTGGCGGTGCCCGCGCCCTCTATCTCGGCTTTCCCGAGGCCGCTGCGCGACTTTCACCCGCGGCTGGCGCCACCGTCCACGCCTTTGGCTGCCCCATCGAGCCACCGCCGGTGCCACGCCTGGCGCGAGCTGAGGCACGGCGCGCGTGGGGGCTGCAGGAGGCCTCGTTCGTGGTGCTGGTGGTGGGGGGCAGCCAGGGCGCACGCGCGATCAACGACACGGTGGCGGCGTGGGTGCAGCGTGGGCTCCCGCCTGGCCTCGGACTCATTTGGGCCACCGGCCGGCAGCAGGCAGCCGCATACGCCGAGTATGAAGGGCCGCTGGTACGCGTGCGCCCGTATCTGGCGCCCATCTCGGAGGCGTATGCCGCCGCCGACATGGCGGTCTCGCGGGCCGGCGCCATGTCCATTGCGGAGCTGTGTGCGTGGGGCATACCTCCGGTACTGGTGCCACTCCCCACGGCGGCACAGGATCACCAGGCGCACAATGCGCGCGCCACGGCGGTAGCGGGCGCAGCCATTCACCTGCCGCAGTCGGAACTGTCGGCAGAGCAGCTCGATCGCGCCGTGCGCGAATTGCGCGACGACCCGGCGCGGATGCAATCCATGCAGGAAGCGGCGGCGCGGCGCGCGCGCCCCGATGCCGCCGACGCCATCGCGCGCGATCTGCTGCGACTCATTGGCCGCACCGCCTAGTCGGCGGACTGGTACCGACTCGTCTGCAGTTCGCACCGTCGGGCCAGTCCGCCATATTTCCCGCATGCCCTCCCCGTCCCCCGACTCGCCACACAGCACACCCACGCGCGCGCTGCTGCTCGATGCGGCCGATCCGCGGCCGGTCCACTTCATCGGCATCGCCGGTGCGGGCATGAGCGCCCTGGCCGAGCTGCTCGCTCGCCGCGGCGTACCGGTGCAGGGCACCGATGCCAATCCCGCAGGTGCCCCCGATCTGGCGCGCTATGGAATCACCGTGGCGCCGCATGATGTGCACATGGTTGCCGCCGCGCGCGCCATCGTGTACTCGTCGGCCATTCCGGCCATGCACCCCGAAATGCAGGCCGCCCGGGCCGCCGGACTGGCCGTGGTGCGGCGAGCCGAAGCGCTGGCTGATGCGGTCAGCGGCGGGACGCTGGTGGGGATTGCCGGGACGCACGGCAAGACGACCACGACGGTCATGACGACCGAGGCACTGGCCAGCGCCGGTCGTGATCCCACCGGGGTGGTCGGCGGACGTGTGGGACTCTGGGGAGGCAATCTTCGTCTCGGTGGCTCCACCTTCGTGGTGGAGGCCGACGAGTACGATCGCTCGTTCCTGGCGCTCCATCCGGAAGTGGCCGTCGTGCTCAATGTCGAGGCCGATCATCTCGACATCTATCGCGATCTCGACGACATCACCCGCGCCTTCGAGATGTTTCTCTCGCCCGCGCGCGCGCTGGTGCGCTGCGCCGACGATGCGGGCGCGATGGCACTGCGGGTGGCCACCAGCCGCGACGTCATCGCGTATTCGGCCACGCTGCCAGGCACCGCACCAGCACCGCAGGCGGGCGATGCGCGCCTGGTGGCGCACGACCTCGTGCTCGACGGCACCGGCGCCCGCTTTGCCGTGTCGCTCGATGGTGAAGCGCTTGGCAAGGTGCAGCTCGCCGTCCCCGGGTTGCACAACGTCCGCAACGCGCTGGCGGCCATCGGCGCCGGGTTGGCGTTGGGGGCGACGGTCGGCGACATGGCACCAGGGCTCGCCGCGTTTCGCGGGGTCGAACGCCGCTTCCAGCGCCTCGGATGCGAACGTGGCATCGACGTCGTCGACGACTATGCGCACCATCCCACGGAAGTGGAGGCCACGATTGCGGCCGCGCGCCACGCGTTTCCGGCGCGCCGCCTCGTGGTCGTCTTTCAGCCGCATCTCTATTCGCGCACACGGGATCTCCAGGCGGAGTTCGCGGCGGCACTGAGCGCCGCCGATGTCGTGCTGCTCTGCGACATCTACGGTGCGCGCGAAACCCCCGAGCCAGGGGTCACCTCGGCGCTGATTGGCGCGCGTATGACCTCGGGGGTGCTGCGCTGGAGCGGTCCGCGCCACGAGGCGGCCGCTCACGCCCACGCCCTCGCCCGTGAGGGGGATGTAGTGCTCACCATGGGGGCCGGCGACATCACCCGGACCGGCTCCGAACTGCTCGAACGCTTGCGCGCCACGGCGTCGCACCACTGACCATGGCGGCTGGCAGCCTCGACACGGGGGTGAGTGCCCCGAACCGTTCCGGTGCCGGCGAACCGCCGCGCTGGCAACGGATCGTGCGCGTCACCCTCATCGCCTGCGCCGTTGGGGCAACCCTGGCCAGCCCGTGGTGGGGGCCGCGCGCGCTTGCACGGCTCGACTTCTTCCACGTGCGTCGCGTGGTGTTCGAGGGCATGCGCTATACCCCGCGTGGCGAGGCGCTGGCGCTGCTCAAGGTGGATACCCTGCAATCGGTGTGGCAGGAACTCGCGCCGCTGGCCGAGCGGCTTGAAGCTCATCCGCTGGTGGCGCGTGCGCAGGTGGAGCGTCAGCTGCCGGGAACGATCCTCGTCCAGGTGGTGGAGCGGGAGCCGGTGGCACTGGTGCGGCGCAAGGACGGACGCCTCGACCCGGTCGACGGCGCCGGCCATCGGCTCCCCATCGATCCCACCCGGGTGCCCATGGACGTCCCGCTCTCGGCTACCGCGGACAGTGCACTCATGCACCTGCTCGACGGGCTTCGGGCCAACGAGCCGGCGCTGTATGGCCGAGTGGAGCGCGCCGAGCGGGTCCACACGCGCGGAGCGCCCGACGAATTTCAGGTCAAGCTCGGTGAGGTGACGGTGCGAACCACCCCCGAGGTGACCGTGGACCGGTTCAAGGACATATTACCGGTGGAAGCCGACCTCGCGCGCAACCGCCTGCGCGCCGTGGAGCTCGACCTGCGCTTCCGTAACCAGGTGATCGCAAGACAGCCATGACGTCCGAATCCATCGTTGCCGCCCTCGATATTGGCACCGCCCACACCACTGCCATCGTGGCGGCGGTGCACGGTGACCTGCCGCGTGCTCCGCGGCTCAAGGTGCTGGGAGTGGGGAGCACCCGCACAATGGGGCTGCGTCGCGGGGTGGTCAGCGATATCGAGGAGGCCACCCGCAGCATCCGGGCCGCCGTCGAAGAGGCGTCACGTGTGGCGGGCGTACAGCCCGACGGACTCTACGTGGGCATTGCCGGGGAGCATGTGCGCGCCATGTGCTCCACGGGTGTCGTTGCCATCAGCGGCGACGAGATCACGCGCGCCGATGTGGACCGCGTGAACGAAGTGGCGCGCGCCATGGCCATTCCGCAGGACCGCGAGCTGCTGCACGCCATTCCGCAGGAATACCGGGTGGACAAGGCCGACGGCATTCGCGATCCCGTGGGCATGATCGGTACGCGCCTCGAGACCGAGATGTATCTCGTCACCATCGGCAGCGCGCCGGCGATGAACCTCCGCAAGGCTATCGAGCGGGCCGGGTACAAGTCGCGCGAACTCGTGCTGGAACCGCTCGCGAGCGCGCTGGCCGTGCTCACCGAAGAGGAGAAGGAGCTGGGGGTCGTGCTCGTCGAGCTCGGCGCTGGCACCACCGATCTCGCCATCTTCCACGAGGGCAAGATCCGGCATCTGGGCACGATCCCCTACGGCGGCAACAATGTCACCAGCGACCTGGTGCAGGGGCTCGGCATCACGCAGCACGACGCCGAGCAGCTCAAGGAAGCGTACGGCTGCGCCTATGAACCGCTCATTGACCCCGAGCAGGTCATTGCCATGCCGCCCTCCGGTACACACGGCGAGCGGCACATCTCACGCGAACTCATGACGCACATCATCCATCAGCGGATGGATGAGATCTTCGACAAGGTCGTGCGAGAGGTGCAGCAGGCGGGCTATCAGGGCAAGCTCAACGCCGGCATCGTGCTCACGGGAGGCGGATCGTCGCTCGAGGGCATCACGGAACTCGCCGCCGATGTCTTTGGCCTGGGGGTACGGGTGGGAATGCCGGGGGCCAAGCTGGACGGCCTCGTGGAGCATGTGGCCGACCCCCGCTTTTCCACCGTGACCGGGCTGGCACTCTACGGCGCGCATCGCGCCGCGCTGGGCGGCGTCGTGTCCCGTCGGCCGTCCCTCAGCGGTGGTGGCGTGGACAAGCTGGCCACGCGTGTGAAAACGTGGCTGCAGGACTTCTTCTAACGGGGCGACGCGCCCACGCGTAGAGTGGAGGCGATGGTTTCCCTCCTTCCACTCCTCCCGTGACCCTCATCGTTTCGACGCTCCGCCGCTGTGCGGCGGGCCTCCTGCTGGCGGCGCCCCTCGCCGTGACGGCACAGCAACGCTCGCTCGATACGCGCGATCCGAACCAGAAGCAGGATCCCACCTACGAGCAGAGCGTGCGAGAGTGGCTCGCCAACCCGCGTCATTCGAGCCCGCTCGTTGACCACCTCCCGCTGGCGCCGGGCATTCCTACCCCGCGCGACGTGCTCGGCTACCACGTGGGTGCCCCACGCATTCTCACCCACTACGAGAAGCAGCTCGCCTACTACCGCGCGCTCGAGAAAGCCTCGCCACGCGTGAAGGTCGAAACCATCGGCCGCTCCGACGAAGGGCGCGAGTTGGTGGTGGTCTGGATCTCGAGCGACGCGAACATGCAGCAGCTCGCCGAGAACCGAAAGAACCTTGCGCGCATCGCCGATCCGCGCGGCATGACCGACGCGCAGGTGAAGACGCTGCTGGCGCAGACCAAGCCGCACTATCACCTCATGGGTGGCCTGCACTCCGGCGAAACGGGCCCGTCGGAAACGCTCATGGAGTTGGCGTATCGACTGACGGCCGAAACGTCGCCCATCATCAGTCAGATTCGCGAACAGCTGTACGTGTCGATCACGCCGGCGGCCGATGCCGACGGGCGCGATCGCAACGTGGACTGGTTCCTGCGCAACCAGTCCATGGCGCGGCCTGTCGCATCGGTACCGGCGGCCGGCGCCGCCGCGTCGAGTGATTCCGCGCGGCGTCCCACCACCAGTGCGCCGGCGGCTCCGGCCGCCTTCGGCGGGCCGCTCCCCTATTGGGGCAAGTATGTGTACCACGACAACAATCGCGACATCAACATCAAGCTGGTGCAGATGCGCGCGATCGTGGATTGGTACTTCACGGCCTTCCCGCCCATCATGCACGACCTGCACGAGTCGTTGCCGCTGCTGTACACCTACACGGGTGGGCCGCCGCAGAACCCCAATCTCGATCCCATTCTCTTCGCGGAGCTGCCATGGTTCGGCAACTGGGAGCTCGCGCAAATGACGAAGTGGGGGATGCCTGGCGTGTACACCCACGCCTTCATGGACGGCTGGTCGCCCGGCTATCTCGGCTCTGTGGCCTACAACCACAATGGGCTCATGAAGATGTACGAGACGCAGTCGGGGCGTGATCTCGACAGTGCGGCCATGGCGGCTGCGCGTCGTGGGGAAACGCCGGCCGCCGCGGCGACGGGTGGTGGCGCGCGCGGTACGGGCCCGGTGCCCACTGGCCGTGGCGGCGGACAGGATCGCGAATGGTATCGGGGCATTCCCATCGGTTTCAACGACGTGGCCACGTTCACACGCCGCTCGAATGCCAACTACATGCAGACGGGGGTGATCTCCGCCTTGCAGCTCGCGAGCATGTTCCCGCAAACGGTGCTCGAGAACTTCTACACGAAGACGCGTAACAGCATCGCGGATGGCCGGGCGCGTGCCCCGCACGCGTTCATCATTCCGAAGCAGCGCGACATGACGCGTGTGGCCGAGATGGTGAATCTGCTGCGCGTGCAGCGCATCGAGATCGGTCAAGCCACCGCGCCGGTGAAGGTAGGGAACACCACCTATCCCGCCGGCTCGTACATCATCAAGCGCGACCAGCCGTATGGACGCCTGGCCAAGAATCTGCTGGAGCGGCAGGACTACCCCGACGCGCGACTCAGCACCTACGACGACAGCGGCTGGAGCATGGGCTTCGCCATGGGCGTGGACGTGGTGGCGGTGGCCGACACCGGCATCCTCAACGCGCCGGTGACGAACGTCGACAGGGTCGTTCCGAAGGGCACACTCTCCGGCAGCGGGGGCAACACCATCGCCGTGGCGCACCTGGGCAGCAACCACATGGTCACCTTCCGGTACCTCCTGCGCCGCATTCCCATGAAGGTGGCCGAGGCGTCGTTCGCCGCCGGCGACACCACGTATCCGGCCGGCTCATTCCTCATCGAGTCGAGGCATGCGAATGCGGTCCGCACGCTGGTCGACTCGCTCGGACTCACGGCACGCTATCTCCCCTCGCCGCCGACAGTGCGCTCGCACGATGCCGACGTACCACGCGTGGCGATCTACTCGCAGTGGAGTGGCACGCAGAACCTGGGCTGGTACCGGCTCACCTTCGATGAGTTCAAGGTGCCCTTCGATCTCATCTACAAGGAGCGGGTGCGTCAGGGCAATCTGCGCCGCGACTACGATGTGATTCTTGTGGCCGAGCAGAACCTGTCGAAGAACACCGTGATGCAGGCAGCCGCGACCCGCCCGGTGCCGTACAGAAAGGATCCCACGTACAAGTTCCTTGGCATGTATGGCGAAACGGATGACATCACCGGTGGCTTCGGGCAGGCGGGCGTCGACGCCATCGCGGCGTTCCTCGAGGCGGGAGGCACGCTCATCGCCATTGGGGAGAGCGCACGGCTGCCCATCGAGTTCGGGTGGGCGCGTACCGTGGACAAGCGTCCGGTACCGGGGCTCACGGCGCAGCGCCCGTTGGTGGAGGCCACCATCTCGCGCCCCGCGCATCCGGTGTTCTACGGGGTCGGTACGACGACCATTCCCGTGAAGTACGTGGGCGGGACGCCGTTCACGGTGGGCATTGCCGACGAGGGGAACGTGCTGGCCCGCTATGTCGGTGGCGACAAGGCGGTGCTGTCCGGGCTCATGACCGGGGCCGACTCACTGCGGAACCGTCCGTTCGCCGTGGACATCCCGCAGGCCGTAAAGGGACGGGGGCGAGTCATCCTGTTCGCGAACAACCCGATTTACCGTTGGCAGAACCACGGCGAGTTCGGCATGGTCTTCAACAGCCTGATCAACTGGAACGACGTGATCGAGTCGCCGAAGCCCTGAGTCTCGGGACGCCGTCGCTCGGAACCCGAACGCAGACCCCGGAACTGGACAGGTTCGGGGGGCGCGTTCGGGTTTTGCGGTTCCGGGGGGCGCACCTCTGGCTGTTCGCCCATTCCAGAGCGGCGATATCACGCGCCTGCGAAGCCCACACGGCGAGGCCTCGGCGAAAGGTCACGAACCGTCTTGGTATTGGTGGTTGTGGATAAAGGCCGGCCCGATTTGTGACACGCACGGGGGCGATCAAAAAGCGCCAACTTCAACAAAATCCAGTGCTTGCGCGGCAGAATCGAACGTGTATTCTAGGGGAGTTGTCGCACCTCCAATCGCTTCGTCCACATTTGCACACGGGTCGGAAGCGCGGTCCACCGAAGCCGGTGGAGCTCGCCGCACCCGACCCGACGAACGCCCGGCTCCCCACCGCCGGCTCGTTCCCGACCTCCACCCCGTGCCCGCCAAGCCCCGTATGGAGCTCCCCCGCATGACCTTCGAGTTCGAAGAGAGCGCTTCCCAGAACGCCCGCATGAAGGTGGTGGGTGTTGGAGGCGGTGGCGGCAACGCCGTGAACCGCATGATCGAGGAGCACCTCGAGGGGGTCGAGTTCATCTCGGTCAATACCGACGCCCAGGCGCTCACGAACTCCAAGGCTGACGTCAAGATCCAGATCGGCAAGAAGCTCACGCGCGGTCTTGGCGCGGGGGCGCGGCCGGAGATCGGTCGGCAGGCCATCGAAGAGAACCGCGAAGACTGCAAGCGCGTCCTCGGCAATGCCGATCTGGTGTTCATCACCTGCGGCATGGGCGGCGGTACCGGCACCGGCGCGGCCCCGGTCGTCTGCCAACTGGCCCGTGAGGCCGGGGCGCTCACGGTCGGCATCGTCACCCGCCCGTTCCTCTTCGAGGGGCGCAAGCGCATGCGCCAGGCCGAAGAGGGGATCGCCGAAATGCGCAAGCACGTGGACACGATGATCATCGTGCCCAACGAGCGCCTGCTCGCCGTCGTGGGCAAGGGCATTCCCTTCCACGAGGCGCTCAAGAAGGCCGACGAAGTCCTGCTGCACGCCACGCAGGGCATCTCGGTGCTCATCAGCGAAACGGGCATGGTGAACGTCGACTTCGCCGACGTGCGCACCGTCATGCAGAACGGCGGATCGGCGCTCATGGGTACCGGCATCGGTCGCGGCGAGAACCGCGCGGTCGAGGCGGCGCAGCAGGCCATTGCCTCGCCGCTGCTCGACAACGTCTCCATCTCCGGCGCCACGGGCGTCCTCGTCAACATCACCGGCGGTGAGGACCTCACCCTTGGCGAAGTGCACCAGATCAACGACATCGTGCACGATGCGGTCGGCGATGATGCCGAAATCATCTTTGGCGCTGTGCATGAGCCCGCCATGATGGGGGAGATCCGCGTCACGGTCATCGCCACCGGGTTCGACCGGTACCTGCAGGGCGCCCAGCCGGCCGCCACCGCGACCAGCGCGTTCAGCCCTTCCGCTCGCCAGCCTGCTGCTGCACATTCCGACGTTCAGCCCGTTGCCGCCAAGGCGCCCTCCGTTTTGCCGTTCCCGTCCGGGACCCGGCCGCCGGCGAGACCTGCGGTGCCCCCCGCGCGTCCTGCGTGGGAAGGGGCTGTCCCTCGCCCGCCGCGAGTGCCGCCTGCGTCCGCATCGCCGAGTGCTGATCTCGACGATATGGAAATCCCGACGTTCATTCGGAGACAGATGGATTGACCACCACGCGAACGCTGCTCGTCGCCGCCGGTTGCCTGGGCATCGGAGCGGCTGTCATCGCGCTGGGACGTCCTGTTCAGGAGCGCCCCGCGGCCAGTGTTCTGGCGGCGGGGCCTCGCGTTTCCGTTGCCGCCCGCTGGCGGCTCAAGGTCGACACCATCCGGCGTGGTGAACCACTCACCGTCGCCCTCGAGCGTGCGGGCCTCGCACCCGAAGAGGCCGCCGAGGCGCTCCGCGTAGCCTCGGCACTCGACCCGCGAAAAGTTCGCGCCGGCACCACCATCACCACCAAGGTCGACCCCGATTCGGGGGCGTCCGAAGTGGTCCTGCAGTTGGCCGTTGATCGCGCCGTCCGCTTTACGCGCCTCTTCGGTCAGCCCTGGGTGGAGCGCGAGGAAACGCTCCAGTGGACCACCGATACCGTCGTGGTAGGTGGGGTGGTCACCTCCACGCTCACCGGCGCCTTGGCCGATGGCGCTCAGGCGTTTCCGGAACGGCAGCGCACCGAGTTGGCCTACGCCTTGGCCGATATCCTCGAATATCGCGTCGACCTCAGCCGCGACCTGCAGAAGAACGACTCCGTCCGCGTGCTCGTCGAGCGACAGACCGCCGAGAACGGCCTCGTGCGGCCGGGAGACATCATCGCAGCCCGCATTACCGTCGACGGCAAGCCGGTGGAAACCATGCGCTTCACGCAGGGGAATCGGCCGGCGTATTTCGACGGGGAAGGGAAGGCAATGCGTGCGGCGTTCCTGCGCGCGCCGTTGGCCTTCCGCCGCATCTCCAGCGTGTTCGGCCTGCGTCGTCATCCCATTCTTGGTACGCTCCGTCGGCACCAGGGCATGGACTACGCCGCCGCCGCGGGCACCCCGGTGCGCGCGCTCGGCAATGGCCGCGTGCTCTTTGCCGGCTGGAAGGGTGGCTACGGCAAGACCATCGAAATCCGGCACACCAACGGATTCGTCACCCGGTACGGCCATCTGAGGGCCATCAACGTCCGCTCCGGACAGTCGGTCAGCATCGCCCAGACCATCGGGCAGGTGGGGAGCACCGGTCTCTCCACGGCGCCGCATCTCCACTTCGAGGTCCTGGTCAACGGGGTGCATCGCGACCCGCGTGTCGCGCTCAAGAATCAGAGCGGTGAGCCGCTTGCGGCAACACAGCGACGCGCCTTCGAGGAGCTCAAAGCGCGGCTTTTCGCCGAGCTGGCGAATCCAACGCCACGGCTGGCTGTGCGTCCCGTCTCCACGCGCCCCAACGGCGACTGACCACCGAGCAGAACGACGAGACACGGCGTATCTCGTGTACCACGTCGTCGCCGCCGAACGACCGAACCAGCATGCGGGGCAGAGGAATCGCGATTCTTCTGCCCCGTGCCCATTCTTCGCCGCATGCCCCGCCTGACTCCCCCATGAGCTTCGTTCTGTGATTCGCTGGGTCGTAGCCATTGCGCTTGGTCTGCTGGCGGCCTGGCTCGCGTACGGGCTGCCGCTGCGCGCCGGCCGCACGTACGGCACGGCACGCCACTGGGCGCTGGCCGCCCTGCGCGCCGCGGCCGTGGCACTGGTGGCGGCGCTGCTCGTTGGCGCCCCCATGGGGCGCACCGTTCCCCGTGCACCACTCGTTGCCCTCGACGTGTCCGCGTCGTGGCGACGTGCCGTGGGTGACGAAAGCACCTTCGTGCAGCGCTGGCGCCAGGCCGTGGCAGACAGTGCGCTGCGCGCGCTGCCAACCGACGCCGCACTCGTGCTGGTGGGGGACTCGCTGCGCGACGCCACGGCCAACGAGGTCGCCGCCACGACACCACGTGACGGCGCGTCCCGTACGCGACCGGCCGTCGACCGGGCGGCATCACTTGGGCGCAGTCTCGTCCTGGTGACCGATGGGGAAGTCGACGATGCCGACGCGCTCCGCGAAGCGCCGCCGGGGTCGCGGGTGGTGCGCCTCACTACGCCGCCGCGCCGCGATGTGGCCGTGGCGGAACTCGTCGTGCCGTACTCGGTAACGGGTGGCGATACCGTCTCGGCGGCCATCACGGTGGTCGCGGGCGGCGTGGCCACGGCCGAGGGGATGCTGCGATTGCGCATGGACGGCAGCGAAGCCGCTTCCTCCCCGCTGCCGCCGTTGGCCCCGTTTGCCAGCACGCGCCTTACCGTCCCGCTGGTCGTTGCGCGCGGCGATCGCGTGGCCGTTGTGCAGGCGATCGTCGAGTCCACGGGTGACGCGGAAGGGCGCAATGACACGCTCGCCGTGGCCATGGAAGTGGGCGATCGGCCGTCGGCCGTCTTCGTGTCTACCGCCCCCGATATCGATGTGCGCGAAGCGCTCACCGTGCTGCGTGGTGCACTCGACGTGCCCACCCGCGCCTACTTGCGGCTGGCCCCCAATGTCTGGCGCGTCGAGGGGGCGTTGGCGCCCATTACCGAGGCGGAGGTCAAGGCGCGCGCTGCCACCGCGGGGATGCTGATCGTGCACGGCGATACCGCGTGGCGTCCCGTCGCCGGTGCCGCCACGGCCTCACGTGTGCTGTGGCTCCCCGCACCGCCCACCCAGATCGCGCGCGCCGGCGAACTCACACGCACCCCCGAGTGGTATGCGGCGGCGGCCCCGGCCTCACCGCTCATGGCCGCACTGGCGGCCTTGCCCTTCGACTCGCTCCCGCCGGTGACCCTCGCCGGGGCTGCGCGCGGAGACGAGACCGTGCTCACGGTGCGCCTGAGCAAGCGAGGCGAGGCACAACCGGCCATATCCACACGGTCGGCCGGCGGCATGCGCACGGTAGTCGTTTCCGGCTCGGGATACGCCGGGTGGGCACTGCGCGGTGGCCGCAGCCGTGAGGCCTTTACGGCGCTCTGGGGGGCCATCTTCGACTGGGCTTCGGCGGGTCGCGGTGATGTCCGTGCTGCGCGCCCGGTACCCGGGGTGATCCGCGCCGGCGATGCCGTATCGTGGCGCCGCGGCGGTGCCGATTCCGTGGTGATCGTGCGGCTGACCGCCCGCGGCGCGTCACTGCTCCCCGCCGCGCCGGACTCGCTCGTGCTGCGCTTCGGTGCCCGAGCCGAAACGGCCACGCCCGCGTTGCCCGCTGCGGTGTACGACGTGGAAACCGCGGGCGGGCGCAGCGTGCTCATCGTGAACGCGGCGCGGGAGTGGCTGCCCAAGGCTCCGGCTGTGGCCGCCGGGCCGCTCACCGCCGGCGCTGCCGGCTCCGATACACCGCGGCTCGCCGACGCCGGCTGGCCGTTCGTGCTGGCGTTGCTGCTGTTGTGCGCCGAGTGGATTGCGCGCCGGTCTTCCGGTCAGCGCTGACGCGCGGCTTTCGACTAATCCACCGACGAAGGTATAGAGGCTGATGGCTCGACTGTTCCGCCGAAAGGACGATGTGCCCAAGCGCTCGCTCTGGCAGCGCTTCAAGGATGTTGTCACCACCGACATGTCCGTGCTCTTCCGGGGAGTGGACGACGGCTCGCTTGAGCAGCTCGAAACGCTGCTCATCGAGAGCGACTTCGGTGTCCCCACGTCGCTGGCGCTTGTGGCCGAGGTCGAACGGCGCCACAAGCGGGGCGAGGTCAAGACCGAGCAGGAGTTCCGACGGGCGCTGGCCGACGGCGTGGAAGCGGCGCTCCGCAAGGGCAACAGCGATCCGGCACTGCGCCTCAACCCCGGTGGCCCCACCGTGCTCCTGGTGATCGGGGTCAACGGCGCCGGCAAGACCACCTTCATCGGCAAGCTCTCGGCGGCCTTCCGTGCTCAGGGAAAGCGGGTGTTGCTCGGGGCTGCCGATACCTTCCGTGCCGGCGCCATCGACCAGTTACGCGTATGGGCCGAGCGCTCGGGCGTGGACTTTGTGGGCGGTGCGCCGGGGAGCGATCCGGCGAGTGTCGCCTACGACGCCGTGGATGCCGGCATCACCCGCGGTGTGGATCTGATCATCGTGGATACGGCGGGGCGCCTCCACACGAGTGACGACCTGATGACGGAGCTGCGCAAGATTCATCGGGTGATCGGTAAACGGCTCCCCGACGCACCGCACGAGATTCTGCTCGTGCTCGATGGCACCATCGGTCAGAACGCGCTGTCGCAGGCGCGCACCTTCTCGGCGGCGGTGCCGGTCACGGGCGTGGTCGTCACCAAGCTCGATGGCACGGCCAAGGGCGGCATCGTCGTGGCCGTGCACGAGGCGCTCAACGTGCCCGTCAAGTATGTCGGGCTGGGCGAGCAGATCGGCGATCTCGAGCCCTTCGATGCCGGCGAGTACGCGCGGGAGCTGGTCGAGTCGTGATGTCGCGCGGTGACCCGGATGCGGAGGCGCGTCGGCGACGCCCGCCCGCGCGTCCGGCACCACGCCTGACGCTCGACACCCCGGTCACGTACCTCAAGGGGGTGGGACCGGCGCGCGCCGCCAGTCTGGCGCGCATCGGTATCATCACGGCCGGCGACCTGCTGCGCCATGTGCCACATCGCTACGAAGACGCCACGACCGTCACTCCCAGCGCGCAGGCCGACGTGGGGGCGGATGTGACCGTACTCGGCAAGGTCATCGCCAAGGGCGTGCTCCCCACGCGCAAGGGGCTGCGCGTGTTTCAGGCCGTGGTGCAGGATGCCAGCGGCATGCTGGAGATCGCCTGGCCAGGGCAGCCCTTTCTCGATCGCACCATCAACACGAACGACTGGCTGTTGTGCACCGGCCCGGTGCGGTTCTTCCACGGCCGTCGCCTGCAGCCGCGGGAGTTCGTCAATCTCGGTCCCGATGAGGAGGGGACCGGCGAGGGACGGGTGCTGGCGGTGTATCCCAGCACCGAAGGCCTGTCGGTGCGATTGCTGCGCGCCATGGTGCAGCAGCATCTCGACGCGCTCCTGCCGCTCGTCACCGAGCCGCTGCCGGCATGGATCCTCGACGCGGCGCAGGTCCCGTCGCTACCGCAGGCGCTGCGCATGGTACACCGGCCGACAAGCGTCGCCGAGGCCATGCAGGGCCGCGCCCGGTTGGCATACGAAGAACTGCTCTGTGTCCAGTTGCTGCATCGCAAGGCCAACCAGGTGGCACGGGCCGCGCGCAGCGGTCGGGCTTTCGAGAATCGCCGGGATCTCACCACCAAGTTGCGGGAGGCGCTTCCGTATACCCTCACGCATGCCCAGGTGCGTGCCATTCGTGAAATCGTGCACGACATGGAGAGCCCGCGTCGCATGCATCGCCTGCTGCAGGGCGACGTGGGGGCCGGAAAAACCGTGGTGGCGCTCTTCAGCGCGCTCCTCGCCATGGAGAACGGAGCCCAGGTGGCGCTCATGGCACCCACCGAACTGCTCGCCGAGCAGCATGCCCGCAGCATCGAGCGACTGCTGGCGCCGCTCGGCATTACCCCGGTGCTGCTGACGGGTCGGCAGGGCGCGCGCGAGAAGCGCGCGGCGCTCACGCGACTGGCCAGCCACGAACCCGTGCTCGCCATCGGCACGCACGCGCTGCTGCAGGAGGACGTGACCTTTGCCAACCTCGGGCTCGCGATCATCGATGAACAGCACCGGTTCGGGGTGGAGCAACGCGCCATCTTGGGCGCCAAGGGCGACGCCCCCGATGTCCTGCTCATGAGCGCCACGCCCATTCCGCGATCGCTGGCCCTGACGCTGTACGGTGACCTCGACGTGAGCGTGCTCGACGAACGGCCTCCGGGGCGGCACCCGGTCACGACCGTGGTACGGCCGGAGACCGGCCGCGCCAAGGTGTTCGAGTTTGCCAATAGCCAGCTCGACGCGGGTCGGCAGGTCTACGTGGTGTATCCTCTGATCGAAACGAGCGAGAAGATCGATCTCAAGGCGGCGACCGTCATGTACGACACGCTCGTGGGGGGCGTCTTCAGCACACGGCGCGTTGCGCTGCTGCACGGACGCCTGGCCGCCGAGGCGCGCGATCTCATCATGCGCCGTTTTCGCGACGGTGAGCTCGACGTGCTCGTGGCGACCACCGTGATCGAGGTGGGGATCGACGTGGGGAACGCGACGGTCATGATCATCGAACACCCCGAACGGTTCGGGTTGTCGCAGCTGCATCAACTGCGCGGACGGGTGGGGCGCGGGGCCGAACAGTCGTACTGCGTCCTGCTGGGTGATGTGGGCACCGAGGCCGCCGAGCGCCTGAGTCTGTTCGCCGCCACGGAGGACGGTTTCGAGATTGCCCGTGCCGACCTGAAGTTGCGCGGCATGGGCGACCTCTTCGGGGCGAAGCAGCACGGCTTGCCTGCGTTCCGCGTGGCCGATCTGCTGCGGGATGACGCCTTGAACGACACGGCACGCCAGGTCGCCGACCGGCTGCTGCGGGACGATCCGGAGCTCGAGGCCCCCGCCCATGTGGCGTTGCGGCACCAGCTCACGGTGGGCTATGCCCGCGCCCTCGACTACTTCCGGGTGGGGTAGCGGTGCATACTTCACGCGGCGCCGCCACTGCGCATTCTCTCGTTCAACCGCTATCCGCCGTCTCCGTGAACACGTCCACCACCCGCATTGCCGATCTGCAGCACCATGTCGGCGCCACGGTCACCGTGCGCGCCTGGGTCACCCATCTGCGCTCCAAGGGGAAGCTGGGCTTCGCCGTCGTGCGCGACGGTACCGGGGTCATGCAGGCCGTGGTGGTGAAGGCCGAGGTCAGTGAGGCGGCATGGGAGCAGTTCGGGCAGCTCACCCAGGAGTGCAGCGTGCTCCTCACCGGCGACGTGCGCGCCGATGCGCGCGCGCCCGGTGGCTTCGAGATGGGGGTGAAGGAGCTGGGGATCATCGGCACCAGCCCGCTCGATTACCCCATTCAGCCCAAGGAGCACGGCATCGACTTCCTGCTCGATAATCGCACCTTCTGGCTGCGCAGCCAGCGCCAGGTGGCGATCATGCGGGTCCGGCATGAGCTCGAACAGGCGGTACACGACTTCTTCTACGCGCGTGATTTCATCCGCTGCGACACGCCCATCCTGACGGCCGCCATCGGCGAACGGGCAGGGCTCTTCAGCACGGAGTACTTCGACGAGGGCACGGCCTACCTCGCGCAGACCGGGCAGCTGTACGGCGAGGCGCTCGCCGCGGCGCTCGGGCGCATCTACACCTTCGGCCCCACCTTCCGCGCCGAGAAGAGCAAGACGCGCCGCCACCTCACCGAGTTCTGGATGATCGAACCGGAGATGGCGTGGTACGACCAGGACGACAACATGGACCTGCAGGAAGCCTTCGTGCGCTATCTGGTCGAGCGGGTCCTCGAGCGGCGGCAGGAAGAGCTCAAGGTCCTCGAGCGCGATACCAGCAAGCTCGATTGTGTGTCGCAGCCGTTCGTGCGCCTCGATTACGGCGACGCGGTGAAGCTCGCGCAGAGCAAGGGCAGCGAAATCACCTGGGGCGACGACCTCGGCGCGCCGGACGAAGCGATGATCGTGGACGAGTACCAGCGCCCGGTCTTCGTGGTGAACTACCCGAAGGAGGCCAAGGCGTTCTACATGAAGGAGAACCCGGCCGATCCACGCACGGTACGCTGCGCCGACCTGCTTGCGCCCGAAGGCCGTGGCGAGATCATCGGTGGCTCACAGCGCGAGGACGATTACGACAAGATCCTCGCGCGTCTTTCTCACGAAGGACTGCCGATGGAGGCCTACGGCTGGTACCTCGACCTGCGCAAGTACGGCACCTTCACTCACTCCGGCTTTGGCCTTGGCCTCGAGCGTACGATCGCGTGGATCTGCGGCATCGAGCACATCCGCGAGTGCATTCCGTTCCCGCGCCTCATGGGGCGGATCGCGCCGTAAGGGGGAAGTGAGGTTGGAGTAGATAAGCCGCAGAACTGAGAACCAGGAACTGAAACTCCGAACAACGAACTCCCCCGGACATCACGCGATCGCCGGGGGAGTTCGAAGTTTGTGGTTCGAGTTGCTGGTCGTCAGTCCGACCGCTCCTCCCCTCGCTCCTCGCGCTTCACCGCATCCCAGTACCGGTCCTGTTCCTCGAGCGTCAGTTCGCGCAGGGGGCGCCCGTCGGCCTGGGCGAGCCGCTCCATGGTGGCATAGCGGCGTACGAACTTGGCGTTGGTGCGGTCGAGCGCCAACGCGCCGTGCACACCGGTCTTGCGGCAGAGATTCACCACCGCGAACAGCAGGTCACCCAGTTCGGCCTCCAGCGCGTCCGCATCGTGCACGGCACCGGTAGCGGGATCGATCAGCGCAGCCACCTCCTCCACCTCTTCCCGCACCTTCGCGAGGGGGCCGAGGGCATCATCCCAGTCGAAGCCCACCCCCGCGGCTCGGTCCTGCAGCCGGTGCGCCCGGTGCAGGGAGGGCAACCCCGCCGGCAGTCCCTCCTCGAGGGTCGAGCGCGCCGCCTTGGCCGCCTTCATGCTCTCCCAACTCCGCTTGATGCCGTCGCCATACAGGTGCGGGTGCCGCGTATGCATCTTCGCGATGAGCGCACCGGCCACGTCGGCCATGCCGAATGCGCCACGCTCTTCGGCCACCACGCTGTGAAAGAGCACCTGCAGCAGTAGGTCCCCCAGTTCGTCTCGCAACACGCCGTCGTCGCCGCCCGCAATGGCGTCGTCCACCTCGTGCGCTTCCTCGATCAGGTAGGGGCGCAGGGACTGGTGCGTCTGCGCCGCATCCCACTCGCAGCGGGCACGCAGGTCGCGCATGAGCGCCAGGGCGTCGTCCATCGTGCGCGGCGCAGGCACCGACCCAGGCACCGACCCAGGCACCGGCGCGGGCACCGACGGCGGCGAGGGCTCGGGAGCGAAAGGGGGGATGTCGGTGGACATGGGACCAGGGCGAGATGGGGCGTGACGAGGATGTGTGCTATTCTTAAGGGCTATGCCGCACTCCGCCCACCCCACTGCCCGCGCCTGGCTCGATGTAGACCTCGCAGCTGTGCGCCACAATGCCGCCGTGCTGCGTGCCCGCGCCGGCGTACCGCTGCTGGCCATGGTGAAGGCGGACAGCTACGGCATTGGCGCCATCGCCGTGTGCCGCGCGCTCGGCGTGGCCTTCCGTGATCAGCCGTCCCGTGACGACGCCCCGTGGGGGGTCGGCATTGCCAGCCTCGACGAGGCCGAGGCCCTGCGTGACGCCGGCTGCCGTGGCCGCATCGTCTGCCTGCAACCGCTGCTGCCAACGGAGCTATCGCGCGCGGCCTCCCTCCACGTCACGCCGTCGCTGCACGTTGGCGCCGATGTCGCCGCCTGGCGCTCCCTGACCATGGCCCCGTATCACCTGTCCATCGATACCGGCATGGCGCGCGCCGGGGTCCGCTGGGACCGTGTCGCCGCCCTGCGTGACGCGGTGGCGGCTGCCCCTCCCGAGGGCGTCTTCACGCACTTCCATTCCGCCGACGAATCGCTCCCGTCGCGCGACGAACAGGACGAGCGCTTCGCGGCGTCCCTGGCAACGCTGGCCGATGTGCTGTCACCCGGCGTATTGCGGCACAGCGACAACAGCGGCGGCATCGCCAGCCGCTCCCACGGATCCCCGGGCCATCTCGCCCGTCCTGGGATTGCCCTCTACGCGGGGATGTTCGACCAGCAGTTGGGGCTGCTGCCGGTGGTGCACCTGCGGGCGCGCGTCATCGACCTCCGGGATGTGCACCCGGGGGAGTCGGTCTCGTACGGGGCCACCTGGCGCGCCGCAGGCATGCGGCGCATCGCCACCCTCGCCTGTGGCTACGCCGATGGGTACCGCCGGCATCTTTCCAACGTCGGCACGGTACTGATCAACGGGACGCGCTGCTCCGTCGTCGGTCGGGTCACCATGGACATGGTCATGATTGACGTGACGGGGGTCCCCTGCGACATCGGTCAGGTGGCCACGCTCATCGGTCGGGACGGGGCCGACCTCCTCACGGTGGGCATGGTGGCGGACGCCGGCGGGGTGTCACCGTACGAGCTGCTCACCGGTCTCTCGCAGCGTGTGCCACCGGTGTACCACGATGCGCTGCCTGTTCCCGTTGCTTTTCCTTCCTGATTCGCTCCGTTGCATGTCTGCCACGCCGCCAACCGACATTCCGCACGCCGACCCGGCGTTGCGCCGCGCCCTGCTCCTCGTGCTTGATGGCGTGGGGTGCGGCGAGGCACCGGATACGGCGGCCTACGGCGACACCGGCAGCGATACCATCGGCAACATTGCCCGTGCCGTGGGAGGGCTCACGCTGCCCAACCTGCAGCGACTCGGCCTTGGCAACGCCACGCACATCGCCGGGGTGCCGCCGGCCGTGCACCCCGTGGGCGCGTACGGGGTCATGCTGCCGCGCTCTGCCGGGAAGGACTCCACCACCGGGCACTGGGAGCTGGCCGGGCTGCATCTCGAGCGCCCCTTTCCCACCTACCCCAACGGCTTTCCGCCGGCGGTGATCGACGCGTTCGTTGCCGCCACCGGCCGACCGGTCATCGCCAACTGCGTCGCCAGCGGGACGGCCGTCATCGCGCAATTCGCCGAGGAGCAGCAGCAGCGCGGGGCGTGGATCGTGTACACCAGCGCCGACTCTGTTTTCCAGATTGCGGCACACGAGCAGTGGATTCCGCTGGACGAGCTCTACCGTGCCTGCGAGGTCGCGCGGCGGCAACTGGTGGCGCCGCACGACGTATCCCGGGTCATTGCGCGTCCCTTCGTGGGAACCCCAGGGGCGTGGCAGCGGACCGCGAACCGGCGGGACTATTCCATTCAGCCGCCCGGGGTGACCCTGCTCGACGTGCTCGAAGCTGCGGGCGTGCCCAGGGCGGGGGTAGGCAAGGTGGACGACCTGTTCGCCGGGCGAGCCATCCGGTCGCAGCACACGACCAACAACGTGGCAGGGCTCGAGGCCATTCGCCGGTGGCTGGATACGGCGCCGCGTGGGTTCTGCTTCGCCAACTTGGTAGATTTCGACCAGCTCTTCGGGCATCGGAATGATGTCCGGGGTTTTCAGGGAGCGCTCGAGGCGTTCGACCGGGCACTCCCGTCACTGCTTGCGTCCCTGCGGGAGGACGACCTGCTGTTCATCACGGCTGACCACGGCAACGACCCCACCACGCCATCCACGGACCACGCGCGCGAGCGCGTGCCGTTGCTGGTGGCGGGAGCGCGCGTGCGTGGAGGCCCGCTGGGAACGCGGGACACCTTCTCCGATCTCGGTGCCACAGTGGCCGACTGGTTCGGGCAATCCTGGCGCGGCCGCGGGACCTCGTTCCTCCCCCAGCTCGTGTCCGCGTGAGCACGCTGCCCCCCGAGCTCGAGCGGCTGCGCGCTGTGGCGGATGCGGCGCGTGCCAATGCCTGGGCGCCGTACTCGCAGTTCCCGGTTGGCGCCGCACTGGAAGCCGCTGATGGCCGCGTGTTCGGCGGCTGTAACGTGGAGAATGCCTCGTACCCGGCAGGCACCTGTGCCGAACGGGTAGCGTTGGGAACGGCCGTTGCCGCGGGGGCGCGTGGGTTCGTGCGGGTGGTCATTACGTCCACGCAGCACGATCCCACCCCGCCGTGTGGGATCTGTCGTCAGGCGCTGGTGGAATTCGCCCCCGCGCTGGAAGTCTACGCCGTGACGCCCGATGGGCGCGCGGCTCGCTGGTCGCTGGCCGAGCTGCTGCCGGCACCGTTCACGCCTGCATCACTCGAGAATGTCTGAAGGCGGTCGTTGGTCGTGGGCGCGCATGCGCGCTCCGTTGCTGGTGTTGGCGCTCTGCGCGACTTCGGTTGCCGCAGCGGCCTGCACCGAGAACCTCGACGGGGGCGCCGGCTGTCCGTCGCTGTGCCCGGAGGAGTCCGAGCGCTTCCGCGACACCACGTTCGAAGCGCTGGAGATCGACTCGTCGCTGGCGGGCTATCCCACCCTCGGGTTGTCCAACAACCTGTTGCTCGCCAATCGACCCGACACCCTGGTCACACGCGCCATCCTGCGCTTCGATGTGCTCACGACGTCGTTCCTCCCGAACGGCACCGGTACACTCGACTCCATCACCACGGTCGACTCGGTCTTCCTCAAGTTGCCGCTCGACAGCACCGGTCGGCGTGGCGGCAACCCGGTCACACTCGAAGCGTACGATGTCGACACCACGGCCAGCGACACCGTGCCGGCGGTGCTGCGTTCGCTCTTCCGCCCCGACCGTCGTATCGGCACGCTCACGCTCACGCCGTCGAGCACCGGCGACACCATTCGGGTGCCGCTCAGCCGCACCTTCATGCAGGCCAGAATTGCGGCGAAGTCGCGTGTGCGGGTTGGCCTGCGTCTCACCGGGAGTGCCGGGCAGCTGCGCCTGCGCGCCTTCATACTCGGCTTCGGGGCGCCCACGCTGCAGTTCGATCCGGCCTCGGATACCACCTACCGGCCCGTCACCCTGACTACGCAGACAACGCTGTCGGGGGCCGAAGGCGAGGTGAATCTCGCGTACAGCCTGTACGCGCTCACCGACATCGGCTCACCTCCGCCGGGCCCCAACACCCTCGTCGTGGGCGGCTACCCCGCGTATCGCACGTACATGCGCTTCAACGTGCCGCGTCGTATCTCCGACTCGAGCACCATCGTGCGCGCCGACCTGCTGCTCACCCAGCAGCGCAGCCGCTTCGGCAACGTGCGCGACTCCGTCGCGGTGTTTCCGCTCGTGCCCACCGCCACCGCCGATGTGTCGGACCTGCGGCGCATTCTCGACCTCACGGCCGAAGGGACGCTGTTGGGAGTCGACACCACGCGCTTCGTACCCGGCGACAGTGGGGTCCGCTCACTCAACGTCCTCGGGCTTGCGCGCTCGTGGCGGTTGCAGGCGCCCACCGTGCCTCGCGGACTGGCGCTGCGCATCGCCCTCGAGGGGGCACAGCCCGCGGAACTGCGCTTCTTCAGCCGCACGGCGGCCCCCGCGCTCCGCCCCAAGCTGCGCATCACCTACCTGCCGAAGTCGGAGTTCGTCCTGCCATGAATCGCGCAATGCTGCTGACGAACCACCGCATCCGTACCGGCGTGGCGGCCACGATGCTTATCGCGGGCAGTCTCGCGGTGCCGGGTATCGCGGGTGCGCAGGGCTCCTTGAGTGCGCTGGGGTTCGGCTACCCGGTGAACGGCATGAGCATCCGCGCATCCGGCACGGCCGGTGCCTTCGGCGACATCGACCCGTTGTCGCCCATCAACCCGGCGGCCCTCGGTGGCATTGCGCGCACCGTGCTCAGTGCGCAGGCCGAGCCCGAATATCGGCGGCTGACGGTGGGCGGTGTCACCGAGCGCACGGCGTCACAGCGCATCCCGCTGCTGGCGGTCATCTTCCCCGCCGCGCGCGGCGTGGCGGTGGGCTTCAGTGCCCGCGGCTTCCTCGATCGGTCGTACACCACCACCACCAGAGGCACAGCCGACGTGGACGGCGCCTCGCTCTCCACCAATGAACAGCTCACCATGCGCGGCGCCATCGGTGACATCCGCGGTGCGGTGGGGTGGCAGATCGGCAACTGGGCGCGCGTGGGGCTTGGCGGTCACATCTTCACCGGCGAGAACACCGGTGTCCGCGAACGCACGTTCGCCGACACGTTGCGTTTCGGCAGCACCCTCGACTCGTCGCGCGTCACGTACATCGGGACCGCCGTGTCCATCGGTGGCGAGATTCGCCTCTTCAAGGGGCTGGCCGCGGCCGCCAGTTACCGGGCGGGCAATCGCTTCGAGGCCCGTATCCGCGACACCACCCGCGCCGCGGGCAACGTGCCGGCCCGCCTGGGCGGGACGTTGCGCTACGACGGCATCACCGGGTCGTCGTTTGCCGTGGGGTTCGAACAGGTGAACTGGTCGGCCATGCAGTCCATGGCATCGTCGCGCACGCGCGCCCATGACGCGCTCAACCTGTTTGGCGGCGCTGAGGTGGCGGGTCCGCGCCTGCGCGGCGTGCCGCTGCTGCTGCGCGCCGGGTATGCCCGCACCGATCTGCCCTTCAGCACGACCTCAGCGCCGGTGCGTGAGATTCGCCTCAGCGGTGGTCTCGGTTTCCCCCTCGCGCGCGACGCCGCGGCCATCGACTTCTCCCTGCAGCGTGCCACCCGCTCGCTCGCCGGATCCGCGGCCCGCGAGGCGGCGTGGCTCCTCGGCGTCGGCATTCAGGTGCGCCCCTGATCATGAGTGCTCCGCTTTCGCTTCCCGAGCTGCCGGACACCGTCACGGCAACGCCCAGGCCCACCGTGTACATCGAGACATACGGCTGCCAGATGAACGTGGCCGACTCCGAACTCATGTACGGAAAGCTGGTGGCGCACGGGTACGCGCCGGTTGATGCGCCCGACGGCGCTGACGTCATTCTCGTGAACACCTGCGCCATTCGCGAGAACGCCGAAACGCGCGTCATTGGCCGTCTCGGTGAACTGCGCCGCTTCATGAAGCCCGACACCATCGTGGGGGTGACCGGCTGCATGGCGCAGCGGCTGGGGGCCCGCGTGCTCGACCAGGCCAAGCACGTGTCGCTCGTCGTTGGCCCCGATGGCTACCGGGCGCTCCCGGCGTTGCTCGACGGGGCGCGTCGCGGCGAGAAGTTCACCGCCACCGACTTCGACCTCGAGGAGCACTACGAGGACGTGGTGGCGCGGCGCTTCGAAGGGGTGAAGGCGTGGATTCCGGTGCAGCGCGGCTGCGACTATCGCTGCACCTACTGCATCGTGCCGTTCACGCGGGGCCCCGAGCGCAGCCGCAAGCTGGCCGACGTGGTGCGCGAGGTGCAGCAGGTGGTCGAGCAGGGCCTCTCCGAAGTGGTGCTGTTGGGGCAGACCGTCAACTCGTACACCGACGGCTCGCACGACTTCGCCGACCTGCTGCGCGCGGTGGGCTCCGTCGATGGCATTCGTCGCGTGCGCTACACGAGCCCACATCCGAACGATTTCAGCGACCGGGTCATCGAGGCGATGGCCACGACGCCCACCGTCTGCGAGCACGTGCATCTGCCCATGCAGAGCGGCAGCACGAGCATGCTCAAGCGCATGCTGCGACGCTATTCCCGTGAGGACTACCTCGACTGCGTGGCCCGCCTGCGCGCCGCGATTCCGGGGCTCGCCCTCACGACCGACATCATCGTGGGGTTTCCGGGCGAAACCGATGAGGAGTTCACCGATACGCTGTCCCTCTGCCGGGAAGTGCGCTTCGACGACGCCTTCATGTTCAAGTTCTCGGCCCGTGAGGGCACGCCGGCCACACGCATGCCGCCCGAGTGGACGATCCCCGACGACGTCGTGGCGACCCGCTTCGACCGCCTCGTGAGCACGGTGCGCGGCATATCGCGCGAGAACAATCTCGGCCGTCTTGGCGAGACCATGGAGTTGCTTATCGAGAAGGTGGCGCGCGACGGCGAACTGCTGCAGGGCCGCTCGCGTGATTTCAAGACGGTCATGGTGCCTGCCGACGCGGCCCGAATTGGCGAGTATCTCACGGTGACCCTCACCGGCACCACCGGGGCCACGTTCACCGGTACGCCGGTGGTCGAGCGACGGGAGCGCGCGCCCTTGCCCATGATGAGCGCATAGCGGCGCATAGCGGCGCATAGCGCCGCATCGAGGCGTATCGGGGCGTATCGGGGCGTATCGCAGCGAGCGATTGCCGGCCGCGTTGGCATGATGGCGGGGCCGGAGAAATGGTGATACCACGGCGGCATGGCGCACACAGGTTGTGCCATGCCGTTGCTCATTCATGCGGTTGCGTGGTGGCTGGCGGGGCTCATGGCGGGGGCGTGGTGGCACACGCCGCTGCCGCCCGCGCTGCTTCTGGCGGCGGGGGTCGTGCTCTGGCGCCGTGGTCGGGTGGAGCCGCTCCTCGTGGCGGCCGGGTTGCTGGCCTCGTGGGGAGACGAGCGCGAGAACCGGCTCTGTGCCCAACGGTTGCAGCGGCAGCTGGCCGAAGGCCGCGCGGCATGGGTGCATGTGGCGGATCACGTGCCGTCGCGCGGCCGTCGCCCGGCGCAGCTGCGCGGGCAGGCGTCGGAGCGCGCACGCTGGCCGCGCTGTCACGTGCCGGCGGTGGTGAACCTCGCGCCCCAGGATAGTACGCGCGCCGCCGCGCCGACGCCCCGGCCAGGCATGCACGTGCCGGTGTGGGCGTCTCCGCAGCCAACCGGCACGGCGCTGCGACTCGAACGCGCCCGGGTTGGAGTCGCGTACGGCCCGCGCCATCCACTCGTGGCGTGGCGCGCCCATGTGGGGACGGTCATCGACGACGCCTTTCGCACGCGCGCGCCACTTGTACGCGCGCTGCTCATTGCCGATCAGCGCAGCATCGACCCCGCGGTTCGCGATCGCTACGCCGACGCGGGTCTCGTGCACCTGTTGTCGGTCAGCGGCATGCATGTCGCGATCATCGCCACGGCATTGCTCACGCTGGGCGGTGCCTTGCGCCTCTCCCGTCGCTGGCTCGAACCGGCGTGTGTGTGCGTCGTGGTGGCCTACGTGGCACTCCTCGGCTTCCCGGCGCCCGCGGTGCGCAGCGCCATCATGCTCATCGTCACGATGCTCAGTCGTCGCTGGCAGCGCCCGGTGCACGAGTGGACGGCCCTCGCCCTCGGGGCGGTGGTCCCCACCATCGAGCCCGCCATCGTGCACGACCTCGGCTGGCAACTCAGCGTGGGCGGCATGGCGGCGCTGGTGGCGACCCGGTCGCTGCACCGACGCTGGAAACGGGACCGTCACCCGCTCCCGGTAACCGCCTATGCGGCAAGGATGCTGCGCTGGTGGCATCGGCAACGAGGGGCCGCCGGCTGGCTCCTCGGCGAAATCTCCACCGGCCTCATCGCCACACTGGTCATGGCACCGCTCGTGGCCTGGACCTTCGGTCGGATCAGTCTGGTGGCGCCCCTGTCCAATGTTGTGGCGGCGCCATTGATCGGCGTTCTCCAGCCGGCGTTGTTTCTTGCCCTGCTCGCCGCGCTGCTGTTGCCCGCTGGGCCGCACCACTGGCTCGCGGACGCGACGCAGCCACTCATGGCGTTGCTCGATCTCGTGGCCCACGGTGCGGCAGCGGTGCCTGGCGCCGTACTTGGCGTGGCTCCCACCTTCGCCACCGCCGTGGGGACCGGCACGGCCGTAGCGCTGCTCGTACGCAGCACGGCCGACCGACGGCGCGGCCGTTGGGTGGTGGGGGCGGCCGCCGTGCTCACGGCCACCCTCTGGCGATCGGCAATGGTGCCGGGAAACGGGCACCTGGAGCTGCATGTGCTCGACGTCGGGCAGGGGGATGCCCTGGCGCTGCGTACGCCGCGCGGACGCTGGATTCTCGTGGACGCGGGGCGGCGCTGGCAGGGGGGCGATGCGGGTCGCCGCGTCGTGGTGCCGTATGTGCGGCGGCGCGGCGGACAGGTGGCGCTGTTCGTGCTTACGCACCCGCACGACGATCACGCGGGTGGCGCGGCAAGTGTGGTGCGGGCGCTGCGCCCGGCGCGCTGGTGGGAGCCGGCCTTCGTGCTGCCCAGCCCAGGCTACCGCGAGGCACTCGACGCCGTGCGGGAAACCAACACGCCGTGGGAGCGTGTGCGCCCGGGGCGCACCTTTACACTGGATGGTGTGCAGTTGACCGTGCTGGCTCCCGATTCCTCGTGGACCGCCTTACAGCGGGATGCCAACGAATCGTCGGTGGTGCTGCGCGTCGATTTCGGACATCACCGTCTGCTGTTGACCGGCGACGCCGAGGGAGAGGAAGAGGCGTGGCTGGTGGCGCAGCAGGGCGCCGACGCGCTCGATGTCGATGTCCTGAAGCTGGGGCATCACGGCAGTCGGACGAGCTCGACCGCCCCGCTCCTCGATGCGGCCACGCCGCGCCTGGCGATTGCCTCGGTGGGGGCGGGCAACCGCTACGGACATCCCTCACCCGAGACGCTGGCGGCGCTCATGGCACGCGGCGTTCCCGTGTTGCGCACCGATACCGATGGCACCGTGATTGTGCAGACCGATGGACGCACGCTGCGGGTCCTTGCGGGCGGCGAGGCGTGGCAGGTGCCCCAGGAGAATCGCGTGCCATGACCTGCGGGACAGGTCGTGCCTGTTACATCCGTTTCACCGCATCAGTCCTTCGAAAAACCGCGGCGCTGCTCTTGCACGAGCTTGCCCGGGGGCGCCAGCTTTCCGCTCAGCGCACAAGCCGGACTGGGGCTCAGTCGGCGATTCGCGTTCACCCTCCGGGGATCCTACCGTGGTCAAGCATACTGCGACGTCGGTCGTCACCATCGAGCGCTTCATCATCGAGCAGGAGCGCATGTTCCCGGAGGCGACGGGCGAACTGTCCGGCATCCTCTACGACATGGCACTCGCCGGGAAGATGATCGCCAACAAGGTGCGCAGCGCCGGCCTCGCCGACATCCTCGGCGCAACAATGAGCGAGAATGTGCAGGGCGAAGTCCAGCAGAAGCTCGACGTCATCGCCAACGAGATCATCGTCAAGGCGTTCGATCATGGCGGGCGGCTCTGTGCGATGGCGTCGGAGGAAGAGCCCGACATCATCCAGATCCCCGAAGGCTTCCGCCACGGCAAGTACGTGCTGCTCTTCGATCCGCTCGACGGCTCGTCGAACATCGACGTCAATGTGCCGGTGGGCACGATCTTCTCCGTGTTCCGCAAGATCACGCGCGGTACGCGCGGCGAGATGGAGGACATGCTGCAGCCTGGGCGCCGTCAGGTGGCGGCCGGCTACATCCTCTATGGCTCGAGCACCATGATGGTGTACACCACGGGGCAGGGGGCGCACGGCTTCACGCTCGATCCGTCCATCGGTGAGTTCCTGCTGTCGCACCCCAACATCCGCATCCCCGAGCGGGCGCGATATCTGTCGGTGAACGACGCGTACGAGCAGGATTGGCCGGAGCCGACCCGCGCGCTCATGCGGCGGTATCGTGGGCTCGACGGGCAGAAGAAGGCGCTGAATGTGCGCTACGTGGGTTCGCTCGTGGCCGACTTCCATCGCAACCTGCTCGGTGGTGGTGTGTTCTGTTATCCCGCCAACGAGAAGGCCACGCGCGGCAAGCTCCGTCTCCTGTATGAAGCCAACCCCCTTGCCTTCATTGCGGAGCAGGCGGGAGGACTCGCGACCGACGGCTACGGCAGCATCCTCGACATCGAGCCCACCGAGCTGCATCAGCGCTCGCCGCTCTATATCGGCAGCAAGGCGGAGGTGGAGATGGTCAGTGAATTCCCGCTTCCCCGGTATGTGGCCCCCGGCATTCCGGAGCGCCGAGGGGCGGCACGCCCCGCACCCTCCGCGGTTTCGGCGGGCTGATAGATTGGGGAGATGACCGAACGTCTCTCCCCATCCGGTATCCCCATTCCGGCGGTTGTCCGACCGGATGCCGTCCGTATCGATTACGCGCACGACCTGGGTGACCCGGGCCAGTTCCCGTTCACCCGCGGCGTCCAGCCCACCATGTACCGCGGTCGTCTCTGGACCATGCGGCAGTATGCCGGGTTCGGGACCGCCAAGGCCACCAACGAACGGTTCCGGCTGCTCCTCGATGCCGGGCAGACCGGTTTGTCGGTGGCCTTCGATCTTCCCACCCAAATGGGCATCGACTCCGGCACGCCGCGGGCGATGGGTGAGGTGGGGCGTGTCGGTGTGGCCATCGACACCGTCGAAGACATGCACGTGCTGCTCGACGGCATTCCGCTCGACAAGGTCTCCACGAGCATGACGATCAACGCCACGGCCTCCACGCTGCTGGCCATGTACATCGTCGTTGCGGAGGAGCGCGGCATCCGCCGTGACATGCTCTCCGGCACGGTGCAGAACGACATTCTCAAGGAATACATCGCGCGCGGCACGTACATCTATCCGCCTGCGCCGTCGCTCGCGCTCACGGCGGAGATGTTCCGCTTCTGCGCCGCCGAGGTGCCGCAGTGGAATCCCATCTCCATCAGCGGCTATCACATTCGCGAAGCGGGCGCCACGGCGGTGCAGGAAGTGGCGTTCACCTTCGCCGACGCCCTGGCCTACGTGCAGCAGGCGGTGGAGGCCGGACTCGCGGTCGACTCGTTCGCGCCGCGTCTGTCGTTCTTCTTCGCCGCGCACAACGATCTGTTCGAGGAAGTCGCCAAGTTCCGCGCCGCGCGTCGGCTCTGGGCGCGCCTCATGCGCGAGCGTTTCGGTGCCAACGATGCCAGCTGTCGCCTGCGCTTCCACACGCAGACGGGTGGCGTGACGCTGCAGGCGCAGCAGCCGCACAACAACATCGTGCGCGTCACCATCCAGGCGCTGGCGGCCACGCTCGGTGGCACGCAGTCGCTGCACACCAACGGCTACGATGAGGCGCTGGCGCTCCCCACCGCGGAAGCCGCCACGCTGGCGCTGCGCACCCAGCAGATCGTCGGCTACGAGTCGGGAGTGGCGCAAACGGTGGATCCGCTGGCCGGCAGTTGGTACGTGGAGCAGCTCACCAACAGCATCGAAGAGCGCGCCGTGGCGCTGCTCGAGCGGGTGCACGAACTCGGCGGGGCCGCCGAGGCCATTCGCGCCGGCTTCTTCCAGGAGGAGATCGGCCGCAGCGCCTACGAGTACCAGCTGCGCGTCGAGGCGGGCGAGACCGTCGTGGTGGGGGTGAACAAATACGGAGACGGACAGGAGCCGCCCATCATTCCGGCGCCGGATTTCAGCGCGCTCGAACAGGATCAGGTGGCGCGTCTGGCGGCCGTGCGGGCATCGCGTGATGGCGCTGCCGTGCAGCAGGCGCTCGCCCGCATCGCCGAAGCGGCACCACACTACCTGCCGGATCACTCGGGGCCGCGTGCCGAACTCATGCCGCGCATCATCGACGCCGTGCGGGTTCGGGCATCGGTCGGCGAGATCGCCGATACGCTGGAACAGGCGTGGGGCCGCTACCAGCCCTCGTCGCACTGACCGTGACGCAGGCCGGAGCGCAAGACGGGGCGGCCCCCCCGCGTCCGTTGGCCGTGGTGCGGGCCATGATCGACGCGCTCGATCGCGACCTGCTGCAGATCCTCGCCCGACGCATGGCGCTCGTGGGCGAGGTGGCTGCCTGGAAGCGCCAGCATGGTATTCGCATTCGGGATCCGCAGCGGGAGCAGGAGGTGCTGCAGGATCGGCACGATCGTGCGCTGGAACTCGGGCTTCCACCCGGCGAGATCGAGTCGATCTTTCGGGTGCTCCTGCGCTCCAGTCGCGACCAGCAGGCAGCGCTGCGCGCCGAGGTACCGTCGGGGGCGGCTCCGCGCACGGTGGCCGTCATTGGCGGGCACGGCAAGATCGGTCGGGTGCTGGTACGCCTCTTTGGCGATCTCGGTCACCAGCCTCTGGTCGTCGACACGGATACGGTGCTGCGAGCCGAGGAAGCCGCGGCAGCCGCCGAGGTGACCGTGATCAGCGTCCCCATTGACCAGACCGAGGCCGTGGTGCGGGCCGTGGGACCGCACGTCCCGGCCACGGGACTGCTCATGGATGTGACAAGCATCAAGGCGGCGCCCATGCAGGCCATGCTGGAGAGCACGGCGGCGAGCGTGGTGGGCACGCACCCCATGTTCGGTCCCAACGTGCACACGCTGCAGGGGCAGCGTGTGGTGCTCTGTCGCGGCCGCGGCGATGTCTGGGCCGATTGGCTTGCCTCCATGCTCGCCGCCCGTGGCCTGGTAATAACGGAAACCACCGCGGCGCATCACGACCGCATCATGTCGGTGGTCCAGGTGCTGACCCACTTCCAGACCCAGGTCCAGGGGCTGACGCTGGCCCGACTCGGGCTGCCGCTCAGCGAAACCCTGCCGTTCACCTCACCCGCCTATCTCCTCGAGCTGTACGTGGCGGCGCGGCACTTCGCGCAGGATCCCGCGTTGTACGGTCCCATCGAAATGCGGAACCCGGCCACCGCCGAAATCACCGCCGCCTATGGCCAGGCCGTCGCCGAGCTGGCCGACGTACTCGCGAACGGTGATCAGGAGCACTTTTCCCGACTGTTCGGTGAGGTCCGCACGTTCTTCGGCGACTTCACCGCCGAGGCGCTCGTTCAGTCGAGCTTCCTCATCGACCGCATCGTCGAGCGCAGCTGACGAGTCCGGCACGGAGCACGCGCGGCAAGTCGGTGGGATCCAGCACGGCCGGATCGTCGTTCACCTGCCATGCCGTCACGCCCAGGTCGCTGGTCGCTCAACCCGCTGGTGTGGTTCCGCCGTCTCGAAGACGGCTTCTTTGCGCTGGCCGCCGAGGCGGAGTATCGGCTCAAGTTGGCTCCCCGCGGGACCAAGATCGTCCCCAGCGACTTCGATCGCCGCATGATCCGCCTGTTCCTGGTGGTCATGCCCTTGCTGGTGGGCTCGCTCTTCATCGACGATCGGCAGTTCCGCACCCGCTTGCTGGCGCTGGGCTTTGCCGTGGCGCTGCTGGCCGTGGCGCTCATCTTCGTGCTCGATGCGCGCTCCAGCAATTACACGGGCCGTGGGCGTCCCCTCCCGCCGCCCAAGCCGGGCAAGGCACCACCGTCGTCTACGCAGCCGCACTGGACCCGCCGTCGTCCCTGACTGTTTCACGTTTCACACTTCGCGAGCCCCTCATGCGCGTACTCTCCGCAGCCGGCACCCTTGCTCTCGTGGCCGTGGCCACGTCGTCCATGCTCGAGGCTGCCACCGTATCGCGCGGTCCGGCGTTGCGGGACGCGCGGTGGGAGCGCACCCGCACGGAGTGGGCGGCTCGCCTGGCGGGGCGTGAGGGGCGCAAGGTCACCGGCGCCGCCACCGCCAAGCCCACGGCCGACGGGACCGGCACGCTGGTCACGGTCACGCTCGACGGCGACACCCCGGGGGCCACACGGCCGTGGCACGTGCACACCGGCAGTTGCCGGCAATCGGGCGGCGTGGTGGGAGGGGGGCGGGCCTACACGCCGCTCGTGGTGGATGCCAAAGGGCAGGCCAGCGGGACGGCCACCATTCCCGTTCCCCTGGCCGACAGCGCGTCGTACTACGTGAACATTCACGACGCCGCCGCCGCCATGGGCATCATCGTGGCCTGCGGCGATCTGACCAAGCGTTGATCCGGCGTTGGGCCGTCGTGCCTGCGCCATCCCCCTCGGCGGGTAGCGCCAGTAGTATTCTGGTATGCTGACCGCTTTCCCCTCGCCGATTCCGGCGCGCTGTGCCGCGCGTGTCCGTCCGCTGGCACTGGCCGCCGTCCTGTGCGCGGTGAGCCTTGCAGCCCCGCTTACCGCTCAGGAAAAGCAGACCGTGCTCGACCGTGCCCGTCGTGAGGCGGCCGATCGCAATGCGGCCGGTCCTGGCACCCAGTTCGGCGTCATCGACGGCACGGTGACCGACACGCTGCTGGTGCCCCTCAACGCGGCCGATGTGACGATCGTTGGCACCGGCGCACGGGTCGTGACCGGTGCCAACGGCCGTTTCCGCATGGTGCAGGTCACGCCCGGTCAGTACCTGCTGGTCGTGCGCCGCATCGGGTACGCGCCGACCTCCGGCGTCATCGACGTGCCGTCGAACGACACGTTGCGCCTTGCATATACGCTTACCCGCTCCAATCGCATGCTCGACACGGTGCGCGTGCGCGGCGAGCGACTCACCATGCGCATGGTCGACTTCGACCGTCGGCGTCAGCAGGGGCAGGGCCAATTCATTACGCAGGCGGAAATCGAGCGCCGCGGCTCCGTACAGACGGCAGACTTCCTGCGCTATATGCGCGGCGTGGAGGTCTCGGTGAACACCACGCAGGTCTTCGGTGGTACGCAGGTGTACTCGCGCCGTGAAGGTGGCGGTTTCGACGGAAACCAGCAGCAGCAGTACTGCCCCATGCAGGTGCTGCTCGACGGCATTATCCTGCCGCGATACTTCAATCTCGATCTGCTCCCGCCACCCAAGCAGATCGCCGGAATCGAAGTGTATGCCGGCGCCGCCACCGTGCCCCCGCAGTTCAGCGGCGTTGACCGTCGCTGCGGCGTCGTGGCCGTGTGGACCCGCGACGGGTACTGACCGCCATCGGGGGCGATCGGGGAGACCACCGGTAGCCGCAGGCGCGTGCCCTTCGCGATCCCGCTGTCTTTTCTCCGTGGTGCCAATTTCTACCGCGCCGCAATATGTGACCCGCACAACGCACAACGGCCCCGCACACATCGTGTGCGGGGCCGTTGCCGTGTTCACCAGCGGCGGCCGATGGTCAGCACCCGGGGCCGGCAAGCGGGCCCGTCTGACCAATACGCTGCAGGCACTCGGCCTGCGGCAGCGGCTGCACACGCGCCACGAAGTGCGCGTTCACGCCGGTCGTAATGTCACGCGGCAGCTGGTCGAGACGCCCGTACCGGCGAACGTCGATCCAGCGGTGCCCCTCGAGCAGCAGCGAGTAGCGCTTCTGCACGAGGATCTCGGTGATGATGTCGGCGTCGGCCGAACTCGCCGTCAGCGTCGTCGGCGCCAGGCCGCCCGAGTTCACGCGGATGTTGTTGATCATCGCGATCGCCCCCGCCTTGTCCCCAGTCGCCAGCAGGATTTCGGCCCGCAGGAGAATGAGCTCCTCGTTGCGGATGATCGGAATCGAACTGTTGATCGCGGGATAGATCTGGAAACCGAGCGACGACGAAATGCCGAGTCCTGCCGGGGCACCGCGCGGCGGACGCGGACCGATCTTGGCCAGGAACCGGTTGTCCTTCGTGCCGTCGGGCTTGAGCGGCGCGTCGGCATCAATGGACATGTGCGCGTACAAGTCCGTGTTCGTCGCTGCCGCGAGCGGGTTGGTCACGTCCGGCGCGGCGGAGTAGGGGTGGAAAACCCCCACGTTGTACGCGGCCGCGTTGTTGGCCGTGATGTTGATGAACGACGCCTCGAGCGCCTGTCGAGCGCGCGTCCACGCTGCCGCGCCGCCGCCCGAGGTGGCGTGGTACGCGGCTGCGCGAGCCGCCATGGCTCGGTTGAAGCGCACGAACGTGGCCGGCGTGTTGAATCCCGCGTAGCCCGAGTGCAGGGCGAACGGGAAGGCGGTCCCACCCGCCGTGAGGTCAGTCACCGCGGCGTCGAACGTGTTCAGGATGTATCGGTACGTGGAATCACGCGAGACGAACGGCGCCAGAACCGCCGCGTCCGCGTTGACCTGCACCACGGCGCCGATGGTGTCACGGGTGGAGATGACCGTGAGCAGCTCCATCGCCTCCATGGTCCGGGCAAAGCCCAGCGCGGCACGCTTCTGTGTTTCCGACAGCGTGGAGGCCGTGACCGTATTCTTGAAGTTGAAGATGTCACGCAGGTTGCCGTAGGGGCCGCCCCAGCTGCCTACCGCGAAGCCGGCCGGGTCGAGGCGGTTCTGCCCCGAAATGCCGATGAGGTAGGCCGAGGTGTTGCGCCCTTCCTGAGGCGTGTACACGTATGCCTCGCGTCCGAAACGCCCCGTCTCGGTGATGAACCCGCCGCGGCTGTTACGGTTCTGCCGCAGCAGGCCGGTGGCCAGCAACTGCAGCGCCTGCGGGTCGGCGCTGGCGCCCGCGATGGACGGGGTGTTCGGGTTCGTGATTTCCAGCGTGTCCCGGCTGCACGCGGTCAGCGTGAGGGAAGCCAGCGACAGCGCGCCCACGGCGCGCAGGGAAGTGGTGCTCATGCGCGATGCGCTCTTGGTGAATGAAGTCGACATGGCTTAGAACCCCAGATCGACGCTGAGGAAGAACTGCCGGCTGGGCGGGAACGGCGCCAGGTCGATGAACCGGTTGAAGTTCACGTTGCCGAAGTTGTTGAACTCGGGGTCAAAGCCCCAGTAGTCCGTCCACATCATGAGGTTGCGGCCGCTCACGTTGAAGCGCAGCGAGCGGGCACCCGGAACCTTCTTGGCCCACGACTCCGGCGCGTCGTAGTTGAGCGTGACTTCGCGAAGCTTCACGTACGATCCATTCTGCATGTACGGCCGCGTGTCGCCGCCGTTGAACGTGAAGGCCCGGCAGGCACCAAGCGTGCGCGTCCCGCAATCGGCCGACCCGGGCTGGTTGGTCGTGGCCTCGATGATGCGAGCCGGTGCAGGGGCGTCGAAGTCACGGGAGTTGCCGCCTTCGTCCCACAGGTTGTTCGTCATGTTCGACACCGTACCGCCGGCACGCCAGTCGAGCAGCGCCGACACCGTGAAGCGGCCGAACGTGAAGTCGTTGTTGAACGTGGTGATGTGGATCGGATTGCTGTCGTACGTGATCGTGTCCGCCACGGTCCGCACTCCCGTCGTGGGGTTGAGGCGGAACGGCGCGTTCGACCAGATGTACGTGGAGCGGGTGTTCGCCGTGATGCGGTTGCGGCCGTAAGCCGCGCCGAACGAACCGGGCACCGGGAAGGCCGGCACCGGAATGTCATTCGTGTACTGCACGTTGGCGTTGTAGATGATCCGGCTCGCCCACTCGAACTTGCCCTTGCGGATTGGAATGAGCGACACCACCGCTTCGTTGCCGAGCACGGACAGCTGACCGCCGTTGATGATCTGGTTCCCGAGGCCCGACGATGGGGCAAGCGGGAAGGTGAGCAGCAGGTCGGTGATCCTGCGCTGGTAGCGCGTGAACTCGAAGGCCAGACGCGACTTGAGGAACGACGCGTCGAAACCGAATTCCAGCTCGTTCATCACTTCTGGCCGAATGACCGTATTGCCAATCAAGCCGGCCGACACCAGCGAGCCCTGCCCGCCAATGAGGCCACCGTCGGCATACAGCAGGTCACGGTCACCGTAGCGGGGGCGGTTGCCCGATTGGCCCCACGCACCGCGCAGCTTGATCTCGTCGATCTTGTCGGTGAGCGGGTTCACAAAACGGTACGAACCGGAGTACTTCGGGAAGATGTAGTACCGGTCACGGTCGCCGTTGGCGCTTGAGCGGTCGGCGCGGAAACCGGCATTGAGCGCCAGCTTTTCGTCAAAGAAAAGTGCTTGCTCATTGACGTAGTACGACTGGTCGCGGAACTCCGTGCGCGTATCCTCCGTGGCAATATCCTGTGCGCCCGCCGCCGTCTTGCGCGTGGGCAGCAAGCCGCGGCCGCGAATACGGTAGACCTCCTGCTTCTGGCGCTCGTACGTGCCGCCCACCGAGGTCGTGAGCGACGTCAGCCAGCTCGAACCCGGTGTCCAGGTCCACACGGCGTTGAGCCCCGAGTTGGTCTGGAGGCTGGACACGTTGTTCTGGCCGGCCGTGCCAAGGAAGCCGTCGGCCGGCTCGAACTGCAGGAAGTTCGGCGAGTACTGTACGCCTTCCTGCTGGAAGCGGTCGAAGCCCATGAGCGACGTGACCTGCACACTGTGACGGGCTGTCGAGAGCGCCGAGTAGTTGAGGCGCAGGTTACCCGCCTGCCGGAAGACTGTTTCGTCGCTCTGAATGGCGCGCAGCACCTCGAACGGATTGGCCGTGCCTGCCCCACCGCCGTCGAACGGCATGATCGGGTAGCGGCCGTTCTCGAGGCGGCGGTTGAGGTTCACGATCGCCGGCGTGTAGCCGAACGTGTACGTGGGGCTCACGCCGGCGTTGTTGTTGTTGCCGATGCCGCGCTGCAGGAAATTGCGCGTGACGTCGAGCCCCATGCTGGCGGTCAGCTTGCTGTTGATCGTCTGGTCGAGGTTGATGCGACCACCGGTGCGGCGCGCGCCGGTGTTGATCATGATACCCGACTCCTGACGATCGTTCAGCGACGCGAAGTAACGCGTGTTCCCCGCGCCGCCCGAGGCCGACAGCAGCGTTTCGTACGACGGATCAGTCCGGCCGTACAGCTCGCCCTGCCAGTCGTAGTTGGTGCAGTTCGGCGTGCACACTTCGCGCGCCGCGGCTTCGCCCACCGGGCCGTCCACCCACGGCAGGACATCGTTGAGCGTCGCATACTGACGATGGCCGAGGGAGCGCATCAGCTGCTGCGTGCCCACGCGCTGGGTCACATTCCAGCGGGTCTGCCCGGAGGCACCCTTCTTGGTGGTGATCACCACCACGCCGTTCGTCGCGCGCGAGCCATAAATGGCCGTCGCCGCCGCTGACTTCAGCACTTCGATGTTCTCGATGTCGTTCGGATTGAGGTCGGCCAGACGGTTCACCACCTGGTCCTGATTGGATCCCGTGGTACCGCCAGCCCGCGTAATGGCCGAGGCGCCCGACGAGATGCCGGCGTTCGAGATGATCACGCCGTCCACCACGTACAGCGGGTCACCCTGCCCGAGCACCGACGTGGCGCCGCGGATCTGGATCTGCGCACCACCACCCGGCGCGCCGCTGTTGTCGGAGATGCGGGCACCGGCCACCTTGCCGGCCAGGTTGCCTTCGAGCGAGCGGGCCGGCACGCGGTTCAGTTCGGCCGCATTCACCGTGGCCACCGCCGTGGCCGCGACGCGGCGATCGGTGGTGGTAGCCGCACCCGTGACCGTCACGCCTTCCAGCTGGAGGACGTCCTTCTCGAGCGTGAAGTTCGCCGTGTTCTCGTTGGCAGACAAACGAATGGTCTGGCGCTTGTAGCCGAGGCCACGCGCCAACAGGCTGACCTCACCCTGCGGCACGCGAATACGATACTCGCCGCGTTCGTTCGTGCGCACACCCACCTGCTGGCCGACAATGCCAACCGTGATATCGGGGAGGGGAGTCCCGGTCCCCGACATGGTGACCTTGCCGGTCACGTCACGGGTTTGCGCGTGGGCGCTGAAGGGCACGGCGGCAACGAGTGCCACCGCAGCCAGGAGTCTCTGCAACCTGCTCATGAACGGCCTCCGATGGAGGGGAATCGGACGGAACGCGAACGTCCGACCAGACACGGACGGACGGCTCGGGGAGTGTCGTGACCAGCGATCACGGACCTGCGGCTGGCGAAAGGCATCGCGGGGTGATTGGACGGTTGGGTGATGGGACATCGCGAAGCTACCCCCCAAACCGAATCCCGCCAGATGTGACCAACCCGTTTCACGACCACCGGGGGACTACTGATACGACTGAATTACACGGCTTTTCGGGTCGCCGGCGGTGCCCCGCTCTCCCTCGTCGCCGTACCGCGCACGGATGCGCACCGCCCGCTCCAGCTCGTCACGCACCTGCAGCACCTTCTGCCGCAGGTCGGTCGGCAGCCCGGGTTCGCCCGCCAGCCAACCGTCCACGATCGCCAGCGCCTCGCGTTCGCTCTGCCCGCCAAGGGTGGACGCGAGCCAGCTCCCCAGAAAGAAGATGCGGCGATTCCCCTGGATCCACCGGAGCGTGTCCAGCGCCGGGACCAGATAGCGCCGGGTGAGTTGCTGCTGCTCCCCCTCGTGAAAGGCACGCAGGCTCGAGGTCACCCACTCCTCGTTCAGCGTTCCGTCCCGGAACCACCGATCGAAGTACTGCTGCTTGGTCGCGCTGTCGGGGGCCGCGGCGCCAGCCACGAACGCCAGCCGCGCTCCCTCCGTGGTGCCATCGCGCCGCCGTTCCGCCGCGAGCAGCGAATCGGCGTCCGGGCTGCCACTCGCGACCAAGCGGGTCACCATGGCCCATCGCGTCGGGGCGCGCAGCACCAGCCCTGCCGCGCTGTCACTCGCCAGCCACTGGCGCAGCTGCTGACGCGCCCCCTCCCCACGCGCCATGCCGATGAACGCATCGAGGTGGCTCTTGCGTATGCCATAGCTCCTGGCACTGTCCTGCGCCCCCGCCAGCAGCAGCTGCTCCACCGTCGGCTGCAGCGACGCCCGCAGGGGCGGCGTCGCGTACCGGCTCACGCTGGTCACGAGGCGTCCCACGAGGGAGGCCGCCAGCTGCTCGTCACGCTCCCCAGGCAGCGCCCGCATGGCGGCGTGCGCAAAGCGCGCCGGTGCCAGTCCCCCCTCCCGTACCAGATCCCACAGCGCCCCCCACAGCATGGCGCGCAGGAAATCGTCGGGTACCTCCGCGATGTGCTGCTCCATCCACCGCACGCTCGCGCTGTCGGGGAGCACGATGGCGTACCCGTAATCGCCCTCATTGGCGAACACGAAGGCCGGGGCCGGCCGCCCTATCGCCGCCGTCACCTCGGTGCTCGCGCCGCGCAACTCCACCGGCAACTGCACCGCCGGCGCATCGGCGTAGTGCAGGCGTACCTGCACCTTGAGTGGCCAGCCACCGGGACCACTCAGCGCCGGTTGCGCCGCGCGCTGCACCAGCCGCAAACGCGTGATCCGGCCGTCGCGCACCTCGAGTTGCTGCGTGATGACCGGCATGCCGGGACGCAGCATCCACTGCTGGCCCCATTCACGCAGGTCTCGCCCGGCGGCGCTGCCAATGGCCTGCAGCAACGCCGGCCACGTTGCGTTGCCATAGGCATGGCGGCGCAGGAACTGCTGCACGCCGCGCTGAAAGGCCCGCTCGCCCACCAGGTACTCGAGCTGCCGCAGCACCGCCGGCGCCTTGTTGTACACGATGGGCCCGTAGTTGCTCTTGGCCTGATCCAGGTTGCCCAGCGCCTGCCACACCGGCGTCGTGCCGGCGGTGGCGTCGGTGCCGTACGCGGTCGGCTTGTTGCGCAGGTAGAAGGTCTTCCACGCGTTCGACGTCGGCTCCAGGGCGGCCTGCATGCGCGCGGCCATGAAGGTGGCGAAGCCCTCCTTGAGCCAGAGGTCATCGAACCAGCGCATGGTCACGTAATCGCCGAACCACTGGTGGGCCACTTCGTGGAACGTCGTGGCCTGCCGCCCCAACAGCTGCGACGTGGTGGGGCGCTCCCGGTAAATGAAGCTCTCCTCGTTGTAGAACACGGCACCGGGATGCTCCATACCGCCAAACGGAAACGCCGGGGCCAGCAGGGCGTCGTACTTGTCGAAGGCATAGGGCACCCCGAAGTACTGCCCCAGCCAGCGCAGCGCGCGCGCATTCATGGCCAACAGCGTGTCCGCTTCCGCCTCGGCCGCCCGTGAGCGACGCACGTACAACGACGTCGGCACCGCCGCGCCTCCCGGCGCAATCACCTCCGCGCGGGTGAAGCGCTGCCAGGGGCCGGCGGCGAACGCCATGAGGTACGTGCTCAGCGGCTGCGTGGGGGCAAAGACATGGGTCACGCCCGTCGCCCCGCTGTCTCGGCGCACCAGCGCGCCGTTGGCCAGCGCCGTCCACGCCGCCGGCGTCGTGAGCTGCAGGGTCAGCCGCGCCTTGAGATCAGGCTGGTCGAAGCTGGGGAAGAGCAGGTGCGCGTCGGCGGGAACGAGCAGCGTATACAGATAGGTGCTGCTGTCCGACGCATCGCGCGTGCGGATGATGGCGGCACCGGCGTTGGCGACGGGCGTCGTGAAGTCGAGCGTGATCGTATTGCGCCCCGGCCGCACGAGGGTACCCGGCACTGTGAGATGGTGCCGGTTCCACGCGTTGGCGGCCTCCGGCCACGCCGACCCATTGAGCCGTGCGTTACCCACGCCGAGGCCACGGAAGTCGAGGATGATCGCCCCCTGGCGGACGGCGGTGAAACGCACCGTGACCGTCCCGCTCGCGGTGTCACCGACACCGACGCGCAACGCCAGCTCGTAGCGCACGTCCCGCAGCTGCGTGCGTCGCCGTTCGGCCAGCTCCGCCGAGACTCCCGGGCCGGTAAGCGAGGCCGACGATGTGCCGGCAGGCGCCGACTGGGCCGGCACGGGTGACCGAACCAGCGCCAGGGCACCGGCTGCGATCGTGAGGGAGAGGAGAAGGGTGTTCATGGGCCCAAAGTGCGGCGGCCGGCCAGCTGGTGTAAAGTCGCGAGGCTCGCTGCCGGCCGGCTCCGGGAATACCTTCGCCCGTCGCCCCCTCTCCTTCCGCATGCCGAAGCCTGTTCCTACCTCCATCGAAGATCGCCAGCGGGAGTACGAGGCCCTCGTACTCCCGCATCTCGATCGTCTGTTGGGGTTTGCCGCACGCCGGACGGCCACGCTGGTGGATGCGGAGGACGCGGTACAGGACACCTGCGTGAAAGCGTGGGCCGCATTTGACGAGCTGCGCGACCCCGGCAGTGTGCGCGCCTGGCTGTACCGGATCCTGCGTTCGGTGCTCAGCGAGTCGATCGAGCGTCAGACCCGTCGCGCCCGCCTGCTCCCCATTACGCGGCTCGACGACGTGCACGAAACACTCGTCGCCAGTTCGAGCGACTCGGTCTTCGACGAAATCGTGGGCCGGCTCGATCGCGAAGTCTTGCAGGCGGCGCTCGCCGCCATCCCGGAGGATTTCGCGACCGCCGTGGAATTGCACGACATCGAGGGGTTCACATACGCCGAGATCGCGGAAACCGTGGGGGTACCCATCGGCACCATCATGAGTCGTATGTCCCGCGGGCGACGATTGCTCGCGGCGGTGATCGCCGAACGGGGACGAGAGTGGGCACTGGGGCCGCAGCCGGAGTCCGGTGTCCGTCGCATGCCGAGGTCGTCATGAATGAGTTTCCGAGTGGGGCTGCATCCGTCTGGCTGCCACACGACTGGCGGCGTGAGGTCGAACAGCACGACATTATCGCTTCGTTGTTGGCGGCCTATGTCGACGGGGAGTTGCCGCCGGAGACCGCGACGCAACTCGATGCGCACCTGCGTGAATGCGCCCGATGCGCCAGAGACGTGGGGATGCAGCGCCAACTCGCGGCCGGCCTGGGGCAGATCGGTGGCCCGCTGGCCTCGGCCGCACTCCACACACGTATTCGGCAGTCCATCGCCGCCCTGCCGGCGCCGGGAATCGCCCCGCAGTCAGCGCTGTCTGGGACGCGAGGCTGGCGTTTCGGTCGCTGGGGCTGGGGGGCCGTCGTCGTACTCATCGCGGCTCTCTGGCTGGGCCGTGTCCTGCTGCCGGCGCATACCGCCGCGGAAACGGGCGCCGAGGGTGTTCCCGTTGCTGTGGTTGGCGACGCCCCGTTGCTCGACTCGCTCGCCGTGCAGTGGCGTGCGCTGTCCCCGGAGAATCTGCCGGGGCGGGAGCGCGACGTGGATGCGATTCGGCGCGCGCTGGGGGGGCCGGTCTTCCCGCTCGAGTCGCCTGGGCTCGATCTCGCCGCAGCGTGGACGACCACTGCGTGGGGGGAACTGCTCGGCGTGCTCGCCTATCGCTTCGATGGCCGACTGGTGGTGCAGTTCACGATCCCGGAAGCGCTGCTTGCGAGATCGGGATCGTTGAGTGCCGCGCTGGCACGGTCCCCCGTGGTCCTCACGGGTGAGGACGCTCTCAGCATGGTGCTGTGGCGCACGCCAGGCGGCGCGACGGTGCTGCTCGGGAACACGTCGGTGGACCAGTTGCGTGCATTCCAAACGGCGTCAGCGGCACGCGAGCGGGTGGGGACCAGCAGCACCGCGGAGCGAGTCCGCCGCCCATGAGCGCAGCAGCAAACTGCCCTGTGGTGGGCCGTACGCATTGCCAATCGCACGTACGGCCCGCCTATTGGGGACGTGCTTGCTCACACAACTTCCTCGCGTCGACTGTGCCCATGGTGGCTCCTCACCGCCGTGCTCTGGCTTGCGAGCGCGACGGGTGCCGGCGCGCAACAGCGCGACACCGTGTCCCGGGAATCGTCGGTCACACTCGATTCTCTCGCGGCGCGACTCGCCCGCACCGATTCGGCGCTAACGCTGCTGCGACAGCAGATCGCGACCGAATCGGCCAGCAGTGTGCGCTTGCGGTCGCGAATTCAACTGGATCTCTCTGCCCGTGTGGTGGTGAACAGCGCCGTGACGCGGGGAGCGGTGTCCGCTGCCGAAGTACCCGTGTTCGCCGCGCCCGTACGTGGCGCTGCCGCGACGGCCGCGCGCCCGTCGGTGTTCAGTATGACGATGCGGCAGGCCCTGCTGGGGGGCAGTGCGAGTATGGACAGTGTCGCCGGCGCCACGCTGCTGGCCGACTTCGAACTCGACTTCTTCGCGCGCGCGCTCGACGCCACGCCACCGCTCTTTCCCGAGCCGCGGCTGCGCACCGCACGGGTGTTTCTCGTGTGGCCGCGCGCTGAGGTAATGGTGGGCATGGAGACGCCGCTCGTCTCGGACCTCAATCCCATCAGCGTGGCCGGGGTGGCCATTCCGGTGTTCGCGGCGGCGGGGAACCTCTGGAACTGGTTGCCCCAGTTTCGGCTCACGCGCACGCTGGTGACGCGCGGGGAGTGGGCGGTGGCGGCTCAGGGCGCGATACTGTCCCCCAATGCCTCCGAGCGACCGCTCAGCAACACGGTCCCCACTGACATCGGTCAGGCCAGCGGACGCCCGGCACTCCAGTCGCGCGTGCGTCTCCGGCGTGGGCACGACCTCGACGACCGTGCCGCGCAGGGCGTGTGGACGTCGGGCCTCGAGGTGGGACTCGGGACGCATTCGGCATGGCTGCAGTCGGTGCCCGGCGTTAACCGTCGCAGTTGGGCGGTAACCGCCGACCTTCACGCGGCCCTGGGGCACGGTCTCGAACTGCGCGGCGAGGTGTATCGCGGAGCGATGCTCCGTGGGCTTGGCGGCGGTGGGATCGGCCAGAACTTCGGGACGCGCAGTGTGCCCGGCAACGAGTTTGGGCCCCCGTTGACCAACACCGCGGGCTGGCTGCAACTCAACACGCAGTGGCACCCCGTGCTGGTGCACGGCGTGGGATGCGGCACCGATCGCGTGCACGGCGGCAGCGCCGATCGTCGGCGCAATGGTGTCTGTGCCGTACATACGACGTGGCGGCCGGCGATGCCCGTGTTTCTGAGCGTGGAATATCGAGGATTTCGTACCCGATATCCCGACGGGCTGTGGCGCGCGAGTCATTGGAATCTGTCGGTGGGCGTGGATCTCTGATGCGAACGCTCGCCCACGGGCGATGTGCCCGCATGCTGCTGGTGCTCTCCTGCGCGGCGCTCTGCACCCAGCCCGCCCGTGCCCAGGGACACGTACGCGGACAGGTGCGGTTGATAGAGCGGGCTGGGGCGCCGTCCGCTTTGCTGACCGACGTCATCATATCGCTCGACGGTGACGCGGGGGGCGCCAAGCGCCCCTCGTGGCTCGACAAGGCGACCGTCGGTATGCGCCTGCGTGAGTTCGAACCACATGTGCAGATCATCGGCGTGGGCGGCAGTGTGGCGTATCCCAATCAGGATCCATTCAGCCATAACGTGTTCTCGAACTCGTCGCTCGGGGCCTTCGATCTCGGCCTGTATCGGTCGGGAAAGACACGCTCGGCCACGTTCAGCGCGCCCGGTGTGTACGCCGTCTATTGCAACATCCACGCGCGCATGGCGAACTACGTGGTGGCAGTCCGTACGCCGTACGTTACGCGCGTCCGGACGAACGGCACGTTCGAGATTGCCAACGTACCGGCCGGTACGTGGACGTTGCGCGTGTGGCATGAGCGCGCGGCGGAGCACATCGAAACCATCCGGGTGACCACTGAGGATCTCGCGCTCACGCTCGCGCTCGATGCGCGGGGCTACGTTGCCAAGGCGCACAGCAACAAGTTCGGCCAGCCGTACGCGGCAACGCGCGCCGACCGGTACTGAACGGTGTCCGCCCGGAGCGCTGCGCCGAGGGCGTGGCATCGGCTGTCGTGGCGCGTGTTCACCGGAACCGCGGCGCTGGTGTTGCTCCTGTTGGCGATGGTGCTCGCCTTGGGGACCGTCGGGGCGCGTCGGGCGGCGCGCAACGCGGCGCGGCAATCGCTCGAGCAGTCGGCCGATCTCGTGGCACAATTGCTGGCGGGGCGGGGCCGGAGCCTCGGTGGCGGGGCGCGGGTGTTCGTGCAGGGACCGTACTTCCGGACGCTCGTCGCCGAGCGCCGCCGTGACGACATCCTCGACCAGACCTTCGAAGCCGCTGAACAGCTCGAGGCCTCGTGGGTGTTCATCACCGACGACAACGGCAACCTGATCGCCAAGTCGGACGAGCCGTCGGCGTTCGGTGAGCCCATGGCCCGCGTGCCGTTGGTATCGGGGGCGCTGCGAGGGCAGGTCACGACTGGGTTCGGCGGCTCGGGCGACTCGGTGCTGTTCCAGGCCACCGCCGTCCCCATCGCCGCGCCCGGTGGCATGCCGTTCGGTGTGCTCGTCGCCACGCGTGTCCTCGACAGTCTCGCCGCGGCCGATATCGCGCTGGCGACCAATCAGGCGGTGCTCTTCTTCGTGCTCGATGCCGAGGGGCGCAAGCGCATGGCCGCGACAAGTCTGGCCAGCGACACCGCACTCCGCCGTGCCGTAGTGCAGGCGGTCTCCCCCACGGCGCCCGCGGCAGGCCGTGCGCATCAGGAGGTCGAGTTCGACGGTCGCACATGGATGCTGCATCGCAGCACGCTCGCGACTGCCGGTGGAACGCCCGTCGGCGGGTATGTGGTTTTGCGGCTCGCCGACGACGCACTCGTCAGTCTGGAGCCCGTACGTCGCTCGCTGCTGCTCGCCGCGATCCTCGGCCTGCTCGGCGCCCTGATCGCCGCACGGCTGACATCGCGAGCGGTGGTACATCCTGTCGCGGCCATGACGCAACTGGTGCGTCACGTCGTGGAGCAGGGTGGGGCACCGGCCAACCCGCTGGGCAGTACGCCAACGGGCGCATTGTATGGCTCCGCGGAACTGTCGGCGCTCGCCGACGCGGTCGACTCCCTGGTTGTTGAATCGAACGATCAGGATACGGTGCGAGCGCTCCTCGCGGCGCATCCCATGATTGGGGCCGAGTTTACCATGAAGCCGCGAGCCACCACGGCGCGTACACTGGCGTTCCGCCCCACGGCGTCGCGCGCGACGGCGTGGGCGCCGGGGATGTTGTTCGCACAGCGCTATCGCCTCGACGAGGAACTTGGCCGCGGTGAACTGGGCATCAGCTTTCGTGCCCGAGACACGGCCCGTGGCCAGGTGGTGGCGCTCCGTCTGCTCCCGACGGAGCCTTCCGCGGCCGAGGGCACGGCGGCATCGCCGCGGGGCGACATGGTCGCCCCGCCACGACCTGCCGTGGTTCACCGACATCTGGTGCAGACCCTCGACGTCGGCGAGGCCGACGGCGTGCGATTCGTGAGTGTCGAATTCGTGGACGGTCTATCGCTGGCCGATCTCCTGCAGCTGCGTGGGGCGCTCGACACGTGTGCTGTCGCCGCCATCGCGCGCGCCATGCTGCGTGGGGTGGCCGCGTTGCATGCGCACGACATCACGCATGCGAACATCACGACCCGCAGCGTGCTGCTGTCGCGCGCTGGCGTGGTCAAGCTCGGTGACTACGGGATCACCCGTCGCGCCCGTCGCCAAGCGCGAGAGGCCGCGGGAAGCGACACGGCTCCCGCCATCACCGGCGGGCGAGTCGGTGCGCCGGAGTACATGGCACCGGAGCTGTTGATCGGTGGCATGCCCAGCGCCAAGGCCGATCTCTACTCGATCGGCGTCGTCTTGCACGAGTGTCTCATCGGGACCACGCCGTTCGGCTCGCGGTCGCCGATCGAGGTGCTGGGGAGCAAGCTGGGTTCGCTGACCCCGCGGGCCGCGGCGTCGATGGCGAGCGAGCACGAACCGGTGTCCGAGTCGCGGCGGTCGGAGCGGTCGCCACTGCCCGTGCGCACGCCCGGCGCAGCGCCCCGTCCGTCGGAATTGCTGTCGCTCGTTCAGTACATGATTCACCCCGATCCCGATCGCCGCCTCGGGGTAGCCACCGAGGCCCTCGCCGCCTGGGTGAGGGTGGGCCACCTGTCGGGAGTGCTCCGATAACCGGGCCCGCGGGAATAGTGTGCGGGCCCATTCCGTCTGCCATCCGGTTCGACGCGACGCGCGTCATGCTTCCACTCACCCGGAGAGATCGGAATGTCGTTACCAGCTATGCAGGCCGTATGGATCCGCGCCGTGCGGATCGGCGCCGTGCTCCTCGTCAGCCTCGCGGCAGCGTGCGGAGGTGGCGCCGATGGCGGAACGTCGCCAGCGCCGGTTGCCGCCACCATTACCATCGCGGCGGCGTCGAGCGGGCCGCTGGTGAGTGTGGGAGATTCGCGCGCGCTTACGGCTACCGTAACTGATGCGCGCGGCGCCAGTATTTCGGGGGGCTCGGTCACCTGGATCACCAGTGACGCGAGCATCGCCACGGTGTCCGGAAGCGGCACTACCGCCACGGTCACGGCCGCCGGCAACGGAAGCGCCACCATCACGGCCACGAGTGGCACCGCGCGCAGCACCATTGCCGTGGAGGTGGCCCAGCGTTATGCGCAGCTCACCGCCACGGTCGGCGCCTCCAGCATGGCCATCGGGGCCACCGGTCCGCTGACGGTGACGGCACGCGACGGACGCGGTAATCCGATGAGTGGCAGCACGGGCGCGACGTTCACCACCAGTGATCGAACGAAAGTGCTGGTGAGTCCCACAGGGGTGCTCACCGCCGTGGCGCCAGGTACTGCAGTCATCACCACGTCGCTCACGCGCGACGCGACGACCGCGACCGCCACGACGAACATCACGGTCACCGCGCCCGTGGCAGCGGCCGCTTCCGCAGCGGTACAGGCCACCGACGCCAACCTCTTTACGCCGCCCACGATCAACGTGGCGCAGGGCGGAACGGTCACGTGGACCTTCGGCGGTATCGGCCACAACGTGGTGTTCCAGTCGAGTGGGGCACCCACCAACATCGGCGTGACTTCGGGATCCTCGGCACAGCGCGTCTTCGAAACGATCGGCAGCTACCCATACGCCTGCACCCTGCATGCCGGCATGACGGGAACCGTGAACGTCGTGGCGAGTGCGCTCTTTACGCAGATGAATGGGGCCAACGAGCGGCCCAATGCCGTGAACACCATGGCCAACGGTGCCGCCGTGTTCACGCGCAGCGGGAGCACGATGACCTACGTCGTCACCTATCAGGGCATCGCCAGCAATCCCACCGGTATGCACATCCACGCGCCGGCGGGCCCCAATGGCACCGCGGGGATCATCGTCGATCTTATGCGCACCCCGCTCACGGGCACCAGCGGCGTACTCACTGGGTCGTTCTCGGCCACGGACATTCGCGGTATCGCCGGGCAGCCGCCCATTTCGCTCGATTCGCTGTCCACCATTCTTCGGAATGGGCAGGGGTATGTGAACGTGCACTCGTCACAGTTCCCCGCCGGCGAGATCCGGGGCCAACTCGGCCCCGCGTCCCCCTGACCACGCGCATCGCGCTCGCCGGGATGGACTTCGGCGAGCGCGATGTCGTTGGTCACGGAGCGCACGAACGCGTCGGCGGGCACGCTGCCGCCCGCCAGACGGTGCTCGCGCGGTCGGCGATCGCGCCCTATACTCGACGGGTCGTCGACCCGCCCCGATTGGAATTCTTATCCCGACGCGCTGGCGCGGCCTGCGCCGGTTCTTCTCCACTCGTTCTGGAGGTCCTGTGCCGCCGCCTCAAGGCTTCGCAGCGCTTGCTGCGCCCCGAGGCCTGTTCGGGCTGATGGTCGGTACCGACGTCGCGCTGCTTGGCTACTGGCTTGTCACCGCGCTGGCGGGTGCAGGCATGGTTGCGCTGCCGCCCGAATGGCTCTATTCCGACTACGCCAATCCGGCGGTGGTGGCCTGGAACTGGTCGTTCATGCCGCTGGACGTGGTCTTTTCCTGCCTCGGTTTGCTGGCTGCGTGGCGCTACCGCCGCGGCCACCCGGGCTGGCGCGAGCTGGCGCTGCTGTCCCTGCCGCTTACCTCCACCGCCGGGTTGATGGCGGTTTCCTACTGGGCCATCCGCGCCGAGTTCGACCCGGCTTGGTGGCTGGCGAACCTGTTCCTGCTTGTCTGGCCGTTGCCCTACATCCTGCACCTGGTCAGGGCTCCGCGAGGGTAATGAGCGGTGTTTCCATGGGGCGGGTGCGATGCCCCCGATCAAGGGTGTCGGAACCCGCGTCATCGGATTCTCCCTACCCGAATCCCCGTGCCGAGATGGCGTGTTGCCAAGAGACCGTGCGTCGCGCGCGGCGTCGCGGGCAGCGTCGGAAACCTCAACACCACGCCGGTGACCCTCGTACGCACCGGAGCGACCCGCGTCGCGGCCTTCTCCATGTTCTGCCCGCACGCCGGAACGCGGATCTACGTGGTGAACAACGCGAGCTTCCGCTGCCCGAATCAAGGGGCGCTCTCGTATAGCGCCGGCGTCAATCTCCCCTCGTCGCCGCCGCGCACCACGAACCTGCTGCGCCTCACGGTCACCTAAACGCCCGGGGCGCCAACGTTGCTCGTGTCCCGACCCGGAAATCGGCCCCTCAGCCGTTGAACCCGCTCCCCGGAATGGCTACGTTAAAGGGCTGTCAGACCTCAGCCAACTTTCGTAGCCATGCCAACTTACGAGTTTCGCACGCCCGACGGCACCATCATCGAGCGGATCTTCAAGATCAGCGAAGTCCCCGACACCGTCACGCTCGACGACGGAAGCGTGGCCGCGCGCATCATCTCCGGTGGTGCCGGGCTGCTCTTCAAGGGGTCGGGGTTCTACATCACCGACTACGGCAAGGACGGCAAAAAGGATCAGCGCGCCGCGCCCGCCTCGGGCGGCGGATCGTCCGACACCAAGAGTGACGCGCCCAAGGCGGAATCCAAGAGCGAGTCCAAGCCGGCTGCGGCTCCTGCGCCCAAGTCCGAGTGATGCCGGCCGTCGGGCACCGTCCCGTGCATGACGGCCGCGCGCCGTCTTTTCTCTTTTCGCCCCTCCCGTGACCCACGCCGACGCCCTGCGCGCGGAACTCGCACGCGCGGCGCGCACGCTCGGTGCGCCCGACGACGTTTCCCCCATTCTCGAGCGGCCGCGTGATCCGGCGTTCGGTGACTGGGCCACCAATCTGGCCATGACGCTGGCCAAACCGCTCGGCAAGAAGCCGCGCGACATTGCCGAGACACTCATCGCGGCGCTCGATCGGCCCAGTGTGGGCATCGTGTCGGCGGAGATTGCCGGCCCGGGATTCATCAACATCCGTCTCGATCCCGGCTATCAGGCGCGCGGGCTCCTGCAGATCCTGGCGGCGCCGGAGCAGTGGGGGCGCCTCGACATCGGCCAGCAGCAGCGGGTGTGCGTGGAGTTCGTGTCCGCCAATCCCACCGGGCCGCTCCACGTTGGCCACGGCCGGCAGGCCGCCCTCGGCGACGCCATCAGTACGCTGCTCGAGTGGACCGGCTGGAACGTCGACCGCGAGTTCTACTACAACGATGCCGGTGCACAGATCGCCAACCTGGCCAAGAGCACGCAGGCGCGCGTGCGTGAGCTCGTCGGACACTCCCTCGAGATTCCCGAGGGCGGGTACCACGGCGCCTACATCGCCGAGATCGCCGAGCGCTACGTGCAGCAGCACCCCGAGGACCGTGACGGCAACGACCTCGATGCGCTGCGGCAGTTCGCCGTGGCGGCGCTGCGTCACGAGCAGGATCTCGACCTGCAGGCCTTCGGCGTGAAGTTCGACACGTACTACCTCGAGAGTTCGCTCTACACCGACGGGCGCGTGGAGCAGACCGTCGAGGCGCTCAAGGCCAGCGGCCATACGTACGAGGAAGACGGCGCGCTGTTCCTGCGCACCACCACCTTCGGTGACGACAAGGACCGCGTGATGAAGAAGAGCGCGGCCAAGGGGGGCGATTACACGTACTTCGTCCCCGATGTGGCGTACCATGTGACCAAGTGGGAGCGTGGCTACACCCGCGCCATCAACGTGCAGGGGGCCGACCATCACAGCACTACCACCCGTGTACGCGCCGGGCTGCAGGCGCTGGGGATCGGCATTCCGCAGGGATACCCCGACTACGTGTTGCACCAGATGGTGACGGTGATGAAGGGGGGCGAGGAGGTGAAGATCTCCAAGCGCGCCGGGTCGTACGTCACCGTGCGCGATCTCATCGACGAGGTGGGACGCGATGCCGTGCGCTACTTCTACCTCATGCGCAAGGGCGACTCCCAGCTCGTGTTCGACGTGGACCTCGCGCGCAGCCAGTCGGAAGAAAACCCGGTGTACTACATCCAGATGGCGCACGCCCGCATGTGCGGCATCTTCCGCGTGGGCGAAATCCAGGCCGCGACCGTCACCGGCGACGGCGTGGATCTGGGCGTGCTCAGCGAGCCGGCCGAGCAGGAGCTCGTGAAGCAGTTGCTCGATTTCCCCGCCATGGTGAAGGGCGCCGCGGACAACCTCGAGCCGCACCGCATCGCCGGGTGGTTGCTGGAGACCGCGCGCGCGGCGCACACCTGGTACCACAAGCATCACGTCCTCGGTGAGCCCGAGGCCATCACCAACGCGCGGCTCGTGCTGGCGCGTGCCTCGCAGCTCGGCATCGCCGCCGGGTTGCGCATCCTCGGACTGTCGGCGCCGGAGCGCATGTGAGCATTGCTGCACCCCGCATCAAGAACCCCGTGCTCGTCGTGGGGTCGGTGGCCCTCGATTCGGTCGAAACCCCATTCGGCAAGGCGGACGAGGTGCTTGGTGGGTCCGGCACGTACTTCTCGTCGTCGGCGTCGCACTTCACGCCGGTGCAGCTCGTGGGGGTCGTCGGTGACGACTACCCCGTGGACAAGCTCGAGCCGCTGGCCGCGCGCGGCGTGGATCTGGCCGGCCTCGAGAAGGCGGAGGGCACCAGCTTCCGCTGGCGCGGCCGCTACCGGCACGACCTCAACTCGGCCGAGACGCTCGAGACCCACCTCGGCGTGTTCTCGCACTTCCGCCCCAAGATTCCCGAGCAGTTCAGGCACTCGCCGTTCGTCTTCCTCGCCAACATCGATCCGCGCCTGCAGTTGCAGGTGCTCGAGCAGGTGGAGAAGCCGCGGCTGGTGGCCTGCGACACCATGAACTTCTGGATCGAGTCCCGCCGCCCCGAGGTCGTGGAGCTGCTGGGCCACGTGGATCTCATCACGCTCAACGACGCCGAGGCGCGCCAGCTCACCGAGCACACCAATCTCGTGCAGGCCGCGCGCTGGATCATGGACAAGGGCCCCAAGCACGTACTCATCAAGAAGGGCGAGCACGGGGCGTTCATGTTCACGCGCGAGAGCATCTTCTTCGCGCCCGCGTACCCGCTGGAGAGCGTGTTCGATCCCACGGGCGCCGGCGACTCGTTTGCCGGGGGCTTCATTGGCTATCTCGCCGCAACGGGCGATCTGAGCGAGCACAGCATGCGCCGCGCGGTGGTCGTGGGATCGGCAATGGGCTCCTTCGCGGTGGAGAAGTTCTCCAACGCGCGCCTGCTCGAGATCACGCGTGACGACATCGATCGCCGAGTGCACGAGTTCCGTCAGCTGGTGGCCTTCGACGCGGAGCTCGGCGCATGAGTACCCCACAGGACAAGCCGCCGCTCGACTACCGCAGCGCCGGCGTCGACATCGAGGCCGCCGACGACGCGAAACACCGCCTGGCGAAGCTCGTCCACAGCACCATGACCGCCGGGGCGCGCGGCGCGTTTGGCGGCTTCGGCGGCATGTTCCGTGTGCCCGAGGGGTACAAGGCGCCGCTGCTCGTGGCCAGCGCCGATGGCGTGGGCACCAAGATCAAGATCGCCATCGAGGCCGGTCGCCACGACACCATCGGGCACTGCCTGGTGAACCATTGCACCAACGACATTCTCGTGCAGGGGGCGGTTCCGCTCTACTTCCTCGACTACGTGGCGTTCGGCAAGCTCGAGCCGCCCGTGGTGGAAGGCGTCGTGGCGGGTGTGGCCGCCGGCTGCCGCGAGAACGCCTGTGCGCTCATCGGTGGTGAAACGGCGGAAATGCCCGGCGTGTACACGCCGCCCGACTATGACCTTGCCGGCTTCATTACCGGCATTGTCGAAGAAGACGCCGTGCTCGGTAGCGCGCGCGTGCAGCAGGGCGATGTGCTGGTGGCGCTCGGTGGCAACGGGCTGCACACCAACGGCTATTCGCTGGCGCGTCGCATCATCAGCGATCGACTCAAGCTCGGCGTGCACGACGTGTTCCCTGACGCGAACGGCGCCACCGTGGCCGACGTGATGCTCAAGGTGCACCGCTCGTATCTGCAGTGCCTCCGGCCTGTGCTTGGGCACGTCCACGCCATGGCGCACATCACCGGTGGTGGCCTGCCGGGCAATCTCAACCGGGCCCTCCCCGAAACACTCGATGCCGACGTGCATACGTCCACGTGGACCGTCCCCAGCGAGTTCCGGGTACTCGCGGAGGCGGGGCAGGTGGCCTCGCTCGAGATGTTCCGGGCCTTCAACATGGGAGTGGGCATGGTGGTCATCACGTCGGCCGACAACGTGTCGCACATCACGTCGCGCGCTGCGGCGTGTGGTATTGCGGCGTGGGAGTTGGGTACCGTGGTGCCCGGCACCGGCCGTGTACGGCTCGATGGGCAGGTCAGCTGATGCCAGGCGCACGCAGGGCTGCGGCTGCCGCACTGGTGCTGGTGTCGGCAACGCACGCGGGCGTGCGTGAACTTGGGGCGCAGACCACCGCCGGGAACTGCGCCACAGCCACTTTCGGCGGATTCAGCGGGGAGGACGCGTGCGTCAAGGCGCGCGACCTCTTCGCCTTTGTCATGCCGCAGGTCGGGGTGGCGTTGTCCGGCGGCAACCCCGTGCTCGGGGAGGGCGGCACCCTTGGTGGATGGGGGAAGCGAGCGCTCTCTCTGCGCGTCACGGCCGTCGATGGCCGCGTGCCGGCCAAGGCGGTGCCCATTCGCCTCACGGGTCCCGCCAGTTCCAACTTTGGGGCGAGTCGCGTGCCGGTCCCGGTGCCCTCGGTAGACGCCGCGATCGGGCTTTTCACCGGCGTTCCGGCGGGGCTCACCAACATCGGCGGGGTGGACCTGCTCCTCGGCGCCACCTATCTCCCCAACGTCACCAAGAACGGCTTCTCGGTGGCCCCGCAGACGTCCAGCGTGGCCTTGTCGTATGGCGTGCGCGTTGGCGCCCTGCAGGAGTCGTGGCTCGTGCCGGGGGTGAGCGTCAGCTACATGCGACGCCGGTTGCCCACCACCTCGTTGGGATACACGGCGGGCAACGACTCCATCACCGTGCGCAATCTCGCGGCGACGTCGAACAGCCTGCGGGTGGTTGTCAGCAAGCGCGTGACGATATTCGGATTTGCCGCCGGTGTGGGGCGTGACCAGATCGAGAACACCGCGGGCATGGAGGCGGTGGTGAACGAAACGGTGCTCAATCAGCAAACACGCGCGTTGGTCTCGCTCTTCGGGCTGCGCAACACGGTCACGCGCAAGAGCGCCTTTGCGAATGTGTCGCTGGGGCTCGGGCTGGCGCGGCTGGTGGCCGAATTTGGCTGGTCCGGCGCCGGCGATGCCGATCCGACCACCAACACCTTCGGCGGCCGCGCCGCCAACGAAGGCTATCGTTTCGGGTCGCTTGGACTCACGGTTCGGTTCTGACATCGGGCCGGCCCCCGGCCACGAAGCGCACGCGCCGGGAGCACCGCCCGACGACGTGCGCTTCCTGCGTCGGGCCCTCGAACTCGCCCAGCGCGGGGCGGGGCGGGTGTGGCCCAATCCCAAGGTTGGATGCGTGCTCGTGCAGGGCGGCGAGATCGTGGGTGAGGGGTGGCATCAGGAGTACGGTGGCCCGCACGCTGAAGTGCATGCGCTGGCCGCCGCCGGCGAGCGGGCCCGTGGGGCGACGGCCTATGTGACCCTTGAGCCGTGCAACCACCATGGCAAGACGGGTCCGTGCACGGAGGCGCTGCTCACCGCCGGCGTGGCCCGCATGGTCTGCGCCACCCGCGACCCCAATCCCGCGGCGGCCGGTGGGCTCGAGCGACTCGCCGCTGCCGGCGTTCGTGTCGTATCGGGGGTGTGCGAGGCCGAGGCGCGGGTCCAGAACGCCCCGTTCCTGCATGTGGCGCGCGGGGGCTCGTTGCCCTTCGTGACCCTCAAGCTGGCGGTGTCCATCGATGGCGCCATCGCGGGCCCCACACGCAAGCGGGCCTGGCTCACCGGGCCGGAGAGTCAGGCAGTGGTGCATGCCCTGCGGGCCGAGGCCGATGCGGTGGCCGTGGGGATTGGCACGGCGCTCGCCGACGATCCCGACCTGACCGTACGCCTCGGGCCGGCGCCGCGGGTCATGCCCGCGCGCGTGGTATTCGACCGAACAGCCCGACTGCCACTCGCCAGTCGCCTTGTGCGCACTGCCGGGGAGGTGCCGGTGTACGCGATCACGGCCCCGGGTGCCGCCCCGTCGGACCGGCTTCGCGCCCTGGAGGCCGCCGGCGTGATCCTCCACGCCGCGACCAATCTGACCGCCGCCCTCAGCACCCTGTGCAAGCCCAGCGGCATCAATCACCTGTTCGTGGAAGGCGGCGCTACGCTCGCCTCGGCCCTGCTGGCCGCCGGTCTCGTGCATCACCTGATTATCTTTCAGGCTCCGGTCATTCTCGGGGCGGGGGCCATGCCGGCCTTCGCTGCCCTGCCTGGGCGCGAGGCCGATGAGGCCCCGCGCCTCACCGTGCTCGAGCGCCGTGTGTGTGGCGCCGACCTGATGACCCGTTACGCTGTTTCCGGAGACTGAGGACAGGATGTTCACGGGGCTCGTGGACGACGTGGGGCTCATCGAGCACGTCGCCGATACGCCGGCCGGGCGCGAACTGCGCATCGCAAGCCGCTACACCGACCTCACCGACGGCGAGAGCATCGCCGTGAACGGCGCCTGTCTCACCGTTCGCGAGCATGGGAGCGCGTCGCCCGGACGCGGCTGGTTCACCGTGGCCGCGGTGGTCACGACCCTCGACCGCACAACCATTGGCGGCTGGCGTGCCGGTGACCGCGTCAACCTCGAACGCGCCATGAAACTCGGCGATCGGCTGGGCGGGCACTTGGTCCTCGGCCATGTCGACGGGCTCGGGCGGGTGCTCGCCACCCGAGACGCCAACGATGCCTGGCTCGTCGATCTGGAACTGCCCCCATCCCTGCAGCGGCTCATGGTCGACAAGGGGTCGGTGACGGTGAACGGCGTGAGTCTCACCGTGAACGAACTGCTCCCCGCCGGGGTGCAGCTGTCCATTATCGATTACACGCGCCGGCACACCACCCTCGGTACGCTGGTGCCGGGCATGGCGGCGCATGTGGAAGCCGATGTGCTGGCCAAGCACGTCGAACGTCTGTTGTCGCCGTGGCTGCGCACCCCTGGTGCCCACACGCTGACGACCGCTCTCACGGAGTTGCAGTCATGATGCAGGATACGGAAACAGCGACCGCCGATCATGCCGAGCCGGTGTTCGGCACCGTCGAACAGGCACTGGCCGACATTGCCGCTGGCAAGTTCGTGGTCGTGGCCGACGACGAGGATCGCGAAAACGAGGGGGATCTCGTCTGCGCGGCCGAGTTGGTCACGCCCGAAATGGTGAACTTCATGCTCGAAGCCAAAGGCATGATCTGTCTTGCCATGACCAACGAGTGGGCGGATCGCCTCGGGCTCGAGATGCAGGTCGATCACAACACCGAGGCCATGAGCACCGCCTTCACCGTCAGCATTGACGCGGCGGCGAAGTACGGCGTGAGCACCGGCATCAGCGCCAGTGACCGGGCGACCACCATTCGGGTGGCGGTGGACCCCAGCGCCACCCGCGCCGACCTGCGCGTGCCGGGACACATTCATCCGTTGCGTGCACGCAACGGCGGCGTGCTGCAGCGCGTGGGGCACACCGAAGCCGCCGTGGATATCGCCCGACTGGCCGGGCTACACCCCGCTGGCGTCATCTGCGAGATCCTCAACAAGGACGGTACCACCGCGCGCCGCCCGCAACTCGAGGTGTACGCCAGGGAGCACGGCCTCACCTTCATCACCATCGCCCAGCTGGTGGCGTACCGGCTTCGCCACGAACGGCTCGTGCATCGCATGGCCGACGCCCGTCTCCCCACCGATTACGGGGATTGGCGCATCGTGGGCTATCGCAACGACGTCGACAACCGGGAGCACATCGCCATCGCGTACGGTGAGGTCACTCACGGGGAGGACATCCTCGTGCGCATGCACAGCAAGTGCCTCACCGGCGACGTGTTCCACTCGCGGCGCTGCGATTGCGGCTGGCAGCTGGAAACGGCCATGCAGATGATCCAGGCTGAAGGGCGTGGGGTCATTGTGTATCTCGACCAGGAAGGACGCGGCATTGGCTTGCTCAACAAGCTCAAGGCATACGAGTTGCAGGACACCGGTGCCGACACGGTCGAGGCCAACGAGCGCCTCGGCTTCGCTCCCGACCTGCGCAACTACGGCATTGGCGCACAGATTCTGCTGGATCTTGGCGTGCGCTCCATCCGCATCCTCACCAACAATCCGCGCAAGCTCGTCGGGCTCGATGGCTACGGCCTCGTGCTGAAGGACCGGGTGCGCATCGAGGCCCCGTCCACGAGTGAGAACGCTTCCTATCTTGAAACCAAGCGAACCAAGCTTGGACACCTCTTCGCCGTCTGAGATCAACGTGGCTGAATTCACGGGGGAGCCCCGCGGCGAAGGACGTCGCATCGTGGTTGTTGCCAGTCGCTTCAACGAAAGCATCACGGTGCCCCTTGCCGAGGGGGCCGTGAGCACCCTGGCCGCACGTGGCGTCGCTTTCGACGACATCGACGTGCTCTGGGTGCCCGGAGCGTGGGAGCTGCCCACGGCCGTGCGGCGGGCACTCGCCACCGGCAAGTACGATGCAGCCGTGGTCGTGGGCGCCGTGGTGCGCGGCGACACCCCGCACTTCGACTTCGTGGCCGGGGAGGCGTCGCGCGGCCTCATGGACGCGTCCCGCGACTTCGAGGTGCCGGTCACGCTCGGCCTGCTCACCACCGATACCATGGCACAGGCCGAGGCGCGTGCCGGTGGCGCACATGGCAACAAGGGGGACGACGCGGCGCTGGCCGCACTCGAAGTGCTCGACCTGTTCGACCGGGCGTTCCCCGACGAGTCGTTCGGTGAGGAGGATGCATGAGCACGCTCCGTGACGATGATTTCTGGGATGGACCGACGCAGGAGCCGCTGCTCCCCGCGAAGGGGCGGCGCGCTCGCGGCAAGGCCACCAGCAAGACCGAACGGGTGGAGACCCGGGGACGGGCGCGGGCCCTGCAGGCGCTGTATGCGGCCGACCTGCGCGACCACACGCAACTGCGACGTATCGCCACGACGGTCTTCGATGACCTCGCCGTGGCCCCCGACGAACGCGCCTTCGCCTCGCGCCTGGTGGCCACGGTGGCCGACCGCGGCGAGCAACTGGATGCGGCGCTTGGCGAGGTCACCAACAACTGGCGGCTCGAACGGTTGGGCGCCATCGAACGGGCGGTGTTGCGGCTCGCGGCGGCCGAGCTGGCGCGCGATGAGGCGCCAGTGAAGGTCGTGCTGCAGGAGGCGGTGCACCTGGCGGAACGCTACGGCACCGAACGCAGCGCCCGCTTCGTGAACGGGGTGCTCGACGCTTACGCGCGCAAGCTCGGCAAGCTGTGAGCGCTGGCAGCAACCACGGTGGGCCGGAACGCCTGCGCATTGCCGTCGTGAACTGGCAGTGTCGCGACAATCCGCTAGCCGGTGGTGCGGAGATCCATCTGCACGAGATCTTCGGCCGTCTGGCCCAGTGGGGCCACGAAGTGGTGTTGCTGTGCGGCGGCTGGCCAGGGTGTCCGCCCCGCGCCACGCTGGACGGCATCGAGGTGCACCGCGTGGGAACGCGACAGTCGTTTCCGTTTCTGGCGCGCCGCTACTGGCACACGCACCTCGCAGACCGCGGCTTCGACGTGCTGGTGGAAGACATCAACAAGGTGCCGCTGTTCACCCCCACCTGGCGCGTTCCGCGGCTGGTCGCACTGGTACCGCATCTCTTTGGTGGCACCGCCTTCCAGGAGCTGTCCGTGCCGCTGGCAACCGCGGTCTGGCTCTCCGAGAAGCCGCTCCCGTGGGTCTACCGGGGGCGCGATTTCGAGGCCATCAGCCAGAGCACCAAGGACGACCTCGTGCAGCGCGGTATCGCCGCCGAGCGCATTCGCGTCATTTTCCCGGGAATCGACAGCTCCCACTACACGCCCGATCCCGCCGTTCGTGCGGCTCAGCCCCTGTTTGCGTATCTGGGTCGCTTGAAGAAGTATAAGGGCGTAGATCTCGTGTTGCGTGCCTTCGCCGCCTGCGGCGTTCCCGAAGCCACCCTCGAAGTGGCCGGGGCTGGCGAGTTCCGCCAGGAACTCGAGCGGTTGGCGGGAAACTTGGGGGTGGCTTCACGGGTACGGTTTCTGGGGCGTATCGACGAGACTGCCAAGTGTGCCCTGCTGCGACGGGCGTGGGCCACCGTTTTCGCTTCACCAAAGGAGGGATGGGGAATCACGAACCTGGAAGCGGCTGCGAGCGGCACCCCGGTGATTGCGTCGAACTCCCCGGGCATCCGCGAGTCCGTGAAGCACGACGAGACCGGATTTCTCGTGCCCCACGGCGACGTGACCGCGATGGCTGCCTGCATGCGGCGCCTCAGCGGCGAGCGGACGCTCGTCGAACGCCTGGGGGCCAATGCACGACGATTCGCCGAGGGGTTCACCTGGGCGAACGCCGCGAAGGAGACCGAAGCCCACCTCCGTGAGGTGGTGGGAAGGGAGGAAGGTCGCTGATGGAGATCATCCTGCACGCGCACCATGCCGAAGTGTCCGAGACACTTCGCACCCAGGCCGAAAAGGCCATCCGCCGCATTGCGACGCGACTGCACAACGTCGCCAACGCCATCGTGCGATTCGTGGGCGATGGGCCTACGCGTCGCGTCGAGATCGTCCTGCGCGGATCCCGCCATCGTGAACTCTTCGCCGTGGCCGATGCGCACGCCTTTGCGCCGGCACTGTCCACGGCCGTCCAGCGACTCGAGAGCCAGGTGGCGCGCGTCCGGCGCTCACGCCGCGTTCCGCGTGACGGAGATCGCACCGGGTGACACGACGCCTGACCGTTGGCACGCTCTACGAGCGCATGAAGGATGTGCTCGAGCTGGAGCTGCTCGGCCCGGCCACCGGTCTCGATCGCGAGATCACGAGCCCCGAGGCGTCCAGCCCGGGGCTCGTCCTCGCCGGGTACATCAACCGGTTTCCGTACCAGCGCATCCAGGTGCTCGGCGAAACCGAGATCACCTATCTGCAGTCGATCGACGCTGCCCAGCGCGCCATCAACCTCGAACAGTTCTTCGGATTCCCCATCCCCTGCGCCTTCATCACGAAGGCCCTCGAGCCGCCGGAGCCGCTTGCGCGGCTCGCCGACGAGGCCGGCGTGACAATGCTGCGCTCGCGCCTCAAGACCGCCGAGTTCTATCGGCTCATCAAGCCGTTCCTCGCCGACCAGTTCGCGCCCACCACCACCATGCACGGGTCACTTGCCGACGTGTACGGCGTGGGGCTCTTCTTCACCGGCAAGAGTGGGATCGGCAAGTCGGAGTGCGTGCTCGATCTCGTCGAACGGGGCCACCGGCTCGTGGCCGACGACCTCGTGTTCGTCTCGCGCCGAGGCAACGACGTGCTCATCGGCAAGGGACACGAGCTGCAGCGGCACTTCATGGAAATCCGTGGCGTGGGGCTGCTCGACATTCCCGCCATCTTCGGCATTCACGCCGTGCGCCAGCAGAAGCGCCTCGAAGTCGTCGTCGTCCTCGAGGAATGGGACGCCGACGCCCAGGTGGATCGCACCGGGCTCGACGTGCAGACGATCGACATCCTCGGCGTGGAAATCCCCAAGATCACCGTGCATCTCAACCCCGGGAAGAACATCACGGTGATAGCCGAGGTGATCGCCATGAACCATCTCCTGCGCTATTATCGCGGATACGATACCGCGACCGCCTTCAACGAACGCCTCATCGGCCAGATGCGCCGACAGTCGGACGTGCAGCGGTACTTGCAGGAGGATGACGAGTAGTGACGGATACGCAGCGGACCGTGCCGGTGCGGGGGGTGGTGGCCGGGCACGGCACCTTTGCCAGCGGCATCATTTCGGCGGTCGATCAGATCACCGGGCGCGGCGGACAGTTCGTGGCGATCTCCAACACCGGCCTCTGCCTCGATGACATTCAGGGCGCGCTGGCGCGCGCGCTCGACGAGACGGGGGCGCGCGTGGTGTTCACCGACCTGCCGGCCGGCAGCTGCACCATGGCTGTGCGTCGCATGATCCGCGAACGCCCTGGGGTACTGCTGGTCACCGGCATCAACCTCTCGTTGCTCCTCGACTTCGCCATGCAGGATGAGGCCGATCCGCTTCAGGCGGTGCAGGGGGCGCTCGATCGCGGGCGCGCGTCCATGACTGCGCACGGTGTACCCGTGCACGGCGCCTGACGGCGCCCTCGTTCTCCCCATCGCATGCCCATCGCGCTCTATCGTATCGATGATCGCCTCATCCACGGCCAGGTGGTCGTGGGATGGGGACAACCACTGGAACTGCGCTTCATCGTGCTCGTGGATGACGATGTGGCGGCGAGCGAGTGGGAGCAGGAGCTGTACCGCATGGGCGTTCCGCCGGAAATGCAGGTCTTCTTTCACGGCGTGGATGAGGCGGCGGCGCAGCTCGCCACCTATGCGCAGCGTACCGAGCCCGGCGTGCTGCTGGTAGGCGATATCGGTACCATGGAGCGCCTGGTCGCCGCGGCGCGCGGCGCCATCCGGGCGGTGAACGTGGGGGGCGTGCATCACTCGCCCGGTCGCACCGGACGGCTGCGCTACGTCTTTCTTACTGCGGCCGAGGAGCAGGGGCTGCGGGCCATCGAGGCGCACGGCGTGGACGTCACCGCCCAGGATGTGCCTTCGGCGCGCCCCGTACCACTCGCCGAGTTGCTCACCTCCACCGCCGGCGCCTGATGGAGTGGTTCGCCGTCCTGGTCGATGTCATCCCACTCGCGTTGCTGGCCGCCGTGGTGGGACTCGATGTGGTCAGTTTTCCGCAGGCGATGATCTCCCGACCCATCGTGGGCGCCACGCTGGGCGGCGCGTTCCTGGGCGCGCCCGAGGCGGGACTCGTATGCGGGACGGCGCTCGAATGTCTGGCACTCGAATCGCTCCCGGTGGGCGCCTCGCGTTACCCCGAATGGGGCAGTGCCTCGGTGGTGGCCGGTGCCGTAGCCTCGGTGGGGGCCACGCATTCCTCCTTTCCCGACGTGGGCGCTTTTGTTGTGGCTGTGCTGGTTGGCATCATGGCCGGGTGGGTTGGTGGCTGGAGCATGGTCAAGCAGCGCCAGCTCATTGCCGCCTTCGCCCGTCCCCGACTCGATCAGCTGGCAAGCGGGTCGCGCAATACCGTGGTGGGGCTGCAGGTCTTCGGCATGACCGTCGATCTCGCTCGCGGGGCCCTGCTGGGGGCGCTCATGTTTCTCGTCGCGCGGCCGCTGGCCGTGTTGGTGAATGCCCGCTGGACGATGGGTGAGGACGTCTCCCGCGCCATTGTCGTTACCGCCGTGGCCGCCGTGGCCGCCGCGTCGGTTTGGAAGGACTTCCACGCCATTTCCGGTACTCGGCGCCTCTTCGTGGCGTCACTGGCGGTGGGCACGCTGCTGGTGGTGGCCCGTGCCTGAGACAGGACTCGACAACCCCGCGTTGCGCACCGACACGGTGAGCATGCCGGTCCCCGACACGCGCCCGCTGGCGGAGTTGCCGACATCGCTGCGGGCCGCCATGCTGCTGCGCTGCCTCGCCATTCAGGGCTCGTGGAACTACGAAATCCTCGTGGGGAACGGCATGGGATTCTGCGTGGAGCCGGCGCTGCGCCGGCTGCCGGGCGGGATCGACGGGCAGCCCTACCGCGAGGCGCTCGCCCGCCAGGCGATGTACTTCAACGCCCATCCGTACCTCGCTTCCCTGGCCGTCGGCGCGCTGGCGCGTGCCGAACTCGAACAGGTGCCGCCCGCCCGCATCGAACGCTTCCGTACCGCGCTGTGCGGCCCGCTGGGCAGCCTGGGCGACCGCCTCGTGTGGGCGGCATGGCTGCCCGCCTGTTCCCTGGTGGCGCTGCTGCTGTTCGGGTTCGGGTGGTCCCCCCTGGCCGTGGTCCTCGGATTCCTCGTGCTGTACAACGTCGGGCACCTGGGATTGCGTGATTGGGGGCTGCGCGCAGGCTGGAAGTCCGGCCTGCGCGTGGCCACCGCCATGGGGCACCCGGTGCTGCAGCACGGACCACGCTACATTGGACGGGTATCAGCAGTGCTCGGCGGCTTGGCGCTCCCCCTGGCGGTGCATCGGGCCATCGGTGGTCAGGAGCCACTGTCGCCCATTCCGATGGGAGTGGCGGTCGCCACTCCCGTGTTGGCAGTACTCCTCGTGCGACTGCGGGGCCGTGCCGAGGGGTGGCGCGTCGTCCTGCTGCTGCTCGCGGCCTTCGTCCTTTACTCGGTGGTCCCTTGATGGCTGAACGATCTGTCCAAATCGTGAACAAGCATGGGTTGCACGCGCGACCCGCGGCCGAAATGGTGAAGGCGGCCTCGAAGTTCAAGAGTGACATCACCATTTCGCGTGATGACCTCGAGGTGAACGGCAAGAGCATCATGGGAGTCATGATGCTGGCCGCCGAGTATGGTGCCACCATTACGCTCAAGGCGACCGGCCCCGACGCTGATGACGCTCTCGATGCCCTGTCGGCGCTGGTCGCCGCCCGGTTCGGAGAGAGCTGAATGCTGTCGGTCCTCCGCGGCATCCCCGCGTCGCCGGGGATCGTCGTGGGTCCGGTGCACCTGCTGCGCTGGGAGGTTCCGGAGGTTCGTCATCGCGTCATCGAAGACGGCGACATCGACCAGGAGATTGCCCGCTTCCACGTCGCGGTCGAGCGCGCACGCGAGCGCCTGCGCCACCTGCGCGCCCGCACCGAAGCGCAGGCGGGGCCTGAGGAGGCGGCCATCTTCGATGTGCAACTCTCCATTCTCGACGATGGGGAGTTGATCAGGAGCACGATCGCGCTCATCCGGCAGAATCTCGGCGCAGAGAAGGCGTTTGATATCGTCCTCCTCGAATGGCGGCAGCATTTCGCTCGATCGAGCGCTCCCATGCTGCGCGAGAAGGTGGGCGACTTGACCGACGTGCACATCCGGGTGTTGTCGCTGCTGCTCGACCTGCCTGACCACGACCCGGTCGACGTGCCCCGCGGCAGCAACACCATCCTCGTCACGCACGATCTCACGCCGTCGCTCACGATGCAGCTCGATCGGGAGTGCATCGCGGCCATTGCCACCGAGGCCGGTACCGCCACCGCGCACGTGGCCATCCTCGCGCGGTCGCTGGGATTGCCCGCCGTGGTCGGGTTGCGACAGGCGCTGTCCGTCCTCCACGGCGGTGAGGTGGCCATCCTCGATGGTGCCGAGGGGACGCTGGTCATCGCCCCCACCGACCATGAAGTGGAGGAGGCGCGGCAACGCGTGGCCGAGGAGGAGGGGCGCGCCGACGTCCTGCGCGAACTCGCCATGAGCGAGCCGGTCACGCGCGACGGCGTGCGCCTCGTCGTGCGCGCCAATGTCGATATCCCCGAAGAGGCCGAGGCCGGGGCCGACAGTGGCGTCGAGGGCGTGGGGCTCATGCGCACCGAGTTCCTGGTGGTGGGGCGCGCCAGTATGCCCGACGAGGAGGAACAGTACCGCGCCTACCGAAAGGTCGTGCTCGCGTTTGGTGGACGCACCACCGTCATTCGCACCTACGACGTGGGCGGTGACAAGTTGCCGGTGGGTGGTTTCCCACACGAGGCCAATCCGTTCCTCGGCTGGCGCGCCATCCGGATGTGCCTCGACGAGAGCGAGCTGTTCAAGGTGCAGCTGCGGGCACTCCTGCGGGCCGCTGTGCACGGCGACCTGCGCATCATGCTGCCGCTGGTTGTCACCGTGGATGAAGTACGGGAAACGCGACAGCTCATCAGCGAATGCGTCGAGGAACTGGCCGCGCGCCGCGTCCCGTTCCGCGATGATGTGCCCCTGGGCGTGATGATCGAGACGCCGGCTGCCGCCGTGGCCTGCGACACGCTGGTCCGCGACGTGGACTTCTTCAGCATCGGGTCCAATGACCTGGTGCAGTACATGCTGGCCGTCGACCGGGGCAATGCCAATTTGGCCCCGCGCTACACCCCCTTTCATCCCGCCGTGCTGCGGCTCATGGCGCAGGTGCAGGCTACCGGGGCGGCACACGGCATCGATGTGTGCGTCTGTGGGGAGATGGCGTCACAGCCGCTCGCCGTCTTCGCCCTGCTGGGGCTCGGGCTGCGGCAGCTCAGCGTTGCCCCACGGGCCGTGGCCGACGTGAAACGCATCATTCGCGGCGTGCGCGCCGACGTCGCCACCGACGCCGCCGTGGCGGCGATGGCCTGCAGCACCGCCCGTGAGGCCGAGGTGCTGCTGCGTCGCCGCCTCCGCGCCGAGTTGGGCTGAACAGGGCGCCGCCAGGGCGGGGCGGCGTGCGTCCAGTTGTCCCGGCTGCTACGCCGGACTAGTCTACGCAGACCTTTTTCCTCCTTCAATCAACGCGAGCGCTGCGCACCGTGGCCGATCGTCATCTCTTCACTTCGGAATCCGTCACCGAGGGGCACCCGGACAAGATCGCCGACCAGATCTCCGACGCCGTGCTCGATGCCATCCTGCGGGAGGACGCGGCGGCGCGTGTGGCCTGCGAGACGCTGGTGACCACCGGACTCGCCGTCATCGCCGGCGAGATCACCACGTCGGCCTATGTGCATCTGCCGGACATAGTGCGGCAGACGATCGAGGGAATCGGGTACAACGACGCCAACTTCGGCTTCGATTCCAAGACCTGCGCCGTCATGAGCACCATCGACCGCCAGTCGCCCGACATCGCGCAGGGAGTGGACACCGGCGGCGCCGGGGATCAGGGCATGATGTTCGGCTACGCGACCGACGAAACGCCCGAGCTCATGCCCATGCCCATCCAGCTCGCGCACGCGCTCACGCACCAGTTGTCCGTGCTGCGCAAGGACGGCACCTATCCCTGGCTGCGCCCCGATGGCAAGGCCCAGGTCAGCGTGGTCTACGAGGACAACCGCCCCGTGGCGGTGGACACCGTCGTCATCTCCACGCAGCACGACGAGAAGATCTCCAACACCAAGCTGCGTCGGGCCATTCTCGACGACGTCATCCACGCGGTCATCCCGGACGAGTTCATCGGCCGCCGCATGAAGACGCACATCAACCCCACGGGACGCTTCGTCATTGGCGGCCCCCAGGGTGATGCCGGGCTCACGGGGCGCAAGATCATCGTCGACACCTACGGCGGCATGGGCCGGCATGGCGGCGGCGCCTTCAGCGGCAAGGATCCGTCCAAGGTGGATCGCTCGGCGTGCTACGCCGCGCGCTGGGTGGCCAAGAACATCGTGGCCGCGAAGCTCGCGCGCCGCTGTGAAGTGCAGGTGGCCTACGCTATCGGGGTGGCCGAGCCCGTGTCGGTGTACGTGCAGACCTTCGGAACCGGTGCCGTGCCCGACCGGGCCATCGAGGCGGCGGTGAGCGAGGTATTCGACCTCACCCCGCGCGGCATCACCAAGGCGCTCGATCTGCGCAAGCCCATCTATCAGGCCACCGCCGCCTACGGCCATTTCGGTCGCACCCCGGAAACCCACGGACGCGGCGCCTCGGCGCGCACTACGTTCACGTGGGAGCGTACCGACCGGGTAGCCGCCCTGCGCAAGGCCGTCAAGTAAGGGGCCTGTGTAGGGGCAACCGATCGCTGGCGTGGCGCTGCATGGTCCGTGCAGCATGGCCCGCCGGCGGTCGGTTTGGTGTATAGGCACTCGAGTCGTCACGAATCGGGAAGAACTCCGATCGTCGCCCCCCATCCGGAGGAAGCACATGGTGGAACTCTCGGTATCCCGCCTCGGCCTCGACAGTGCGACGAACGCCTACGTGGTCATGCTGCGCGAGAAGGCCGGAACCCGCGTGCTGCCCATCTGGATCGGCAAGCCCGAGGCCGAGTCCATTCTCATGCAGATGAACCAGCTCAAGCGTGAGCGTCCACTGACGCACGACCTGTGCAAGTCGCTCATCACCGCGCTCGGCGGAGCGCTGCGTCGTGTCACCATCTCGCGGGTGGAGAAGAACACGTACTTCGCCGAGCTGCATCTCGATGGAGCCAATGGCCTCGTCACGCTCGATGCCAGGCCGTCCGACAGCATTGCCATTGCCCTGCGGCTGGCGTCTCCCATCTTTGCCGCCGAGGAACTGCTTGCCGCAATGGACCTGGAAGACGAGGAAGCCAGTGATCGTGCGCTTGCCGCCGATTCGCCCTCGGGGCAGGAACTGACCCCCGAACAGCTGCAGGCCTATCTCGAGACCCTTCGCCCCGAAGACTTCGGTAAGTTCAATCCGTGAGTCCACGCCCCTCTCTCTCCCCCTCCATGCATCGCGCCCGTTGGTTCGAGTTCATTCGGCGGCCGCTGGCCCTCCTGGCTGGTGCCACGTTCCTGGTTGCCGCCGACGCCAGTGCCCAGAGTGGCGCCGCCACGAACGCGGGCGGCGCGACGAGCCCAGCCCGCACCGTGGATGGTCGCGTGCGCATCCCGGTGTCGAGTGGCGGTGACTCCACGGGCATGGGGGCAGCGGCCAACGTGTGGGTCACGCTGCATCGCGTGGGGAAGGATTCGGCCGGGCCCATCGACTCGGTTCGCAGCGACGCCGGCGGACGGTATCGGTTTCGCTACACCCCCTTCGGCGTTGGCGAGGCCGTGTACTTCGCATCCACCACGTACGGCGGGATTGCGTACTTCACGGCCCCGCTGCGCGTGGCGGCCGCCAGTGGCGCCGATACGGAAATCACCGTGTTCGACACCACGTCGCGGACCTTTCCCCTGTCGGTAAAGGGGCGGCACTTCATTGTCAGCAAGGCCGACAGCAACGAGATGCGCACGATCGTGGAGGTGTTCGAACTCTCGAACGACAGTGTCCGTACGCTCGTGGCCAGCGAAGCCGCGGGGGCGGCGCCCACGTGGAGCGTGGCGATCCCCGCGGCAGCGGTCGATGTGCGTGCCAATGAGGGCGAGATCTCCCCCGATGCCTTTGCGGCCCAGAACGGGCGCGTGTCGGTGTTTGCGCCCATCGCTCCCGGGGTGAAGCAGGTGGCGTTTTCGTACAAGCTGCCCGCCAGCAGCTTCCCGCTGCGTGTCCGCTCCGAGTCACCCGTGGTGGTGTTCGAGGTGCTCGTGGAGGAGCCGCAGTCGCAGGTCCGCGGCAAGGGGTTCACGGCGGTCGATCCGGTCGCGCTCGAGGGGCGCAACTTCCGCCGCTTCCTTGCCCAGGATCTCAAGGCCGATGCGGATTTGGTGGTGGAGGTCCCCGCCGGCGCTACCCCCGGGCGCAATCTCTACATTGCCGGGCTGCTCGTCGCGGTGGGTTTGCTCATGATGCTGGCGCTCACGCGCAGCATGCAGCGCGCGTCGGCGAAGCGCGGCGTCGTGGCCCCTTCACTGCGCCCCGTAGAGCCAACCGTGCCGCTCGGTGATCGGTTGGCGCAGGAAATCGCGGCCCTCGATGCCATCTACGCGAGGCAGGAATCACCAAGTGCGGCGGTCACCGCCGCCTACGAAGCTCGGCGTGCCGAACTCAAGGCGGCGCTGGCGCAGGCGCTTGCCGAAGCGCCGGCTGGACGGTAGGTTCGGACTGTCACGCACAGGGCGTGACGCACAACTGATTTCGAGCGCGGGACACGGAAGCCGGTGCGACACCGGCGCGGCCCCGCCACTGTAACGGGCTCTGCATCGCGCTATGCGCTGCAGCATCGACACTCCGTACACCACTGATCGGTTCGATCGGGAAGGTGAGTGTCGTGGCCCGAAGCCAGGAGACGACCCGCGCTCTTTCTTTGACGAAGACCCTCGAGGGGGGGCTCGTGCAAACGTGACAACGTCGTTGGCTTGGCGTGTGTCATGGGTGCTCGGGCGTCTTCTCGTGGGAGAGGATGCCCGTTCGTGTTTCCTCACCCACGATTGGTACGCCGCGCACGTCGATGGTTGGTGCTCGTTCCGGGCATCATCGTGTCGGCATGCGTCGATTCCAACCGTTCGTCGTCCGCCGCCGGTGCCGCCGATACGGCGCGCGCGGGGGCCGTGGCGGCGAACGGCGTGCGTGCCATCGCGCCGGCCGATACCGACGATTTCGGCGTGCCGCTGCCCACTGACGCGCGCTACGCGCGGCGGGTGGTGTCGCTCAATCCGGCGGCCACCGAGGCGGTGTTCGCGATCGGCGCCGACGCCGTGCTCGTCGGTCGCTCCCGGTGGGATCGGTATCCCGCCGCGGTGGCGCGCGTGCCGGCCATTGCCGATGGCCTCCGCCCGTCGCTGGAGGCGGTGCTGGCCGCACGCCCCACGCTGGTGGTGCTCTACGCCACGGCCGAGAACCGTGCCGTCGCCGACGCACTCACGCGGGCCGGCGTGCGCACCATCGCGCTGCGCGTCGATCGCATCGCGCACTTCCACCGGCAGCTGCGGGTGCTGGGCGTGGCGCTCGGGGCGTCGTCGCGGGCCGCGGTGGTGAGTGACTCCGTGCAGCGCACACTCGATCGCGTGCGGGCGCAGACCGCGCGCGTGGCTGAACGGCCGGCCGTGGTGTGGCCGGTGTGGAACACGCCCCCCATGGTGATCGGCGGCGGGAGCTACATGGACGAACTGCTCGAAATCGCGGGCGCGCGCAATGTGTTCCATGACGCCACCCAGCCATCGCCTTCGGTGAGCATGGAGGAGATCATCGCGCGTGCGCCGCAGTTCGTGGTGGCGAGCGACACGCAGGTGGCGTCACTGGGCCGTGCCGACACGTGGCGGGCGCTCCCCGCCGTGCGCGCGCAGCGGTTCGTGCGTCATGACCCGGCCGTGACCGGACGCCCTTCGGTGGTGCTTGGCATGGCCGCCGTGCAGCTCGCGCGCGCGCTGCACCCCGCGCTCGCCGATTCGCTCCCATGACGCAGGCCGAGGTCAGCCTCCGCTCCGTGGCCGACCGCGGTCGCTGGCCGTGGGTGGTGGGCGTCGTGCTGCTCGTGATGGTCTCGTTGCTGGCGATCGCCCTGGGCGCGGTGTCGCTGCCCGTCGACACCGTGGTCAACGGCCTGCGTGGATCGGGTGACGCGGCCACGGTGGCCATCGTGCAGGAGCTGCGGTTGCCGCGGGTACTCCTGGCCGCCCTCGTGGGCGCCGGGCTCGCCATGAGTGGCGGCGCCCTTCAGGGAACCATGCGCAATCCGCTGGCCGAACCGTATCTGCTGGGGGTATCCGGTGGGGCGGCCGTGGGGTCGGTGACCGCCATGGCGCTGGGCGTCGAGGCACCGGCGCTCATTACCGCGTGCGCGTTTGCCGGCGCCGCTGCGGCCACGTTGCTCGTGACGGCGCTCGCGCGTGTGGTGGGGGGAAGCGGTGATACCCGTCTGCTCCTCATGGCCGGCGTGGTCGTGGGAGCGTTCGCCAATGCCGCCATCCTCGTCGCGCTCGCCGATGCGCCGCCGGAACGGCTGCGTGGGGCGCTCTGGTGGATGATGGGCAGCGCAGCCGATGCGTCGTGGAGCGCTGTGGGACGCAGTGCCGTGGCGCTGGCGCTGCTGGGCAGTGTCCTCGTCTGGCGCGCGCGCGATCTCGACGTGCTCGCGCTCGGTGGCGAGCCGGCCGCCGCACTCGGGGTGCACGTCGAGCGCGCATCGCGCACGCTGTTTCTGGTGGCCAGTTGGCTCGCGGCGGCCACCGTTGCCGCCGCCGGACTGGTGGGGTTCGTGGGCCTGGTGGTGCCGAATCTCGCGCGAGCGCTGGGCGCACGTCGACATCGCCCCATGCTGCTGTTGTCGGCACTGTACGGCGCGGTGCTGCTCGTCGCCGCCGACCTGCTGGCGCGTACCCTGCGCGCACCAGCAGAACTGCCGCTCGGGGCCGTGACCGCGCTCATCGGGGTTCCGTTCTTCCTGTCGCAGTTGCGCAAGGTGACCCCGTGACCGCCACGATGGCGGGGCAGGGGGCCACGCTGGCCTTCGAGTCGCTGGGTGTGCACTACCCGGGGCGCCCGCAGCCGGCGCTGCATGACGTGTCCTTCGTCGCGCCGCCGGGGCTGGTGACCGCGGTGGTGGGCCCCAATGGCAGCGGCAAGAGCAGCCTGGTGCGGGCGCTGCTGCGGCGTGTGCCCGTGGCGTCGGGGCGCATTCTGCTGGCGGGCCAACCCATCGCGGCCATGGCGTCGCGCGCCATGGCGCAGCAGGTGGCCGTGGTGCCGCAGCGCGAGGAACCGGGAATGCCGCTCTCGGTGCGCGAGTTCGTCATGCTGGGCAGGCACCCGCATCGCGGCGCCTTCGGCGGCGCGTCCCGTGAGGACCGGAGTCAGGTGGAGCAGGCGATCGAGCGGGCCGGCATTGCCGATGCGATCGACCGCACCACCGACTCGCTCTCCGGCGGCGAATGGCAGCGTGTTCGTATCGCCCGTGCCCTGGCACAGGATACGCCGGTGCTGGTGCTCGACGAACCCACCACGTTTCTCGACATCGCGCACGAAATGGCGGTCTTCGAACTCGTGGATGCTCTCGCGCGCGAGGGGCGCACGGTGCTGCTCGTGAGTCACCAGCTCAACCTCGTGGCACGCTTTGCCGACGCCATCGTGCTCCTGCATCGGGGCCGCGTGGCCGCCGCCGGCAACGCCGACACTGTCATGCGCGGGGAGATCCTGGAGGCGGTGTACGAATGGCCACTCGTCGTAACGCGCGATCCCGCCGTGGGGGCCCCCGCGCTCCTGCCGCTGCGGGGGCGGGGGCGCACGCGATGATGGCGGGCATACTGGGGCCCGCGAAGGCCGCCGCGTGGTGGCTGCTGCAGGCGCCCACGACATCGGCGTTCGCGCTGGCGGACAGTGTGGCGCTCTGCTTCCTCGATGTCGTCACGCAAGCGCCGGTGGTGGGAGTCACGGTGCGCGAAGAACGCGCCGCCCCCCGCGTCCTCACCGGCAGCTGTGGGCAGGTGTCCACCGGTGGCGTGGTGCGGGTGGCGCGCATCGGCTACGAGCCCCGGCGTCTCGTCGTGCCACCGTCCGCGACCGTCGCGCGAGACGCCGGGCGGGCCAGCGTCACCGCCGACACCCTGCGGTTGTATCTGCACCCCTCCCGTGGCCGCCTCGCCGCCGGAGTGGCCTCCGACTCCGTGGCCGTGCTCGCAACGCAACGCATCACCGCACGTGCGCCGACATCACCCCCCGGCGCCACGTCCGCCGCCATCACCACCACGTCGGCGCGCGAGCGCGGTGTGGTGAGCATGAATGGCGTGGTGACCTTGCTGCCCTACACCAGCATCCGGTCGGCGCGCGGTGAGTCCGGGCTGTCGCTGCGTGGTGCGCGGCGCGAACAGGTCGTGATCACGCTCGATGGTCTGCCGCTCAACGACCCCGCCACCGGGCTGGCGGACGTTTCCGACTTGCCATTGGTGGCGGTGCAGTCAGCCACTGTGCGTCCCGGCGCTGACCCGGTCGGTACCGGCAGCGGCGCGGCGGGTGGCGTGTTGGCGCTCTCCAGCGCCCCGCAGCGGGCCGTCAGCGTGCGCACCGGTGCCTTCGGTCACGTGGCTGCCGAAGCCGCCTGGGCCGCGAGCGCCATGGGAGTGCGCTGGAACGCCACGGCGGCGCTCCAGCAGGCGGCCAACGACTTCGCCTTCACCAATGAGGCCGGCGCCGCGCCCGTGCGCGAGCAGCGGGTCAACAACGACGAGCGCCGGGCCGTCATCAGCGGCGGGCTGATTGCCGCGCAGACGCAGTGGAACCTCTTGGTCTCCACCGGCGAGCGCGGCATGGTGGGGCCTGCCAACGTGCGGGCGTTCGACAACGATCGGTCGGTTACGACACGCACATTGCTGCGTGGACAGACCACGTGGGGCACGACCGTGCTCACCTCCGGCGTGCGGCACTTTGCCCTGCGCTACCGCGATCCCGCGCGCCCCGCCCTCGATGCTCAGGCCCGCGCGTGGGCGGGCGAGGTGGAGTGGCGCGGTTCGGCCTGGCGCGGCATGTGGCGTGTCGGTACCGGCGCCGACGGGCTCACCGGAACGGGCGCCGTGTCGCAGCGCCGCGCTCGTGGCTTTGCGGCGTGGGCGTGGCAGCGTGCCACCAGCGGCACCGAGGGGCGTGCTCCGCGCCTCGACCTGGATCTCGGCGTGCGGGCCGATGCAGTGGAACGCAACGGGGTGCAACCCACGGCCAGCGCCGGCCTCGCCTGGCGTGCGCGGGGCGCACCGGGTGGGTCCTCCCTGGTGCTGCTGGCGCGTGGCGCACAGGCCGTGCGTGTACCCACCCTCTACGACCTCTACTTCTCCTCGCCGCAACGACTCTTCGTGCGCGCCCTGCGCGCCGAACGGGTCACCCTCGACGCCAGTGGTGGGGCGCAGGGCGTGTGGCACCGTGGAGAGCGTCGGCTCACCGGCGAGCTGCTGCTCGTGGCGCGCGACACGCGCGACGCCATTGTGTGGTTCCCCGGCAACTTCGGCTGGAGTCCGGCCAATGTGGGGCGTGAACAGCTGCGCGGTACCGAGTCGCGCGTCGAGCTCACCACGCCGGTAATCACCCTGTCGGCCTGGCATACGCGCTACGCGTCCACGCTGCGCAGTGGGCTCCTCACCATTCCCACGCCGTACGTACCGCTGCACAGCGGCGCGGTTCAGGCGCTCTGGCGCGTCGGGGCCCACACGCTCAGCGCCAATGTGCGGCATCAGGGGCGTCGGCCCTTCACGGCCGGCCCTCGTGATCCGCGCTTCGAATTGCCATCGGTCACGCTCACCGATGTCGCCTGGGCACGGCGACAGCGCGTGGCGCAGGTCGAGGCGCTCGTCTCCCTCACCATCGACAACGTCACCGGGGTGCGGTGGCAGTCGGTACGTGGGTTCCCCATGCCAGGACGCGGCTGGTCCGCCGCGCTCACACTGCAGCCGCGAACGTAACGCGCGGCGACGTTCGCGGTGTGGTTACGCACACTGCGACTGGCCAGTAGGACCGATCCGTTCACTCCCCCCGAATCACTCTAGTGCCGACCCATTTCTCCGTCCCTCCGCGTCATGCGCGCACCGTCTGTCCGCCACGCCTGCTTCACGTACCACGTCGTTTCGGCCGTCTGCGGGAACTCGCCCTTCTGAGCGCCCTGCTCGGCGTGGCGGCCTGCGGAGAGTCCACCCCCATCGCCGTTCCGCCGCAGCCCCCGCGCGGCATCGTCGTCCTCGACGGCTTCATCCAGCCCGGTCTCACGTTCCTTGGTGACACCGGACAGGTGACGTCGCGGCTGCCGCTCGCCCCACCAACGGAGCTCGACGCCGGCGGCTTCACGCTCGAGCGCGATACGGTCCTCACGGTCTCGAGCCGCGGTGCTGGCGACCTGCTGTACATCGTCGACATCGGCGCCCTGAGTGCCCGACGCGTACAGCTGCCGCCGCGCAGCAATCCCTCGCGGGCACGCCTCTTCCGCGGCAGCAACGGGCAGGCCCTCATTGCGGCGGCGCTGCGTGATTCCAGCGCCATCGCGCTGGTGTCGGTGGCCGGTACGGCCGCTCCCACCATTGCGCGCATCGCCAATGCGGGGCTCTGTCCCACCGACATGTTCCAGTACGACAATGCCACCTGGGTAGTGGATGCGAACAGCAACTGTCGCACGAATTACGCGGTGCAGGGCGACGTGCGGCTCATTCGCATTCCTGCGACCGGCGGCACTCGGGATACCATCACGCTGCCAGGGGTTCGTGGATCGGGGGCGTCGGCGATCCTTGCCGGGCAGGTGGCGTATGTGAGCGCCGGCGGGGAAGCCAACTTCGCCAGCTTCCCGTTCTCGCTCATCGCGTCGGGCGCCGTGGCCAAGGTGGATCTGGCCGCGCGTCGCGTGCAAACGATTCGCCCCATGCCGACCGGGACCTTCGGCGCCGGCACCAAGCGCGGGCTCGACGGATTCCTGTATGTGAGTCTCTCGGAAAACCTTTCCACCTTCACCAGCCGCATCCTCAAGCTGCGCGCGGACGACCTCTCCGTTGTGCCCACGGGGACCGCCCCATGGCTGGACTTGCGTACCGCCGCCGGCACCCCGGTAACCTGCGGCAGCGGACAGGCCGACGCCCTCGGCAGACTGCACTGCATCGTCAATGGCGCCGGTTCGGCCACCTCGCTCATCGTCTTCTCCCCGGCGCTGGTGGAGACTCGGCGGGTACCGGCCGGGCAGGGCGGCGTGGATCTCGCCGTGCGCTGAGCCGGCAGGCCGTTCTGCCCATTGCCCCACCGGGTGGCTAACGTTGCTGCATGTCCCTGCTGCAAACCGACGCCATCGTGCTGCACGTGGCCGATTACCTGGAGTCGAGCCGCATCCTGAGGCTGGTGACCCGGGAGGCCGGGGTGCAGTCGGTGGTGGCGCGCGGGGCGCGCTCCTCGCGGAAACGGTTCGGGAGCGCCGTCGACCTGTTCGCCGAAGGGCAGGCGCAGATCCAGACGAAGCCGGGGCGCGACCTGCACGCCCTCCATGGCTTCGACGTGACGACGGCGCGACCGGCGCTGGCGCTCGACCTCGGTCGCTTCACGGCGGCCAGCGCCATCGCCGAGTGCGCCCTGCGGCTGGTGCATGAGGAGGCGGCGCCGGTGGCGTACGGAACGCTCGTGGAGGGGCTCGATCAGCTCGCAATGGCGGCCCCGCACGACACGGTCACCGTGACCGTGGGCGTGCTCTGGCGGTTGGTGGCCGAGGTGGGGTTTCGCCCCAGCGTGGGGCACTGCGCGGAGTGCCACGCCCCGGTCGAGGCTCCGCTCACGGCGCGATTTTCGGTGATGGCCGGGGGCACGCTATGTGCCACCTGTGCGCGGCGCACACCCGGGGGGCGGTTGCTTCCCCCCGACGCCCGGGCGGCGCTCGAGGCGTGGCTCGGCGGGCATCCCGTGCCCCTCGACGCCAGTGCTGCACGGGCGCACCAGCGTCTTCTGCGGGAGTTTCTCCTGGAGCATGTGCCGGAGCGGCGGCCGCTCAAGGCCTATCAGGTCTGGGAACAGGGGCAGTGGGACGGCAGCATCAAGTCGCACATCAAGTAGCACATGAGGTCTGTTGTTCTAACTGGTTGATGCAAAATTTCTTGTAGCGTTGTCGCCGCGATTATGGCGGTTACGGGGCGACGCGATGCCCGGAATGTTGCTTGACGGGCGGGGGTGTGCGTCCTAAGCTTTACAGTGGATTCGATTCCCGAATCCAAGTTTCTCACCCTTAAAGGAGACGTCGACTCAGAACCTGATTCGTCAGTCGGAGAAGCACCATGAAACGTTTGTGGGGAGCACTGGGTCTGGTGCTCGCTCTCAGCGTGTTCATGCCACGAGTCGCGGAGGCTCAACCGTCGCAAGACGGGAGGGAACGCCGCGCCGGAGCGAGCCTCGGGCAGAACTACCCGAATCCCTTCAATCCGGAAACTCGCATTCCGTTTAGCGTGGGCGATGCGCCCACCTGTTCGCAGCCTGGAAGGCAGTACCGGGTCAGCCTCAAGATTTACAACGTCCTGTCGGACGTGGTGGCGACCCCGGTGTTGCAGGGCGGAACAAGCGGAGTGGCCGGTGGTCAACCGCTGGAAAAAATCGCGGTCCCATGTGGTGATTACGTCGCCTATTGGGATGGCAAAGTCCAAGCAACCGGGCGGGAGGCCGCCTCAGGCGTGTATCTGTATCGCCTCGAGGTGGATGGCGTGCCGCTGGTGAAGAAGATGATCGTGGTGAAGTAAGCTGTTGCCGGTCGAGCACCACGAGACCCGATGTACCAGGTGAAGAAGCGCCCCGGGTGAGCGGACCCGGGGCGCTCTTTTTATGTCGCCGTTCGCGGTGCGATTCCGCCACATTGCCATCAGGCTGCAGTATTGTCACACGCCTGTTCCCTGCTCCCGGCTTCCTGCCTCATGCTCCCTGCAGATAAGGCAGTCCGCATCCGGCATCCTCATTGCCTCTCGTGACGGCATGATCAATCCCGACCGTCTCACCGTAAAGAGCGCCGAGGCGCTCAACGACGCCGTGGCGTTGGCCCGCAAGAACGGCAACCCACTCGTCTACGATCTGCATCTGCTGCTGGCCCTGCTGGCGCAGGACGAAGGCATCGTCGTCCCGGTGCTGCAGCGTGTGGGAGCCAATGTCACCTCCGTCCGCACGGCGGCCGAGCAGGAGGCGGCGCGGTACGCCAGGCAGAGCGACGCCCAGCCCACGTTCAGCCGTGAACTCACGCAGGTCGTCGATGCCGCCGAGCGTGAAGCCAAGGCGCTGGCCGACGAGTATGTGAGCACCGAGCACCTGCTGCTGGCGCTCGCCGATGCCAAGGGCACCGACAGCACGCGTGTGCTCACCAGCGTCGGCGCCCATCGTCAGGCGCTGCTCGACGCCCTCAAACTGGTGCGCGGCGCGCACAAGGTCACCGACCAGAGCCCCGAGCAGCAGTACCAGGCGCTGCAGAAGTTCACGCGCGATCTCACCGAAAGCGCCCGCAAGGGCAAGCTCGATCCGGTCATCGGTCGCGACGAGGAGATCCGTCGCGTCATTCAGGTGCTGTCGCGTCGCACCAAGAACAACCCCGTGCTCATTGGCGAACCCGGCGTGGGCAAGACCGCCATCGCCGAGGGGCTCGCGCAGCGCATCGTGAGCGGCGACGTGCCCGAGGGACTGAAGAACAAGAAGCTCGTGTCGCTCGACCTGGGCGCCCTCATTGCTGGCGCCAAGTTCCGCGGCGAATTCGAGGAGCGGCTCAAGGCGGTGCTGAAGGAAATCACCAGCGCCGACGGGCTGTACATCGTCTTCATCGACGAACTGCACACGCTCGTGGGGGCCGGCAAGGCCGAAGGCAGCATGGACGCGGGGAACATGCTCAAGCCCATGCTCGCCCGTGGCGAGCTGCGCGTGGTGGGCGCCACCACCCTCGACGAGTACCGCCTGCACGTGGAGAAGGACGCCGCCCTCGAGCGGCGCTTCCAACCCGTCTTCGTGGGTGAACCGAGCGTGGAGAGCACCATCGCCATCTTGCGCGGCCTCAAGGAACGCTACGAGGCGCACCACGGCGTGCGCATCACCGATGGCGCCGTCGTGGCCGCCGCCACGCTCTCCAACCGCTACATCGGCGATCGCTTCCTCCCCGACAAGGCCATCGACCTCATCGACGAGGCCGCGTCACGCCTGCGCATCGAGATCGATTCGGTCCCGCAGGAAATTGACGAGGTGGAGCGCCGCATCGTGCAGCTGGAGATCGAGAAAGCGGCCCTGCAAAAGGAAACCGACGCCGCGTCGCTCGAGCGCCGACAGAATCTCGAACGGGAATTGGCCGACAAGAAGGAACAGGCAGCCGGTATGCGCGCGCAGTGGCAGCAGGAGAAGGATACGCTGGGCGCCGTGGGGCGCATCAAGCAGGCCATTGAACAGGCCAAGTTCGAGGCGGAGCAGACCACCCGCGCGGGTGATCTCAGCAAGGCGGCGGAAATCACCTACGGGCGCATTCCGCAGCTCGAGCGTGACATGAAGGACGCGGAGTCGAAGCTGGCAAGCCACGGTGGTCGCCCGCAGTTCCTCAAGGAAGAGGTGGCCGCCGACGACGTGGCGGAGGTGGTGGCGCGTTGGACCGGCATCCCCGTGACCCGCATGCTGGAGTCCGAGCGGGAACGCCTCACCAAGCTCGAGGAGGTACTGGGGACGCGCGTGATCGGACAGCAGGAGGCGGTGAAGGCAGTCTCCAACGCCGTGCGTCGCTCGCGTGCGGGGCTGCAGGATCCCAACCGTCCCATTGGCTCCTTCATCTTTCTCGGCCCCACCGGCGTGGGCAAGACGGAGACGGCCAAGGCGCTCGCCGAGTTCCTCTTCGACGACGAACACGCCATGGTGCGCATCGACATGTCGGAGTACATGGAGAAGCACGCGGTGGCGCGCCTCATCGGTGCACCGCCGGGGTACGTGGGTTACGAGGAGGGCGGGCAGCTCACCGAAGCGGTGCGCCGTCGCCCATACAGCGTCATCCTCTTCGACGAAATCGAGAAGGCGCATCCGGATGTCTTCAACATCCTGCTGCAGCTGCTCGACGACGGGCGCCTCACCGACTCGCAGGGGCGCACGGTGGACTTCCGCAACGCGGTGGTCATCATGACCTCCAACGTGGGCAGCCACCTCATTCTGGAGCGCGGGCAGAGCGGGGGCGCGGAGAATTGGAAGCGCACGGAGCAGGAGGTGCTCACCGCCCTGCGCGGGGTCTTCAAGCCCGAGTTCCTCAACCGCATCGACGATGTGGTGGTGTTCCATCCACTGGGCCGCGAACAGCTGGACTTCATCGTCGACCTGCAGCTCGGGCACCTGCGCAAGCTGCTCGCCGACCGCAAGCTTACGCTACGGCTCACTGAGGCGGCGCGGCAGAAGCTGGCCGACGAAGGGTACGACCCCGTCTTTGGCGCGCGACCGCTCAAGCGCGCCGTGCAGCGACTGCTGCAGAACCCGCTGGCGCTCGCGGTGCTCGAGGGACGGTTCAAGGAGGGTGATGCGATCGTGGCCGATGTGCGCCCCGACGCCGACACGCTCGACTTCACGCACGGTGACGCCGGCGAGCCCACGGCGTAGTTTGCAGGGCATGACGAGTGCCCATGATGTCTTGTGGCTTTCGGTGGCACGGACTGGCCGGCGCCGCCTTGCGGCGGCGCTGTGCCTGCTGCTGGCCGCTTGCGGAGGCGAGTCGGCACCGTCGGCCGTGCCCGCACCCACAGGTCCTGGCCCCACGCCACCGCTGACCCCGCCGCAGCCCACGGGGCCGCTGGGGCCGCTGGTGGTCGGGCAGATGTACACCGACCGGTCGGAGTTCGTGGAGTACACCCCCGGGGATGCCCCGCTCGTGCTGGTGGCGCCGCACGGTGGGGCCCTGCAGCCAGCCGGTGTTCCCGATCGCAGCTGCAGCGGCTGCGTCACCGTCACCGATGCCAACACCCAGGAACTCGCGCGCGCGATCGCCGACACGTTTCAGGTCCGTACCGGTGCCCGGTTGCACCTGGTGGTCAATCGCCTGCATCGGCGGAAGTTCGACGCCAATCGTGATCGCGATGAGGCTACGGGTGGCACACGCGCCCTCGATACCACTTGGCTGTGGCTGCACTCGGCCATCGATTCCGCGCGGCAGCGGGTCGCCGCGAACGGAGGCCACGGCCTCCTCATCGACCTGCACGGCCATGGCCACGCCGTACCGCGACTGGAACTGGGGTATCTGCTCTCCGCCGCCACCTTGCGACAGAGTGATGCCGCGCTGCAGGCCGCGGGCGTCATGAACAGCAGCAGTATCGCGCGCGCCGCGTCCGGTACCCGAAGCCTGTCAGATCGCGGGGTGGCCTTGCTGCGCGGGCCGTTCAGCCTTGGCGGACTGCTGGGCACGCGCGGCGTTCCGTCCGTGCCCTCGCCAAGCGATCCCGCGCCGCTGGTCGGGCAGGAGTTTTTCGACGGCGGTTACAACACCGGGCGCCACGGTTCCCGCAACGGTTCCGCCGTGGACGCCATTCAGATCGAGTGCCATTTCCCGGGTATTCGCGACACCGCCGCCAGTCGCGGGGCGTTTGCCCGCTCGCTCGTCGATGCGCTGCTCGTCTATCTGGAACGGCACTACGGATGGGTGCCGCGACGGTGACGTCGCAGGTGCCGGTGCCCCCGGTGCTGCAGGCGGCCATGCACGAGGCGCTGCAGGAAGCGCGCGCTGCGGCCGCGGCCAATGAGGTGCCGGTCGGCGCGGTGGTGCTGGACACGGCCACCGGCAACGTCCTCAGCCGCGCCCAGAATCGCATGCGCCGCGATGCCGACGCCACGTCGCACGCCGAGCTGCTGGCCTTGCGCGATGCGGCCCGTGCGCTGGGCGATCGCGCGCTTGGTGACTGTACCCTGGTGGTGACGCTGGAACCCTGCGCCATGTGCGCCGGTGCCATCGTGCTGGCGCGCGTGGGCGCGCTGGTCTTTGGCGCCTGGGACGAGAAGGCCGGCATGTGCGGCAGCGTGGGTGATCTCGTCCGCCACCCGCGCCTCAATCATCGGCCCCAGGTGCGAGGCGGCGTGCTGGAGCAGGAAAGCGCCGCCTTGCTGCAGGAGTTCTTCGCTCGGCGCCGCTGACGTCTCCCCCCCGCGACGGCGGCCCCTTTGCCCATCGGCGCGTCGCGCGGCACTTTCAACGCATGACATCCTCATGCACAGCAGTCCAGAACCTGCGCCGCGCCATAGAGGGCGCGTTCGCGGGTGCCATGATCCTGCTCGCGGGCACCCCGTTCACTAACGTGCAGGCCCAGGCGACCCCCGGTGGTACGCCGGCCACCGCGGCGGCCAACAGCCGCCCTCCAGCCACACCGCGCTTGCAGGCCCTTTCCCTGCTCGGTGATACGCTACGCGACTTCCCGCTCGCCCCAAACGTGCGGGCGCGCTACGAGCGCCAGCTGGCCGAGGCGCGGCGTGCGTATGTGGCGGCCCCCACCAACCTCGACTCCATCATCTGGTACGCACGCCGCCTCGGTTACCTGGGCCAGCTGCGGCAGTCGATCGAGATCTACACGCGCGGGCTCGCGCGGTACCCCGACAATCCGTGGCTGCTGCGCCATCGCGGACACCGCTGGATTTCCGTGCGTGATTTCGACGCCGCCATTCGGGACCTCAAGCGGGCCGATCAACTCACGCGTGACAAGCCCGACGAGGTCGAGCCCGATGGACAGCCGAATGCGGCCAACACCCCCATCGGTACGCTCAAGTCCAACATCGGCTACCATCTGGCGCTTGCCTACTATTTGAACGGCAGCTGGGGAGAGGCCGCCGAGGTGGCGCAGCGTGAAGTGAACGCGGCCACCAACGACGATCGCCGGGTGTCCATGGCGCATTGGCTCTACATGTCATTGCGTCGCGCGGGGCGGAACGCGGAAGCGGCCCGGGTGCTGCAGCCCATGCGCCGCGACATGCGCATCGTCGAGAATCAGGCATATCACAAGCTCATGCTGCTCTACAAGGGGCTGCTCCCCGCCGACTCCGTGCTTACGGCGTCGCCCACCGGCGAACTGTCGGTGCAGGATGCCTCGGCAGCATACGGCGTGGCCAACTGGCACTGGTACAACGGGCGGCGCGCCGAGGCCGAAGCCCTCTGGCGGCGCATCGTCGCGGGAGGTCAGTGGGGCGCGTTCGGCACCATTGCCGCCGAGGTCGAACTGGCCCGACTCCCCGGTGGCGCCACGCTCAGACGCTGAGCCCCGGCGATCAGTAGCCTCGGGCGCGGTCCACCACCCAGGTGGGCCACACGCCGCGCCCGAGGCTCTCCGCGCACGCCAGAAACCCCTCGGCGGCGCCGGCCACCGTGGTGAGTCCCGAAATGTGCGGCGAGATCAGCACACGCGGATGACCCCAGAGCGGTGATGTAGACGGCAGGGGCTCGGTTACGAACACGTCGAGGGCCGCCGCCCGCAGCCAGCCGTTGTCGAGCGCGTCGGGAAGCGCGGCTTCGTCCACGACCGCGCCGCGTCCGGCATTGAGCAGCACCGCACCACGGCAGCGCTCGAGTACTGCACGCGACACCAGCCCGCGCGACACCGGGGTGTCCGGCACCGACAGCACGATCCAATCCGCGTCGGCCACGAGGTCGGCCAGCCTGTCCACCGTGTACACGGCACGGAACGCCGGGTGCGTGGCCTGCCCGGTGCGCGACACACCGGTTACGGTGATCCCCAGCGCGGTGAACGCCGCCGCGATGTGCGAGCCGATGTCACCAGTGCCCACCAGCAGCGCGCGGGTACCGGCCACACGGGCGATGTCCCGCGGCGCCCACCGCTGCTCACGCTGTGCGTCCATGAGCGAGACCAGCTGCTGCTGCACCGCAAACACGCGCGCCACGGCCCACTCGGCAATCATTGGCCCAAACGATTCCGGCGAACGCGTGAGCAGGATGCCCGCATCGAGCCCCTGACCCAACCAGCCGTCAACCCCCGCGCCGGTGCTGTGGACCCACTGCACCGCCCCCATGTCGTGGGCAGCCGGTGGTCGGCGAAAGCCGATGTACGTGTCGGCCCAGGCGAGATCGGCGGCCGTGATCTCCATGAACGGCGCACCGCGCACCTCAAGCTCCGGGCGCGCCGCGCGAATCATCGCCGCAAGGTCGGCGTGCGCACTGGCGCCGATGACCACGCGCCGAGGCACGAACGGGAGCGGGAGCAAGAGGGCGGCGGGTGCTGGCGTGGCAGTCATGACGTCAGGGGCTGGAGCGGAGTGGCGTGTGGCCGAGGGCATCGCCTACGGCATTGCACGCCAGCACGGTGATGAAGATGAAGAGCCCGGGAAAGATGGCGAGCCAGGGTTCGGAGCTCATCGTACTCTGCGCCTGATAGAGCATGTTGCCCCAGCTGGCGGTCGGGGGCTGCACGCCCACGCCGAAGAAGCTCAACGTACTCTCGAGCAGGATTGCGCGCCCGATGGCGAGCGTGGTGGCCACGGACAGCGTGGGCACGACGGCCGGCAACAGATGGCGGCGCCACACACGAAACGGTGCGGCGCCGACTGCTCGCGCCGCCTGCACGAAGTCGCGCGCGACCAGTGACTGCACATCCGCCCGCACCACCCGCGCCGTTTCCATCCACCCGCTGAGCGCCACCAGCCCGATGAGCAGCGGCACCGTGGGTTGCACGATCGCCGCGGCGAGCATGAGCAACGGTAGCCGCGGAATGGAGAGCATGGCGTCGGTGGCGCGCATGAGCAGGTCATCGGCCCACCGTCCCATCATGCCGGCCGCGCTGCCAATCACCGTCCCCAGCCCCGCGCTCGCGAGCGCCGAGAGCAGGCCAATGGCCAGCGATACCCGCGCGCCGCTCAGGACCCGCGTGAGCACATCGCGCCCCAGTTCATCGGTGCCGAACCAGTGTGCTGCCGACGGGGCGGCCCGGCGGTTGGCCAGGTCGAGCGCGTCGGGGGCGTACGGGGCAATGAGCGGCGCGGCAGCGGCACACAGCACGAGCGTGGCCAGCACGAGCAGGGCAGGCGACCACCGCCACGGCCAGACCGCCGGCGTGTGCCTGGTCATGTACGCTCCCACGAGCGCGCTCCCGTACGTGGGTCGAGGCGCTGCACGAGCAGATCGGCGAGCAGGTTGAGCACCACCACGGCGGTCGCGGCCAGCATGAGGAAGGCCATGAGCACGGGGTAGTCACGCTTCACGAGCGCCTCGGTGAAGAGGCTGCCCACGCCGGGCCAGGCGAAGACGCTTTCCGTGACCACGGCCCCCGACGCGAGCATGGCTGCATCGAGGAGCACCACGGTCACGAAGGGGCCGACTGCATTCGGCAGCGCATGGCGCCATAGGACACGGGACTCCGACAGGCCGCGCAGTCGGGCCGCGCGCAGGAAGGGCAGGGCCAGCGTGTCGCGCAATGCGCGGCGCAGATACCGCGTCCACGCCGCGCCCTGCACGGCGGCCAGCACCAGCGCCGGCAGGACCAGGTGTGCCACACGGTCTGCCACGCTGCTGTTGCCGAACGACTGTCGCCCCGACGAGGGCAACCACCCCAGGTGGATGGACAGCAGCAGCTGCAGCACCAGCCCCAACCAGAAAACCGGCAGCGAGACGCCGGCGGTGGTGAGCAGGCGGGTAAACCGGTCGGCGCGCACGCGCGTGGCGGCCAGCATGCCTGCGGGGAGCGCCAGGCACAGCGCCAGCACCGTGGAGCTCAGCACCAGTTCCAGGGTCGCCGGCATGCGCTCGAGGACACGATCCAGCACGGGGCGGCCGTCGGCGTAGCTGTACCCCCAGTCGCCGCGCACGAAGGCGGCGAGCCAGCGCAGATACTGCACACCCAGCGGCGCGTCGAGCCCCATGGCCACGCGCAGACGCTCGAGGTCCTCGGGGCGGACGTTCGGGTTTTCGAGGTAGGCCGCGAGCGGGCCACCGGGCACTGCCCGCATGAGAAAGAACACGAGCGCCGAAATCATCAGCAGCAACGGCACGCTCTGCATCAGGCGCCGCCACACGAGGCGCATCACCGGTCGCCCCTCACCACTGGCCCAGACGCCGTGGCCCGCACCCTCACCGGGCGACGATCTCCCACGCGTGCACGTTCCAGAAGGGACCGGCATTGGTCGGGTTTCCGGTGAACCCCTGCAGGGTGACCGGCACGGCGTCCACCTTGGCCGTGTTGTAGAGCACGATCTCGGGGGCCAGCTCGGCAATGCGCCGCTGCGCACGGCGCAGCAGGTCGTATCGCGTCGTCGTCTCGATGGCGCGATCGCTGGCGTAGAGCAAACCCGACAACGCCGTGTCGTTCACGAAGTTGATGTTGCGCCCGGCCGGTGGTGTTCGATCATGCGCAAAGAACAGCGTCAGCTCCGGGTCGGCGCCCATCTGCCACCAGTGCAGCATGGCATCGAACTCCCCCTTGAACCACAGGCTGCTGATCGCGGTGCCGTCGATGAGCCGGATCTGCATGTCCACACCGATGGCTCGAAAGGCCTGCTGCAGCGACTGTGACACATTCTCGCGAATCGCGAACCCCGATTGCGTGATGAGCGTGAACGCGAGCGGGGTGCCCGCCTTCGCGCGCATGCCGTTGGCGCCGCGCTGCCACCCCGCCTCGTCGAGCAACCGGTTGGCGGTCGTCGTGTCGTAGTCGTACCGCGCCACGTTCGGTTCGTAGGCCGGATTGAGCGGCTGGATGGGGCCGTTCACGATCTCCACCTGCCCATCGAGGATCGTCTTCACCAGCAACGGCCGGTCCACGGCATGCGCCAGCGCACGTCGCACCCGCACATCGGCAAAGGCCGGAATCTGCCGCTGGTTGAGCGTCACATGCTCGTAGCCGTTCCCCACCACGGTGTTGAGCCGGAGTCCCGGGACGGTGCGCAGGGCCCGTACCTGATCCCACGGAACCAGCGCCACCATGTGCACCTCACCCGACTTGAGCAGGTTGATGCGCGTGGTGGTGTTGGTCAGAAAGCGGAAAAGCAGCTGGCGAATCTTCGGCGCCGTTCCGGTACGCCAGTAGCGCGGCACCGCCTCGAGCAGCACGTATTCACCGGTCTTCCATTCCTTGACGCGGTAGGGGCCAGTCCCCAGCGGTGCCCGGTTATAATCGTTGGCGGTGTTGAGATCACGCCCAGCCAGCAGATGGCGGGGCAGCGTGCCCCGCACGAACTGCAGCTGGTAGGGCGCGTACGGCTCGCGATAGTGCACCACGGCCGTGAGGGAATCGGGAGTGTCCACGCCGGTGATGCGATCGAAGCCGTCCACGCTTTCCGGCTTCCAGTCGCCCTTGTTGATGGCCTCCACCGTGAACTTCACGTCGGCCGAGGTATGCGGTGTCCCGTCATGCCACGTCACGCCGGAGCGCAGCTTCCACGTCACGTCCATGCCGCCGTCGGAGCGCAGCGTCACACCGCCATTCTCCACGGTCGGAATTCCGGCGGCGAGCAGCGGCACGACGCGCATCTGCTCGTCGTTGGTGACCAGTCCTTCCACCACGCACGACTCGATGTCCTCGAGGATGTGCGTGGCATAGCGGTTCATCGTATCCGGCTCGCGGTCGTAGCCGATCACGAGCAGGTCGTTGCTGGCTCCGGCAGCACCAGGGGCGTCGGTGCCGCCGCAGGCCGTCACCGTGAGCACGGTGCACGCAGACCACACCCACCGGCGGAAAGGCGTGCGCATGGGGTCAGTCCTCCGCCAGCAGCAGCCGCGCCGCCAGCAGGACAGGAATCGAGCCACGGCTCAGCAGTGCGTCGTGAAAGGCGCGGTACGAAAATGCGGCACCGTCGCGCGCACGCACGGCCTCGCGCAGGTCGAGAATGCCCTGGGTGCCCAGCCAGTACATCACGGCGGTGCCGGGAAACATGGAGTTCTTCACCGCTTCGGCCGTGGCGGCACTGTGCGGCATGCCGACTTCGGCTTCGTAGAACTCCACCGCATCGTCGAAGGTCATGCGCCCCGTATGCAGTGAGATGTCGACGATGGTGCGCGCCAGCATGCGCAGGCGACTTTGCTGCTCGGACGCCTGCTCGAGCGGCGTGAGGAAGCCCAGTTCGTCGGCGAGCTCGGTGGCGTAGCAGGCCCACCCTTCCGCCATGGAACCGCCCTGAAAGAGGCCAATGCGGCTGGCACAGTCCACGGCCGCCACGCTGCCAATGCGGGATGTGGACCGGTGTGTGGCGTGCCAGTTCTGCACGTGGTGCCCCAGCGCGCCGTGGTGCACCACGTGATTGAGCGTGATGGCGCTGTGGTTCCACTGCCGCAGCCGCCGGTCGCGCTCGGTCTCCGATACGGGGGGATCGATGGGGGGGACCAGGTAGACGTGGTCGTCGCGCGATTCGAGCGGGGCAGGAGACCGGTAGAACAGGAAGTACAGCTGCGGGGCGGCATCAGCGGCCCACGCCGGCATGGGCACGTAGCGCAGCGGCCAGTCGCCCCAGGTCACAAGATCATGATCGGCCGCGAACTCGCGGCACTGCTCCCACTTCTCGGCAAAGGCGGAGAGGTACCAGGCGGGGGCGGGGTGGTCGTCGGCGAGCGCCTCAGCCAGTGCCTCGACGCTTCCGGCGACCTCTATGGCGAGCGACTCGAACCGCTCGCGCGCGTCGGGAAGCGCCTGCTGCGCCCGCTCCAGCAGGGCGTCGGCATTCACCTCGCAGAAATGTCCCCGGCGCAGCAGCACGTCGTACGCCTCGGCACCGAGGCTCATCGACGCCTCATGCTGAACGGGCTGTGCCGCGAGCCACGCGGCTGTGGCGTCGAGTGCCGCGGCCGCCACGTCGCCCGCCTCCAGCACCCACATCCGCGAGGCGTCGTCGGCCCCGTGGGCATCCAGCCACATCGCCAGCTTGAAACGAAAGAGATCGGCGCCCACGGCGCACTCGCGCACGGCGCGCGCCACCCACTGCGGTGGCATCGGCTCCGTGAGGGTGTGCGGCATGTCCGCGAGAAAGCGTGGCAGGTCGTGCAGGCGCATGGCGATGGACGCAAACGCCTCTTCGACCGTGGCCGGCGGGCGCAGCATGAGCCCGATCACTCCGAACAGCGCCTCGCCGGTCCACAGGGCGGGGTTCTTGTCATGGAAGTAGCGGCTTTCGAACTCCAGCTGCCGCACGTCCATGCTCGCGCGCGCCAGCTCCGCGTCGAGTTGGGCCGGGTTGCGCGCCAGTTCCCCCCAATCCTCCGACGGCGGGTAGGCATCGTCGAGCGCGATCGTGAGCGCTTCGAATTCGTCCTGCTCATCGTCGCGGACTTCGCGCGTCCAGTCGGGCAACTCGTGGTCGTACAGGCGGATGCCGGTGAACGTTGCGTTCACCGGATGCCGGAAGAAATACTGCTCGAGGAACTGCTCGATGGGAGCGCTCATGCCACACCATCCTGCTCGAGCGGAATGGTGACCCAGCGCCGTTGCCGGAAAGAGCGCTCCACCGCGTTGATCAACTCCTGCACGTGGGCCCCGTCCTCGAAGCTGCCTTCGTTCCCCGCCACGTCGCCACGAATCTCCGAAATGAACGAGTGGGTGAGATTCGCGTAGAAGAGTGACCGCCACGATTCGCGCGGACTCCCGCCCGTGGGGTAGAAGCGCGATGGGATCTCGAGCGGGCGAAACTCCACCGCGTCCGCGCTGGCAGCCTTGAGCGTCTCCGCCACGCCCTCCTCCTCCACCATTCGACAGATGAGCGCCCCCTTGCTGCCATAGACCCGCGCTTCGATTCCTGGGTAGTTGCCCACCGTCACGAAGCTGGTCTGGATGGAGCCGATGGCGCCGTTGGCGAACTCTCCAATGAAGATGTCGCCATCATCGATGTTCATGCGCATCATCGTGCCGGTGGCGCGCACCATGCGTTCGGGAATGAAGTTCTTCATGGTGCCCACCACCTGCGCGAAGCGGCTCCCCATGCAGAGATGCCCGATGTCCATGATCGGCGCCCCGTATCCCTCGAGCGACGATACCTGGAGGCGGGACTGGTCGGCGGTATGGTCCACCTGTCGCAGCGGGTTCTGCGGATCGAGCCACTGCGAGTTCTGCTCGAAGCCGTTGAAGATGAACGGTTCGCCAATGAACCCCTCGTCGATCAGGGCCTTCATGTACCGCATGCCGGGGCTGTAGCGGAAGGTGAACCCCAGCTTCGTCTTGAGCCCCTTCGCCGCCGCGAGCGCCGCGGCGCGCCGCGTGTCGGCGTACTCATAGGCGACCGGCTTTTCGCACAGCACATGCTTGCCGGCCTCGAGCGCCGCCCAACTCAGGGCGAAGTGCGTGGCGCTTGGCGTGCACACGTCCACGGCATCGATGCCGTGATGTGCCAGGAGCGCCTCGTGCGAATCGTACACATGCGGGATGTCGAACTCGCGCGCGAATGCTTCGGCCTTTTCCCGCACGGGGTCCGCAATGGCGACCACCTTGCAGCGCGGGTCACGGGCGTACCCCGGCAGGTGCGCCCCCTGCGCCCAAGTCCCGGCCCCCAGCAGCCCCACGTGAACTACCGAATCCCTGACGGTCACTGCGTGCCCCGCGAAAAGTCGTCCGGCCGCTGTCGCTGCCGGGAGCCCAGAAGGGGCGATGCCGGTGGAAGTGCTGTGCCCGCGTACTCCCCGAGACGGCGTGGCGGACCCTCGGGGGGCGTCCGGGCGCGGCGGGGTAACGTGCCGACTGGGCGGCGGTTCGGCAATGGATCCGCGGTGCCTGTGCGGCGCGCGACGCCGACCGCCGACAAGGTCCCGTGGGGCGCCCTCGCAGGGCTCGAGGGGCTTGATCCGGGCCCTCCCGCCGGTTAACTATCGCGGCTCTTGGAGTGCCGCCGTGTTCATGCGGAGGTGGGTCCGAGGACAGGTGGCCGAGTGGTTGAAGGCACCGGTCTCGAAAACCGGCATACCGGCAACGGTATCGTGAGTTCGAATCTCACCCTGTCCGCTGTTGGCAGTATCCAGCACGAACGCGCCGCCACGGCCTGCCGCGGTGGCGCGTTCCTGCTTCCCCGGATGGGTGGCCGAGTGGTTTAAGGCGCACGCCTGGAAAGCGTGTTGGCGCGAAAGCGTCTCGGGGGTTCGAATCCCCCCTCATCCGCTGTGTGGTTATGACACGACAACGGTCCCCCGTGCCTCACGCGCGGGGGACCGTTTCGTACTGCCATGGCCAGCGCCTACGCGAACAGGACCGCCGCCATCCGCCGCCGAGTCTCGCGCACCACCGCCTCGTCGTCGAGCGACGTCATCGCATCCACCAGCGCCGCCTTGGCTGGACTCTCGTCCATCCCTTTCTGTTCGCGCACGGCGTCCAGCAACTGCGCCAACCCCGCCTCCGTGTGGCCCTCCAGGAACGTTTCCACACCGGCACGCACCCCGTCATCGGCGGCCAGCGAATCCAGGCGCGCCAGCAGCGACAACCGCGCGCGGGCCCGCACGGCGCGCGCGTCCCCGTACACGTCACCGGGCAACGCTTCAACGGCGGCGCGGGCGGCGTCGAGTTCGCCGTGCGCCAGCAGCGCCAGTGCCAATTCCAACTGCCAGTCGCCGCGCGAGGCATCGCGCGCGACCGCCTCACGCAACTGCTGCACGCGCGTCCCAGGGTCGTCGGACCACGCTTCTGCGGCTCCGCCCTTCGCGACGCCATGCTGCGTGAGGAAACGGCGAATCTGTCCCTCGGGCAGGGCCCCCGGAAATCCGGCTACCACCTTGCCGTCCTTGAACAGCATGACGGTGGGAATCGAGCGGATCTGGAACTGGGCCGCGAGCGCTTGCTCCCGGTCGGTGTCGACCTTGGCCAGCACGAAGGCGCCGTCGTACTCCACAGCCAGCTTCTCCAGCACCGGCCCCAGCGCGCGACATGGTCCGCACCAGGTGGCCCAGAAATCCACCAGCACCGGCGTGCTCTGCGATCGCGTGACGACGGCCTCGAGGAACGACGCCGTGGTGATGTCCTGAATGTGCGGGGACTCGGTCATATGGGAAATCTACCGCCGACGGTGCCCATCACGAGTCCGCCCTGACGCCGTGCCCCGCTCAGGAGCCACTGCCCCCAGCGCCAAAGCGAGTTTGGCCGTAGCGTTGGGTATGCCCAGATCCCTGCGCCCCAAGCAAGCGACCGTGACCATGCGCACGTGCGCCGCAGCACTCCTCTCAGCCACGCTGGCGTTCCCCGCGTTGACACTCAGCCCTCTCGGCGCACAGTCAGCTCCGCCGCGCTCCGCACGTGCGCCCCAACTCCCCGCCGCCTACGCCCTCATCCGGCAGGCCGACATCAAGCGTGACCTGTACGCCATGGCCGGCGATGCCATGCGCGGGCGCGAAGCCGGCACTCCCGATGAAATGCGCGCCTCGGTGTGGGTGGCAGAGCAGCTGCGCGCCATCGGCGTCAAGCCGCTGGGCGACGATGGCTCGTACTTCCAGTGGTTCACCATGTTCCGCACACGCGTCTCCACGGTCTCGTCCCTGGGCACACTCGGTGAGCAGCCGCTGCAGGTGTGGAAGGATTTCATTCCCCTCGGGAGCTCGGGCGCTGACGTGCAAGGGCCCGTGGTGTGGATCGCCAACAGTGCCGACTCCACCATCGACGTGCGCGGCAAGGTCGTCGCCACCCCCATGCTGCGGCCCTTCTCGGCCAGTATCCGCACCACGACGAACAGTCCGGAGGTGCGCTACACGCAGGCGGCCGTCGCGGCCATGCAGCAGCGGTTCGCGCGACGGGGTGCGCTCGCGCTCCTCATCGTGGCCGACACGGTGGCCGATCGCGCCTTCGATCCGCTGGCCATCCTGCGGGCACGAGGCACGTACGATGTAGATGGAGCCGCACGCCGGTTCGCCAATCAGTCGAATCGAGCCGAGCTACCGGTCCCCGCACGCCAGGCGGGGACTCCCGCGTTCCTCGTGCGTGGCGGCATGGCGGCTCGCCTCCAGCAGGCCCCCACGCTCACGTTGCAGGTACGTCTCGAACGGTTCGAGACGCCCAGCACCAACATCGTCGGTGTCATCCGTGGCACCGACCCGGTGCTGCGCAACGAGTACGTCCTGTACAGCTCCCATCAGGATCACGATGGGGTGCGCTACCTGATCGACGGCGATTCCGTCTGGGCCGGGGCTGACGACAATGGCACGGGCAGTGTGGCGCTGCTGGCCGCGGCGCGCGCGTTCGCCCGACAGCCAGGCAAGCGCTCGGTGCTCTTCGTGTATCACGGCGCCGAGGAGCGTGGGCTGCTGGGTTCCCGGTGGCACGCCGCGCACCCCGTGGTGCCGCTCGCCAGCATCGTGGCCGTACTCAACGGCGAAATGATGGGCCGCAACCACCCGGATTCCGCCAGTCTCCTCGGCGTGCAGCCGCCGCATCGCAACTCGACGGAACTGGTGGACATGGCGCTGCGGGCCAACGCCCTGACCGGCAAGTTCTCGCTCGACTCGCTCTGGGACCGTCCCATGCACCCCGAAGGCTGGTACTTCCGCAGCGATCACGTCCCGTATGCGCGCCTCAATGTCCCGGCGGTCATGTATACCACCAACCTGCACGACGATTACCACACGCCGCGCGACAAGCCCGACCGGATCGACTATCCCAAGCTCACGCGCATGACCCAGTGGATGTATCTCACCGGATGGTTCGTGGCGAACGCCCCGAAACGACCAGGCGTCGATCCGGGATTCAAGCTGGAGCGATAATGCTCGTCATCTTCGTCTGTCCGTTCTTTTCGCCGGCCGCCTCTCAGATGATCGAGGCGGCGCTGCGCCTGACGCACATCCGGCTCGCCGTCGTTGCGCAGCAGCAGCTGGCGGAGCTTGCCCCCGCGTTGAGCTCACGACTGGTAGCACACTGGCAAGTGGCCGACGTCACGAACGCCGATCAACTGGCGGGGGCCGTGAACGCCATTGCCGGCGCCCACGGCGCGGTGGCACGCTGCTTCGCGGCCTATGAGCAGTGTCAGCTCCCGCTGGCGCAGGTGCGCGAGCGCCTGGGCATTCCCGGGCTGCCTGCCACCGCGGCGCACAACTTCCGCGACAAGGCCCGCATGAAGAACGTCCTGCGCGCCGCCGGCGTGCCGGTGGCGCGGCACCAGCTCGTGCACGATCCGGCCGACGCGCGGCGCTTCGTGAACGAGGTGGGCTTCCCCATTGTGGTCAAGCCGCCCGCCGGTGCTGGGGCCAAGGCCACGGAACGGGTACGCACCGTGGCTGAACTCGAGCAGGTGCTGCAGCGCTACGCCCCGTCGGCGCACGATCCCATGCTCGCCGAGGAGTTCCTGCGCGGGACCGAGCACTCCCTGGAAACGGTGAGCATCAACGGACACGCCGTCTGGCACTCGCTCACTCGCTACGCGCCCACGCCGCTCGAGGTATTGGAGACGCCGTGGATTCAGTGGACGGTGCTGCTACCCCGGGAAGTGGATGATCCCAGCTACGCCGATATCCGCGCCGTGGGCGACCGGGCGCTGCGGGCGCTCGGCATGACCACCGGGGTCTCGCATTGCGAGTGGTTCCGGCGCCCCGACGGCTCCGTCGCGGTGAGTGAGATCGCCGCCCGCCCGCCGGGGGCCAACATGACCACGATGATTTCGCGGGCCAACGACATGGACTTTGTCGGGGCCTGGGTGCGAGTCATGGTGGACGGCACCTTCACCCCGCCCGAGCGCCGATATGCCGTGGGGACGGCCTACCTGCGGGGGCAGGGGCAGGGCACCGTGGTCGCCATCGAGGGACTCGACAAGGTGCAGCGTGAATGGGGGCACCTCATCTGCGACTACCGCCTCCCGCACATCGGCCAGTCACCCACCGGGAGCTACGAGGGTGAGGGGTTCATTATCGTGCGACATCCCGACACCGGGGTGGTGCAGGCGGCGCTCGAGCGTATCATCTCCACTATCCGCGTGGTGCTGAGGTAGGGGCGTGCTCCCGCTCCCGCCTCACCCTCCTCCGACCGTTCATCGGAATTCCATGTCGCAGACTGTTCTCATGATCACCCCGGGGTTCCCCGGGGAAATGCCGCTCTTCACCCGCGGGCTCTCTGTGCAGGGCGCGCAGGTGCTGGGGGTGGCGAATGGCCCCGCCCACGACCTGCCGGAAATGGCACGCCGGCACCTCAGCGACTATTTGCAGGTGCCCGACCTCTTCAGCGACACCGCCAGCGCCATCGCGCAGATCCGCCGGTGGCTGGGCAGCCGCACGCTCGATCGCGTCTGCTGCCTCTGGGAGCCGGGGATCGAACTGGCGGCGCACCTGCGTGAAGCGTTCGACGTGCCTGGCCAGCGCTTCGAGCAGGCGGTCAAGTTCCGCAACAAGGACCTCATGAAGCAGGCGCTGGCCGAGGGCGGCGTACGGGTCCCCCATCATGCGGTGGCCAGCAGCGCCGCCGACGTGTGGGCGGCCGCCGAAGTGGTCGGCTATCCCCTCATCATCAAGCCCATCGCCGGCGCCGGGTCCATGGACACCTTCCGCTGCGACGACGCCAAGGAGGTGGCGGCGGCCATCAGTCAGCTCGGCCACATCGAAACCGTCGACGTGGAAGAGTTCATCGACGGTGAGGAGTTCACCTACGACACGATCTGCGCCGGCGGCGAGATCAAGTACTTCCATGTGGGGCATTACCGCCCGCGGCCGCTCATTGCCCGTACCAATGAGTGGATCTCGCCCCAGACGCTCTCGTACCGCCACGTCGACAACCCCTGGGTCACCGACGGCATGGCGCTGGGGGAGCAGGTCATCCGGGTGCTCGGCTACGACACCGGGTTCACGCACATGGAATGGTACCGCAAGTCCGATGGCGAAGTGGTCTTCGGCGAAATCGGGGCCCGGCCGCCCGGTGCCCGCACGGTGGACCTGATGAACTTTGCCAGCGACATCGACCTCTTCGCCGGATGGGCCGAGGCCGAGCTGCACGGCACCTTTTCGCCCGTCGTCGAGCGCAAGTTCAACTGCGCCTGCATCACGAAGCGGGCGCACGGCCAGGGGCGCATCCAGCGCATTGAAGGGCTGGATCGCATCAAGAGCCGGCTGGGCGATGCCCTGTGCGCCATCGATCTTCTGCCGGTTGGCACGCCACGCCGCGACTGGAAGAGCACGCTGCTGTCGGACGGCTACGTGACCCTCCGGCACCCCGACTGGGACACCTGCAAGGCGCTCGCCGACTTCGTGGGGACCGACCTGCACCTGTACGCGGGCTGACCTGCCGTCTGGCGCTTGCCTGAGAAGGAAGAACCACCGGTGGGTGTGGCGCACATGCCGCACTGCCGGTGGTTTTGTTGCAACGTGTGGCGGCCCCGGCCGTAAGCGCCGGCACCTCAAAGTGACGATTTCAGAGGGAAACATGCATCGGGCCAACGGCCCCGACCGCGGCACACCGCTTGCCCTAGCCGTATGGTGAAAGCGGCGATTGCCGCGACCGTTGGACACCATTCTGCCGGAACCAGCCATGTCCCCGATCCTCGAAGAACCGCCGGTCGATCCCATTCGCAGCTACTTCTCGCAGCACTGCGTGCTGCTGACGGGGATTGCCACGGGGGTGGTCGAGGCGCCTGCCGGCGACGCGCTCCAGTCGCCCACGTACCATATGGGCCGACGGGACGGACTGCATGTGGTGGTGGCGCACCTGGCCTCCAGCCGCTCGCTCAAGGAAGCGGCCGACAAGTGCGTGGCCTTCGGGCATGGCGTCGAGGAGCGCGCGGATTCACACCCGTACGGTCCCGACTGGTCACTGGGCTTCGCGCTGGCCACCATGGAGGCGGCCGCCGACATCGCCATGTACGCGGCCACTTCGTATGTGCCGCCCATCGACAAGGCACGGCTCCGGGCCGCACGCACGGCGGCGCGGCATCTCTCGCCGCTGCACGGTCTCTGGTCGCCCAAGCCCAAGTCCAGCGAGCAGCCGCGATCGCATCACGAATGGTAGGCAATGGCAGGATCTCCACGTAGGACGCAGGGGTAGGGGAGCGGCGGGCGTCCGGGGGGGCGCCCGCCGCTTCGTGCGTGGCGCTGTTAACTTGTCCGCCATGCCAAGGAAGCCAACCACCGTGCTGGATGCGCGTGCGCTTGACCGCACGTTGCGTCGCATGGCCGACCAGATCATCGAGCTCAACGCCGGCTGCGACAACCTCGTCATCGTCGGCATTCAACGCCGCGGCGTGCAACTCGCCGAGCGCATCGTCCGCATCATCGCGGCGCAGGAAGGGGTCACGGTGGCCTCCGGTGCGCTCGACATCACGCTCTACCGCGACGACCTGCAAACGGTAGGGCCGCGCCCCGTCGTCGGGGCGACCTCACTGCCCTGGGCACTCGATGATCAGCGTGTGGTCATCGTGGACGACGTGTTGTACACCGGACGCACCGTGCGCGCCGCGCTCGACGAATTGGCCGACTTTGGTCGGCCGGCGCGCATTGCGCTCGCGGTCCTCGTGGATCGCGGTGGCCGCGAGCTCCCCATCCACGCTGACATCGTGGGGCGCCGCATCGATGTCGCCCCCGGTCAGCGCGTGGATGTGTGCATCGAGGAACTCGACGGCCGCGACGAAGTGCTCATCGTCTCCCGCGACGAGGAGAGCTGACCCGTGCCTGGCCCCCTCGGCAAGGATCTGCTGGGACTCGCGCCGCTCTCCGCCGAGCAGATCCGGCTGGTGCTCGACACCGCCGTGCCGTTCCGCGAGATCTCCGAGCGCGCCATCAAGAAGGTGCCCACACTGCGCGGCGCCACCATCGTCAACCTGTTCTTCGAAGCCTCCACGCGCACGCGCATCTCCTTCGAGTTCGCCGAGAAGCGGCTCAGCGCCGACACCGTGAACGTGGCGTCCGCGGGCTCCAGTGTGAGCAAGGGTGAGACGCTCGTCGATACCGCGCGCAATCTCGAGGCGATGAAGATCGACATGGTCGTCATTCGCCACGGGGCCTCCGGTGCGGCGCAGTTCCTCGCCGAGCGCATCGAGTCGAATGTGATCAATGCGGGGGATGGGACCAACGAGCACCCCACGCAGGCACTGCTCGACCTGCTCACCTTGCGCGATCGTTTCGGCGACCTCGCGGGCAAGCGCATCTGCATCGTGGGCGACGTGCTCCACTCGCGCGTGGCGCGCTCCAACATCTGGGGGCTCACCAAGCTCGGCGCCGAGGTGGCGGTGTGCGGTCCGCGGTCGCTGCTCCCCAATGCCATCGAGGCCATGGGGGTCTCGGTGTTCAACCGCATCGAGGAAGCCATCGAGTGGGCCGATGCGCTCAACGTGCTGCGCCTGCAGCTCGAACGCATGCAGGCCGGCTATATCCCGTCGCTGCGCGAATACAATCGCGTCTTCGGCGTCACCAGCGCGCGCCTCGAGAAGGCGTCGCGCGACCTGCTCATCCTGCACCCCGGTCCCATGAATCGCGGCGTCGAGATCGACAGTGATGTCGCCGACGGTCCGCATTCGGTGATTCTCGACCAGGTCACCAATGGGGTGGCCGTTCGCATGGCGGTGCTCTACCTGCTTGCCGGTGGCAAGCCTGAACTGGCTGAAGCGGCCAAGAAAGGAAACGCATAGATGGCGCACCCGATCGGAACGCGCGACCTGCTCATCAAGGGCGGACGCATCATCGATCCCTCACAGGGGCTCGATGCCGTGGGCGATGTGCTGCTGCGCCACGGCGTGGTGGAGGCCTGCGGGGGGATGCTCGGCACCCCGGACGGCGCTGAGGTGATCGATGCCACCGGCCTGGTGGTGGCGCCCGGCTTCATCGACGTCCACGTGCACCTGCGCGAGCCGGGGCGCGAAGACGTGGAGACCGTGGCGTCGGGGGCGCACAGCGCCGTGGCCGGCGGCATTACCGCGGTGTGCGCCATGCCCAACACCAAGCCGGTCACCGACAATCAGGCGGTGGTGGGTTTCGTGAAGCGCCAGGGAGAGAATGCCGGACTGGCTCGCGTGTATCCGTACGGTGCCATCTCGGTAGGGCAGAGGGGGGAAACGCTCGCCGAGATCGCCGAAATGGTGAGCGCTGGTGCTGTGGCCTTCAGCGACGACGGCAAGCCGGTGGAGAGCGCGCAACTCATGCGCACCGCCCTCGAGTATGCGCGCGCCTTCAACGTGCCCATCGCGGAGCACTGCGAGGACATGACACTCGCGCGTGGCGGCAGCATGAACGAGGGCATCATGAGCGCGAAGCTTGGGCTCAAGGGTATCCCCGCCGAGGCCGAGGAGATCTATGTCATTCGGGACATCCTGCTGGCCAAGCGCACTGGCGGCCACATTCACCTGTGCCACCTGAGTACCAAGGGGTCGGTGGAACTCGTGCGCTGGGGCAAGGAGCGCGGCATCAACGTGACCGCCGAGGTGTGCTCGCACCACATCTCGCTCACGGAAGATGCCGTGGACGGCTACAACACCAACGCCAAGATGAACCCGCCGCTGCGCACCGCCGAGGATGTGGAGGCGCTGCAGCAGGGGGTGGCCGATGGCACCATCGACCTGCTCGTCACCGACCACGCGCCGCACCATTACGACGAAAAGGAGCGCGAGTTCGCCGACGCGCCGAATGGCATCGTGGGGCTCGAGACCGCGCTGGCGGTCAACACCACGTACCTGCTGCAGCGCGGAATCATCACCCTCTCCCAGCTCGTCGACGCCATGAGCTGCAAACAGGCGAAGATCTTCCGCTTGCCGGGTGGCTCGCTCGCGCGTGGCAGTCTCGCCGACGTCACGGTGTTCGATCCGGCCCGCCGCTGGACCTGCGACCCCACGCGCTTCAAGTCGAAGGGGCGGAACACGCCGTACGCCGGCCATGCATTTACCGGACAGGCGGTGCACACCGTGGTCGGTGGACGCCTTGTCTACAGCGCCTGACCGGTCCCACAGGTCGGGACGCGCGGTGTGACGCCCGTCACGCCGCGCTGCTGGTGGGTCGCACGCTCCCGGTTCATGGTGTCACAGTGCACAGCGCCGCGAGCGAATACGTAACATCCGTCACGCCCCTTGGCGTGACAGCGGGTGCCATTCATCGTCGCCTGTCAGGTACGCGGTGCTTGCTTCACCCGTTCGTCCCCGTGAGCTTCCCGGAGTTCACCCCTCGTCCCTCCTCACGGAGTAGCCGTCGTGTCCATCGAAGAAGTGCGCGCGCTGGTCGCGGAGCGCCAGCGCTATGACGAGTGGCTCGCTGCCCTCGAGGCCAAGCGAGCCGAGACACCTGCTCGCGTGTTCGAGCGGGTCCATGGGGACTACGTGGGCCGTCGTGCAGGGGTGTTGACACAGCTCCAGGCACACGTGGGCGCCCTCGCGACGTCCGGCGGTGAACTCGAGCAGCGACTGGGCGACCTCGAAGGACGACTGTCGTCGCTGGGAGAAGAACTCGCCGAAGGGATGCTGCGCAACCTGGTGGGCGAATACGACCACCAGCGATGGGACGCGGTGCGGCAGGACATCGAGGCCCGCATTGGCACGCTGGGTCAGGAACGCGGCGCGCTGTTGGCCGAAGTGGAGGAGGTCCGCGCGCTGCTGGCAAACGCCCGCGTCGAGCCGTTCGCCGTGCCGACTGTCGAACCGAGCGCCGAGCCCAGTGCCGAGCCGAGTGTCCATGTGGCGGCCGGGCAGAACGTGGCGTCGGTCCCCACACCCGTCGTCACGCTCTCCCCGGAGCCCACGCCCCTCGCCGGTCTCGCCGTGGACGCGGAACGTGCCGCCACGGAGTCAGAGGCGCCGCTGCTCGATATCCATGTGTCGGGCATCGTCGACAACCCCGTGCCGGCGGCGGACCGTCACGAGGATGTGCTCGCGGACGTCGCGGCGCTCTTCAATACGTCCAGCATTGCCGCGGTCCCGGCGCCGAAGCCTGCGGTACCGTTGGCCCCCTCGGCACCGCAGCTGGCTACGCCGGCGCTGTCGACGGAGGCTGTGGCCCAGCAGGCAGAGGTGGACCATGCGCTGGCCATGTTCGGCACGGCCACGGGGCCGGCCGACACGCAGTTCGTACAGTCACTGCAGGGCATCGAGCCCGAGCACGACACGCGCATGGAGCGCTCCACCGCGACGGCGACACCGAAGCCCGCCCCCAACGCCGCCGATCCGTTCGACGATTTGGCGTTCCTCCGGTCGGTGATCGATCCCAAGGGGGCGGCCGAATCGGCGCCGCCCGTGGCCGCTCCCTTCGGCAGCGCCGCCGCCCCCGCCGCCTCGGCCGAACCCCAGAAGACCCTGCGCTGCACCGAGTGCAGCACCATGAACCTGCCCACGGAGTGGTACTGCGAGCGGTGCGGGGGAGAATTGGCGGCGTTCTGATTCGAGCGCACTGATGGTGTCGCAGACGGACGGAACGCAAGAAGGCCGGTCTCATGAGAGACCGGCCTTCTTGCGTTCCGCCAACCGGCGTCCGCGATTTACGCGGCGGCGGCCTTGTTGGCCTGCTTCGCGAGCTTGCTCTTCTGACGAGCGGCCGCGTTCTTGTGAATGAGTCCCTTGCGCGCCGCGCGATCGAGCAGCGACACGGCATTGAGACGGTCATCCGCCGCCGCAGTCGCCGTCTTCGCCTTCTTCACGGCAGTCCGCAGCGCCGAGCGCTGGGCGCGGTTACGCACCGCCGCCGCACGCGACTTCCGCAGATCCTTCTTTGCGGACTTGATATTCGGCACGAAAAAACTCCTGGGAACTTGTTTGACAGTGACGGGACACCACCCGGCAGACGGATGGAATCCGGCCACGGCGGAACAGACTGAGGAACTTAGGCGAACCCAAGGCATGGGTCAAGCCGTTGCCACTGCTGCGCGAAGAGCCGTTTCGCCCACCTGCTTCCTGCTTCCTGCCTCCCGCTGCCTGCTCCCTCTTGGGGGGCACGGGGAGGAAGCAGGAAGCAGGGGGCAGGAAGCAGGGGGCAGGGAAGCAGGAAGCAGCAAGCGGGAAGCAGAGAGCGGGGCGCCCACGCCATGTGGATAACTCCCCGTGTGGAATACTTTTGACTTCCCCTCTCTCGACGGCTAGACTTCCCCGTTCGATTTGCTTGCATTCGCGTTCCGGGCGGCGCTGCGGTGCCACCCGTTCCACGTCTCCTATCCTTCCCGGCTGCCGCGGTGGACTTCGCCCAGCAACTTGCCCTCGTCTTTCCCGTCCTGCTCTTCTCGATGGTCGCCCACGAGTATGCGCACGGCTACGCGGCGATGAGGCAGGGAGACATGACCGCCTACCAGCTTGGGCGGCTCACGTGGAACCCCATCAAGCACATCGACCCCTTCATGACCATCATCCTCCCGGTCATGCTGGCGTTTCTGGGCGGGCCCATCTTCGGCGGGGCCAAGCCGGTTCCCGTCAACCCGCGCAATTACCGCGAGTACCGCAAGGGCGACATCATCGTGTCGCTGGCCGGCGTGGCGGTAAATGTGCTCATTGCCCTCGCCTGCGTCCCGCTCGTCATGGGCGTCGGGCTGCTGGGGCAGCAGTTCCCGCAGCTGCTCAGGCCGCTCTTCGTGCTGCAGCTCATGTTCATGCAAGGCATCGTGCTCAACCTGGTGCTGGCGGCGTTCAATCTCATTCCTATTCCGCCGCTCGACGGGTCGCACGTCTTCAAATATCTCCTGCCGCCGCAGTGGTCGCTGCAGTACCAGCGCATCGGCGCCGTCGGGTTCCTGCTCCTCTTCGCGCTGCTCTCCTTTGGTCGGCCGCTCGTGAATGCCTGGATGAGTCCCGCCTTCGCCACCGCCCGACTCGCCCAGCAGGTGTACCTTCCGTATTTGCTCCCCAACCCTTTCGACGCGTGAACGCTGCGTGATTGCCCCCAACTTTCGCCCCGTCGAGTCCGAGTCGTCGTCGTTCGTCATCGAGCTCAGCCAGTTCACCGGCCCGCTCGACCTGCTGCTGTCGCTCATCCGCGATGAGCAGGTGGACATCTACGACATCCCCATTGCCCGCATCGCCGAGCAGTTTCTCGCGCGCATCAGCACCCTGGGGCTCGACGAGGCGGCCGACTATCTCGAAATGGCCGCCCGGCTGCTGCGCATCAAGGCGCAGATGCTGTTGCCGCGTGCCGACGGGGAGGACGCGTGGGAGGATCCGCGCGCCGAACTGGTGCGCCGCCTCCTCGAGTACCAGCAGATGCGGGAAGTCGTCGACCTGCTCGAGCGTCGCGGTGAAGAGCGCCGCCACCAGTTCGCCAGACGGTACGTGCATGTCGCGGCCGACATCACGCCGCTCAACGCGCCACTGGCGCTGTCGCTCGGCGAGCTGCTCGCCGCCGTCGATCGCGTCCTCCGCACGACCAAGGAGCCCAAGTTCCATGACGTCGTGCCGCGGGCACTCGATGTGGCGGGGGCCATGACCACCATCCGCAAGGTCATCGCCATGCGGCAGCACGCGCGCTGGGCCGATCTGGTCGGCCGCGACGCGGAGCCGTGGCAAATCCTGTCCGTGCTGCTGGCCCTGCTCGAAATGGCGAAGCTCGGTGAGCTGCGTATCGCGCAGCATCGTCCCTTCGCCTCCGTGGAGATTACCCGTGACGCCATTAGCGAAGCTGCTTGAAGCGGCGCTGTTCGCTGCCCCGCGGCCCATCCCGCTGACGGCGCTGGAGGCGCTCGATCCCGAGTCGAGCCCCGCCGCCGTGGCCGCCGCCTTGGATGAACTCCGCGAGCACTACAACGTGGACGGCCACGGCGTGGAACTCGTCGAACAGGGCGTGGGCTGGCAGATCCTGACGCGGGCCGAATACGCCGAAGCCATCGAACGCGCCCAGGTGGCCGTGCGCCCGCAGAAACTGTCGGCGGCTGCGCTGGAGACGCTCGCCATCGTGGCCTACCGGCAGCCCATCGGGCGCGCGGAGATCGAGGAGATCCGCGGCGTCGCCGTGGGCTCGGTGCTCAAGTCGCTGCACGAGCGCAACCTCATCGACATCGTGGGGCGCAGCGAAGGCATCGGTCGCCCGCTCCTCTACGGTACCACGCCGCAGTTCCTCGAGCAGTTTGCCCTGCGTCACCTCGAAGAGCTCCCGCGCGCCGACGAACTGGCCATCGCCTTGCGCGGCGCGGGGAACACCGCGGTCGTGCCCGAGTGACGCCGCCACGTCGGTCCGGTGGTGACGGCGGCGGCCGCCAGGCCCCCGGAGCACGTAGCCCCGGTGGCAAGGCCACGGGCGGCAAGCCCGTCGGCGGCAAGCCCGTCGGCGGCAAGCCGGTCGGCGGCAAGGCACGCGGAAAACCGGGCGATGGGCGTCCCGGGACGGTAGCGGCCTCGCGCGGGCGCGGCGCACCGACCGGCGCGGCACCCACCAACCGCGACTTCGCCGCCGCCCGTGTGGAAGCGCGGCGCGACGCGGCGCGTACCGGAACCAAGACAACCGGCAGGGCCGCCCCGGTGGCGCCCGGCAAGGCCGGCAGCACCACCAAGGCACGTGACGAAGGCCCCATGCGCGTGCAGCGCGCCCTGGCGCGGGGCGGCGTCGTTTCACGCCGCGGCGCCGATCAGGCCGTGGCCGACGGGCGGGTGCAGGTCAATGGCACGGTGGCGCAGATTGGCCAGGTCGTCGACCCTCGGCGCGATGTCATCACCCTCGATGGCGTACGAGTCGAGACGCACGTGACCGAGCATCGCTGGATCGTGCTCAACAAGCCCGCCGCGGTCATGACCACCCGCCGCGATCCGCAGGCCAGGACCACCGTCTTCGACCTCGTCGAGGACGTGCCGGGGCTCGTGTACGTGGGACGGCTCGACTTCATGACCGAAGGCGTGTTGCTCCTCACCACGGACGGCACCGCTGCCCACGCCCTCACCCACCCGAGCCGCGAGGTGGAGCGCACGTACGTGGCGACGGTACGCGGCGATGCCTCCGCCGCCGCGCGCGAAGCACGGGACGGGGTGCAACTCGAGGACGGCGTGGTGATGCCGCGTGACGTGCAGGCCTATCCGCTGGGTTCACGGCGGTGGGCGTTCGAGATCACCATCACCGAAGGCAAGACCCACGAGGTGCGACGCATCTGCGACGCGCTGGGCCTCGAGGTGGAGCGTCTCGTCCGCGTCAGCTTTGGCCCGGTGAAGCTCGGCAATCTGGCGGCGGGAGAGGCCCGGGCACTCACCAATGCCGAACGCACGGTGCTCGACGCGCTCATCGCCCAGCGCTAGCACCACCGCGGCGGTACGCGGAGCAGACGGAACCCTGCCGGGTATGGAGGCACAGGCAGGCACAACTTCTTCAGTCAGAGGAGCAGGGATACGTGACCACGAGTGTCGCCACGTCGCATGACGCGGCTCTGGTGCAGGGGGTGGTACGCGAAGTCGCGCGCCGCATCGTCGGCCAGGAGTACATGGTCGAGCGCCTGCTCATCAGCCTGCTCACCGGGGGCCACGTCCTGCTCGAGGGCGTTCCAGGCCTGGCCAAGACGCTCACGGTACGCACCCTGGCCGAAACGGTGCGCACCTCGTTCCAGCGCATTCAGTTCACCCCCGACTTGCTCCCGGCCGACGTCATCGGCACGCAGATCTTCGATCAGCAAACGGGGGAGTTTCGCGTCAAGCGCGGCCCCATCTTCGCCAACATCATCCTCGCCGACGAAATCAATCGCGCGCCGGCCAAGGTGCAGGCGGCGCTGCTCGAAGCCATGCAGGAGAAGCAGGTCACGATCGGCGGCACCACGTACAAGCTCGCCGAGCCATTCCTCGTGCTCGCCACGCAGAATCCCATCGAGCAGGAGGGCACGTATCCCCTGCCGGAGGCGCAGGTCGACCGCTTCATGATGAAGCTGCGCGTGGGATACCCCACCCGTGCGGAGGAGAAGGAAATCCTGCGGCGCATGGCCGGCGGCGACCAGACCACCATCGTGCCCGTGGCCTCCCCCGAAGAACTGCTCGACGCCCGCCGGCGCATCGCCGAGCTGTACATGGACGAACGCATCGTCGATTACATCGTCGACCTGGTGCACGCCACCCGCCACCCCGCCGACATCGGCGCCCCCGATCTCAAGCCGCTCATCGAGTTCGGCGCCTCGCCGCGCGCGACCATCGCCCTCGGGCAGGCGGCGCGCGCGCATGCCTTCCTGCGTGGTCGCGCCTTCGTCACCCCCGATGACGTGAAGAGCATTGCCCCCGACGTGCTGCGCCATCGCGTGCTCACGTCATTCGAGGCGGACGCCGAGGGGGTCACCAGCGATACCATCGTGGCGCGACTGCTCGCGGTGGTGGATGCCCCGTGAGTCGCGGTCGCTGAGGAGCCGAAAGGTCCCGTGAGCGTCCTGTCCATCGCACCGGCGGCCGTGCTGCGGCAGGTGCGTCGCATCGAGGTGCGTACGCGCCGCCTGGTCGATTCGCGCTTCGCCGGCGAGTATCGGTCGCTCTTCAAGGGGCAGGGCATGGAGTTCGCCGAAGTGCGCGAGTACCAGCCCGGCGACGAGGTGCGTTCGATCGACTGGAACGTGTCCGCCCGCATGGGGCGCCCCTTCGTGAAGCGCTACGTGGAGGAGCGCGAGCTCACCATCATGCTCGCCATCGACCTCTCGGGGTCGTCGCGCTTCGGCACGCGCGCGCGCTTCAAGCATGATCTGGCCATCGAGCTGGCCGGTGTGCTCGCGCTCGCCGCGGTGCGCAACAACGATCGCGTGGGGCTCATGCTCTTCAGCGACCAGGTCGAACACGCGCTGCCGGCGCGCAAAGGGCGCAAGCACGCGTTGCGCCTCATTCGGGACTTGCTCACGGCGCAACCGAAGGGGCGGGGCACCTCCATGACGGTCGCGATCGACCGGCTCATGCGCCTCCTGCCGCACCGCAGCGTCGTCTTCCTCGCCTCCGACTTCATCGCCGACGATGTCGAGAAGCCCCTCGCGCGACTGGCCCAGCGGCACGATGTCATTGCCGTCACGCTCGAGGATCCCGCCGAGCGGGTGCTGCCCAACGTCGGCCCCGCACGTCTCGAGGACCCCGAGACGGGGACGGTCGTGGAAGTCGACACGTCGCACCCGGCGGTGCGCAGCGCTTTCGCGCAGCGCGTTGCTGCCGAAGACGAGGCACGGCGAAAGCTGTTCGGTCGCCTGGGGCTCGACGAGATCATCGTGCACACCGAGCACGGGTACGTCGATGCGCTCCTCGCCTTTTTCCGGGCGCGCTCACGACGACCGCACGGCGCCGTGCGCGCCGGTCCCCGTGGGGCACTCGGTGACGCGGCGCTGGCCGTGGAAACACGCGCGGTGACGAGCCGATGACGTGGCGCCGCCTTTGCCGGTCGGTTGCCGTCACGCTCGCCTGCGGCCCCGCCATGGCGATGCGGCCGGCCGAGCTCGCGGCACAGGCGAAGCCCCCTGCGGCCCCCGACACCGCCTTCCTCACCACGCGCAGCGGGGCCCGGGTGCAGGCAGGCTCACTCGTGCAACCCGACACGGTGGAAGTCGGCGACCCCATCACGTTCGTCGTGACGGTGGCCGTGCCCGCGGGCGCGCGGGTCGAGTGGCCCAGCATTGCCGACTCGGCGGCCACCGTGGCCATGCGCGAACCAGTGCGCATCACCGATCAGGGTACGCTCAACGGGCAACGCCGCGAGCGCGCCGTGTACACGCTCAGCGCGTGGGATGTCGGGGCACTCCCCATCGACATGCCCGACGTCGTGGTGCGCATGGATACGACGGTGGTGCGCGTACCGCTCACGAACGCGCGCGTGTTCGTGCGAACGGTGCTCCCCGGCGACAGCACGCAGCACATTCCCAAGCCGGCGCGCGACCTCTTCCCACGCGTGGTACCGTGGTGGCAGCAGTGGTGGCCGGCACTGCTCGTGCTGGCGGCCTTGGGCGCGCTCTGGTGGTATCGCCGCCGGCGGCGCCGGTCGCCGGCGGCCGCGGTGGTGCGTGTTCCGCTCGATCCGTTCGCCAGAGCCAGGCATGAGTTCGAGCGACTGGAACGCCTGGGCCTCGCCGATGCCGGTGAGGCCGGACGGTACGTGGCACTCGCACTCGACGTGTTGCGTCTGTACCTCGCCGAACGGCTGCCGTCGGCGGCACTGTCGCTGACCTCCGCCGAACTCGTCGCGGCCATCGGTGACGATGAGCGCGTACCGCACGATCGCCTGCGGTCGCTGCTCGCCGATGCCGATGGCATCAAGTTCGCCGCGCGTCTTGTGTCGCCGGCGCGGGCGCGGGAACTCGCCGGCACCGCGCGCGTCATTGTCGACGACGTCGAGGCGGTCGAGCGGGCACGTCAGGCGGCGGCCGAGGCGGCACGTCGGGCCGCGCTCGAAGCCGCCGCTCGCGCGCGTCGGGACAGCGAGGACGCGGCGCGACGCGCCTCCACGGGGCCACGCGGGCCCAAGACCGGAGCGGGCGTATGAACGGCGCCGACTCCCTCGGAGCCTACTGGCTCGAGCAGCTCGCCGGCCTTTCGCTCTTCGGCCTCGGGTTCGCTCGGCCTTGGGCGCTGCTGTTGCTGCTGCTCCTGCCGCTCTGGCTCTGGTGGTTGCGGCGCCACGAAGCCTCGCGGCTGACCATTCCGTTCTCGCGTGCCGACATGCTCGCCCGCGGCCCGCGGCCCGCGTTGCGCTTCGTGAAGTGGATCCCGTGGCTGCGCGCGCTGGCGCTTGCCGGCGTCATCATCGCTGTGGCACAGCCCCGCTCCGGGGCGCGAGCGTCCACGGTCAACAGCGAGGGGATCGACATCGCCCTCACCGTGGACATTTCGAGCTCCATGCTCGCCGAAGACTTCCAACCGCAGAACCGCATGGAAGTGGCGCGCGAGAAGCTCAAGCGCTTCGTCATGGCCCGCAAGACCGATCGCGTGGGGCTCGTGGCGTTCTCCGGTGAGGCGCTCACGCAGGTGCCGCTCACGACCGACTATCCCGTCGTGCTCGCCGCCATCGACAATCTGCAGGTGGGCCAGCTCGAAGACGGCACCGCGATTGGCACGGCCATTGCCACGGCGGCCAACCGGCTGCGCAATTCACCGGGCCGCTCGCGCGTCATGGTGTTGCTCACCGACGGCGAGAACAACCGCGGCGCCATCGACCCGCGCACGGCCGCGCAAGCCGCGGGCGCGTTCGGTATTCGCATCTACACGATCGGCGTTGGCAGCGAAGGCATGGCCCCGGTGCCCGTGGGGCGCGGACTCTTTGGTCTGCGCTACGAAAACCGGCCGGTCAAGATCGATGAACCGCTGCTCACCGAAATCGCGTCCACCACGGGAGGCCGATACTTCCGCGCCAAGGACGCGGCCGCGCTGCAGGCCATCTACGAGCAGATCGATCAGTTGGAACGCTCGGCCGTGGAAGCGAAGGCGTTCATTCGGTATACCGAGCAGTTCCGCTGGCCGCTGCTGCTCGGTGTGGTCGCGCTGCTCGGTGAGCTCTGGCTCCGCGCGCGGCGTGGGGTGCTGCCGTGAGGATCGCATGAATTTTCTCGCGCCGCTCACCATCCCGCTGGGCGATAATGTTCCGCCGCTCGTCCTCGACGCCCCGTGGCTGCTGGGACTCGCCGTGATCCTGCCGTGGGCCGTGTGGTGGCTGCAGCGGCAGCGCATGGTACAACGCACGCAACGACTGGCCCGCTTCGCCGAGCCGCAGGCGTTGCAGCGACTGATGCCGCAAGCGGCAGGCGACCGTCGGCGCACCGGGCGCCTGGTCGTGGCCGCGGCGTGCATCGGTCTCGCCATGGCCGGCCCGCGCTGGGGGCTCGCCAGTGGCCCGGTCAGTTCGCGCGGTATCGATATGGCCATCGCGCTGGATGCGTCGCTTTCCATGATGGCGCCCGACGAAAAGCCCAATCGCCTCGAGCGCATGAAGCAGGAAGTGCGGCGGCTGCGGGCCATGTCGCAGGCCGATCGCGTGGCCCTCATTGCCTTCGCCGGTCGCAGTTACATCCTCACGCCGCTCACGTCCGACGACGGCGCGATCGAACTGTTTCTGGAGAATCTCGACCCGAGTGTGGTGGGGCAGGCCGGGAGCTCGTTGGCCAAGGCACTGCGCCAGGGCACGGAACTGCTGCTCGCCAGCGATGGCAGCGCCGATCGGGCTCTCGTGCTCATGACCGATGGCGAGTCCTTCGACACGACCGAGGATGTGGAGACGGCGGCACGCGAAGCCGGCGCCAAGGGCATCAGCGTAGTCACGGTGGGGTTCGGGACCACGGCGGGCAGCACCATTCCCGTGCGCGACGGCTCGGTGGTGAAGAACAAGGTGGATGACGAGGGCAACGTGGTCGTCACCCGCTATTCCCCCACCTTGCTCGAACAGGCGGCCACGGCGGCCAACGGCACGTTCATTCCCGCGGAAGCGTCCGACAAGGCCTCGCGCATCCGGGCCACACTGCGTACGCTGCGCACGGCTCGCCGGTCGATCGATACCCGGGAAGATCACGTCCCGCGCTTTCTGTGGCTGCTGGTGCCGGCGTTGCTGCTGCTGGGCTGGGACACGTGGCGACTCGTCACGCCTCGCCGTCGCCCTGCACGGCAGCCCAGTGGGGCGCCGGTGAGTGCCCTTGTGCTCCTCGCTCTCATCCCCCCGGCCTTCGTGGCCTGCGGCCGCGAACCGGATCCTGCCGCCCTGTTTGCGGAAGGGCGCGTGGCGGAAGCTGTGGCGGCTTATCGTGCCCTGGTCGCGCAAGGCGACAGTTCCGCGCGCACCCTGTACAACCTGGGCTCGGCCGTGCTCGGCGCCGACTCGGTGACGGAAGCACAGGTGCTGCTCGACGCGGTGCGCAAGAACAGCGAGGGCGAAGTGCGCGCCCGCGCGCGATTCAACGCGGGGCTGGCGGCACTCAAGCAGGGACGCGTGCCGGACAACCCCGACGCTGACCAGCAATTGTCCGCCGCGCGCGCCGCCTATCGCGCGTTCCTCACGGAACGCCCCGGGTACGCCGACGCGAAGTGGAATTATGAGCTCGCGCTTCGGAAGCAGCCGCCGCAGAGTGGAGGCGGTGGGGGCGGCGGCGGCGGTGGCAGCAACCAGAACAATGAGCAGCAGCAGGAGCCGCAGTCCGACGGCGGGCTCGACCAGCGGCAGGCCGATGCGTTGCTCAACAGCGCGGCGCGTGAAGAGAAGGACGTGCAGGGACGCAAGCAACGGCAGGGACGTGTCCCGCCCGGTGGGAAGGACTGGTGAGCGCCGTCTTCTGGCAGCGAACGTGGCATGCCCTCGCGCTTCTGGCGTGCACCACGTGGCCCGTGGTGAGCGCGGCGCAGCCCGCGCCCTCGCCCACGGCCATCGTGAGTCGCATTCGGAGCACCGGCAACCGACCCATCGATTTTCACGCGGCCGTCTTTCCCGACACCGTCTACGTGGGGCAGCAGGTCACCTACCAGGTGGCCGTGCTGCTCAGCGACAACGCGCGCAGCCGCCTGCGCCGCAATCCGGAGTTTCTGCCGCCGGAGTTGCGCGGGATGCTGTCCTTTGAGCTCGGAGCACCGAAGCGGGTGGCCGCCCGCAGCTACGGCGGCGGGCCCGCGTACGAGACGCATGTCTTTCAGCGCGCCCTCTTCGCCGTGACGGCAGGACCGCTCCAGGTCCCCGCGCCGCAACTCACGTACAGCTTGCCGCAATCAGCCAGCTACTTCAGTCGGGAAGAACGCTATGTGGTGCGCGCCGAAAGTGCGCAACTCGTAGTGCGTCCGCTTCCCGCCGAGGGCAGGCCAGCTGACTTCACAGGCGCGGTCGGTGTGCTGAGTGCCAGTGCGCGCTTCGACAGCAGCGCCGTCCGCGTGGGCGACCCGCTGCTCTTCACCGTGCGTCTCGAAGGCGTGGGGAACGTGCGCCTGCTGCCCGCGCCGGCACTCGAACTCTCCTGGGCCACCGTGGTGCGGGGCAGTGAGCGCGTACGGGTCGATACGAGTGGTGCGCTCGTGCGCGGCGTGAAGGAGTTCGACTATCTGCTCACTCCCACGCGCGATGGACCGGTCACGCTGCCGGTCGTGCGCTATCCCTACTTCGATCCCTATCGCGAAGCGTATCTCGTGGCGGAGACGCGCCCAGCCGATGTACGCGTCGCCGCGGGAGATCTTACCGAGAACGCCACGGCCGAGGAAATGGAGCAGACGGCGCTGCGTCCCTGGCGGCATCGCCCACCCGTCACGCTCAACACCGTGACCGCCGGCTGGCGCATGGTGCTCCTCACGTTGCTCGTGCTGGCTCCGCTGCCGGCAATCGTGATGCGCTGGCAGCGGGTGCGCCGGCGACGGGCCGCGTTGGCACCCGCGCCAGGCACGGCCCTGAAGCACGAGGCGACGCCGGACGACGACAGTCCCGCCGGTGTGGCCCGTCGCACCCGTCGCACCGTCCTGGGGCATCTCGCCGCACGGCTCCAGACACCCGTGGCCGATCTCGTCACGCAGGCGGATGTCGAACGCATCGTGCGCCGCCGTGGGGTGACGCGCGCCACCACGCGCGACCTGCTGGAACTGCTCGACGACCTCGCGGTTGCCGGCTTCGCGCCCCACGGGCACACCGATGCCGCGCCCTCGTCGCTCGAATCGCGAGCCGCCCGACTGCTCCAACGCGTCCACGAGGAAGCCGTAACGCATGGCCGCACGCGCCTGACGGCCCGTCGAGGACGACGTCTCGTGGGCGTCGCGCTCATGCTCGCGCCGGCGGCGCTCTGGCGCCCGCTCCCTGCCGGGGCGCAGGAGCCGCTGCCGACCTCATCGATACGGTCAGCGCAGCCCGTGGCCGCGTGTGATCCCCCTGCGGGCAACGTGGCGGGCAGGGCGGCCCCTTCAGCGCTCGATCTCCTGGTGGGAGAGGGAACCGCCGCGTACCAGGCGCGACGCTTCAGCAGCGCCGCCGAACGGTTCGCCAGCGCCGTGGTGACCTGCCCGGGTGACGTCGACTTGTTGGTCAATTGGGGCGCGGCAGCATGGGCGGCCAACGATACCGTTTCGGCCGTCATCGCCTGGCAGCGTGCTGCCCGGCTCGATCCGCTCGCCGCCGATATCCAGGGCGCGTTGGCGCTGCTCCCGAGTGGCGCCCGCGACGGCCTCGCCGACATTCCCATGGTACCGGTCGTACCCCTGGCCCTCGTCGCGCTGGTGGCCTGGTGCAGCGGCTGGTGGCTGTTGGCATGGGCGTGGCGCACGTCCCGCGGCAGCACCTGGCAGTCGTCACTCGCCACCGTGCTGGTGGTTGCGGCGCTCGCAGCGGGAGCCACCGCGTGGTGGGGACATCGGGCGCTCGACGCCTCGGCGCTGGCCGTAGTGCGTCGTCCCGAGACGTTGCGTACGGCCCCCGGCTTCGATGCGGCAACGGCGGGTGGCGTCTCCACGGGCGATGTCGTTCGCCTGCTGACCAATCAGGAGGGCTGGTCCAGCGTGGCGCTTGCCGACGATCGCGCCGGGTGGATCCCCGCGTCGCGTCTCGCCCCGCTCGTAGACCGTTCCGCCACCCGATAGACTTCGGAATGTCGCGAATCGCCGTTCTGCCAACTGCTGTTGCCGACCAGATCGCCGCTGGCGAGGTGGTCGAACGGCCGGCATCGGTGGTCAAGGAGCTGGTGGAGAACGCGCTCGATGCCGGCGCCACCACGGTCGATGTAACCGTCGAAGACGGCGGACGTGCCCTCATCCGCATCGCCGACGATGGGTCCGGCATGGACAGTATCGACGCGGTGCTCGCCCTTTCGCGTCACGCCACGTCCAAGATCTCCTCTGCCGAACAGCTGGTGGGGGTTCGCAGCTTCGGCTTCCGCGGCGAGGCGTTGCCGGCCATTGCGTCGGTCTCCGAGTTGCAAATCGAGACCGCCCCCGAGGACGGCGCCGGCACGCTCGTGCGCGTGGCCGGTGGCGCCTTGCAGGAGACGCGTGCCGCCGCGCGACGCCGCGGCACCACGGTGTCGGTGCACCGCCTGTTCTTCAACACGCCCGCTCGGCAGAAATTCCTGCGCAGTGCGCGCAGTGAGTGGCGCGGGATTCTCGACACCATGCACGCCATTGCCACGCTGCGACGCGATGTGCACTTCGTGCTGCGGCACGACGGCAAGGTGGCGCTCGATCTGCCCGCTGTGCCCACCCTGCGCACCCGACTGGCCGCGCTGTGGGGCGCACGCGAACTGGAACGTTTCGTCGATGTCGACGACGTGCAGGGCCCGGTGCACGTGACCGGCCTCGTGGAACGACCGGCGGATGTGGGCACGGCGTCCCGCCGCGTGCTGCTTGTGGTGAACGGCCGGCTGGTGCGCGATTTCGGCCTCGTGCGGGCGGCGGAAGCGGCCTACAAGTCCACGCTGCCGGCAGGCATGCGGCCGTCGGTGGTCCTGCTGGTGCATGTGCCGGGGGCCGATGTGGACGTGAACGTGCATCCGGCCAAGGCCGAGGTTCGTTTCCGTGATCGCTGGCCCATCGAACGAGCGGTCGAACAGGCTGTGCGGCGAGCGCTCGGGCTGTTCGAGGCGTCGGCCGATATCGGGGGATGGCGCAGCTGGTCGCCGTCCGGGGCAACGTCGACGGCGTGGCGCAGTGCCCCCGTGTGGCTCGAGCCGGCCGCCTTGCGTGCGCCGCAGGCGCCGGATGGCCTCTTCGCGCCGCACGACGCGGCGGCGGCCCCCGCCTTCGACACACCGCCGTGGGAATCGCTCACGGAGGACGTGGGCGGCGTGGGCACGCCCGCCCCGGCACCGCACGAGAGCGACGCCGTGCTGACCGCGCCCCCCGAGCCCGTTGCCGTGCCGCCGTTGATGCAACTGCGGCGCACGTATCTCATGTTCGAACACGACGACGGCGTCATTCTCATCGATCAGCATTCGGCGCACGAGCGCGTGCTGTACGAGCAGTTCCTGGGGGTGCTCGAACGCGGCGAGGCACCGTCGCAGCGTCTCCTTTTCCCCATGACGCTGCACCTCGCCCCCGCCGAGTCGGAGGCGTTCGAGAGCAGCCGCGACCTTTTCGTGAAGCTGGGTTTCGAAATCGAGCACTTCGGCGGCCATACCCTGCTCGTGAATGCGGTGCCCATGCCGCATCCGCGCTTCGATGCCGAGCGTTGCCTCCGCGACACCCTCGCGGCGATGACGGGCGACCGGGTCCCCAGCACGCAGGCGCGTCACGAACGGCTGGCGGCCACCTTCGCGTGCAAGGCGGCCATCAAGGCCGGTGACACGCTGTCTCCCGGCGAGATGCGCGCGCTCTACGTGGCGCTCGCCGACACCCGGCTGGCGGCGCATGATGTGCACGGCCGCAGCACGATCGTCCGCCTGTCGTGGGATGAACTCGATCGCCGCTTCGGCCGCAAGTGAGGCGGCGGTGACCAACGCGCCGCCCGACACGGCGGAGCTGGTGTTCGCGTCTCCGGTTGCCTGTATCGTGGGGCCCACGGCGGCGGGGAAGAGCGCGCTCGCCATGCAACTGGCCGAGGCCCGCGGCCTGGCCATCGTGAGTGCCGACTCCCGGCAGCTGTATCGCGGCTTCGACATCGGGACGGCCAAACCGTCGGCCGACGAACAGCGGCGTGTGCCCCACTTCGGCATCGACATTGCCGAGCCCGCCGAGCGGTACTCCGCCCGACAGTGGGCGGAGCAGGCTGCCCAGTGGTGCCGAACCAGCCTCGACGCCGGCGTGCGGCCGGTGATCGTCGGCGGCACGGGGCTGTACGTCCGTGCACTCGTGCACCCTCTCGACGCCGTGCCGGCGCTCGATGCCGCGCGCCGGGCGGAGCTCGAGCCGCTTCTGGCGGCCATGCCGGTGTCGGAGTTGCAGCGATGGTGCACGCGGCTCGATCCATCCCGGGCGCATCTGGGGCGTACGCAGTGGCTGCGCGCCATCGAGACGGCCCTCCTTGCGGGCACCCGCCTCAGCGCGCACCTCGGGCAACGTGAGCCCGCGGCGCGACCCGCCCGTTACCTTGTGGTGGATCCCGGGCCCGTGCTCGCGGACCGCATCGAGCGTCGGGTACACGACATGATCACCAACGGCTTCGTCGAGGAAATCGTACAGTTGCGGCAGCAGATCCCCCCGGACGCACCGGCCTGGAAGGCGAGTGGCTACGGGGCGGTGCGCGATGCCGTGGAAGGACGATGCACGCTCGACGCCGCCGTGGCACGGGTGGTCATCGAGACGCGGCAGTATGCCAAGCGGCAGCGGACCTGGTTCCGGCATCAGTTGCCCGCCGCCGCCGTGACCCACGTGAATCCCGCACACCGCGAGGCCCTCGACCAGGCGCTGGCGTGGTGGGACGGAATTCCTCCGCTCGCGGGAGTGAACGCATGAAGATCGGCATTACCTGCTATCCCACGTACGGCGGATCTGGGGCGCTGGCCACCGAGCTCGGGATTGCCCTCGCCGCTCGCGGGCACGAGGTGCATTTCATCACGTATGCGCAGCCGTTCCGCCTCCCCAGCTTCCTGCCGCGCGTCTACTTCCACGAGGTGGACGTGGGGCGGTACCCGTTGTTCGAATATCCGCCGTACGACCTCGCCCTGGCCGTGCGCATGCACGAAGTGGTGCGCGATCATCAGCTCGATGTGTTGCACTGCCACTATGCCATTCCGCACGCCACCAGCGCGTGGATTGCCCGGTCCATGCTGCGAGAGGAGGGGCGCGACGTGAAGGTGGTGACCACGTTGCACGGGACCGACATCACCATCGTGGGACAGGAACGGTCGTTCTTCTCCATCACGAAGTTCTCGATCGAGAAGTCGCATGCGGTCACGGCAGTGTCCGAGTACCTGCGCGATGAGACGTATCGGGCGTTCGGTTGCGTCGGCTGTCAGGTCGAGGTCATTCCCAACTTCATCGATCCTTCGCTGTACGACCGGTCGCGCCACGTCTTTCCCGTCCCCGCCGATGTCACGCTGGGGCGGAAAGTCATCATGCACATCTCCAACTTTCGCCCCGTCAAGCGCGTACGCGACATCGTGCGCACCTTCGCGCGGATCGACCGGGACGTCCCGTCGGTGCTCATCATGATCGGCGACGGTCCCGAGCGCGTGGAGGCCGAGGCCGAGGCCCGGGAGCTGGGGGTGAGCGAGCACGTCCACTTCCTCGGCAAGATCGATGCGATCGCTCCGCTACTCGCCGGGGCGCATCTGTTTCTACTCACCAGCGACAAGGAGTCGTTCGGCCTCAGTGCCCTCGAGGCGCTGGCCACCGGCGTGCCGGTGATCGGCGCGCACGCCGGTGGTCTCCCCGAGGTCGTCCGTCATGGGGAGACCGGGTTTCTCTTCCCGGTCGGGGACGTCGAAGCGATGGCGCGAGCGGGAATCCGGTTGCTTGCTGATCCCGTGCAATGGCAGGCCATGAGTACGGCCGCTGCCGCCGATGCGCGGACGCGCTTCAGTGAGGCGGCGATCGTGGCGCAGTACGAAGCGCTCTACGAACGCACCGTCGGGGCGGCACCGGCAACCGCCGGTCCGGACGCCGATGGCGGCGTGGCGCCGCTTCCCACCCTTTCCGTTCCCTCGTGACGATCTTTCAGGCCATCGTGCTCGGTCTCGTGCAGGGCTTGACCGAACTGCTCCCCGTCTCCAGCTCGGCACATCTTGCGCTGACGCCCTATCTGCTTGGCTGGAAGGATCCCGGGCTGTCATTCGATGTGGCGTTGCACCTCGGTACGCTCATGGCGCTCATGTGGTACTTCCGTGCCGAGTGGATCGACATGACACGCAGCGCGTTCCGCATCGCGCGCACGCGGCGCATCGAGACCGTGCACGAGCGCCGCCTGCTGTATCTCGTCGTCGCCACTATCCCCGCCGGGATCGGCGGGCTGTTGCTCAACGATCTCGCCAAGACCACCTTCCGCTCGCCGTACATCATCGGCACGACGCTCATCGTGCTGGGCATCCTGCTCTGGGCCATCGACAAGTGGAGTGTCCGCTCGCGCAGCATCGAGGAGGTCACCATGCGTGATGCCATCATCGTGGGGTGCGCGCAGGTGCTGGCGCTGGTACCGGGCGTCTCGCGCTCGGGGTCGACCATCACCGCCGGGCGTCTGCTGCATCTCGACCGGCCGAGTGCGGCGCGCTTCAGCTTCCTCATGAGCATGCCCATCACCCTCGCCGCTGTCGTGAAGGAGGCCCCCGCGGCGTTGCTGGCTGATGGGGTGTCGGTGCCGTTGCTCTACGGCGTGCTGGCGGCGGCCGTGAGCAGCTGGCTCGCCATCACGGTGTTGCTGCGATACGTGAGCAAGCACAGCTTCGGCATCTTCGCACTCTATCGCGTGCTGCTGGCTGGCGTGGTGTTCTATACGCTGGCGACGCGCGGCAGCTGATCCGCGCGTGACCGCTCCCGCGCCCTCGCTGGCGGCGCGCCTCGGCCTCGCGCGCCTCGAATACCACGCGCAGGTCACCTCCACGATGGACGTGGCGCACGCCCTCGCTGCGGAGGGCGCGCCCGCGGGGACGCTCGTGCTCGCGGCGTCGCAGGCAGCGGGACGTGGGCGGGGCGGCAAGACGTGGATCTCCGAACCCGATGCCGGGTTGTGGTGCACGCTCATCGAGCGTCCCGTCGACAGTGGCGCGGTGGAGGTGCTGTCGCTGCGTGTCGGACTCGAACTGGCCACGGCGCTCACGTCCTGCGTGGATGGTCGCATCATGCTCAAGTGGCCCAATGACCTGCTGGTCGAGGGCCGGAAGCTGGCCGGGGTGCTCATTGAAGCGCGCTGGCGTGGTGCGCGCCCCGATTGGGTCGCGATCGGCGTGGGCATCAACCGGCGGGTGCCTGGCGATCTCCCCGCGACGATCGCGGTGCGTCAGGATGTGTCGCGCGACGCTCTGCTGGAAGCGGTGGCGCCGGCGCTGCGCCGCGCGGCCTCCGGTCTTGGTCCCCTCTCGGCGGCCGAATTGGCGGCATGGGACGCGCGCGATGCCGCAGTGGGACGCCGCGTGACGGCACCCGCGGTGGGCACGGTCACTGGCGTTTCGGCGACCGGGGGCATCTGTATCCGGTGCGACGATGGCTCCGACCAGTTGTGGCAGAGTGGCTCGCTGATCTTCGCGGACTGAACCGACCACTCCTGCCAATGTGGCCAGTCGCAGGGGGTGGAGATTGCCATCTTGGCGGCCATTCTGCCTAACTGGCAAGTTGCTAAGCTGTTGCATTTCATTGGCTTAGATGGCCATAGGCCCACTTGACGCGAGACTCGGCGTCGCCTAGGTTCCCTTCCGTTAGCACTCGTCTCGCATGAGTGCTAATCCAATTCGTCTTGTTCGTTCCCCTGACCCTGTTCGCAGGAGATCAATCCGTATGTCCAAGGTCGCGCCGCTCGCGGATCGCGTTGTCGTGAAGCCGCTCGAAGAGGCGGAGCAGATGCGCGGTGGGCTGTACATCCCCGATACCGCGAAGGAAAAGCCCCAGCAGGGCAACATCGTTGCCGTCGGCCCGGGCCGTTTCGAGAAGGACGCCCGCGTCCCGATGGACGTCAAGGTCGGTGACAAGGTGCTGTACGGGAAGTACAGCGGCACCGAAGTGACGATCGAGGGCGAGCAGCTCCTCATCCTGCGCGAGTCCGATATTCTCGCCGTGATCAACTGAACCGCACCCTAACTCCATTCAGCTACCATGGCAGCCAAGGAACTCCATTTCAACACTGAGGCGCGCGCGGCACTCAAGCGCGGCGTCGATCAGCTGGCCGAAGCGGTGAAGGTCACCCTCGGTCCCAAGGGCCGCAACGTCGTCATCGACAAGAAGTTCGGCGCGCCCACGGTCACCAAGGACGGTGTGACCGTCGCGAAGGAAATCGAACTCGCCGATCCCATCGAGAACATGGGCGCGCAGATGGTGAAGGAAGTCGCGACCAAGACGTCCGACCTCGCCGGTGACGGCACCACCACCGCCACGGTGCTCGCGCAGGCGATCTTCCGTGAGGGCCTCAAGAACGTCACCGCCGGCTCCAACCCCATGGCGCTCAAGCGCGGCATCGAAAAGGCCGTCGCCCAGATCGTCGAGGAGCTCAAGAAGATCTCCGTGCCCACCACGGGCAAGAAGGAAATCGCGCAGGTCGGCACCATCTCGGCCAACAATGACCCCGAGATCGGCAACCTCATCGCGGAAGCGATGGAGAAGGTCGGCAAGGACGGCGTGATCACCGTCGAAGAGGCCAAGGGCCTCGAGACGACGCTCGAGACGGTGGACGGCATGCAGTTCGATCGCGGCTACCTCTCGCCGTACTTCGTCACCGATCCGGAGAAGATGGAAGCCGTTCTCGAGAACGCGCTCATCCTCATCCACGACAAGAAGATCTCGGCCATGAAGGACCTCCTCCCGGTCCTCGAGAAGGTGGCGCAGCTCGGCAAGCCCCTCCTCATCATCGCCGAAGACGTCGAGGGCGAGGCGCTGGCCACGCTCGTCGTGAACAAGCTCCGTGGCACGCTCCGCATCGTCGCCGTCAAGGCGCCGGGCTTCGGCGATCGCCGTAAGGCGATGCTGCAGGACATCGCGACGCTCACCAAGGGCCAGGTCATCTCCGACGAAGTCGGCTTCAAGCTCGAGAACGCGGTCCTCACCGACCTCGGCTCGGCCAAGCGCATCGTAATCGACAAGGACAACACCACGATCATCGACGGCGCCGGCGACCAGAAGGACATCGAAGGCCGCGTGAAGGAAATCCGCGCTGCCATCGACAAGAGCACCTCGGACTACGATCGTGAGAAGCTGCAGGAGCGTCTCGCGAAGCTCGCCGGTGGCGTGGCCGTCATCAACGTCGGCGCGGCGACCGAAGCCGAAATGAAGGAGAAGAAGGCCCGCGTCGAAGACGCGCTGCACGCGACGCGCGCGGCCGTCGAAGAAGGCATCGTCCCGGGCGGTGGCGTCGCGCTGGTGCGCGCGCAGCACGTCCTCAAGGACGTGAAGGTCGCCGAGCGCGACGAGCAGATCGGTGTCGACATCATCCGTCGCGCCATCGAGGAGCCGCTCCGCATGATCGTGCAGAACGCGGGTGGCGAAGGCTCGATCGTGATCGAGAAGATCCGTACGGCCAAGGAGACGAGCTTCGGCTACAACGCCCTCACGGACGTGTACGAGGATCTGGTCCAGGCTGGCGTCATCGACCCCACCAAGGTCACGCGCACGGCGCTCCAGAACGCGGCGTCGATCGCCGGTCTGCTCCTGACGACCGAAGCCCTCATCGTCGAGAAGAAGGAAGACAAGCCGGCCGCGCCGGCCGGTGGCCCGGGCATGGGCGGCATGTACTGAGCCTCGCGCTCAGGACTCGCTTCCAGGCACGACGCACGACGGGCACCTCACGCGAGGTGCCCGTTCGTGTTTGCGAGCCGCCGCGCCGCGGGGCGGAACAGGCGCTCGGCGGTCGGGGTGCGGCAATCACCCGGTGCTGCCGCGCCATGACCGCGGGGACGTTGCCGACCGCGGTGGGGCGCGCGTTCCCTTCGCGCCTTTCGCCGCTAGAGGCCAAGCGCCAACTGCGTCGCTGCCAGCCGCCCAACGCCACCGTCGGCGCGCACCGGCGAGAGCGGCACGCGCTGCAGCGCCGTCGACACCCCGTCGCGCTTCCAGCCGGCGCCGCGGAGCGCCTCGCGCGTGCTCGCCAAGGCGAGGGCGGGGGTGTTGTTCGTTTCGCTGAGATGGGCCAGCACCACGTGGCGCAACCCGCGGTGCGCACAGGCGCCGGCCAGCATTGACGCCTGCTGGTTCGAAAGATGTCCGCTCCCACCGCCGATGCGTTCCTTGAGCGGCCACGGATAGGGACCATTCGCCAGCAGGTCCGGGTCATGGTTCGACTCCAGCACCAGCAGATCCAGGCGATCGAGGAATGCCGGCAGTGTCTCGGGGACATGGCCGGCATCGAGCACGATCCCCAGTCGCGCACCGCTCGCGCGATCGGTCAGCACCAGCGCGCGGCAATCGCTGGCATCGTGCGGCAGCGGGGCATGTTCGATGAGGAATCCGCACAGCACCTGATCACCGCTCGGCGCAAAGGGCTGCAGGTCGGCGGGCGCTCCATTGGCCAGCAGCGACATGGCCGCAAGGGTAGGGGCCGATGCGTGCACGCGCCACGACCACCGGTCGCAGGCCGCCGCTGCCCCACACGCATGGTCGACATGCTCGTGCGTGAGCAGCACCGCCCCCACATCGCTGGGCCGCCGCTGCACCGCCTCGAATCGCTTGGCCAGGGTACGCACGCCGAAACCGGCGTCCACCAGCACGGTGCCATCGCTGCCGTCCACCAGCATCGCGTTGCCTCGGCTCCCGGAGCCGAGCATGGTCACGGTAATCACGAGTGGCCCATCACCGACGCGGCCAGCGCGTGTCGGCGCTCGCGACGGCGTGCACACGGCGCCACCACCCGCGGGCCGATGCGGACATGACGATCTGACGGCGCGCCATCATGCGCTCCGCGGTATCGACGAACTTCTCCTCGGCGAAGCGGCCGTACGGCGCCGCACCGCCCCAGGAAAATGGGGCCACCGCCTTGGGTGGCATCGCATCGAACACGTTGGCTCCGGCGCCAACGACACAACCGGTGGTGAGGCGCAGGCCAATGCCGGTCTTGGCATGATCGCCAAACAGGGTGCCAAGAAACTGCAGCTTGGTGTCCTGCACACCATCCGGAGTCCACAACGAGACGCTGCCGTACGTGTTCTTCAGGTTGCTCGTCGTGGTACCGGCGCCGAGGTTGACCCACCGTCCCAGGACGGAGTGACCCACGAACCCCTCGTGTCCCTTGTTGCTGTGCCCGACCAGAATGGACGCCGACAGCTCACCGTGCACCCGACAGACGTCGCCGATGGCGCACCCCGCCACGCGTCCGCCCAGCACCGACGCCTCACGGCCCACGTAACAGGGGCCGGCGACACGCGAAAAGGCCTGCACGACCGCGCCCCGACGCAGCAGCACCGGACCAAGGGTGGTGTCGAACACCACCTGCGGTTCGATGGTCGCATCGGCTTCCACAAAGACGCCGTGGCTCCCCAGAATCGTCGCCAGACTGTTTGCCAGGGGAACCGCTTCGGTCTGCAGCGCCAGTGTCGGGATGTCTGCCTGCAACACGCTCTGGAGATGCGCGACCAGGTCCCACACGTTGTCGAGCCACACGCCCGGAATGTTCGCCATCGAGCCGGTGCTCGGCAGGACATCCTCGAGCGCGAACAGCGCGTCCTGCAGCTGCTCACGCGACACGGCCGCGGCAAGCTTGACGGCCGCCACCTTGTGATCGATCGCCAGCACCGTGGCGGTGCTGCGTACGGCTTCCAGCATCGGCACGGCACGGGTGTTCACCAGCCACGTGCCCGCGGGGACATCACCCACGTGAGCAGGGGGCGCATCGAACTCGGTGAATCCTTCAAGGTGCGGTGATGACACGAATCCGCGTGGCGCCGCGTGCAGCACCTCCTGCCATCGTTCGCGCTGGAGCAGCGCCCCCATGCGCATTTCGGCCAGGGGGCGCGTGGTGGCAAACGGCTCGAACCGACGCGCTCGGGCGTCATCGTAGAAAATGATCATCGATCGCGTACGTCTGGGGGAAGCGTGTCCAGCAGGGTCTTGAGGTCGGCGGCACGCTCACGGGTTGTGACCATGACCAGCCCCGCGCGCGCCACCACCACGAGGTCGTGGACGCCGTAGAGGACTACCTGGGTACCGTCTGCATGGACGACATTGCCGGTGGACTGGCAGGCATGGCTCGGACCAAGCATGGCGTTGTCCTGCCCATCGTGCGCGCGCACCCGATGCAATGCGGCCCAGGTGCCGACATCGTCCCAGCCGAACTGCCCGGGGAGCACCAGCACACGGTGCGAACGCTCCAGCACACCCACATCGACGGCAATCGAGCGGACGGCGGCGAAGAATCGCGCGAGATCGTCGCCCGACGACGCCAACGCCGGCTGGACCTCCGGCGTGTGTTCGCGGATCTCTTCGAGCAGGTCGCCCACACACCAGGCGAAAATGCCGGAGTTCCAGAGATACCCCTCGGCGACCATCCGCGAGGCCGTGGCGGCGTCAGGTTTCTCCGCGAAGCGCGCCACCCGCCGCACATCATCGCGCACCACCTCGCCAGGCTGGATGTAGCCGAAACCGGGGTCGGGACGTGACGGCACGATACCCACCGTCACCAGGGAACGGCGCGTCAGCGCCACCTGCGCGGCGCGGTCCAGCGTTTGGCGGAACGCCTCCACATCGCCAATGGCCCAGTCTGCGTGTGTGCACACCATGACCGCCTCACCACCGTCGCGAGCGGCAATGAATTTGGCGGCCCACGCCAGCGCGGCGCAGGTACCCGCCGGGCGCGGTTCGGCAATCACGTTGTCGGCCGGCAGTGTCGGATCCAGCGCCAGCACGGCGTCGCGCAACGTGGCGTTGGTCAGTACCAAGGTGCGCTCGGGGGGCGCCGATGGGCGCAACCGGTCGAGGGTGTCGCACAACATGGGCGCATCCGTGACCAGTGGCAGCAACTGCTTGGGGCGCGTTGGCGTGGATAACGGCCAGAAGCGCGAGCCGATGCCGCCGGCCAGCACCACGTTCCAGCGAATCATGCGGTCTTCGACCGGGGGAAAGGACGGGTCACAGCGAACTCGTATCATCGGCGGAGGCGCGCGGCCCCCGCATATGGTGGCGCACGCGGGCAAGCAGCCGGCGGGGGCTGAAGGGCTTCGACATCACCTCGGCCACGCCGAGGGCCTCGGCTTCCTGCCAGTGCGCTTCCTGACCGGCTGCCGTCAGGACGATGCAGGGCAGGTCGCTCCAGCGCGTATCCTCACGGAGGACCCGCAAGATATCGATCCCCGACATGCCGGGCAGCATGAGATCCAGCACGATCAGCCCAACGTCCGGTTCATGTTGTAGCTGGTCCAGCGCCTCGACCCCGCTTTCGGCGAGCATGACACGAAAGCCGTCCTGCTCGAGCCGCGTGCGGATGATGCGGCCAATGTGCGGCTCGTCGTCGACGACCAGAATCGGCAGCGCCGTCGTCGGGCTGTCGGTCACCGCCTCGGTCACTGGCTCAGACCAGCGCCGAGATCTGGGTGCGGTGACGTCGCAGTTCGTAGAGCAGGGCGCCGAGATTGGCCGTGGGCTGCAGCAGGACCAGGAGAAAGGCGTCATGCGACAGCGCCGTGACGACCGCATGGCCCTCCGCATACTCGAGCACCATGATGCCGAAATCGCCGCGCTGCGCCGCCACGCCCAGATCGGCAGCGGCCAGCGCCATGGGGGGCACGAACGCCGCGAGCCCGTCGGGGTCGAGAGGCGACGTGCTGTTCCCGTCAATGAGGAGGCCGTCGCGACCGAGAACGATGGCCGCGTCCACGCCGTCGCGGCGCCGCAGCGCACTGACCAGATCTCGAATGGTGGGCATGGCGGAACGCTGTCCCGCCCCGCGTGCGAAGTCAAGCGATCATTGCGCGGCCGAACCGCTTGCCCGTGCACGAGTTGGGCGGTAACCTCCGAAGGTGGAACGTTCGCCGGCCTGACGGCCGGATCACCTCGGAAATCGCCATGCGCTTCACCCTGAACGACCGTCGGAACGGCGCGCCTCGCCTGGTTCGGCGCGCCCTGTCATTTTGTGCCGTCGCCCTGATGACAAGCGTGGGGGCCGCATGCAGCGACAACAACCCGTTCCTGTCGCCGCCCACGAGTGAAAACACCGTGCGCGCCTTCAGCGTGTGGGCGCTGTCCGGTACCAATTCGGCCCTCCCGGCCAGTGTGCTCTTCAGCAACCTCTCGGTCCAACGCCCGCAGTTGCTCAGCAACGGCACGGTGAACTTCGAGGTCGCCTTCGACATCACCGCCGACGGCAAGGTCCGGTTCCTGCCGGCACGGGCGCTCGTCCCTCAGGCGCCGGCTGGGGCGCCCAGCATCGGGCTCACGCGCAGCACGTCGGCCTTCGATGCCATCACGCGGGCCCCCGATCGGGGCTATACCGACGACTCCACCCTCGTGGTGGCGGTCAGCGAGGTCGTGCTGATCAGGCTCACCAGTTCGCAGTGCATCCTCCAGGACCCGTTCTACGGCAAGGTGGCCGTTGACAGCGTGATCCTCGCCGAACGGCGCATCGTGCTGCGGGCGCTCGTGAACCGCAATTGCGGGTATCGTGCGCTCACGGTGGGCCTCCCCTCCACCTGAACCTGACACTGGCATGCACGATATTCGGCTGCTGCGCGATCAACTCGACCACCTGCGCGAAGGCATGCGGCGCCGCGGTAAGCTCGCCGAGTTGGCGCCAGTGCTGGACCGCGCCGAGGTGTTGGAGCGCGAGCGGCGCACCGCGATCACCGAGTTGGAGGCGCAGCAGGCACGACGCAACAAGCTCACGCAGGATGTGGCGCAGAAGCGCAAGGCCGGTGAGGATGCCTCGTCGCTGATCGCCGAGGGGCGTACCATTGGCGAGGCCATTGCCGCCCTCGAACAGCGACGGAATGAGGCCGAAGCCGCGGTGCAGCACATGCTGTACGAACTGCCCAACATCACCCTCGCCGAGGTCCCCGAGGGTGACGAGTCGCACAACACCATCATGAAGACGTGGGGCGAGCCGCGCGGCGACGGCGACACTCTGGTCCCGCACTGGGAGAAGGGGGCCGCGCTGGGGATGCTCGACCTGCCGCGGGGCGCGAAGATCTCCGGATCGGGGTTCATCGTGTATCGCGGCGTGGGAGCCAAGCTGGTTCGTGCGCTCATGAACATGATGCTCGAGCTTCACACCGAGGAGCATGGGTACGACGAGGCGTGGGTGCCGCTCGTGGTCAATCGGGCCAGCATGACCGGCACCGGGCAGTTGCCCAAGTTCGAGGACGACATGTACCGCGTGCCCGATGAGGATTTGTTCCTCATCCCCACCGCGGAGGTGCCCATCACCAATCTGTATCGCGACGAAATCCTTGACGCGTCGGCGCTGCCGATGGGCCTCTGCGGCTACAGCGCCTGCTTCCGCCGTGAAGCCGGCTCGGCGGGAAAGGATACGCGCGGCCTGCTTCGGGTACACCAGTTCGATAAGGTGGAGCTCGTGCGCTACGCCACCGCGGAAAACGCACGCGAGCAGCTCGAACTGCTCACCCGCCATGCGGAAACCGTGCTGGAACGGCTTGAGCTGCCCTACCGGCGCGTGCTGCTCGCGGCCGGAGACACGGGCTTCTCGAGCGCCATGACATACGATCTCGAGGTGTTTGCGCCGGCGGTTGGCAAGTGGCTGGAGGTCTCCAGCTGCAGCCTGTTTGCCGACTTTCAGGCCCGGCGCGCCAACATCCGCTATCGCACCGCGCCCGGAGAGAAGCCGCGCTTCGCGCATACGCTCAACGGGTCGGCGCTCGCGTTTTCGCGCATCATTGCCAGCCTGCTCGAACACCACCAGCAGGCCGACGGCTCGGTGCGCATTCCGGAGGCCCTGCAGCCTTGGCTGGGCCGGGCCGTCCTGCGCTGAGTCTGCCAAGGCGTCCTCGGTTCTCCCTCGCCCCCTCCCACATGCGCCGTCGTCGCTGGCCCCTCGTTGCGATGGTGCTCGGGGTGATCGCCCTGCTGGTCTGGTACGTGGCCTACACGCAGCACGTGGTCACCCAGCTGCGGGCGGCCGGGGCAGGCCAGGGGCGCATGTACGCGCGCATCTACGAAGCGCTGCAGGACACCAGCGTCAACGCCGATCCCACCATCGCCCTCCTCGATCTGTCACGGCAGATCCGCGAGTCGGGGCTGCCGCTGGTCCTCACCGACAACGACGGCCGCGTGTCGGCGACGGCCAATCTCCCCGACGGAATCGATCCGTCCGATACGGTGCGCTTCCGCCGCTATGTCGCCGACCTGGACCGGCAGAATCCGCCCATTGTGGAACCGGCGGTGGGCGCCGTGCATCTGGGCGACAGCGCCATCGTTAACGGATTGCGCTTCATTCCGCTGCTGCAGGCGCTCGGCATCACGCTGCTCGTGGGGCTCGGGGTGTACGCGCTCGTGGAACGCGGGCGCGCCGAGCGGGAAAAGGTCTGGGCCGGCATGGCCCGTGAGGCCGCCCACCAGCTGGGAACGCCCCTCTCCGCGCTCACCGGGTGGATCGAACTGCTGGCCGATACCGTCACGGGCGGTACCGGCACGCGCGCCGTCGCGGCCATGGCGCAGGATGTGCAACGGCTCGAACGCGTCTCACATCGCTTCGAGCGCATCGGACGGCCACCGCGCGACGAAACACTCGACGCCACGGCGCTCGTGCGACGGTTGGCGGAGTACTTCGCGGCGCGCGCGCCCACGCTGGCGCGCACGGTGACCATTCGCAGCGACGACCCCGGTGGACCGGTCATGGTGCGTGGCGACGTCGTGCTGCTGGAATGGGTGCTGGAAGTGCTCATCAAGAACGCCATGGATGCCCTCGGTGGCCGCAATGGCGAAGTCGTCGTCTCGGTCACCCCAATCCCGGAGGGAGGCGCTCGCATTCGGGTCCAGGATGACGGGCCGGGGGTCCCGCGCGCGCTGCGGAAGCGCATCTTCGACGCCGGGTTCACCACCAAGGATCGCGGCTGGGGCATTGGCCTGTCGTTGGCTCGTCGCATTGTGGAGGAAAATCATCACGGGCGATTGGTACTCGCCGAAACCGACCGGGGAGCGGCGTTCGACGTTATCTTGAGCGGATGACAACGACGGGTTGGACCGGTTCCCTCTTCGATGCGGTGCCTTCGGCGCCACGCGTCGACCTCGATGCCCTCACGCGCGGGCTCAATCCCGGCCAGCGTGACGCCGTCTTTCATGACGACGGCCCCGCGCTCGTCCTGGCGGGCGCCGGCTCGGGCAAGACGCGGGTGCTGACCACCCGCATCGCACGCCTCATCGGCACGCGCAACGTGGCTCCGCACGAAATTCTCGCGGTCACCTTCACCAACAAGGCCGCCGGCGAGATGCGGGAGCGCATCGCGAAGTTCCTCGGCCACGAGCCCAAGGGCATGTGGTGTGGCACCTTCCATGCGTTGGGCGCGCGTATGCTGCGCGGCGTCGCACCCCTGGTTGGTCGCGAACAGAATTTCACGATTTACGACGAAGACGACACCATCGGCGCGGTGAAGCGCGTCATGGAACGGCGCAAGCTCAGTCCCACCCAGTTCGCGCCCAAGGCCATTCTCGGTGCCATCTCCAGCGCCAAGAACGCGCTCGTGTCGCCCGGCGAATACGCACGCACCGCACGCGACACCTTCTCCACCGCGGTTGCCGGCGTGTACACCGATCTCGAAGCGGCGCTGCAGCAGGCGAATGCCGTCACGTTCGACGACCTTCTCGTGCTTCCGGTGCGCGCCCTCGAGATGGACGAGGCATTGCGCGCGCACTACCAGCGACGGTTCCGCTACCTGCTGGTGGACGAATACCAGGACACGAACGCAGCGCAGTATCGGTTCGTGCAACTGGTGGGCGGCCTGCACCGCAACGTCATGGTGGTCGGCGACGACGATCAGTCCATCTACGGATGGCGCGGCGCGGACATCCGCAATATCCTCGACTTTGAGCGCGACTTTCCGGGCGCCACTGTGGTGCGCCTCGAGGAGAACTACCGCTCCACGCCCAACGTCCTCGCGCTCGCGAATGCGGTGATCGCGGAGAACACGGAACGCCGCGGCAAGACACTGCGCGCCACGCGTCCGGCCGGAGAACCGGTCACCCTCATCGAGTGTCTCGACGAACGCGACGAAGCGGACTTCATCGCCGAGACGATTCTGGGCCGCATGGCGAAGTCGGATCTGTCGCGACGTGACTGCGCCGTCCTCTATCGCACCAACGCCCAGTCCCGCGCCGTCGAAGATGCGTTTCGGCGCCGCAACATCCCGTACCGATTGGTCGGCGCGGTGCGCTTTTACGACCGTCGTGAGATCCGCGATCTCATGGCGTACCTCAAGCTCATCGCCAACCCCGCCGACAACGAGGCGTTCCTCCGGGCGGCCAACGTACCCAAGCGCGGCCTTGGCGATGCCAGCATTGCGCTGCTCGCCGAGCGAGCGGCGCTCGACGGCAAGCCGTTGCTGGAGATCGCCACGCACCCCGATGTGGTGGCGTCGCTGCGCCCTGCCGCACGGGCGGCAATGGCCGACTTCGTGGGCTTGGTGCAGCGCTTGCGCGTCGCCGCCGTGGAGGCGGCCGTTGATGAGCTCCTGCGGGATCTCGTGCAGGCCATCCGGTACGCCGAACACCTGCGCGCCGAGGGGCCGGAAGGGCTCGAGCGCATCGACAACGTGCGCGAACTCATCGCCGGTGCGGCTGAGGTGGTGGCCGATGAGGGCGGCGAGGTGGGACTCACGCCGCTCGATCACTTCCTGCAGTCGTCGACGCTGGTGGCCGGCGTCGACAAGCTCGATCCCAATGCCGACGCCGTGGTGTGCATGACCATGCACAATGCCAAGGGACTGGAGTTCCCCCTGGTGTTCGTGTGCGGGCTCGAAGACGGACTCTTCCCACTGGCGCGCGCCGCCGAGGATCCGTCGTCGCTCGAGGAAGAGCGCCGGCTGTTTTACGTGGGGATCACCCGGGCCGAGGAGAAGCTGTACCTCACGTGCGCTGAGCAGCGCCGGCGTAACGGTGAACTCATGATCTCCATGCCCTCACGCTTCCTCAAGGCCGTCACGCCGTCCTTGGCGGAGCGGGGCAAGACGGGGCGCGCCAAGGCCGAAGGGCGTGCCGGTGCGGCCGGACTCGGGAGCGGCTACGGCAGTCGGCGGGATGACGACCAGAGCTGGGGGCGCAGTGGGTCGGCCAGTGGGTTCGCTGCCGGCGCCCCACGCCGGGCAAGCGGCCCGTACGGCTCCAACGCCTACGGCGATCGTGCGCCCAATGTCCCCTTCGCCACGCGGCCGGCCGGTGGCTTCAGCACCCCCAACCGGCGTGATGTCCCGCAGCCCGAGGACGAATCGCAGGATGCGCCGGCGTACCGGCCGGGCGAACGCGTGAAGCATGCGCGTTTCGGGAGTGGCACGATTGCGGAAATCACCGGCAGCGGGCGCGACACCAAGGTGCGCATCGATTTCGATGACGAGGAAATCGGGCGCAAGACACTCGTGCTCGCCCAGGCTAAGCTCGAAAAGGAGTGGGACTGATGTCGGTCACGTCGGACGATGTGCGCCATGTGGCCCGGTTGGCCCGCGTTGGGCTCGACGCCGAACGGGTACCAGCCCTGGTGGCTGAACTGAACGGCATTCTCGCGCACATGGAGGTGCTGCAGCAGGTGGATGTGAGCAGTGTCCTCCGCTCGCCGGACACCCCGGGGGCACCATTGCGTGACGATGCGCTGGCGCCCGACCCGCTCGCACGCCCGCGCGAGGCCTTCGCGCCATCGGCCCGTGACGGCTTTTTCCTTGTGCCCCGGTTGGCCTCCCACGGCGCGCTCGGTGCCAGTGCCGAGGAGGCGCCGTGAGCGACCACTCCGTCCTCAGCACGCTGCGCGCGCATCGCGTGGCAGCGGCGTGGGCCGCATTCGATGCGGTGCGTGCCGGCGCCGACGGGCTCAATGCCTTTCTCGCCGTGGACCGCGAGGCGACGGGCCGCGACGCCGGACCACTGGCCGGGGTGCCGGTCGCCATCAAGGACAATCTGGTCACGCGCGAACTGCCCACGACGTGCGGTTCGCGTGTCCTCGAGGGTTACGTAAGCCCCTTCGAAGCCACCGCCGTCCGCAAGCTGCGCGACGCGGGCGCGGCCATCATTGGCAAGACCAACATGGACGAATTCGCGATGGGTTCGTCAAACGAGAACAGTGCCTTCGGGCCGGTACGGAATCCGCTCGACCGTACCCGCGTGCCGGGCGGAAGCTCCGGCGGGTCGGCCGCCGCCGTGGCCGCCGGGGTGGTTCGCCTCGCCCTCGGTTCGGAAACCGGCGGGTCCGTTCGGCAGCCCGCCGCGTTCTGCGGGATCGTTGGCGTCAAGCCCACGTACGGGCGCGTCAGTCGGTATGGGCTCGTGGCCTATGCCTCCTCGTTGGACCATGTCGGGGTCTTTGGTCGCACCGTGGGCGACGCTGCCGCCGGACTGCAGATCATTGCCGGGCATGACCGCTTCGATGCCACCAGTGCGCTGCACGCAGTGCCCGAGTTCCTGCCACCAACAGCTGACGACACGTCGGCCGCCGCGCGGCCACTCGCGGGGCTCGTGATCGGGCGACCGATCGAGTACTTCCCGGCGTCCCTCGATCCACGCATCGCCGCTCATTGTCGGCACGCCCTGACCGTGCTGGAGAGCCTGGGCGCCGAAATCCGCGACGTCTCACTCCCCAGCACCGATCTCGCGATTCCGGTCTACTACATCATTGCCCCCGCCGAAGCATCGAGCAATCTCGCCCGCTACGACGGGGTGCGGTATGGCCGACGCGCCATGGCAGACGACCTCGGTACCATGTACGAGCGCACCCGATCCGAGGGATTCGGCGCCGAAGTGACACGCCGCATCCTGCTCGGGACTTACGTGCTCAGCGCCGGCTACTACGATGCCTACTATCGGCGTGCACAGGCGGTGCGCGACCTCATCCGTCAGGAGTTCTCGCAGGTGTTCGCGTCCGGCGTGCACCTGCTGTTCACCCCCACGGCGCCAACACCGGCGTTCCGCATTGGTGAGGTGTCAGATCCATACCAGATGTATCTGAGCGACATCTTCACGGTGACGGCCAACCTGGTCGGCATTCCCGCCATGTCGCAGCCCATTGGCCGGGTTGATGGACTCCCCGTCGGAGGACAGCTCCTGGCACCGCATTTCGCGGAGCCCACCATGTTCCGCGCGGCGGCGGCGCTCGAACGGGCGCTCGGAACGGAGGCACACCAGTGATCGGGGCGCACGACCTGTCGGGAGGAGGCCGCGAGTGGGAACTCGTCATTGGCCTCGAGGTGCACTGTCAGCTCAAGACGCAGAGCAAGATTTTCTGCGGCTGCCGTACGTCGTTCGGAGACGCACCGAACAGCAACACCTGTCCGGTCTGCCTCGGGCTTCCTGGGGCACTCCCCGTGCTCAACGCCCAGGCGGTAGCCCTGGCCACCCGGGCGTCGCTGGCCCTCGGCTGCACCGTGCACGAGGAGTCGGTGTTCGCGCGCAAGAACTATTTCTATCCAGACCTGCCCAAGGGCTATCAGATCTCGCAGTTCGATCGCCCGCTGGCCACCAACGGCGCGATCGTCGTGGGCACCAACGCCGATGCGACGCCGCGGGTCATTCGAGTGCACCGCGTGCACATGGAGGAAGACGCCGGCAAATCGATCCACGATCGCTTTGCCGATGCCACCGCCATCGACCTCAACCGCGCCGGTACGCCGCTGGTCGAAATCGTCTCCGAGCCGGACATCCGTTCCGCGGCCGACGCCGCTGCCTACGCCAAACGGCTCAAGCAGATCCTCGAGTATGCCGACGTGTCCGATGCGAACATGGAAGAGGGGTCGCTCCGCGTCGATGTGAACATTTCGGTTCGGCGAATCGGCGACGCGACGCTGGGCACCAAGACCGAGATCAAGAACCTCAATTCGTTTTCGGCCATCGAGCGCGCGGCCGAGATCGAGTTCGCGCGGCAGTGTACGGTATTGGCCCACGGAGGGCGCATCGAGCAGCAGACCATGCTCTACGACGACAAGCGCAACGAGGTGCGCCCCTCACGCAGCAAGGAGGGAAGCCACGATTACCGGTACTTCCCCGAGCCGGACCTGCCGCCGCTGCAGCTCGCCCCCGCTTATATCGCCGACCAGCATGCCGCGCTGCCGGAGTTACCGCCGGCGCGCCGTGCACGCTTCGCCGCGCAGTATGCGCTGGCCGATGCCGAGATCGAACAGCTGCTCGCCACGCGGGAGCTGGCCGATCGCTTTGAGGCGGTCGCGGTAGCGGCCGGTGACGCCAAACGGGCCGCCAATTGGATGCTCGGACCGGTGCTGGCCTCGGTGAACGCCTCCGGAACGCCACTCGCCCACCATCCCGTGTCGGCAGAGCGGCTGGGCGCCCTCATCGCGCTCGAAGTGTCGGGGCAACTCTCCAACACGGCGGCGCGTCAGCTCTTCACCGTGCTCGAACAGGATCCGGGATCGCCGCTCGATGTGGCCCGCGCGGCCGGCTTGCTGCAGGTGCGTGACGACGAGGCCCTGGTGAGGTGGATCGACGAGGTGTTCGCCGAACATGCCGCGGAGGCGGCGCGCTTCATGAGCGGTGAGAAGAAGCTGCAGGGAGTGCTGGTCGGCCTCGTGATGAAGAAGTCGAACGGGTCGGCCGATCCCCGCAAGGTCAACCAGTTGCTGGCCGCTCGCGGGGGCTGAACAACGGGGCAGGAAGATCGAGGGCGTGGCGCAACGGGGTGACCGGCATGCCGAACATGCGGTCGGCCTCGAGCGCCGCGCGCATATCGCCGCCCTCCCGTCGCGCCTGCCGCCGTACCCGCTTGGCTTCGCGGAGCGGTGTATCACCCGATGGATCGAAGGTGAACGGCTCACTGCGGTCCCAACGATTCAGCAGGTCCACGATGTAGTCGAAGGCGCGGGCCAGATAGCGGCCGACGTCGGCGTCGGCCAGATCCCAGCGACTGTTCTCGGAAACCAGCTGAAAGATCCGCTGCCACGATTCGGTGTCGGTCACGTACACCATGCCGCGGAAGATCCGGCGATTGGTGGGCGTACCAAACAGCGTGGGGCTGAGGATGCGATCGAGGTGCTGGTCGGCCGGCGAATGATCGAGCCGCAGCAGTTCCCGGGCTCGGCGGGGCCACGGATCGCCAAGGTGGGTGTCGATGCGGCTTTCCCAGTAGCTGTGCCCCAGCGCACTCGTACTCGAGGTCACCGCCAGCTGGCGGGGCACGAAGAAGTTGTGGGCCACCACGTCGGCGGCCAGATGCGCCAGATACCCGAGCGCGAAGGCCTGCAAGGCCGGAGGGTTCGCTTTGTCGTGGATCTCCATGCCCACATGCCACGAGTGGCAATGCCGACCGACCTCGGCGTACTTCTTGGCAATGCTCGTGTCCGCCGCAATCGACCCGTACAGAAAGTCGGCCGGATACGCAGCAAGCAGGGCACCGATGTGCGGCGGAACCAGCGAGAGATGGCGAAGCAGCGCATCGCCGAGAAAGACGTGCGTCCCCGGCGTCCACGCCCAGGCCTCGGCCGGTGTCGCGACCAGGGCAAGCAGCGCCAGCAGCAGGCATGCCGCCCACGGCACCCTGGCGCGTGGCCGCACGCTCACCCCTCGTCGTCCCGATCCGTCGTGGTCGGGCGCCGTCGCTTGCGCCCCTTGCCTGGAAAGCGCGCCACCAGCTCGTGGGCACCCAGACGCACGCCACGAACGGCAGCGATGGCCGTGATCGCGGTTTCCTCGAGCTCGTCCTGCACCACGTCAAGCACGGCATTCACCTCATCGACCCGGCGCGCGGTCACCGCGGCGGCATCGAGGATGGTGTCGCCAACGGCGGCGGCCGCATCGGTTACCGCGGCCACATCCCGTTTCACCGTCGCCACGGTATCGCGCGCATCGCGGACGATGGCGCTCGCGTCTGCCAGCATCGGACGGGTGTCGGCGGCCAGCCGGTCGAGCGTACCATTGAGCTTCAGCACCCCATCGCGTACGGCGCGGAGCAGCAGGATCAGGGTAACGAGGGCGCCCACGGCCAGCAGCAGCACCAAGATCTGCAGGAGGCCGCTCGTCCATTCCAGGACACCGCGATCCGGAATGGTCCGGGTCACGATCGTATCGGGCAGGCTGCTCACCTGCAGGAGGGACCATGCCACGAGCCGAGGCAAAGCGAGCGCGAAGGCCATGCTTCTGATCTAAAGGCTACAGAGGCTCGTGTCCATGGCGGCGCGTGACTAACCTTGAAGCTTCCCGTCCCCCGAATTCCCGCGTCCCGCTCCCGGCTCATGTCTGCGGTCCAATACATCGTTGAAGGTGGTCAGCGCCTCCAGGGGTCGATTCGCCCCGCGGGCAACAAGAATGCCGCGCTCCCGATCGTCGCGGCGGCACTCATTACCGACCAGCCGGTACAGTTGCATAACGTGCCGCGCATCCGCGACATCGAAACGCTGGTGGAGCTCATTCGTACCACCGGTGCCGATTGCGAATGGACCGGCGAGAACTCCCTCCGCATCCATGCCCAGACGGTGCGCGCGGCCGATCTCGACCCCGCCATGTGTGCCCGCATTCGGGCGTCCATCCTGCTTGCGGCGCCGCTGCTGGCGCGCTGCGGTACCGTCACGCTGTCGCCACCGGGTGGCGATGTCATTGGCCGCCGGCGTCTCGACACGCACTTCCATGTGCTGCAGGCGCTGGGGGCCACGTATGAGCTCGGGGCGCGCTTCCGTTTCGACACCGCCGGGCTGATCGGCGCCGACGTCTTTCTCGACGAGCCCAGCGTCACCGCCACGGAAAACGCGCTGGTGGCGGCCGTCGCCGCCCGGGGGCGCACGACGTTGCGTAATGCCGCGAGTGAACCGCACGTGCAGGATCTGGCACGCTTCCTCGTGGCGCTGGGCGCGCGCATCGAGGGGATCGGGTCCAACGTGTATACCATCGAGGGGGGGCTACCGCTGGGCGGCGCGACGCACGAGATCGGCCCGGATCACATCGAAGTGGGGTCATTCATCGGGCTCGCGGCGGTCACACGGTCCGCGCTGCGCATCGAGCGGGCAGGGGTGGAGCATCTGCGGAGCACCTTGCTGGGATTCGAGAAGCTCGGCATCAGCTGCGTGGTGGAGGGCGACGATCTCCTCGTCCCGGCGGAACAGTCGCGACGCATGCAGACGGATCTGGGCGGACATGTGGCCAAGCTCGAGGACCAGCCGTGGCCGGCGTTCCCGGCGGACACCATGTCCATCGCCATCGTCGCCGCCACCCAGTGCGAAGGCATGATCCTCTTCCACGAGAAGATGTTCGAATCGCGTCTCTACTTCACCGACAAGCTGGTGGGCATGGGCGCGCGCATCGTCCTGTGTGATCCGCACCGCGCCATCGTGTCGGGGCCCACGCAACTGCGCGGGGGAACCGTGGAATCGCCCGACATCCGCGCGGGCATGGCGATGCTGCTGGCCGCGCTCTGTGCCGATGGGACGAGCATCATCAACAACGCACAGCAGATCGAGCGTGGGTATGAGCGCATCGAGTCGCGGCTCGGCGCCTTGGGTGCCCGCATCAGGCGGGTCGAGTTGAGCGCCCACTGAACGTCGGTCAACCGCGCATGACGCCGCGCACCCTTCATCTCGCCGAGCCGGTCGACGGGTTGCCACCTGGTATCCGCGGGTGGACCACGACCAAGGCCAACGGGTCGTTCGGCCTGGGGAGCGACGAACCGGTCGGCGCCGTCATGGGGCGGTGGGGGGCGCTGCTGGCGGACCTCGGCGACCTCGGGGTGGAGCGGCTGGCCACGGCACATCAGGTGCACGGTGCCGAGGTGATGACGCACGGTGCCGGGTGGCGCGGGTGGCTTCGTGGGATGGAAGCGGACGGTCACGTGAGCGTTGCTCGCGGCACCGCGCTCGCGGTCACGGTAGCCGACTGCACACCGGTTCTGCTGTGGCACCCGGGGGGTGCGATTGCCGCCCTGCATGCCGGATGGCGCGGGACCGCCGCTGAGATCCTCGACCGGGGGCTCGATGCGCTCGCGTCGCTCGGCTTCCCTGAAGAGGAATGCACGATCTGGCTGGGCCCGTCCATTTGTGGCCAGTGCTACGAGGTGGGGCCTGAGGTGCTGCGGGCCGTTCACGGTGGGGCGCATCACGGCAAGGGGCTGCTCGATGTCCGAGCGGCCCTCGCTAGACAGGCGGCTCGACGGCGTGTCGCCACGGTACGAACGTCATCAGGGTGTTCGCGCTGTGACACTGCGCGCTACTTCTCGCACCGCAGCGGCGACGCGGGCCGCATGCTGGGCATCATCGCCCTGACATGACGGGGATGGGCGCCGGATCGCGTCGTCCGGAGCGTCCGAAAGGCGGACAGGGCACGCCTGTCATCTTGACCCGGCCATACCCGGTCCCTAGCTTGCGAGTCTGAGACGTAACCTCTTCGTGATATCGCTCGCTCACCGCGGGCGGAAGAAGTGTGGGGATGGCCCCCACACTTTTTTGTTCTCTGGGGGTTTCGCACGTTCATGGTGCAGGAAGCGGTCCGTGGTCGGCCGGAGGTCAGCAGGTGAGCGAGTCCATCGAACCCATTGTCGCGCAAGAACTTGACACGTTGGGCTTCGACCTGGTCGAGCTACGGCGGGGTGGGTCCAAAGCCCGTCCCGTGCTGGAAATCCGGATCGATCGGCGAGACGGCGAAAAGATCACGATCGACGACTGCGCGCGGGCGTCCCGGGCTCTCGAAGCGCGGCTGGAGGCCGACGCGCTGGTTGCCGAGCAGTATGTGTTGGAGGTGTCGTCTCCGGGTGCGGATCGTCCGCTCCGGAACGCCGCGGAATGGCGCCGGTTTATTGGACGTCGGGCCACGGTGACGAGCCCTTTGCTGGCAGGTGGAAAACAGGAAGTCGAGATTCTCGCGCTCGATGGCGAGGCAGGCGCTGAGGTCGCGTTGGTGCGGGATCCGAAGGGGCGGGAGGTGCAGGTGCCGCTTCGTGAGATCACGCAGGCGCGATTGGCGTTTCACTGGAAACGATAGGGGACACGGATGGCCGGATCGGCGGAAATTCTCACAGCGTTACGTGAGCTGTCGAACCTCAAGCAGATCACGCGCGAGGAGCTGCACGGGCTTCTCCAGGACGGCATTCTTGCCGCCCTGGCCAAGAAGCACGGGGCCAACGTCCAGGCGGAAATCGAGATCGACGAAGCCAAGGGCGCCATTCGCATCGTGCTGCTCAAGACGGTCGTGGACGAGGTCACCGACGAATCGCGCGAGGTGACCGTCGAGGAAGCACGCTTCATGGATCCGGAATTCCAGGTCGGCGACGTCATGGAAATCCCGGTCGATTTCATGGAGTTCGGGCGCACGGCGGTTCAGGCGGCGAAGCAGCGCATCATCCAGCGGGTTCGCGAAGGCGAGCGCACGCGTATCCGCGACGAGTTCGCGGGGCGGGTGGGTGACCTGCTGTCGGGTGAGGTCCAGCAGATCGAGCGCGGCAAACTGGTGGTTATGCTCAACAAGTTCCGGGAGGCCGAGGCCATCATCCCGTACCGTGAGCAGAATCATCGGGAGCACTACCATCAGGGCGAGCCGGTGCGCGCCGTGCTCAAGCGGGTCGAGGATACGCCCAAGGGGCCGCGCCTCATTCTGAGCCGCTCCGACGCCCTCTTCGTGCAGGCGCTGTTCAAGCTCGAGGTGCCGGAGATCCAGCAGGGGATCGTGGAGATCAAGGCCGCGGCGCGCGAAGTCGGTAGCCGCACCAAGATCGCGGTCACGTCGCGTGATGAAGCGGTCGATCCGGTCGGTGCGTGCGTGGGCCTCAAGGGCGCTCGGGTGCAGGCGGTCGTGAATGAACTGGGCGGCGAGCGCATCGACATCGTGCCGTGGTCTCCCGATCCGGAACGGTTCGCCAAGCTGGCGCTGGCGCCGGCGCGGGTGGCGCGGGTGTTCAGCGATGCGGTGTCGCGCACCATTCAGGCCGTCGTCGACGAGGACCAACTGTCGCTGGCGATCGGTCGCAACGGGCAGAACGTGCGACTGGCGTCCGAACTGACGGGGTGGAAGATCGACCTGTACTCGAGCCGGGAGTGGATGGAAAAGGGTGGGGAATCGCCCCTCTTCGCGCCGCTGCCGGATGACGCCGAAGCCGACGTGCCGCTCAACGAAATCGAGGGGCTCGAAACGGCGACGGTCGCGGTGCTGGCCGAAGCGGGATACCGTACCCTCAACGACATTCTCGATCTCGATCGGGATGATCTGCTGCGATTGCCCGGCATTGCGCCCGAGGAGGCCGATCGCATCATGGCCATCATCGACGAGCTCACCACCGAGGATGACGAGGACGGTCGCGGGGCGTGAGTGAAGCAGACGGCGGGTCGTCCCCGCTGACCGACACGGTGCGCCGCAAGGTGCTCGGGCTGGTCGGTCTGGGGGCGAGAGGCCGGTTGGTGGTGGTGGGCGCAGAGCAGGTGCGGCTCGCCGCGCAGAAGGGCAGTGTGCAATTGGTGCTGGTGGCGCGCGACGTGTCCCGGCACTCGCTCGACAAGGTGGTGCCGGTCCTCCGGGCCCGGGGGGTGGAGATGGTGGAGTGGCCGAGTGCGGCCGAGTTGGGAGGCGCTGTGGGACGGGACATCACGGCGGCCATAGGGATCGTAGATCAGGCGCTGGCGCGCGGAATCCGTGGCGCCGTAGCCGGGGCAGCCCCGGCAGGCGACGCGACGCGCGTTTCGCGGTAGGAGGACGGGTTGACCAAGCTTCGTGTGCATGACATGGCGGGTGAGTTCGGCATCTCGGCGGACGAGGTGATCGCACTGCTGCGCCAGATGGATGTCCCGGTTCGCAGCCATTTGTCGCTGCTGACCGATGATCAGGTCTCGCGAATTCGCGCCCGCTGGGAGCGCGAGAAGCGGCTGCGCGCCGAAAAGGCGCAGCCGGCGCCTGCGGCCGCTCCGCGCCGTCGTCGCACGACGGCGGCAGAAGCGGTGGCCACTCCCGAGCTCGAAGCCGCGTCGCCCACGCCGGCCGTGCGCCGGCGTCGCGCCGCCGACGTTGCCGAGCACCACGAGCCCGAGGTCGCGGCCGCCGAAACTGCCGCGGCCGCCGCGCCGGCCGCGCCGGAGCCGACTCCCGACATCGTGCCCGTCCCGGCGCGGAAGCCGGAGCGTCCGGCCGTCGAAGCCGCCGCGCCCGCAGAGACACCGGCGGCGCCTGCCGCGGTACCGGCGCCCGTCGCATCCGCCCCGCCGGCGGCGGACACGCGGCCGCCCGTCACGGATCTGCCCGCTGCCGTGCCCGCGCCGGCGGAACCTCCGCGGAAGCTGGAGACGCCCGCGCCGGTCACGTTCGTCGCCCCCGAGCTGCCGCCGGCGGCAGCGGTGACACCGGCCGCACCGGCTGCGGCGCCGGTTCCGGCTACCGGCGCAGAGCCGGTCGCCGCCGCACCGGCCGCCCCAGCGGCTCCGAGTCTGCCGGCAGACCGCCCGCGCCCGCGGCCGGTCGTGCCCGGTGCGCCGCGTCCGCGGCCGGTGGCCAGCGCCAGCCCCAACTTCGGCTCAGCGCGTCCCATTGCCTCCGCCGCGCCTGGCGGTGGACTGTCGCAGGGCCAGCGCCGCGACGATCGTCGTCCCGGCGGGGCACCGCCGCAGCATGGCGGCGGCCAGCACGCCGGAACCGGTACCGGTGGGCAGCAGCAGGGGGGCGGAATGGCCCAGCCCGGCGGCCAGAACCAGCAGCGTCGCGGGAAGAAGGGCAAGCGCGGGGCGGTCGACCAGGAAGCCGTGTCGGCCAACATCACCAAGACCATGACCGCCATGCGCGGCGCGCCCACGCGCGGTCGCCCGGGGCGTCGCTTCGGTGCCGAAATGCGCGCCGAGGCCGAGGAACAGCGGCAGGCGGCGGCGGAGCGCGAGCGCAAGACGGTGCGCGTCAACGAGTTCATCACCGTCTCCGAACTCGCGCAGATTCTGGGCATTTCCGCCACGCAGATCGTAGGCTTCGCTTTCAAGTCGCTCGGGCTGATGGTTACCATCAACCAGCGGCTCGACTTCGACCAGATCGAGCTCATCGCTGGCGAGTTCGGCTTCCAGGCCGTCAAGGAATCCGACTATGCCGCCGATGTCCCCGATCAGGGTGAAGAGGACCGCGAGGAAGATCTGCGCCCGCGCCCGCCGGTCGTCACCATCATGGGGCACGTCGATCACGGCAAGACGTCGCTGCTCGACTACATCCGCAAGGCGAACGTCGTGGCCGGCGAGGCCGGTGGCATCACGCAGCACATCGGTGCCTACCACGTGGAGGTCGCCGGCAAGCGCCTCATCACCTTCCTCGATACCCCGGGTCACGAAGCGTTCACCGCGATGCGTGCCCGCGGTGCGCAGGTCACCGACATCGTCGTCATCGTCATTGCCGCCGACGACCAGGTGATGCCGCAGACCATCGAAGCGATCTCGCACGCCAAGAGTGCCGGTGTTCCCATCATCATCGCCATCAACAAGGTCGATCTGCCGACGGCGAACATCGAGAAGGTGAAGCAGGACCTCCTGCAGCACGAAGTCGTGCTCGAAGACTTCGGCGGCACGGTCCTGCACTCGGAAATCTCGGCCAAGAAGGGCACCGGCGTGGCCGAGCTGCTCGATCAGATCCTGTTGCAGGCCGATATCCTCGAGCTCAAGGCCAACCCCAACCGCCGCGCCGTCGGCTCCGTGGTGGAAGCCCAGCTCGACCAGGGCAAGGGCCCCGTGGCTACGGTGCTCGTGCAGAATGGCACGCTCAAGGTGGGTGACGACTACATCTGTGGTATCCACTCCGGCCGCGTGCGCGCCATGCTCGACGAGCGTGGCAAGCAGGTGAAGCAGGCCGGGCCGGCCATTCCGGTGCAGATCCTCGGTCTCACCGGCGTGCCTATGGCGGGCGATCAGCTGCTGGTGGTCGATGATGCCACCGCTGCGCGCGAAATCGCGCAGCGTCGTGAGCGGCTCGATCGGGAGGCCAAGAGCCGTCGCACCACGCGCGGCGTGGTCTCGCTCGAGGATTTCATGTCCCAGGCCTCGGCTGGCCAGAAGCGCCAGCTGCGACTCGTCATCAAGGCCGATCAGGGCGGGCCGGCGGAAGCCCTCGCCGACGCGCTGCAGCAGCTGTCCAACAGCGAAGTCCAGGTGGAGATCATCCACCGCGCGGTCGGTGCCATTGCCGAAAGCGACATCCTGCTCGCGAAGGCGGCCGGCGCGATCATCATCGGCTTCCATGTGCGACCGGACAACAACGCACGCAACGCGGCGGAACGCGAGGGCGTCGACATCAAGCTGTATCGCATCATCTACGAGGCAGTCGCCGATGTGAAGGCGGCGCTCGAGGGGATGCTGCGTCCGGAAGAGCGGGAAGTGGTCTTCGGCGAAGCGGAAGTCCGTGAAACGTTCAAGGTGGCCCGCGTCGGAACCATCGCCGGTACCATCGTGCGCTCCGGCATCATCAACCGGAAGGGGCGCATCCGCGTCATCCGCGATGGGATCGAGATCTACGACGGGGCCATCGCCTCGCTGCGTCGCTTCAAGGATGACGTCAACGAGGTCAAGGAAGGCTACGAGTGCGGTATCGGCATCGAGAACTTCAACGATCTCAAGATCGGGGACGTCTTCGAGTGCTACCGCACGGAGGAAGTAGCGCGTACGCTCGATCAGGCCTCCAAGGCCTGAGGAGGCACCATGGGCGAACCGCGGCGTCCCGACCGCGTCGCCGAAGCGATTCGTGAACAGGTCGCGACCTTCCTGGCGGAAGGCGCGAAGGATCCACGCATCAAGGCGTTCGTCACCGTGACGGCGGTGGATGTAACGCGCGATCTTCGGCACGCGACGGTCTTCGTCAGCCTCATGGGCGACGAAGCCGAGAAGAAGTCCACGACGGAGGGGCTGGCCAGCGTGGCCAGCCACCTGCGCTCGGTGCTTGGCAAAACGCTCCGGCTGCGATCGGCTCCGGAGATCCACTTCCGTACCGACGAAAGCGTGGCGCGCGCGTCGCGCATCGAGAGTCTGCTGGCGCAGATTCGCGATGAGCGCGATCAGCGTGAGCAGGAACCAACGGGCGACGACGCCACCGCCGCCCCGGGCGCGCCGGAATCCTGACCGTCGACGCGCCCGTGTCGGTGGGGCCACCGTCACCGCCCTCGCCGCTCACCTCCGGCTTGCTCTACGTTGACAAGCCGGCCGGTTTGTCCTCGCATGATGTCGTGAGCGTTGTACGCCGTGCGGCGCGCAGCCGGCGCGTGGGCCATGCCGGCACGCTCGATCCGTTCGCCACCGGTCTGCTGGTGCTCGCGATCGGCCCCTGTACGCGCCTGCTGCCGTACCTCGTGGGAGAACCCAAGGTGTACGAGGCCGTCATCCGCTTCGGCCACGAGACGGACAGCGACGACGCCACGGGTGTGCCCACGCGCACGGCATCGCCCCCCCCAGTCGAGTGGCTCACCGAGATGGGCAACGCCGTGCGCCGTACCGCCGAGGCTGGCCTCACGGGGCGCATCGCGCAGATCCCACCGGCATTCTCCGCCAAGCATGTCGATGGGGTGCGCGCGTACGCCCTGGCCAGAAAGGGCAGGCACGTCGACCTGCCGCCCGTTGAGATCGCGGTGGACGGTTGGGAATGGCTGCAGGGCAGCGCCGACCGCCTCCACACCCGCATCCGCTGCGGGAGCGGGACCTACATTCGCGCCCTCGCCCGTGACCTGGGACGTGCGCTGGGCTCTGCGGCCCACTGCGAAGCGTTGCGCCGGGTGGCGAGTGGCCCCGCGCAGGTGGCCGATGCTGTCGCGTGGAGCATGCTGGTGCCCGGTGCCATCGCCGACGGCGCCGTCACGCTGCGGTCACCGCTGGCCGCGCTGGGCGCGGTGGCGCACCAGCCACTCGACGCCGACCAACTGCGCGATCTGCGGCACGGGCGGCCACTGCGCGCCACCGTCGATGGGGAGCGGGCCGCACTGTTGCGTGATGACGAGGTGGTGGCCATGGCCATCCGTACAGGCTCCGACCGTTGGCAGCCGCGTGTGGTCCTGTTGGGGGATAACGCGTCATGAGACCGCTTGGCGAACCGATCGGTCTGCCGCTGGAACATGGCGCCGTGGTCACCGTGGGCACCTTCGACGGCGTACATCGGGGCCATCAGGATGTGCTGGCCACCCTCGTGCGCCGGGCTGCGGAGCAGTCGTTGCCCAGCGTGGTCGTGACCTTCGATCCGCATCCCCTCGAGGTGGTCAACCCGGCCGCCGCACCGCCGCTCCTCACCCTCACCAACGAGAAGCTGGCCATGTTCGCCCAGTCGGGCGTCTCGTATGTGGCGGTCCTCCCCTTCACGCCGCGCCTTGCGGCGCTCGAGGCCGAGCAGTTCGTTGACGATGTGCTGCTGGGCCGGTTTGCCCTGCGCGAACTGCTGGTGGGGCACGACCACGGTTTCGGTCGCGGACGCCTGGGGGACATCGAGGTGCTCCGGCAATTGGGGCGCCGGCGGGGATTTCAGGTCACCGTGCTCCCCCCGGTGCATACGCCCGATGGGCACGCCATCAGCTCGACGGCCATCCGCCGCGCCGTCGCTGGCGGTGACCTGGCGCGCGCCGCATTGGGGCTTGGACGTCCGTACAGCATTTCGGGGCGCATCGTCCGAGGCGACCAGCGGGGGCGTACCATCGGCTATCCCACGCTCAACCTCGAACCCCTCCCCGATCGCAAGCTGCTCCCCCCCGACGGGGTGTATGCCGTGCGGGTCCAGCTGCCGGCCGGCGAGTACGGCGGCATGCTCAACCTCGGGCCACGTCCCACGGTGGGGGACTTCCACCGGCGCATCGAAACGCACGTGTTCGATGCCACCGGCGACTGGTACGGTGCCCACGTGCGTCTCGATTTCGTGGGGCGGTTGCGCGGGACCCGCCCGTTCGCGGGGCTGGGGGCCCTCAAGGCACAGCTGGCCGAAGATGAAGCGCAGGCGCGGGTGGCACTGGCTACCGCGCGACCCGCTGCGCCCCTAAGTTAAGGGGCTTGGCGCACTTCGCGCCGTTTCCCGCGCCTCTCCCCAGGGCGTGCCGACATTCCCTTTGGCCACCGGCATCGATGGCGAACCTGAAGTACCGCGTCCTGCTCATCGTGGGACTCTTCGCGGCCTCTGCATGGGCCCTCTTTCCGCGCACCGTCGTTGAACGGGTGAAGCGCGATGGCGTGTTCGTGTACGACACCGTGCGGCGCGTGCCGCTCAAGCGCGGACTTGATCTGCAGGGCGGTATGCACCTGACCCTCGAGGTGGACGAGTCCAAGCAGGCGGTGGCCAACAAGTCGGAAGCGCTCGATCGTGCACTGAAGGTCGTGCGGCAGCGCATCGACGAGTTCGGCGTCTCGGAACCGGTCGTGCAGAAGGTGGGCAACGACCGCATCATCGTCGAGCTGCCGGGCATCGACGACCCCGATCGTGCGCAGGATGTGGTGCAGAAGTCAGCCTTCCTCGAGTTCCAAATCACCGACGAAACCGGCGCCCTCGAAAAGGCGACGCCGCGGTTCGATGAAATCGCCCGGGCGGCAGGGATCGCGGTCGGCTCGCAGGCCACCGGGACTCCGGCTGCCGGCGATTCTGCCAAGTCCACCTCGGTGACGTCGCTGCTCACGCAGAAGAGCGACAGCGCCCCCAAGGACAGCGCCGCTGTTGCCGGGACCACCGGGACCGACAGCGCTGCTGCCAAGCCGGTCGCCGGGGGCCTCTTTGCCAACAACGTGCAGCCCGGGCAGATCCCCGGACAGTACATCGTCTCCGAGACGGCCTTCCCAGCCATCGATCGCGCGCTGCAGCTGCCGGCCCTCCAGGCCGCCATGCCGCCCGGCAAGGTGATCCGCTGGGGCGTGGTGGACACGGTGGAAACGGGTCCGCAGCGCTTCCGCGCGCTGTATGTCCTCGATGCGCGTCCCATCATTACCGGCGAAGTGCTGACCGATGCCCGCCCCAATACCGACCCGGTTGAGGGCAACGTGGTGCAGTTTACCCTCAACAACGAGGGCGCCCGCCGCTTCAAGGTGGAAACGGGCAAGCACATTCGTGACAACATGGCCATCGTGCTGGACCAGAAGGTCATCACGGCGCCCACGTTGCAGAGCGCCATTGGCCGCAACGGCCAGATCACGCTGGGTGGTGGCACGCTGCAGGCGGCCCAGGACCTGGCCCTCGTGCTGCGCGCGGGCGCGCTGCCCGTGCCGCTCAAGGTGGCCGAGGTGCGCCAGATCGGCGCCAGCCTCGGCAACGACTCCGTCAACAAGGGTATCTTCGCGCTGATTGCGGCCTTCGGGCTCGTGCTCGCCATCATGGTCGTGTACTACAAGCTGTCCGGGGCGCTCGCCGTCGCCGCGCTGATGCTGTACATGGTGTACACCATGGCCATGCTCGCCGGCTTCAACGCCGTGCTCACGCTCCCCGGTCTCGCCGGCTTTGTGCTCTCCATCGGCATCGCCGTCGACGCGAACGTGCTCATCTTCGAGCGTATTCGCGAAGAGCTCGATCAGGGCAAGTCGGTGCGTCTCGCGATCGACGAGGGCTTCCGCCACGCCCTCAGCGCCATCGTCGATACCTCGGCCGCCACCATCCTCTCGGGCATGGTGCTGTACCAGTACGGTACGGGCCCCGTTCGCGGCTTCGCCGTCACGCTCGTGGCCGGCCTCGTGGCCTCGCTGTTCACGGCGATCTTCGTGAGCAAGACCTTCTTCCTGATCTGGTTGAACCGCTCGCGCGGCACCCAGACGCTGAGCATCTGAGGCCGTCATGCTGCGTATCTTCCACAACACCAAGTACGAATTCATCAAGCACTGGAAGCTGGCGGCCGGTCTCACGGTGGCGTTCATCGCCGCGGGGCTCGTGACGTTCGGCATCACCGGTGGCGTGAACTACAGTATCGAGTTCACGGGTGGCACCCTCATGCAGGTGCAGTTCAAGCAGGCACCCGATGTGGCCGTGGTGCGCGGGACGCTCGACAAGGCCGGCATCGCGGGGGCCGAAATCCAGCAGTACGGCGGTCCGCTCGAGTACACCATCCGTGCCCGTGACGAAAAGCAGGTCGAAGCGCAGGCCGCTGGCGCTGAGGGCATCTCCAAGCAGATCCAGACGGCGCTCGACCAGCAGTTCGGTGCCGGCAACGTGAACATCGTGCGCACCGAAGCGGTGGGCCCCAAGGTGGGTAGTGAACTGCGCTCCGGCGCCGCGACCGCCATGCTCATCGCGTCGCTGTTCACGCTCGTCTATCTGGCCATCCGCTTCGATTGGCGGTTCGGCATTGCTGCCGTGCTGGCCACGAGCCACGACATTCTTGTCACGTTCGCGTTCATCAAGCTCACGAACCTCGAAGTGTCGCTCACGGTGGTCGCGGCCATCCTCACGCTCCTCGGCTACTCGGCCAACGACACGATCATCATCTTCGATCGCGTGCGCGAAAACCTGCGCAAGCCGCACAAGGGCATGACGCTGGCGGCACTGCTCGACAAATCGATCAACGAGACGCTGCCGCGCTCCATCATGACACACGCCACCACGCTCCTCGCGACGTTGGCGTTGCTCCTGCTTGCCGGTGAGGTCATTCGTCCGTTCGCGTGGGTCATGGCGTTCGGCGTCTTCATCGCCACGTTCTCGTCGATTTACGTCGCCGGCCCGATCCTGCTCTGGATCGAGTCCAAGTATCCGCGCAACGACGACAGTGCGACCGCCATGGCGGCCAAGGCCGGCAAGGATGCGGCGCCGCCCAGCACCAAGGGCGCGCGTGGTACGGAGCGTCTCGCCGCGCGTTGAACGAGTGAGCGAAACCCCGGCGATCATGCCCGTGGCGTCGTACGCTGACAGCCACGTGCACCTCGCCAGCACGGCGTTCACCGATGAGGTGGACGCCGTCATCGACCGGGCCCGCGCAGCAGGTGCGCGGGCCCTCGTCTGTATCGGCGAATCGCCGGAGGCCGCCGAGCGGGCACGAGCGATCGCCGCGCGATTCCCCGGGCTCGTGCATCACACCTGCGGGCTGCATCCGCATGATGCCGCCCAGTGGGACCCTGCGGTGCATCCGGAGGCCATTCGTGACGCGGTACGGCTTGGTGCCGTGGCCGTAGGCGAGTGTGGACTCGACTACCACTACGATCACGCTCCGCGTGAGGTACAGCGCCGCACGCTGGACGCGCAACTCGCGCTGGCGGCGGAACTCGATCGCCCCATCGTGCTGCATACTCGAGAGGCGGAAGACGACACGCGAGACATGTTGCGGGCGGCGGCCTCTGCCGGGGTGCGCGGCGTGCTGCACTGTTTCACCGGAAGTGCGTCGCTGGCCCTGGCCGGCCTCGACGCGGGCTGGTTCGTCTCGTTCAGTGGTATCGTCACGTTCCGGAACTGGCACGACGAGTCGCTGCTGGCATTGGTGCCCGACGACAGGCTGCTCGTGGAGTCCGATGCCCCGTATCTCGCGCCCATCCCCAACCGTGGCAAGCGCAACGAACCGGCGTGGGTGCCACATACCATCCGGCGACTCGCCGCGGCGCGCGGTAGCACAGCCGAAGCACTGGCGGCACTCACCCTGCGCAATACCCAGCGGTTCTTTCGGTTACCCACCGAGTGACCACCGCCGACCTCTTTCACTCACTCCACGCACACGTCATGAGCCTCGAAATCCTGCACACCGATGATGCCCCCAAGGCAATCGGCCCGTACGCTCAGGCCGTCAAGGCCAATGGCTTCCTCTTCACGGCCGGGCAGATCCCTCTGCACCCCGTGAGCATGGAAATCGTGGACGGGGACGTGGCTGCCCAGACAGAGCAGGTGCTTGCCAATCTGTCGGCGGTGCTCGCCGCTGCCGGGGTCACCTGGGCAGAGGTGGTGAAGACCACCTGCTTCCTGCGTACGATGGATGACTTCGCCGCCTTCAACGCGGTGTATGCGCGCGTCCTTGGCGAGGCGCGGCCCGCGCGGTCGACTGTGGCCGTGGCCGGACTGCCGCGCAACGTGAGCGTCGAGGTGGAACTCGTGGCGGCTCTTCCGACGCGCTGAGGAGTACCACGCCCCATGGCCGACCGCCCCCTCACGCCCAGGCACCGCCACCGCGCGTGCATTGCAGGACTGCTGCTCCTGCTTGCGGTCAGCCCCGGGCGCGGTGGCGCGCAGGCTCGCGACAGCGTGCGCACCGCGGCCGATTCCGCCCGCGCTGCCGCGGCGCCGGCCGTGCGCGCGCCGAACGCGGCCGCTCCCGCTCCTGTAGTACGGCCGCGTGGGCAGTTCACGCCGCCGCTGACACCGCGGCGGGCATTCGTGTATTCCGCCATCCTCCCCGGGCTCGGGCAGTCCCGCCTCGACCGCGGCTCGTCAGGCGCGCTCTTCGCCGCCGTGGAACTGGCCGCACTCGTCATGGTGCGGCGCAGCTCGGCCGACCTCCGGGAGGCGCGGCGCTTTCTCGCCGATTCGTTGCCGCTGGAGTTCACGGTCTCGGGTACCGGCACCGTGCAACGCAGCGGCATCCTCAGCAGCCGCTACGACGACGACCTCATTCGGACGCGGCGCCTGCACGTGGAGGATTGGCTGGCCGTCGTGGCCTTCAACCACCTCTTCGCCGGTGCCGACGCCTTCGTGTCTGCGCAACTCTGGGATCTGCCAATCCGGCTCTCGGCTGCGCCCACCGCCAACGGACCGCTCTTCGTCGCCACGTTGCGCTTCTGAACGGAGCGCACATCCCCGCACCTCAGTGCGGGCGCCCTAACTGTTCGATCAACGAGACGGTGCCGTCGTCGTGCGCTTGCATGCGGGCAGCACGGTCATCCTCCAGTCGCAGGTACTGGTGGTCGAGGTACCACGCCCCGGCGTTGGCATATATGCCGTGGCTGGCCCTCACCAACGTGGGCACGTGCGAATGTCCGTGCACGGTGAGGCGAGGACCGTCGGTTGACGCGAGAGCCGCGGTGCCGACCGCCTGTAACCCGGCGCCTCCATCGCGGGCGCGCCCCTTCCGACTGGTCTTCGAACTGGCGTGTGCAAGCCGCGACGCAAAATCCGGATGCAGCCACGAGTACGCGGCAATCGACCACGGGTGCCGAAGCACACGGCGCAGGCGGCGATACGGTGCGTCTTCGACCTCGCGCAACCCATCGCCATGCGCCAGGAGCGCATCCCACGGCCCGATCAGGCCGCGCCACGGTTCCAGCGTGTACTGGGCCCCGGTTTCGGCCTGGAGCGCCTCGCCGCCCCAGCAATCGTGGTTGCCGCCGATCCAGAGGACCGGGATCTCCTGGTCCGCCAGATCCGCCAACGCCGCCAGCACACGGAATCCTGTCCGCGGCATGACGTGCCGCCAGGCAAACCAGAAGTCGAACAGGTCGCCCATGATGATGAGCGACCGCGCCTGTCCCGGAAGGGCGCGCAAGTGCCGGAGGAGCCGCCGTTCGGATTCCGCCGAGGCGACACCCAGATGCACATCGCCGAGGATATGGCAGGGGGTAGGCAGCACGCAGGCAGTCTAACTCGTTGCCACAGGACCGACAAACCGCGCGATGAGGGTGCGGGACGTCCCGCAGGCTGGCATTTTCCTGCCATGGCTTACGAAACCGTATCGGAACTCCGGGTGCGCTATGCCGAGACCGACCAGATGGGCGTGGTCTACCACGCCAACTACCTCGTCTGGTGTGAGATCGGACGCACCGACTTCATCCGGCGGGCAGGGCGCAGCTACGCCGACCTCGAACGCGACGGCGTGCTGCTCGCGGTGAGCGACGCGTCACTCCGCTTTCGCGCCTCCGCCCGGTACGATGATCCCATTCGCGTTCACACCACACTCACGTCGGTCGGATCCCGGGGCATGACCTTCGCCTATCGTATCGTGCGGGCGGATTCCGAGCAGGTGCTGGTGTCCGCGACCACATCGCTGGTCAGCATGAATCGTGAGGGACGCCCATGCACACTGCGTGCGGACGTGCGCGCATGGCTCGAGGCGGCCATGCGGGGCGGCGAGGCGCAGGACAGTCATGCCGTGGTGTCGTCATGACGGGCGCGAACCGGTGGGGGCGGGCGGTCGTCGTGGCCGCTGTGCTGGTCACGGTCGCGTGCGGGCGACGCGGGGCAGCGGGCGCGGCGGCGGTTCCCGCCGCGGCGCCAGTCACGGCGTCTTCTGCGGTGAGTCTCAGCGCCGATGCTCGCCTGTTGGAGATGGTCGACCAGCGACGTCCCGATACGGCGCTCGTCGATCGTCTGCTCGCCGACACGAGCGCCGCGCGCCGAGCGCGCACGGCGCTGGCGATCGGGCAGGCGCGTATCCGCCTTCGATATCCACGCTTGCGCGCGCTGCTCGTCGATGGTGACACGGCCATTGCCGCCAATGCCGCGTACGCCATCGGGATCGCGCGCGACTACGAGGCGGTGCCGTCGCTCGCGCGCGCCGTGATGGGTGCGCCAGACGCGGTCGCCCGCGAAGCCGCCTGGGCACTGGGGGAAGTGGGCGAGATGGGCCGGGAGGTTATTGTATCGGCGCTCGGCAACGGTGCCCCCAACGCCGTGACACGCAGCCCGGTCACGGCGCGTGCGCCCGCTGTACGCGCCGCGTTGGTGCTGGCCACCTTCAAGCTGCGCGAGGCACCCATCGCGGCGGTGACGCCCTGGCTGCAGGATCCCGCACCCGAGGTGGTACGCGCCGCGGCCTATGTTGTGGCGCGGCTGCGCGCTCCGGCGGGCGTACGCGCGCTCTTCGCCGTGGCGGCGTACAACGACGAGGAGGTGCGGCAATACGCGGCGCGTGCCTTCGCGCGCTCGGCGGCCGGTGACTCACTCGGCGGTCGCGCACGGGAAGCCCTGCGTGTACTCCTGCGTGACGAGAGCGAGCGGGTGCGCATCAATGCCGCGCAGAGCGCCGCCTCCTACGGCCCCCTCATGGCCGATGCCGTCGACTCCCTCTGGAGCGACCCCGCGCGGAATGTGCGCGTCGCCCTCGCGGAGGCCTATGCGGAAGCGGCCGGACGTGATGCTGCGCGCTGGCAGCGGGCGTGGGATGCCGACACCTTGCTGGCCGTGCGTCGCACCCTGTTGTCGCACCTGCGCCGTTCGCAGCTGCCGTTGGCGGCCGGTGTGGAGGCGGAGTGGGCCGGACGTGCCGACTGGCGTTATCGTGTGGCGGCGATTGGCGGTGGAGACCCCGGCAGCATGCTCGACAGTGCGTTGGCGCGCCGGCTGCTGGCAGATGCCGACCCCCGGGTCCGGCGAGAGGCACGGGCCCGCTTGGGTGAGCGCGACACAACGGTGTCGGCGCGGCCCCCGCGCAGCAGCGTGCCCGTCCCGCGGGCACTCGAGGAGTACGAGCGGCTGGTCGAGCGATACTGGCGTACGCCGACACGCCCACGCGCGTTCATCGACACCGACCAGGGCACCATCACGGTCGAGCTGCTCGCCCACGACGCGCCACTCGTGGTGGAAGCGTTTACGCGCCTTGCCCGAGAAGGGAAGTATCGGAACACCATCTTCCATCGGGTGGTACCGAACTTCGTCGTGCAAGATGGCGACATCGCCAGCGGTGACGGAGCACCCGAGCCGCCCTTTTCGCTGCGCGAGAGTTGGTCCCGCCGGCGACACGGGCGTGGTTGTCTCGGCTTGGCCACCGCCGGGCCGGACACCGGGGGCAGTCAGTACTACCTGTGCCATTCCACCCAGCCTCATCTGGACGGCGGCTACACCGTCTTCGGGCAGGTGGTCGACGGCTTCGACGTGATGGACCGCATTGTACGAGGTGATCGGATGCTGCAGGTACGAGTGCCATGACACCGGGTGTGGGCAGGCGGTGGGGAGTGCCGCTGGCATTGGTGCTCGCGAGCACGGTTGGTGGCTGTGTGCCAACGGCGCGTCCTCTGGTGGGGGCGCCAACGCGCGCCGTGCTGCCACCGACCGCCATTTCGACCGTGCCCACGGTCCTGCGCTTCACCTGGCAGTACAAGGACGAGACCTTCGAAGCGAATGGTGACGGTGCGGTGCGCCGTCAGGGGCCGGATCGTGCCCGGCTCGATTTCTTCCTCAGCAACGGCATGGCAGGTGGCTACGCGATATTGGTGGGAGATACACTGACGGTCCCCGGTATTGACCTGGTCAAGCGTATGCTGCCACCAGTGCCACTGCTCTGGGCGTCGCTTGGCCGTCTCGCCGTACCGCCGGCTCGCGATACGGTGGGGCGCATGGATGGCGATACGCTGCGCGCGGATCTGGGCCAGTTGCGCGGGAGCGATGCCTCCGGTGCGGACGGCCGTGCGTGGCGCCTGGCCTTTGCGGGTACGGCACTTACGCGCGTCGAGCGTATTGAAGACGGCAAGGTCATCGAGTGGATGTCTCGGGTCCCGGGGGCCGACGGTACGCTGCGGTTGCAGTATGTTCATGAGCGCGGCAAGCGACGACTCGCCATTGCCGTCTCCGACACCACGATTGTTGAGGCTTTCGATGACGCCATCTGGCGCCGCCGTTGATGCATACCGCTGGCCCATGACACGACGCGCCCTCCTCGGACTCGGCGCCATCCTGTTGTGCGCGGGCTGTTACGGGTTCTCCGGTGGCGGTGGGTTGCCGCGCAATCTCAAGACGGTCGCCATTCAGCCCTTCGACAACCAGACGGCTGCCCCCGAGTTGCAGCGCGAGATCTTCGATCAGCTGCGGACGGTGCTGCGCGACCGCCTCAACTTGCGTGAGGCCCCCGAGGCACGTGCAGATCTCGTCGTGCGTGGCACCATCGTGACGTACGACGTGGACCTGCCACTCGGCGCCGCAGCCGACGCGCGCAATACGGCATCGAATCGTCGCCGCCTGCAGCTCGCCATCGACATCGAAATCATCGAGTCGGCCACCAGCCGAGTGCTGCTGGCCCGCAAGGGACTGTCGCGCGAGGGACAGTATGCTGAGGGGGGCGAGGCGAGCGGTCGCAGGAATGCTCTCGAAAGCATCATGGCGGACATCGTCGAAGGGGTGCAGTCGCAGTGGTAACGCCATCGGCGCCGCGCACGCCGGCGTCCAAGGTCATGGATTGGGAAGCCGCAGCGACATGGCGCCAGGGCCTTGCCGGTCCGGTGGTCTTCACCAACGGCGTCTTCGATCTGCTGCACCCGGGACACATCGACGTGCTCGATGGCGCGCGGCGTCAGGGCGCCGCGCTCATTGTCGGGCTCAACAGCGATGCCTCGGTGCGTCGCCTGAAGGGGCCGACCCGACCCGTGCGCTCGACGGCCGAGCGTGCCCTGGTGCTGGCGGGGCTGGAGTCGGTCGATGCGGTGGTGGTGTTCGAGGAAGACACGCCGCTGTTGCTGGTCCAACGGCTCCTGCCCGATGTGATCGTGAAGGGCGGCGACTACGCGCCGGATACGATCGTGGGCGCCGACATCGTCACCGCGCGGGCCGGACGGGTCGTCGTCATTCCGCTGGTCCCTGGGCAATCCACCACCTCCATCATCGAGAAGCTTCGTGGCTGAATCGTCAACGGCAATCACCCTGCTGCGGCAGGGCCGTCTCAACAATGCGTTGCGTCCGGTGACGCTCGAGCGGGGGGCGGTGGCGTACGCCGAGGGCTCGTGCCTGGTGAGCTTCGGCGGCACCCGGGTGCTCTGTGCCGCGTCGGTGGAAAGCGGTGTGCCGGGGTGGAAGAAAGGCTCTGGTGAAGGGTGGGTCACGGCGGAGTACGCCATGCTACCTCGCGCCACGCGCACGCGGGTGTCGCGCGAGCGCTCGCAGGTCGGCGGCCGGACGCACGAAATCCAGCGACTCATTGGCCGCAGTGTCCGGGCCATGCTCGACGGTTTTGCGTTCGGCGAGTTCACGGTGAAGGTCGACTGTGATGTGCTGCAGGCCGACGGGGGGACGCGTACGGCGGCCATTACGGGAGCGTGTGTCGCGGTGCAGGACGCGTTCGCGTGGATGGTGGCCACGGGGCGGTTGCCCGCCTCCCCGGTTCGTCGCCGTGTGGCGGCCATCAGCGTGGGAGTGATCGACGGGGAGGCACGTCTCGATCTCGACTACGAGGAAGATGTGCGTGCCGGCGTTGACATGAACGTGGTCATGAGCAGCGAGGGGCGGTTCGTGGAGGTGCAGGGGACCGGCGAGCACGGCACCTTTGCGCGCGGTGAACTCGATGCGCTTCTCGATCTCGCGGTCCATGGAATCGGTCAGCTCGATGCGCTGCAGCAGCAGGTGCTCGCCGCGCCGCTCCCGATGCCGGTGTAACGGTGGTGTCGCTCGCGACCACGACGGGGGCGAGGGGCGGGACCGCAGCGTGCCAGATCGTGCTCGCGACACGCAGCGCGGGTAAGCTCCGGGAGCTGGGCCCGTTGCTGGCGACGCACGGTTGGGACGCGATCACCCTCGATGCGCTGGGCGTTGTCGAGTCGGCCGAGGAGGAGGGACTCGAGCAGTACGATCGCTTCGAGGAGAATGCCCTAGCAAAGGCCCGGTACTTTGCCACACTGACGGGTCGTCTGGTGCTCGCCGATGATTCGGGGCTCGCCGTGGAGGCTCTCGGCGGGCGCCCGGGTGTGCACAGCAAACGCTGGTCGGGGAGTGCGTTGCAGGGGGCGGCACTCGATGCGTTCAACAACGCGTACCTGCAGGAACGCCTGCGCGAGGCTGAGGCAGCCGGGCGTTCGTCACGTGCTGCTGCCTACGAGTGTGCGGCGGCGTGTGCATGGCCGGAAGGAGCCGTTGTGGCGCACGGGCGCACGACGGGGCAGGTGCTTTCGGCGCCGAGGGGCACGGGAGGGTTCGGGTACGACCCCTACTTCTGGTCGGAGGAGTTGCAGGCCACCTTCGCCGAGGTGGCCCGCGATGCCAAGGCGGCGGTCAGCCATCGGGGGCGGGCCGTGCGTGCCGTGCTCGCTGACCTCTCGAGTTTTTTTCCGCTGCCAGTTGACCCGACGCCACGGCGGGGATAACATACCCCGCCGCTGGAAGGCGGTGCTGATGTGCGGGGCGTAGCGTAGCCCGGTATCGCGCCTGCTTTGGGAGCAGGAGGTCGCCGGTTCGAATCCGGCCGCCCCGACTCTGCGGTATCAGCGGTTGGTGAGTAGCAGTCAGGTGCCCGAGAGGGTGACCAAGCGTGTGCGGGCGCCAGTAGCTCAGATGGATAGAGCGGCAGCCTTCTAAGCTGTTGGTCGGGGGTTCGAGTCCCTCCTGGCGCGTCTGCTTACCGTGCTCAGCCCAATGGTGTGGGCGTGCGCACCCTTAGCTCAATGGTAGAGCAGCTGACTCTTAATCAGTAGGTTCTAGGTTCGAGTCCTAGAGGGTGCACTTCGCGGCGGTCGCGAAAGCGGCCGCCGCGCTTTTTCTCCTCGCGTGGCGAGCTCGGCTGTATGTAAGGCAGGCAGGCGGGAGGTGACGGATCAGGCAGTCGGTCAGGGCTTGGTTTTGTCGGAGTTCTTTCCGGATAGAGGTTGCGCTTCTCTTTCTGTTTGGCGATTATAGCGACCCTCGTCCAAGCGGCTCGGAGCAGCGGCGGCGGGCCAAGTTTGCTGCGGCTGATGCGACTCGAGCGGTTGAGCGCGCGGCCGGCGAAAAAAGAAGTGAAACAGGCAGTTGACAAGTTCGCTTCAACTTGGTAAATAAAGAGGCTGCCGCCAAAACGGTGGCCATCAAGAAAGCAGGAACTTGTGTAGCCGCAAGCGGTTACGCGCAGGACGGTAGGACGCTATTTGACAACCGAGGAAGAGATCGATGGATGTGCGGGCGGTGTTTATGACCCAGGGCTGATCAGGGCTCTGGCGAGACATCAACCTGAATTTTTGTGATTCCGCGATTAGGAGCTCCGCAAGGGG